>NZ_JAOCBT010000001.1:0-576596 GCF_029840045.1 Pseudomonas sp. GD03903 | reverse complement strand
ACTAGGCGTCCCCCTCGCTCCTACAGGCGCCTCCTGATCACTTGCGCGTGGCGGGCGCCTTCGCCGGTTGCTTCATCTGCTGCAGCAAGGCGGCGCACTGGTTGTCGTCCTGCTTGCTCGGGGCGATCAGCGCCAGCAGCGCCGCCGCCGGAGCCACCGCCACGCCGAGGGCGACCATCCCCGCGCCACGCGCCGCCAGCGGCAATACATGCACGCCGGCTTTCGGGTTCTTGAAGGTGCCCTGCACATAGAGTGGCGAACGCAGGGAGAAAATCCGTACGCCTTTGCTCTGTGGCGTGATGTCGAGGTCGAGCTGCTCGGTGGCGAAGTTGGCGCTGCCATCGACCGTGATGATCGCGTTCTCGGTATCGAAGGCGAACACCCGCGGCTTGGCCAGGCCATTGGCAATGCCTACGTCGGCAGCCGCGCAGTTGATCTTCACCTCGTCATCGCCGAACAGCTTGTTCACCACATAATTGCCGACGTTGAGCCCGGCGATCTCCATCAGGCTGCGGCTGATGCGCCCGTCATTGATCAGCAGCTTCATCTCGCCGTTGGCGCCGGCCAGGATGGTCGCCACCGAGTTGCCGGTGCCGGTGATCGCGGCGTCGCCGTTGAGCTCGCCGAAGCTCGACTGCATCGGCGCGAAGCTGGGGAACAGCTCCTTGAGCTTGAAGCTGCGCGCCTGCAACTGCACCTTGCTCTGCAGCGGCGTCTTGCCGCCGTCCAGGCGAATGTGCGAATCCAGCGTGCCGCCGGCCACCCCAAAGCGCAGCGGCTCCAGGGTCAGCAAGCCATCGTTGAGTACCAGGTGGGTATAGAGGTCGCTGATCGGCAGCTTGTCGCTGTGCACAATGCGCTTGCCGGTGAATTCCACGTCGGCATCCATGGCACGCCAGCGCTCGGTGCGAAACTCCTCCACCGGCAACACCTTGTCCGCCGGCTGACGCGTGCTCTGGCCGCGCGCCTGTTTCTCCTGGTTGGAGTCGGCGCCGATCAGCGGGCCGAGGTCGGCCATGCGCAACTGGTCCGAGCGCAGCTTGCCGGACAGCTTGGGCCTCGGCTGGCGATTGACGAACACCAGGTCGCCATGCAGATCGCTGTCGCCGACCTTGCCGTTGAAGTTCTCATAGTGGAACTGCGCGCCGGCCGAATCGTGCAGCTCGGCCTTCAGGCGGCCGTCCGTCTCGTAGGCCGGGGTATCGGGCAGGGTCACGCCGGTGAGCGGGAAGAGGTTGGCCATGCTGGTGCCGGCCAGTTTCAGGCGCAGGTCCAGCGCCCCGAGGTTCAGCGGGTCGGTCAGCGTGCCGACGATGCTCGCGCGGGTACTGCCGGCGGACACGTCTGCCTGCACCGGGAAGGGCTTGGCCGCATCCTGCAGGGCGAGCATGCCGCCGACCTTGCCCGCGCCACTCAACGGCAGGCCCTTGTACTGGCCCTTGAGCTTCCAGCCGAAGACGTAGTCCTGGGTATCGGCCTTGTCGCCGCCGGCCAGCGCCTTGCCAGCCAACTCGC
Organism: Pseudomonas sp. GD03903; assembly: GCF_029840045.1. Classification (NCBI taxonomy): domain Bacteria; kingdom Pseudomonadati; phylum Pseudomonadota; class Gammaproteobacteria; order Pseudomonadales; family Pseudomonadaceae; genus Pseudomonas; species Pseudomonas sp. GD03903. The sequence goes on along the minus strand of NZ_JAOCBT010000001.1, from coordinate 575,081 downwards.
CGAAAGGCACCGGCTTGCCAAGCGGGTCCACCAGCAGCTCCAGGCGAGTCTTCAGGCTCTGGTCATCGAGGCTGACACTGCCCTTGTCGAAGCCGATCTCGCCGATATCCAGCTTCCACGAGGATTGCTCGGGCATGGCGTTGGGGTCTTCTTCCTTCTTCGGCAGCTCGAAGGTCCAGGTGGCGCGGCCATCGGCCAGGCGCAGCAAATCCGCGCTGGGACGGGTCAGGACGATCTGCGGGATGCGCACCGTCTGCCACAACAGCGGCAGCGGGGCGAGGCGGAATTCGACTTTTTCGAGACTCGCGAAGTTCGCCGCGCGCGTCTTGCCCGCCGCCCAGTCCGGATTGCCCAGGGTGATGTCGGCGGCGCTGAAGTGCGGCCAAGGCACGTAAGCGCGCCAGCCGCCCTCCGCAGGTTCCGTGCGCCAGAACACCTGCAGGTCGCCATTGATGGCAAAGGGGCGCCCCAGCTCGGCCGAGACCTTCTCGTTGATGGTCGGCTTCACCCGGTTCCAGTCGAAGGTGGCGATGAACACCACCAGCGCGGCGATCACCGCGATGAAACCGATGAAGCTCCAGAGGCAGATTCGTTTCCCGCGCGTCATACCTGAACTCCCTGCTGGCCGCGTCGGTGGAAGCAGCGACGTCCCCACGTCGCTGCCGGTAAACATTGGCCGCCTGAGCATGCCGGGCCGGCATTCTCCCTTGGCCTGATCACTTGGACCAGCATAGCGGGGCGTTGTATCCGCCGAATTGCACGCGGAAGGTCTGATGCAGACGCCATGGCGAGAAAACTTAAACTTTCGCCGCCACCGGCGACTCACACCCTTGTGACCCGATTTCAGCCGTGCGCCACCGCAGCGCCGGTTTGCCACAAGGAGATGACTGATGAACCAGGCACAACTGACCGACGTCCAGACCCTGCGCCAGCGGGCGCGCCAGAACATCGAGGACGGCGCGGTGACCGAGGGCTACCATGCCGACCGCAAGACCGTGCTGCGTCTGCTCAACGAGTCGCTGGCCACCGAACTGGTCTGCTACCTGCGCTACAAGCGCCACTACTTCATGGCGACAGGCCTGAAAGCCAGCGTTGCCGCAGCCGAATTCCTCGAGCATGCCACCCAGGAACTGCAGCACGCCGACCTGCTGGCCGAGCGCATCATGCAGCTGGGCGGCGAACCGGACTTCAATCCCGCCGGCCTGACCGAGCGCTCCCACGCCGAGTACGTCGCGGGCGCCAATCTGCGTGAAATGATCACCGAGAACCTGGTCGCCGAACGCATTGCGGTCGACAGCTACCGCGAGATCGTCGTTTACCTGGGCGACGACGACCCAACCACGCGTCGCCTGTTCGAGGAGATCCTGGCGCAGGAAGAAGAGCACGCTGACGATATGGCGGACCTGCTGCAGGACCTGAAATAACCCCTCTCCAACGCTCCCACCGATGCCCGGCTCTCCGGCCGGGCGTCGCGTTTCTGCCCCCGTCTTTCCGCGCAAAGCCGCGCCACAGAGCGGTCAGGTCACCCTCGACCCACTAATACATCCAATAATCAGATACTAACAATCCCACCGATAACGCCAATCGAAGGCATTGATAGAAGTCAATTTTCAAAATCAACTATTTGATTTTAAACAATTTATTTAACAATCATCGGCATCGATAGCGACTATCTTCCGGCATCGTTTTCCAATCGATAATCCAGAACAGATACTGAGTCCGTGTCCAACGAACTCCCCACTCTTTCTGGAGCCGCATCATGAAACGCACCCTTGTACTTGGCTTTGCCCTCTCCGTACTTGCTGCCAATGCCGCTTTCGCCGGCTCCCAGCAAGATTCCCCTGTGATCAACGCCAGCCAGGTTCAGGTTCTGGCCCAGGACGGCGCAGAGCGCACCCTGGATCAACAGCAGAAACAACTGGACGCCGCCAAGGCCCGTGTCGCTGAAAATGGCTCCAGCCAGTCGGTCGATCGCCTGATCCAGAAAATGAGCGTCGCCGAGAATGGCTCCAGCCATACCGTCGACCGCCTGCACAAGCAGTTGGGCGTGGCTGAAAACGGTTCGAGCAAAACCATCGACCGCCTGCACAGCGAAATGAGCGTTGCCGAAAACGGTTCGAGCAAATCGGTTGACCGCCTGCATCAGCAAATGAACGTCGCCGAGAATGGCTCCAGCCAGACTGTCGACCGCCTGTACAAGCAGCTGGGCGTCGCTGAAAACGGTTCGAGCAAAACCATCGACCGCCTGCACAGCGAAATGAGCGTTGCCGAAAACGGTTCGAGCAAGTCGATTGACCGCCTGCACCAGCAAATGAACGTCGCCGAGAACGGCTCCAGCCAGACTGTCGACCGCTTGCACAAGCAACTGGGCGTCGCTGAAAACGGTTCGAGCAAAACCATCGACCGCCTGCACGGTGAGATGAACGTGGCCGAAAACGGCTCCGAGCACACCATCGACCAACTGCACAGCAACATGGTTGCCGAGTCGGGTGGCGACACCGTCTTCAACGCCCATCTGAAGGCGTAAGGCTCAAGGCAGTACACCGAAAGGTGAGAGAAAAGCCCGGCTCGGCCGGGCTTTCTTATCGCTCCAGCCCCGCGCATCCCCAACTTCGATGCCTGGCCAGCCGTGTTTTGTAACGGCGTCTTGCCTGAAACCACTGACAACGCACCAGAAACAACCGCCCTAGAGCGGTTTTCGTCGTTCCATCATCGACGCCGATAGTTGAAATTAGCCGGCTAAATAATCGACAACACTGATGCTCTGTATTACGCAGCATCGTTTTTAAATCGATTTATCCGAAGGGAAAATAACCCTGTAGCCAAAACTTACCGCCCCCTTTCGGAGCCACGCAAAATGAAAACCAAGATCGCCCTCAGCCTTGCACTCACTTCCCTGATGACCGCCAGCGCCGTCTTCGCCGCTCCGGCCATCCTCAACAACGGCCCGCGCAGCACTCACCAACTGCAGCAGCAGAGCGCTGAACCCCGCGTCGCCGAGAACGGCTCCGACCGCACCATCGACCGCCTGCACAAGCAAATGAACGATGCCCGTGTGGCCGACAACGGTTCCGAACGCACCATCGACCGCCTGCACAAGCAGATGGAAGAGGCCCGCGTTGCCGAGAACGGTTCCGAGCACACCATCGACAAGCTGCACAGCAACATGGTCGCCGAATCCGGTGGTGACACTGTGTTCGATGCCCACCTGAAACGTATCTCCTGATTCAGGTATGCCGCACACAGCGAAACGTGTGGATCCACCGCCACTTCCCCCCTCCAGGCCGATGACCATGATGTGGCATCGGCCTTTTTCATGCCCCTACGCCGTGCGCTGAGCCCCTATCCCATTCCTCTCCTCTCACTGGGGACACCCATACCGGTCAGCCCTCGACCTCATATAGCCACTTCGGAAATTCAGGGAAGAAGTTAAAAAAAATCGCTGACTCTCTCCGCGATTTCGTACAGGGCTATTGCCGGACGCCCAACTACAGTAGGCGCCTCAAAAACTATTCAGGATGAAAGGTCATGCCCGGCAAAAATCTGCTTTTGACCACGATACACGGTCAAACCGCCAGCCGAGCCGTTATCGCAGGCGGCGGCAAGGTCACTGCCATTGCGGATGCTCAGTATCTATTGCAGATGAGCGATGAGCGCACGGCTCGGGACAACATCATCGTCAAACGAGCCGGCGACGATTTGCAGATATTCATCGACGGCATCGACGAACCCAACCTGACGCTGGAAAACTTCTACGGCGATGAGACTCATGCACAGCTCTGCAACGTCGATGCCGATGGGCAGATTCATGCCTACTTGCGTACTGACGGCCTCGGTTCAGATGGGCATCTTCTGCTGGCCGACGGAGAATCTGCCCCTCTTTTCCTTGGCGGCCCTGCGTTGGGCGTAATGCCCGAAGCAATAGGCGCAACCACCGATCACGCCGCCGCCATTCCACTGTGGCCCTACTTGGCTGGCGCTGCCGCCATTGGCGCTGCGGGTAGCGCTTACCATCATCACACTCAGGGCAGCGGCAACAGGCATGCTGCTCCCAGCGGGTCGGGCACCACCCCGCCAGCGCTACCGACCGAGTGGAGTGCCGACCGATGGGGCGCCAGCGGGAAGGCCGAAGCAGGCAGCACCGTGGTGCTCTACGAAGGCGGCACGAAATGGGCCGAAGTGGAGGTTGATGCAAGAGGCGACTGGAAACTCACCAGATCAGATCCCATCGGACCGGGCACCTACAGCTTCACCGTTGAAGTGATCGACAAGGCAGGCAACAGCAGCGGCCAGACCGAGCCGATCGAGTTTGTCGTGCCGCCATGGTCGGGCAAGGCCGACATCACGCAAGTCATCGGCCACACTGACAACCTCCAAGGCGAAATCGCGCCGGATGGACTGACCAATGATGCTCGCCCGCAACTGGTGGGCCGGTGCAGCACGGGCACAGTCTTCGTCAGTATCTACGATGGCACCACGCTGCTGGGCGCTACCAAGGCGCTCTCCGACGGCACTTGGTCCTTCACACCAGACACCGACTTGAGCGAAGGCCCGCATAGTCTCACAACCGTGGCCTTCGGTGGCTGGTCCGGCAACGGCGAGCCAAGCCCCGCCTGGAACTTCACCGTCGACACCACCCCACCGGCGCTACCGACCGAGTGGAGTGCCGACCGGTATGGCGTCAGCGGGAAAGCCGAAGCCGACAGCACCGTGGTGATTTACCACAACAGCACGAAATGGGCCGACGTGGTGGCCGATAAAAATGGCGACTGGCATTGCACCTTCGAGGAATACTCAGGGCCCGGCACCTACAGCTTCACCGTTGAAGTGATAGACAAGGCAGGCAACAGCAGCGGGCAGACCGAGCCGATCGAGTTTGTCGTGCCGCCATGGTCGGGCAAGGCCGACATCACGCAAATCATCGGCCACACTGATGACCTCCAAGGCGAAATCACGCCGGATGGACTGACCAATGATGCTCGCCCGCAACTGGTGGGCCGGTGCAGCACGGGCACAGTCTTCGTCAGAATCTACGATGGCACCACGCTGCTGGGCGGTACCAAGGCGCTCTCCGACGGCACTTGGTCCTTCACACCAGACACCGACTTGAGCGAAGGCCCGCATAGCCTCACAACCGTGGCCTTCGGTGGCTGGTCCGGCAACGGCGAGCCAAGCCCCGCCTGGAACTTCACCGTCGACACCATCCCTCCCGCCCTGGCAACCGACTGGTTCGTCGACAACCGGAGCGGAAGCGGCGAGGCCGAACCCGGCAGCACCGTGGTGGCCTACCACAATGGTGAAAAACTGATCGAAGTACCGGTAGGAGCCGATGGGAAGTGGCATTACACCCTGGACAATCAGCAGCCATTGGTCACCGGCATGCACACCTTCACGGTGGAAGTGATCGATAAAGCGGGCAACTCGAGCGGCCTGTGCGCCCCTCTCGAAGTTTGCGTAATGCCGCCCCCGCTTGACGATGATGAGCACACCCCCGCCTCTTCCATTGCCATTGGCAGCACCACCGATGGGAGCAATTACCCGATCAATCTGTCCGATCTTGGTCCAGGCTGGACCGGCAACATCACCATTGCCGCCGAACGGGAAAAATCCACAGGGGCCAATAACGATGCAGGCTCACCCTTCTCCAGAAGTCTGCCGGCCCTGCAAGATTTGCTGACTGATGGCGCAAACAACATGTTCCCCATGGGTTCGAAGAGCGCCAGCGAGCAGACGGATTGGTCAGCCCGCGCCGATACCTCTTACCCAAGCGCCATCAGCACCGAGTTGAACGCCATACTGCTGGAAGCAAACGCCTCTCTCCTTTAAGGCAACGGGGGATAAGAAGGCCCTGCGAGCCTTCTTATCCCCCGCTCCCGACATCAACCTCTAGCTTCGCCACCATCCGGCTCGCCATCGGAGCGGCCGATGGTCGCCGGCGCTTCCACCACCAACTCCTCCGGCACCTCGTCGACACGCGGGTCCAGCGCAGCGGCCATCGGGCTGACGGTATCGGGCATCGCCACGTGGTGCAGCGGCGCCTCGTCGACGCGGTGCACGCCGGTAACGCGCTTGGGCTGCACCCAGAAGATCAGGATCAGCGCATAGGCCGACACCAGCATGTAGAACATGCCCGGGCCGAAGTGGCGCATCATCGCGCCGGCGAACAGCGGGCCGATACAGGCGCCGACGCCGTACGTGGTCAGCAGCATCGCCGAGAGCGCCACACGGCGCGACTGCTCGACGTGGTCATTGCCCAGGGCCACGGCCAGCGGATAAAGGGTGAACAGCAGCATGCCGGTGACAAAGCCGTTCGCCAGCAGCAGCGTGTAGGGCAGCTCGATCAGCCCCCACATAGGCACCGCCGCCAGGCACAGCAGCAAGGCGTTGGCGCGGATCAGCCAGCTGCGATTCACCCGGTCGGACAACCAGCCCAGCGGCCACTGCGCACAGAAGCCGGCGACGATGCACATGCCGACGAAGAAACTCGACTGCGCGGTGTCCAGGCCGTTGCGCGCCGCATACACCGGCGCCAGGCCATAGAAGGCGCCGACCATCAGACCGGCGACGAAGATAGTGCCCAGCGACTGCGGTACGCGCTTCCAGAAGAAGCCGATCTCCAGCGGCGCCGCCACCAGTTTGGCCGGGTGGACGCGGCGGGTCAGCGCGAGCGGGATCAGGCAGGACGAGAAGCAGATGGCGACCAGCAGCAGCGGCTTGTAATCCAGCGCCGGGCTCAGCGCCAGCAGGCCCTGGCCGACCACCAGGCCGGCGTCCACCGCCACCATGTAGCCGGCGAATACCTTGCCGCGCTGGTGCCCTTCGGCCTGCTCGTTGAGCCAGCTCTCGATCACCATGTACTGGTTCATCATCACCGCGCCCATCACGAAGCGCAGAGCGATCCACACCTCCAGCTGCGAGACCAGCGCGTGGATCAGCACGATTACCGTCGCCATGCCGGCGCAGGCTACGTAGGAACGGATATGGCCGAACCCGGCAATCAGCTTGTGGCCGAACTTGCCGCCACAGACCAGGCCGAAGTAGTACGCCGCCATCAGGCCGCCGACCCAGAGGTCGCTGACGCCTTCCTGGGTCAGGCGCAGGCCCATGTAGGTGGTGAACAGGCCGGAGCCGGCGAGCATCAGCAGCGTAGCAGTGTAGAGCGCGGGAAAGGTGACGAGCGGGCTGAACATGGCGAGTCCGGCAGGCAGATGAGGAAGGTGGGATGTCACGGCAAGGTTAGCCGTCCGCACATCGGACAGCAGTCGCGCGGCAAAGATCACATGGTTTGCGGCGGATGCGCATTATGGCCGGCGGCCAGCGCATCGGCTATCGGAGCGCTGCCACGCGGATGCCTGAAACCATCCCTGCGGGCGCGCGTCGAACGCAGTATGTACCCGGAGAATCGCCATGCTGCTCCAGGACCTGAAACCCTTCCTGCTCTACTGCACCCTGATCAACTACGCCATCCTGCTGATCTGGTTCGCCGCCTTTACCCTCGCCCACGACTTCGTCTATCGCCTGCACACCCGCTGGTTCTCCCTGCCGGTGGAGCGATTCGATGGCATTCATTACGGCGGCATGGCGGTCTACAAGATCGGCGTCCTGCTGTTCAACCTGGTGCCACTGCTGGCGCTGTGCATGCTTTCCTGAAGCGATGCGCCAGCTGTGCGACATCATGACCACCGATCGGAAAGCAACTTGTTGAAATTTATTGGAAATAATCAGGTCGTAGGGTGCTCGCAGTTTTCAGGAGATCTCCCCGTGCACCACGCAACCCGCAGCCTGCGCAAGACCCTCGACGCCGTCGCCGCCAATAACGAAGCCACGGCCCTGGAAGTCATGCGGGCAGTCGAACAGGTCCAGGATGACCTGCTCCGGCAGAAACTGCTGAAGTCCATTCATCACCTCAACCAGGACGCCGCCGACCTGCGCGCCCTGCGTGAAGAGATTGCCTCGCCGATGACCCGCCGCGCCTGATTCGCCTCAGGCGATCGCCGGCTGCGTCGGCCGGCGATGGACCCAGATGCGCTTGAGCACCGTGGCGAACTGCGCCGACAGCCGGCCGCTGTTGTAGGTCTGGCCGTAGCGCGCGGCAATCGCCTGCACTTCGCACGACAGCTGCGCATAGCGGCGCGCCGGCAGGTCCGGATAGAGATGGTGCTCGATCTGGTGGCTGAGGTTGCCGGTGAGGATGTGGAACAGCGGGCCGCCCTCCAGGTTGCTCGACCCGCGCAACTGGCGCAGGTACCAGTGGCCGCGCGTCTCGTCCTGCAGCACCTCGGGCGGGAACACCGCGGCCTTCTCGGTGAAGTGGCCGCAGAAGATCACGGTGAAGGTCCACAGGTTGCGCATCAGGTTGGCGATGAGGTTGCCCAGCAGCACCGCGCCGAATGCGCCGGAGAACAGGCCGAGCAGCGGAAACACGGCGTAGTCCTTGACCCACTGGCGCCCGACCTTGGCGTTGAACTGGCGCAGCAGCGGACGCAGTTCCTCCTTGCTCATCCGCCCCTTCACGTACTTGTCCAGGCGCAGGTGCTGCACCGCCACGGCGTACTGGAACAGCAGCGCCTGGATCGTCACCCACAGCGGCTGCCAGCGGTAGAACGGTTTCCACCTCTGTTCCGGGAACAGCCGCACCACGCCGTAGCCCACGTCGTCGTCCATGCCCAGCACGTTGGTGTAGGTGTGGTGCACGTGGTTGTGCGTGTGCCGCCAGAAATCCGCGGGGCCGACGATGTCCCACTCATAGTTCTGCCCGGAAAACTCCGGGTCGTTCATCCAGTCGTACTGGCCATGCATGACGTTATGGCCCAGCTCCATGTTCTCCAGGATCTTGCCCAGCCCGAGCAGGAAGGTACTCAGCAGCCAGGTCGGCGGGAACCAGCCTGCCATCAGCAACACGCGGCCGCTCCAGCAGCAGAAGCGCACCGCCGCGCGGATACGCCGGATGTAGCGGGCGTCCTTTTCGCCCAGGTCGTGCAGGGTGCGCTGGCGCAGGGCGTCCAGTTCGGCACCGAAGGCCTCCAGCTCGGCGGCGCTGAGGTCGCGATCTTCGCGCATGGACATTCTCCAGAAGGTCAGAGATCGACGGTCAGGTCGCCCTGGGGCGCGCTGACACAGATGCGGATGGGCTGGCCCGGCTCACTGAACAGCTCACCGCTGCGCAGGTCGCGCACGCAGCCGCTGACCAGCGTGCAGGTGCAGCGGGTGCACACGCCCTGCCGGCAGCCATGCAGCGGGCGCAGGCCGCTGGCTTCGGCCTGCTCCAGCAGGCTGCGACGACTGTCACCGGTCACCTGCAGCGCGCTGCGGGCGAAGCGCAGGCTCACGGCCTGGGCCGGCTCGCGGTCGTCCCAGGCGGGCGGGCTGAAGCTTTCTGCCTGCAGGCTTCGGCTGCTCGCCCCCAGCGCCTGGCGTACCGTTTCGACGAAGCCGCCAGGACCGCACACCAGCACGTGGCGAGCCTGCAGATCGGCAACGTGATCGCTCTGGAAACGCCCGCTCAACTCACCGTCCAGCGCGGCATCGCCGCTCAGCGCCCAGCGCAGTTCGAGGTTCGGGTATTGCCGCGCCAGGGCTTGCAGCCCGACGAAGAAGGCCTTCTGGCCGCGCTCGCGAACGTAATGCAGCAGCGTCACCGGGCCGCCGTAACCGCGCGCCAGCGCCTCGCGCAGCAGGCCAAGCAAAGGCGTCAGGCCACTGCCCGCCGCCAGCAGCAGCACGCCCTGGTCATCGGCTGGCCAGTTCAGGTCGCCGTCCGGCTCGCCCAGTTCCAGCATTTCGCCGACACACAGCTGCTGCAGCAGGAAGGTGGAAATCCGCCCGCCCGGCTGCAACTTCACGGCGAACTCCAGGCAGCCGTCCTCGGCGACGCGGGTCAGGCTGTAGCTGCGGCTGTGGCGGATACCGCCGTTCTCGACGAACAGTTGCAGGTGTTGGCCGGGCCGCGCGCCGCACCAGTACGCATTCGGGCGCAGGCGTAGCTCAAGCATGTCGTCAGCCACCCATTGCCGTGCCTCCACCCGCGCATACACGCGCCGCAGCGACCAGCCGGGGTTGCAGGCGCGCAGTACGGCATCGACATCCGACTCGCGCAGCCACTGGCCACGCACCAGAGCGCGCAGCGGTGACAGCAGCGGCGAGACGAAGCGCAGGCCGGCGAAAGGAAGCAGGGGCATGGGCGGACACCGAACAGTAAACACGTGTTCACTTAAAATCTCACGCGAAGGAGATTTCAGTCAACAGTTGTTCACTGTGCCGCGCAGGAAGCTCCCCAACGCCGACCGGCATTTGCTAGAGTGCCTGCGCCTTCGCCTTGGATAGCACTGCCGTATGTCCACTCCCCGCGCCGAACAGAAGCAACAGACCCGCCTGGCCCTGATGGATGCCGCACGCAGCCTGATGGACAGCGGCCGCGGTTTCGGCAGCCTGAGCCTGCGCGAAGTGGCGAAGACGGCCGGGATCGTCCCGGCAGGCTTCTACCGGCACTTCACCGACATGGACCAGCTCGGCCTCGCCCTGGTCGCCGATGTCGACGAAACCTTCCGCGAAACCCTGCGGGTGGTACGCCGCAACGAATTCGAGCTGGGCGGCGTGATCGAAGCGTCGGTGCGCATCTTCCTCGACGCCGTGACCGCCAACCGTACCCAGTTCCTCTTCCTCGCCCGCGAGCAATACGGCGGCTCGCACCCGATCCGCCAGGCCGTCGGCGCCCTGCGCCAGCGCATCACCGATGACCTGGCCGCCGACCTGGCATTGCTCAACAAGCTGCCGCATCTGGGCGCCCAGGACATCGACGTGATCGCCGACCTGGTGGTGAAGACCGTCTTCGCCACCCTCCCCGAGCTGATCGACCCGCCAGCCGACAGCCTGCCGACGCACCTCTCGCCCCAGGCCAAGATCACCCAGCAGCTGCGCTTCATCATGATCGGCGCCAAGCACTGGACCGGGATCGGCTCGCGGCCCTGAGCTTCGCTCACGCGCTCAACGCTTTCGTGTAGGAGCGAGCTTGCTCGCGAACCGGCCCCGCTGCGAAATCTGTTCGCGAGCAAGCTCGCTCCCACAAAGAGCCGCATCCGCCCCTCGATGGTGCGCACCGTTTTCGTGCGCACCAATGTTGCGCGCACGCACCATTCCTGATCGTTCGGACAACGCCGCCAGGCCGCGCCAGCGCTAGCTCAGGCCGACGCTGGCAAGCCCCTTGCTGTAGCACCGGCATTGCTACTGCCGGACGCTGCCATGCTGGTCATCCACCAACGAATCGAACCCCGCGAACACTGGGACGCCGAGTTGCGCCTGAACTACGAGGCGCGCAGCAAGAGCCGCCTGCGCTGCTTCAGCAGCAGCGGTGAAGACGTCGGCCTGTTCCTCGAACGCGGCCAGTCGCCGCTGGCGGATGGCGAATTCCTGCTGGCCAACGATGGCCGGGTGGTGCGCGTCAGCGCGGCGCCGGAGAAGTTGCTCCACGTCACCTGCGCCAACGCTCGCGAACTGAACCGCGCGGCCTATCACCTGGGCAACCGCCACGTCGCCCTGCAGGTCGGCGAAGGCTGGCTGCGCCTGCTCGACGACTACGTGCTCAAGGCCATGCTCGACCAGCTCGGCGCGACGGTGGAAGCCATCGAAGCGCCGTTCCAGCCGGAGCATGGCGCCTATGGTGGCGGCCATCACCACTCGCACCATGGCGAGGAACAGTTCAACTACGCGCCGAAGCTGCATCAGTTCGGGGTTCGCTTGTGATGTTTTGGCGCGAGCCCCGCTCCCCCACCCCAGCCCTCTCCCAGAGGAAGAGGGAGCCGAACGGCAGACATGAGAAGGTCATCGCCCATGGCTGAATCCTTCAGTTTCTGGTCGCTCCTGCGCCTGGCCAGTCCGCAGTTGCCCATTGGCGGCTACAGCTATTCGCAAGGGCTGGAAAGCGCCATCGACCAGGGCCAGGTCAAGGACGCCGACGGCGCCCGCACCTGGCTCGCCGACCAGTTGCAGCTGAACCTCGCCCGCTTCGAGGGCCCGCTGCTGACCGAGCTGCTGCGCGCGGCACAGGCCGCCGACTGGAGCGCCTTGCGCGACGCCGCCGAGCGCCACCGCGCCAGCCGCGAGACCCGCGAGCTGGGCCTGGAGAATCGGCAGATGGGCTTCTCCCTCGGCCAATTGCTCGAAGCCCTGCCCGAGCTGGACGAGCCCGCGCGCCAATGGCTCGCCGCACAGCCCGAGCCCTCGTTCGCCGCCGCCTGGGCCCTGGCCGCCCGCGCCTGGGGTTTATCCCCGGAGCAGGCTCTCGGCGCCTGGCTGTGGAGCTGGCTGGAGAACCAGCTGGCGGTGCTGATGAAGACCCTGCCGCTGGGCCAACTGGCCGCGCAGAAGCTCACCTCGCAACTGCTCCCCGACCTCGACAACGCCTGCCAGGCAGCACTCGCCAATCCGCCCCACGGCGGCGCGCCCTTCGGCCTGGCCTTGGCCTGCATGAATCACGAAACCCAATACAGCCGCCTGTTCCGCTCCTAGGAGAACTGCCATGAACTCTCAACCTCTTCGCGTCGGCATCGGCGGCCCGGTGGGCTCCGGCAAGACCGCCCTGACCCTGGCGCTGTGCCGCGCCCTGCGCCAGCGCTACAACATCGCCGTGGTCACCAACGACATCTACACCCAGGAGGACGCACAGTTCCTGGTGCGCAACGAGGCACTGGAGCCGGAGCGGATCATCGGCGTGGAAACCGGCGGTTGCCCGCATACGGCGATCCGCGAGGATGCTTCGATCAACCTGGAGGCGGTGGACCAGCTCAACCGGCGCTTCCCCGGCCTCGACCTGATCCTGGTGGAGTCCGGCGGTGACAACCTATCGGCCACCTTCAGCCCCGAGCTGTCCGACCTGACCCTCTACGTGATCGACGTGTCCGCCGGCGACAAGATCCCGCGCAAGGGCGGGCCGGGCATCTGCAAGTCCGACCTGCTGGTGATCAACAAGATCGACCTCGCCCCACTGGTGGGCGCTTCGCTGGAAGTGATGGACCAGGACGCCTCGCGCATGCGCGGCGACAAGCCCTTCGTCTTCAGCAACCAGAAGACCGGCCAGGGCCTGGCCGAGATCATCACCTTCATCGAGCGCCAGGGGCTGCTGACCGCAGCCTGATGCCCTTCCGCGGCCGCGGAAGAACGGTCGCCCCACGACAAGAACCAGGGAGTTATCCATGCAATTGCGCAAAGCCCTCTACAGCCTGGCGCTGTTCCTCACCCCGGCGGTGGCCTTCGCCCATCCGGGGCACGGCGACCATGGCCTGATCGCCGGCATCGCCCACCCCATCAGCGGCCTCGACCACCTGCTGGCGATGCTCGCCGTCGGCCTCTGGGCCGCACAGCAGAAAGGCGCGGCGCGCCTGGCGCTACCCTGCACCTTCGTCGGCAGCATGCTGATTGGCGGACTGCTCGGTTTCGAGGGGCTGCAGATGCCATTCATGGAAACCGGCATTGCCGCTTCCGTGCTCGCGCTGGGCCTGTGCGTCGCGCTGGCCGTGCGCCCGCCGCTGTTCCTGGCGATGGGCGCAACCGCGTTGTTCGCCCTCGCCCACGGCGTGGCCCACGGACTGGAGCTGCCGGAACTGAGCAGTCCGTGGCTGTATGCCGCTGGTTTCGTCGCGGCAACCGCTGCGCTGCATGCGGCGGGTTACGGGATTGTTCGTGCGCTGCCGCAAGCGGCGGCACCGCTGGTGCGTTTCGCCGGGCTGGCTTCGGCAGGCGCGGGTGCATGGCTGCTCGCCGGCTGACCCGCTTTTCGCAGGAGCGAGCTTGCTCGCGAACCAACCTCGCTGCGAGGCCGTTCGCGAGCAAGCTCGCTCCTACAAAAAAGTCGGTGCATCGGTGGGAGCGTAGGAGCGGACTCCGTCCGCGATGTCTTCCCGCGCGCTGGGAACCTATCGCGGACAGAGTCCGCTCCTACAAGGTCAAGAGCCCCTCCCCCTGACCCTGGCTGCGCGCCCCGCTCCTCAAGCGGGAGAGGGGACTGTCCGGTGCAGGATGAAGCCTCGGTATCAGAAGCTCGGACGGCTCCCTCTCCCTCTGGGAGAGGGCTGGGGTGAGGGAGAAATCCCGGCACTGAGCCCCCGAAGTGCGACAGTCAGCCGGCCGTACATCAGCCCTTGCGATGCACCGAGAACCCCGCCCACGCCTGGCTCACCGGCATGATTTCCAGGGTGTTGATATTGATGTGCGGCGGCTGGTTCATGATCCAGTGGATGGTCTCGGCGATGTCCGCGGACTGGATCGGCTCGGCGCCAGCGTAGGTCTTGTCGTACTTCGCCTGGTCACCGCCGAAGCGCACCAGCGAGAACTCGCTCTCGCACATGCCCGGCTCGAGGTTGGTGACGCGCACGCCGGTGCCCTGCAGGTCGCAACGCAGGTTCAGCGAGAACTGCTCGACGAAGGCCTTGGTCGCGCCATACACGTGGCCGCCCGGATAGGGCCAGTGCCCGGCCACCGAGCCGAGGTTGAGGATGCTCGCACCCGGGCCGTGGGCGATCAGGCGCGGCAGCAACAGGCGGGTGGCGTACATCAGGCCCTTGATGTTGGTGTCGACCATGGTGTCCCAGTCATCCAGTTCGCATTGCTGCGCCGGGTCGGTGCCCAGGGCGAGGCCGGCGTTGTTGATCAAACCACGCAGCTTGGCGAACTTCTCCGGCAGGCTGTCGACGGCGGCGGTCATCGCCGCGCGATCGCGCACGTCGAGTACCAGCGGCAGCACGTCGGTCTCGGCGGAAAGCTCCTGGGCCAGTGCATTCAGGCGCTCCTCACGTCGGCCGGTGATCACCAGCGACCAGCCGTCACGGGCGAAACGCCGCGCACAGGCTTCGCCGAAGCCGGAGGTGGCGCCGGTAATGAACAGGGTGGGAGTGGTCATCGCAAAGTCCTCTTTTTTACAGGCTTGTGCTGGGCGCCGCCGTCACCGGTGCATGCCGGGAAATCGTGCAGTGCGCGTTCTTGTCGGTCGGTCGAGCATAACAGCCCGAACCTGCCGCGTTGCGTTACAGCCGTGCTGGATAAAACCCGAACAGCCGCTTGAAAGCCCCATGGCTACGGGCCTGCCGCAAGTTGCACCCACCTTGTCCACAGGCTGCTCCACGGATTCTGTGGGCAAGCGCAAAGCGTCTTTTCCGCTGGACGATTTTCGAGCGCCCTGGCGCAAGCCGCGCCGCCGTTGCGCTGGAGAAGTTCTTCCCAAGGTTATCCACAGGTCTTTCAACGGCTACCGGGGACAATTGTCAGCTTTCCGGAACTTTTCCGCGAAGCCGTACCTGTCCATCCATACAGGGGTTGCGAGGTGATCGAACAGAAATCGAGCGCCCGTGACGGCGCCAGTGGCCACGGGGCCTGGCAGCGTTCTCCCAGATGTTATCCACAGCCCGGCCCACAGATTTTCGGGACAACTTCACGGCACCAGCAGGCGCGCCGCAATCAGGTCTTCCAGCGCGTGACCGACGGATTTGAACAGGGTGATCTCGCTGTCATCCCGCCGCGCTCCGCGCCCCTGCAGCAAGTCGCTCAGTTGGGTAGCGATGGCGCCCTCCTCGATCACGCCCTCGCCCATCGGGATCAGCAAGTCGCCCGCTTCTTCCAGCGCGCCTTCGCGGGTGTCGACGACGATGCGCGCGCGGCGCACGGCTTCGCTGTCGGTCTCGCGCATGCTCGGCAGGAAGGCGCCAACCAGGTCGAGGTGGCAACCCGAGCGCAACCATTCGCCGAGCACGATGGGCTCGCGGGAAGTAGTGACGCAACTGATGCAGTCCGCCGCCGCGACTCCGCCACGCAAGTCGGGGCAGGCATGAACGGGGTAGCCTTCGTCCTGCAATTGCTCCACCAGCGCCTGCACCTTGTCTTCCTGGCGGCCCCACAGGGCGATGTCCTCGTACTCGCGCACCGCGCAGTGGGCGCGGACCATGTGCGGCGCCAGGGTGCCGCTGCCGACCACCAGCAGCCGCCGCGCATCGCGGCGCACCAGGTAATCGGCGGCCAGCGCAGAGGTGCAGGCGGTGCGCCGCGCGGTCAGTTCCGAGGCTTCGAGCATGGCCAGCGGGCGGCCGCTGCTGCCGTCGAACAGACAGAACAGCGCGGCCACCGCCGGCAGGTTCTTCGCACCATTGCCGGGAAACACAGTGACCAGTTTCACGCCGATGTCCTGGCCGGGGCGCCACACCGGCATGCTCAGCAGCGAGGCGTTTTCGGGCAGCTCATGGCAGCCGCGCACCGGGGCTTCGCACTCATGGGCGAGGCCGATGCGCAAGGCTTCGATCAGTTGCGGATAACCCAGGCGCTGGGCCACATCGGCGTTGGTGAGGAAGCGGAGGTCTTGCATGGAAACCCCTCTGCTGGGAGCGGTGGATAAGTCGTAGGAACAATCTTCTTCCTGTGGCAATTCCGTGCCGATACCTCCCCCTCACCCCAGCCCTCTCCCCCAGGAGAGGGAGCCGTACGTGCCGGCTGACACCCTGGCATTCATCCTTCGCCGAACGGTCCCCTCTCCCTTTGGGAGAGGGTTAGGGTGAGGGCGGCCAGCCTAGAAAGAACGCAGCTGCGTCAGTGCCCCCCGAGATAGGCGTTGCGAACCTCCTGGTTACCCAGCAGTTCCGCCCCGGTGCCACTCAGGCGAATCTCGCCATTGACCATCACGTAGCCGCGGTCCGACAGCTTCAGCGCGTGGTTGGCGTTCTGCTCCACGAGGAACAGCGTCATCCCGCTCTGCGCCAGCTCGCGCAGGGTCTGGAAGATCTGCTTGACCACGATGGGCGCAAGCCCCAGCGAAGGTTCGTCGAGCAGCAGCAGCTTGGGCCGGCTCATCAGCGCGCGGGCGATGGCAAGCATCTGCTGCTCGCCGCCGGACATGGTCATGGCGCGCTGGTTGCGTCGCTCCTTCAGGCGCGGGAAGAGGTCGAACATGCGCTGCATGTCTTCCTGGGCGTGGTCCATGCCGATGGGGATGGTGCCCATCAGCAGGTTTTCCTCCACGGTCATGTCGGGGAATACCCGGCGCCCTTCCGGCGACTGCGCAATGCCGTTGGAGGCCACGTAGTGCGCGGACTTGTGGCGGATATCCTGACCCTTGTAGAGGATCGCGCCGCCGGCCGCGCGGGGCTGCCCGAAGATCGACATCAGCAGCGTGGATTTGCCGGCTCCGTTGGCGCCGATCAGCGCCACGGTCTCCCCCTCGTTGACGGTCAGCGAGACTTTCTTCAGCGCCTGGATCGGCCCGTAGAACACATCCACCTCACGGAATTCCAACATCGGCGCCGTCATGCCAGCTCCTCTTCGTCTGCGCCGAGATAGGCGGCAATGACCTTGTCGTTGTGGCGAATTTCCTCCGGGCCGCCGCGGGCGATGACCACGCCGTGGTCGAGCACGATGATGTGGTCGGAGATGTTCATCACCATGCCCATGTCGTGCTCGATCAGCAGCACGGTGATGCCGTGGTGGTCGCGCAGGTAGCGGACGATGCGCGCCAGTGCCTGGGTTTCCGCAGGGTTGAGGCCGGCGGCGGGTTCATCGAGGCAGATCAGCTCGGGCCGGGTGCACATGGCGCGGGCGATTTCTAGGCGGCGCTGCTGCCCGTAGGACATCTCGCCGGCCAGGCGGTTGGCGCAGTCCACCAGGTCCACCACTTCCAGCCAGTAGAAGGCGTGGTCCAGCGCCTCGCTTTCCGCGCGGCGGTAGCCGGGGGTGTTGAGAACCCCGGCGATGAGGTTGCGGTTGACGAACATGTGCTGGGCCACCAGCAGGTTCTCCACCACCGACATCTCGCGGAACAGCCGGATGTTCTGGAAGGTGCGCGCCAGGCCGGCGCGGTTCACCAGATGAGTGCCGCCGAACATCTTGTAGTAGAGGCGGTTGCCGAACTGCGCCGGGTTGACGAAGTCGCCACCCTGGAACGGCTGACCGAGCACCTTGATGACGTCGGTGGTGCCGCCCTGGGTGTTGAGCAGGATGTTGCCGCCGGTGGCCTTGTAGAAACCGGTGAGGCAGTTGAACACCGTGGTCTTGCCGGCGCCGTTGGGGCCGATCAGCGCGGTGATGGAGCCGCGCTCCACGTCGAGGTTGACGTCGTTGAGCGCCTTGATGCCGCCGAAGTGCATCATCAGGTGCTCGACGCTGAGGATCTTGTCACCGCTCATGGTGCCACCCCCTTGCGTACGGCGAAGCCCGAGCGGCTGATGCGGATCAGCCCGCGCGGCCGCCAGATCATCATCAGCACCATGAGGATGCCGAACAGCAGCACGCGGTAGTCGGCGAAGCTGCGCAGCAGCTCCGGCGCCACGGTGAGGACGAAGGCGGCGATCACCACGCCCACCGTCGACCCCATGCCGCCCAGCACCACGATGGCGAGGATCAGCGCCGACTCGAAGAAGGTGAACGACGACGGGTTGACGAAGCCCTGGTAGCTGGCGAAGAACACCCCGGCCAGGCCCGCGGTGGAGGCGCCGAGCATGAACGCCGAGAGCTTCACCAGCACGTGGTTCAGGCCCATGGCGCGGCAGGCGATTTCGTCCTCGCGCAGCGCTTCCCAGGCGCGGCCGACCGGCATGCGGGTCAGCCGGTGCTTGATGTAGAGCACCAGCATGACCACCAGGAACAACACGATGTAGATGAACAGGAACTTGAAGTTCTGGTTGTAATCGATGCCGAGGAACTCGTGGATCGGCGTGCCACCCTCCTTCGCCCGGCGGCCGAACTCGAGGCCGAAGAAGGTCGGCGACGGCACCGGCATGCCGTTCGGGCCGCCGGTGAAGGACAGCCAGTTGTTGAGGATCAGGCGGATGATCTCGCCGAAGCCAAGGGTCACGATGGCCAGGTAGTCACCGTGCATTCGCAACACCGGGAAGCCCAGCAGCGCCCCCGCCAGCGCAGCGACGATGGCCGCCAGCGGCAGCACCGTCCAGAAGCCCAGGCCGAGGTACTGGTAGCCCAGCGCCAGGCCATAGGCGCCGATGGCGTAGAAGGCCACGTAGCCCAGGTCGAGCAGGCCGGCGAGGCCGACCACGATGTTCAGGCCCAGGCCGAGCAGCACGTAGATAAGCCCGAGGATGATCACGGTAAGCAGGTACTTGCTGGCGAAGAACGGGAAGATCACCGCGGCGAGGATCACCAGCGGGACTATCCAGCGCAGGCGCGTCTTGTAGCCCGGCGGCAGCACGCTGATGCCCGAGTCGGAGCTCTCGAAGCGGTCCATGATGCGCAGGCCGGCAGGGGTCTGCAGGAACAGGCTGAGCAGCAGGCGACCGAGCATCACCGCGCCGATCATCCAGGCCAGGCGGACCGGTTCGACCTTGAAGCTGTAGCCATCGAGCACGATGCCGACGATGGGGCCGAACACGATCAGCGCGATCAGCCCGGCCAGCACGGTGTCGACGAGGCTCTTCCGGATATCGATGCGCGCCGGGGCCGGCGCGGCTGAAGTCTGGGTAACGGACGTCATGCTTACACCTTCGATACCTGGGGACGACCCAGGAGCCCTTGCGGTCGGAAGATCAGGATGGTCACCAGCAGGCCGAAGGCGAACACATCCTTGAAGTCGGTGTTGACCATGCCGGAGAACTGCGCCTCGGCCACGCCCAGGATCAGCCCGCCGAGCATGGCGCCGGGCAGCGAGCCGATGCCGCCGAGCACCGCGGCGGTGAATGCCTTGATACCGATGATGAAGCCAGCGTAGAAGTCGAAGGTGCCGTAGTTCATGGTGATCAGCACGCCGGCCAGCGCGGCCATGGCGGCGCCGATGACGAACACGTAGGAGATCACCCGGTCGGTGTTGATCCCCAGGATCGAGGCCATCTTGCGGTCCTGCTGGGTGGCGCGGCACATGCGCCCGAGCTTGGTGTACTGGATCACGTAGGTGAGCACGCCCATGCCGACGAAGGCGGCGATGAGGATGAACACCTTGGTGTAGGTCAGCTGCACGAAGCCTTCGCCGATGTGGAACTTGAAGGCGCCGTCGAGCAGGGTCGGCACGCCTTGCTGGCGCGGGCCCTGGGCCAACTGCACGTAGTTCTGCAGGATCAGCGACATGCCGATGGCGGAGATCAGCGGCGCCAGGCGCGTGGAGTTGCGCAGCGGCTTGTAGGCGATGCGCTCGATTACCCAGCCGTACACGCCGGTGACGAAGATGGTGAAGACCAGGGTGCCGAGAATCAGCAGCGGAAACGACTGCAGGCCGAAGAAGGCCAGCAGGGCCAGGCCCACCGCCGAGAGATAGGCGGAGATCATGTACACCTCGCCGTGGGCGAAGTTGATCATGCCGATGATGCCGTAGACCATCGTGTAGCCGATGGCGATCAGACCGTAGACCGACCCGAGGGTCAGCCCGTTGATCATTTGCTGAAGGAAGATACCGTCCACGATTGGGTACTCGCGCAAGCAGGGCAGGAAAGGCTGACGGCTCGCGCAATCACCGGCTCGTGACCAGCTGCGCGCGTACCGCCGACCTGCGGGGAAGCCGGCGCCGCGGGTAGCGGCGCCGGCCGGGTCAGGCGGTTACTTCTTGAACGCGTCGAGCTGGTGGTACTTGCCCTTGTCGTCCCACTCGTAGACCACGTAGTCGGAGACTTTCAGGTCGCCTTTCTTGTCCCACTCCTTCTTGCCCATCACGGTCTGCACCGGGTTGGCCTTCAGCCAGGCGCTGGCCTTGGCCGGGTCGGTCTTGCCCGCGCCGTTGAAGGCGGCGGCCAGGGCCTGTACCGAGGAGTAGGCATAGAGGGTGTAGCCTTCCGGCTCGAAGCCATTGGCGCGGAATTTCTCCACCACGGCCTTGCCGTCCGGGATCAGGCGCGGGTCGGCGCCGAAGGTCATCAGCACGCCCTTGACGTACTGCGGGCCGCCAGCGGTGGTGACCAGTTCATCGGTAACGATGCCGTCATCGGACATGAACTTGGCGGTCAGGCCCTGCTCGCGCATCTGACGCACCAGCGGGCCGGCTTCCGGGTGCAGGCCGCCGAAGTAGACGACTTCTGCGCCCGAGGCGCGGATCTTGGTGACCAGGGCGTTGAAGTCCTTCTCGCCACGGGTCAGGCCTTCGTACAGCACTTCCTTCACGCCGCGCTTGTTCAACTGTGCACGGGTGGCGTCCGCCAGGCCCTGGCCGTAGGTGTCCTTGTCGTGGATCACCGCGACCTTCTTCGCCTTCAGCACGTCGACGATGTAGTCGCCGGCAACCACGCCCTGCTGGTCGTCACGGCCGCACATGCGGAACATGCCGGAAAGGCCGCGCTCGGTGACCTGCGGGTTGGTGGAGCCGGGGGTGATGGCGATGATGCCGGCCTCGTCGTAGACCTCCGAGGCGGGGATGGTGGAGGAGGAGCAGAAGTGGCCGACCACGGCGACCGCCTTGTCCTGGTCCACCAGGCGGTTGGCCACGGCCACGGCCTGTTTCGGTTCGCAGGCGTCGTCCGCCTTCACCAGCTTGATCTTCTCGCCATTGATACCGCCGGCGGCGTTGATGTCTTCCGCGGCCTGGCTAGCCCCACGCCAGTACTGCTCACCGAACGAGGCGTTGGCCCCGGTATGCGGGCCCGCGACCCCGATAACGACATCGGCCTGTACAACGGAAGACATGCCCAGCGCGGTGGTTACCGCCAGGGCCAGAAAGCCTTTTCTGAAAATCTTCTGCGACATGGAGTTTTGCTCCTGAGGGTTTTTGTAATGGCGCGTTGTAGTTCTTGTTGGCGATTTCTCGTTTAAGCGATTCAGCGATTAATCGACAGCAAGCGGCGTGCCATTCGTTTTTGTTATTAACCAAGTCCTACAGCAAAAACAGCCAGAGCTGGCAGACGTCTAGCGCTAGACACGTGCAACCCACTGAAAACAGAAGGTGCAACCAGGCAGGCAAAAGGGTGCAACCCGCCTTCCCGTAGGCGGCCTTTTTCCAGCCACCACAGGCGCAACCCCAACCGTAACCGTCGCTGTCACCGAACTGCACATCCGCGGTGCAGACCCGCTGGGGTAACGCACCATAAGAGGCTAGACCAAAGTGCAGCGAGCGTGGCCGAGTCAAACCGGGGGCGGCGAGCGCCCCGGATTGAACCGCCTCAGATCACCACCCGCAGGCATTGCCCGGCGTGGTAGAGGGAGAAGCCGGCTTCGTACAGACAACTGCGCAGGCCCACGGCGGAAATCTCCTCCATGGGCCTGAGCGGCATCGGCAAGGCGCTGGCGTCCCCGTCCAGCAGGAAGTCGGCGAAGGCCTTGCCCACCACCGTGCCGGTGGTGACGCCGCGGCCGTTGTAGCCGCTCATGGCGACCAGCCCCGGCGCCGGCTCGAACAGGCGCATGAGGTGGTCGGGGGTGAAGTCGATGCAGCCGGTCCAGGTGAACTCCCAGTCCACCTTGCCCAGCCGGGGGAAGTAGTGCTGCTGGATGCGATCCGCCCAGCTCTTCAGGAACCACGCCGGCTTGCCGGTGCCCTTGCCGAGGCTGCCGAGCAGCAGGCGGCCATCGGCGTCGCGGCGGATGCTGCTGAGCACCTGGCGGGTATCCCAGGAACCCTGCCCGCCCGGCAGGATGCGCGCGGCTTCGGCGCCCTCCAGCGGACGCGAGGCAACCTGGTAGTAGTAGCCGGGGAAGAAGGTGCGGCGCAGCTGCGTCCACTCACCCTCGGTATAGGCGCTGGAGGCGATCACCACCTGTTCGGCGGTGACTACACCACCGGCGGTGATGACGTTCCAGGCGTTGCCTACCCGCACCAGGCCGACCACTGGGGAATGGTGGTACAGCTCACCGCCCAGCCCGACGACGGCGCGGGCGAGGCCGCTGACGTAGGCCATGGGGTTGAGCGTCCCGGCGCGACGGTCGAGCAGCGCGCCGGCGATCTTGTCGGTGCCGCAGGCCTGCTCGCACTCGCTGCCGGTGAGCAGTTCCACCGGAGCACCACGGCGACCCCACTGCTCACAGCGGCTGCGCAGGTCGGTCAGGCCGCGGGCGTTGTGCGCCATGTGCAGGGTGCCTTCGCGGCGCGCCTGGCAATCGATGGCGTACTTGTCGATCAGCGAGAACACCAGCGAAGGCGCGTTGCCGAGCATGCGGTTGACCCGCTGGCCGACCTCCGCGCCCATGCCCGCTTCGATCTCGTCCGGGGGAATCCACAGGCCGGCGTTGACCAGCCCGACGTTGCGCCCCGAGCCGCCGTGGCCGGTGGTGTGGGCTTCCAGCACGCAGACCGTCTGGTCGCGCTCCAGCAGATGCAACGCGGCGGACAGGCCGGTGAAGCCCGCGCCGATGACACACACGTCGACCTTGCGATCCCCGCGCAGCTCCGGGGCTTCCGGGCGATCGGGGGTCAGGTGTTCCCACAGACATTCTTGGCGAAGCGACATCCAGCGATCCTTCTTCGAATGGCTGCAGGCCGTAGGCTACAAGCGGCAGGCAAAAGCCAGCCCCCTTCGCCTGTAGCCTGTAGCCTGTAGCCTGTAGCCTGTAGCCTGTAGCCTGTAGCCGCAGTCAATCAAAGACTATGCCCTGCGCCAGCGGCAGTTCCCGCGAGTAGTTCACGGTGTTGGTCTGCCGGCGCATGTAGCCCTTCCAGGCGTCGGAGCCGGACTCGCGGCCACCGCCGGTTTCCTTCTCGCCACCGAAGGCGCCGCCAATCTCTGCGCCGCTGGGGCCGATGTTGACGTTGGCGATGCCGCAGTCGCTGCCCACCGCCGAAATGAAGGCTTCCGCCTCGCGCAGGTCGGTGGTGAAGATGCACGACGACAGCCCCTGGGGCACGCCGTTATTCAGCGCCAGCGCATCGTTGAAGTCCTTGTAAGGCACCACATAGAGGATCGGCGCGAAGGTCTCGCTTCGCACCACATCGCTTTGCTCGGGCATCTCGACGATGGCCGGCGACACGTAGTAGGCGTTGGGGAATTTATCAGCCAGTTGGCGCTCGCCGCCGAACACCACGCCGCCCTCGCCGCGCGCCTGCTCCAGCGCGCCCTGCATGGCCAGGAAGCTGCGCTCATCGATCAGCGGGCCGACCAGGTTGCCTTCCAGCGGATGGCCGATGCGCACCTTGGCGTAAGCCGTCTTCAGGCGGCTGACGAACTCGTCCTTCACCGACTCGTGGGCGATCAGCCGGCGCAGCGTGGTGCAGCGCTGCCCGGCGGTGCCGACGGCGCTGAACAGCACCGCGCGTACAGCCATGTCGAGGTCGGCGCTGGGCGTCAGGACCATCGCGTTGTTGCCACCCAGTTCGAGGATGCTGCGACCGAAACGGGCCGCCACGCGCGGGCCGACTTCGCGACCCATGCGAGTGCTGCCGGTGGCGCTGACCAGGGCAACGCGCACGTCGTCCACCAGTGCTTCGCCGGCGCTGCGATCGCCGATCACCACCTGGCTGAGGTGCTCCGGCGCATCAGCGAACTTCTTCAGCGCGCGCTCGAACAGCGCCTGGCACGCCAGCGCGGTGAGCGGGGTTTTCTCCGACGGCTTCCACACCACCGAGTTGCCGCAGACCAGCGCCAGCGCGGTGTTCCACGACCACACCGCGACCGGGAAGTTGAAGGCGCTGATCACCCCGACCACGCCCAACGGGTGCCAGGTCTCGCGCATGTGGTGGCCGGGGCGCTCGGAGGCGATAGTCAGGCCGTAGAGCTGGCGCGACAGGCCGACCGCGAAGTCGCAGATATCGATCATTTCCTGCACTTCGCCCAGGCCTTCCTGGGTGATCTTGCCGGCCTCCCAGGACACCAGCTCACCGAGTGCCGCCTTGCTCGCCCGCAGCTCCTCACCGAACAGCCGCACCAGTTCGCCACGACGCGGCGCCGGCACCTTGCGCCAGGCGTCGAAGGCACGGGCGGCGCGACCGATCTTCTGCTCCACCTCGGCGGCGCTTTCCAGGCGCACCGCGCCCAGGCGGCTGCCGTCGATGGGAGTGTGGATGACCTGATCGCCACCGGTGACCAGGCGGGCGTCGACGCCGAGGGATTCGAGCAGTGCGGAAATCATGCGGACTCCTGAATGGGTTCAGAACCAGTTGGAATGCCAGCAGTAATAAACGGCTTGCCTGGGCACAACAAACGACGTTTCCTATGCACATCATTCCGTAAATTCATGAACTGCCCACCATGCTGAGCAAACGCCACCTGCCGTCCATGACCGCCCTGCAATGCTTCGAAGCGGTGGCGCGGCACCTGAGTTTCACCCGCGCTTCCGAAGAGCTGAACCTGACCCAGAGCGCGGTCAGCAAGCAGGTGGCACAGCTGGAAGAAATGCTCCAGCACCTGCTGTTCCGCCGCGTGCGCCGCCGCCTGCAACTGACCCCGGCAGGCGATCTGTACCTGGTGGAAGTGCGCAAGATCCTCATGCAGGTGGAGATGTCCACCCACTACCTGCTGTCCTACGGCGGCGAGACCGAAGTGCTGCGCGTGGCGACGCCGCCGACCTTCGGCGCACGCTGGCTGATCCCGCGGCTGAACGGCTGGCGTCATCGCCATCCGAACATCCACCTGGACCTGCGCCAGGAACTGGAGCCGGGCGACCTGCTGCAGTCGCGCTGCGACATCGCCTTCTTCTTCGGCGCCGGCACCCTGCCCGGTGCGGAGTGCGTGGCGCTGTTCGGCGAGGAAATGGTGCCGGTATGCTCACCGGCGATCCTGCCGGCGCAGCCGCTGAGCGAGCCGACGCAACTGGCCGACCTGGTCCTGCTGCAGAACGCCACGCGCCAGGAGGCCTGGCACGAGTGGTTCCTCAGCCTTGGCCAGCACAGCGAGCACAGCTACCACGGGCCGCGCTTCGACACTTTCTACATGTGCATCCGCGCCGCCCAGGCAGGTTGCGGTGTGGCGCTGCTGCCGCGCTTCCTGGTGGAAGAGGAGCTGAGCGAAGGCAAGCTGGTGATCGCCTGGGAGCACGGGCTGGCGAGCCGCAGCGGCTATTACCTGGCGTATCCCGAACATGCGGCGGCGGTGCCCAAGGTCAGGGCGTTCGTCGAGTGGATCGAGGAGCGTATGGAGGGGTGAGTTCAGCACGGCGCCAAGAGCCCCTCACCCTGACCCTAACCCTGACTGCGCGCCCCGCTCCAAAGGCAGAGGGACTGATCAGGCGCAGGTTCGCGCCAGATCATCAGCCGGCACGAACGGCTCCCTCTCCCTCCGGGAGAGGGCTGGGGTGAGGGGAATGCCCGAGCGCAGGAGCGTCAGACCAACAAACTCCGATCGAACACAAACGCCCCATCTCCCTGCGGCGTAAAGCGCAACACATGCTGCGGCCGCCCCATCGGCGGCTGGTGGCGCTCGCCGGTATCTTCCACCCAGCCCGCCGCCTTCATCCGCTCCAACCGTCCGCGCAAGCTGGAGTGCTGGATTTCCTCGCCGATGGATAGCTCGAAGGCCTTCAGCGCCTCGGCCACGGTGAAGCGCTCCGGCAACAGGTGCAGCGGCAGCGCGCTGTACACCGACTTGCCGGCCAGCCGCTCGCAGGCCTGCTGCACCAGTTGGCCGTGATCGAAGGGCAACGCATAGCGCTCACTGCGCACTGACTCCAGCGGCACGAAGTCGAGATCGTCGGCAACCAGTGCGGTATCCGGCGCCACCAGCACGAGGTAGAACACGCTCAGCGACCAGCCACGCGGGTCGCGCACAGCGTTGCCGACCGTGGCTACCTGCTCCATGTAGGCCGGCTGTACCCGCGCCTTCTCGCGCAGCGCGCGCAGGGCGGCGTCATCCAGGCCATGGTCGGCGCAGCGGCCGTTGATCAGCACGCCGGGCAACGCCCACTGACCTTCGAACGGCGCCTGGGCGCGGCGGATCAACAGCAGTTCCAGCCCGCGCTCGGGTTTCAGACGCAGCGCCACGATGTCCACGGTGGCCAGCACTTCAGCGGTACTCATCGATGCTCCTCGCACGCTTCCTCGCCGCAGGAAGCTCTGTGACTTATTTCACCACGTACACAAAGCATCTTCCACCTCCGATGATTTTCC
Organism: Pseudomonas sp. GD03903; assembly: GCF_029840045.1. Lineage (NCBI taxonomy): Bacteria > Pseudomonadati > Pseudomonadota > Gammaproteobacteria > Pseudomonadales > Pseudomonadaceae > Pseudomonas > Pseudomonas sp. GD03903. The sequence goes on along the minus strand of NZ_JAOCBT010000001.1, from coordinate 548,155 downwards.
ATCTTTCTGCTTGACGACTTATTTCACGTCGTGAATTATGTGGTCACGACAGGCCACCAACGGTCAAGCGGAGGCTTCCATGAACCTGATCGCCAGCTTCGATATAGACGCCCAGAAAGGCTTCACCCCGCTCTGCCCCAACGAACTGCCAGTTCCCGGCGGTGATGCCATCGGCGGCGCGCTGAACCGGATGGCCGAGCGCGCCAGCCTGCGCCTGGGCAGCAAGGACGCGCATAGCCCGCAAGCGCCCTGGGTAGTCAGCGAGCCGGCACAGATGCTGCAGCCGCTCGCCCTGCCCAATGCCGACCTCACCTGGGTCAGTCACTGTGTGCCGGGTACGCCGGGCTTCGAGCTGCTGGACGAGCTGCCCAAGCCGATGGACTACGACTTCTTCATCTGGAAGGGCGTGGAGCCGGACCTGCACCCCTACGGTGCGTGCTACCACGACCTGGGCGAACGCAGCAGCACCGGGGCCATCGAATTCCTGCGGCAGAACGCGGTCAGCCACGTGCTGGTGGGCGGCCTGGCGCTGGACTACTGCGTGAAGACCACCGCGCTGCAGCTGCGCCGCGCCGGCTTCCAGGTACTGCTGTACCTGCCGGCCTGCCGGGCCATCGCGGAGGAAACCGCGAGGGCCGCCTGCAACGAAATGCGCAGCGCCGGGGTCATCCTCTGCGCGGACGAGAACGAATTGGATAGCGCCCTCGCGGGCATCAGGGAGAACTGATCATGGCCGAGAGCGTATTTGCCGAGAACATCGTGCAGAACCTGCTGGACACCGACTTCTACAAGCTGACGATGATGCAGGCAGTGCTGCACAACTACCCCAACGCCGAAGTGGAGTGGGAATTCCGCTGCCGCAACGCCGAGGACCTGCGCCCGTACCTGGCGGAAATCCGCTACCGCATCGAGCGCCTGGCTGAGCTGGAAGCCACTCCCGACCAGTTGGCCTTCCTCGAGCGCATTCCATTCATCAAGCCGGACTTCATTCGCTTCCTCAGTCTGTTCCGCTTCAACCTGCGCTACGTGCACACCAGTATCGAGGACGGCCAGTTGGCCATCCGCCTGCGCGGGCCGTGGCTGCACGTGATCCTCTTCGAGGTACCGCTGCTGGCCATCGTCAGCGAGGTGCGCAACCGCTATCGCTACCGCGACGTGGTGCTGGAGCAGGTCGGCGAGCAGCTCTATCGCAAGCTCGACTGGCTGGCCGGCAATGCCAGCGAGGCAGAGCTGAAGGAATTCCAGGTGGCCGACTTCGGCACCCGCCGGCGCTTCTCCTACCGAACCCAGGAAGAAGTCGTGCACATCCTCAAGCGCGACTTCCCCGGCCGCTTCGTCGGCACCAGCAACGTGCACCTGGCCCGCGAATTCGACGTGAAGCCCATCGGCACCATGGCCCACGAATGGCTGATGGCTCACCAGCAGCTCGGCCCGCGACTGATCGACAGCCAGATCGCCGCGCTGGACTGCTGGGTACGCGAATACCGCGGCCAGTTGGGCATCGCGCTGACCGACTGCATTACCATGGACGCCTTCCTCAGCGACTTCGACCTGTACTTCGCCAAGCTCTTCGATGGCCTGCGCCACGATTCGGGCGATCCGCTGGTCTGGGCCGAGAAGGCCATCGCTCACTACCGCCGCCTGGGAATCGACCCGATGAGCAAAACCCTGGTGTTCTCCGACGGCCTCGACATGCCCAAGGCGTTGCAGCTCTTCCGCGCATTGCGTGGCAAGATCAACGTCAGTTTCGGCATCGGCACCAACCTGACCTGCGACATCCCCGGGGTGGAACCGATGAACATCGTGATCAAGATGACGGCCTGCAACGGCCACCCCGTGGCGAAGATTTCCGATACCCCGGGCAAGACCCAATGCCGCGACGAGAACTTCGTCGCCTACCTGCGCCACGTGTTCAAGGTCGCGCAGTAACCCTTTTCGCATCCGACCAGGAGCCCTTCGATGAAAGACAGACAGGCCGCCATTGCCAAAGAACTCAACGTGCAGCCGCCCTTCCAGTCCGACGCCGAGCTGCAGGCCGAAATCCAGCGCCGCGTGCGCTTCATCCAGGACTGCCTGAAGGGCTCGGGGATGAAGACCCTGGTGCTGGGCATCAGCGGCGGCGTCGACTCGCTGACCGCCGGCATGCTCTGCCAGCGCGCCGTGGAAGGCCTGCGCGCCGAGACCGGCAAGCAGGATTACCGCTTCCTCGCCGTGCGCCTGCCGTACAACGTGCAGGGCGACGAGCAGGACGCCCAGGACTCGGTGGACTGCATCGCCCCCGACGAGCGCCACACCGTGAACATCGGCCCGTCGGTGCAGGCGCTGGCAGCGGAAACCCAGGCCCTGGAAGGCCTGGCCCCAGCCACCCGCGACTTCGCCCTAGGCAACACCAAGGCGCGCATCCGCATGGTCGCCCAGTACACCATCGCCAACGCCCGCGCCGGCCTGGTGGTCGGCACCGACCACGCTGCCGAGGCGGTGATGGGCTTCTTCACCAAGTTCGGCGATGGCGCCTGCGACCTCGCCCCGCTCACCGGCCTGGTGAAGAACCAGGTGCGCAGCATCGCCCGCAGCCTCGGCGCGCCGGAGTATCTGGTGGAGAAAGTGCCGACCGCTGACCTCGAGGACCTCGCCCCTGGCAAGCCGGACGAGCATTCCCACGGCGTGACCTACAAGGAAATCGACGCCTTCCTGCACGGCCAGGAGGTCAGCCAGGAAGCCTTCGACATCATCGTCCGCACCTTCGAGAAGACCCACCACAAGCGCGCCCTGCCGACCGCGCCGTAAGCACTCTGCAGCTAGCGGCGCGGGGGTAGTCCCGCGCCGTCCGGCTCAATGCTGGGGAATGACGTAACGCCAGATGGCGATGAAGTGCAGCAGGCTGCCGGCGATCACGAACAGGTGCCAGATGCCGTGCCAGTGACGGAAGCGGCTGTCGTAGGCAAAGAAGATGATGCCGATGGTGTAGAAGGCGCCGCCGCCCACCAGCCAGGCAAAGCCGGCGCCGCCCAGCGCGCGGTACAGCGGCCCGACCGCGATCAGCACGATCCAGCCCATTACCGCGTAGATGATGATCGACAGCACCCGCGCCTCGGAGCGCGGCTTGATCTCCTGCACCATGCCGATCACCGCCATCGACCAGACGATACCGAACAACGTCCAGCCCCAGGGCCCCTTGAGTGTCACCAGGCAGAAAGGCGTGTAGCTCCCGGCGATCAGCAGGTAGATCGACAGGTGGTCGAGCTTGCGCAGGATGACTTTCGCCCGCCCCCGCACGCTGTGGTAGAGCGTGGAGATGCTGTAGAGCAAAAACAGTGTGGTGCCATAGATCGCCACGCTGACGATGCGCAACGGCTCGCCCAGCAGGCTGGTGGCGACCAGTAGCCAGATGCCGCCGACCAGGGCCAGCACGGCGCCGATCAGGTGAGTCCAGGCGTTGAAGCGTTCACCGTGGTACATGGGTCCCCCGTTTGGATTCCAGCAACGGACACCCTAACTCCGTTTGTTTAAATAAAAAGCGTGAAATAAAAAGCCCGACCAATAGTCGGGCTTTCGAATCACAAGCTTTTCAGCAAAGCCGGATCACTTCACGGACAGGGTGCCCTTCATCATGGCCGAGTGGCCCGGGAAGGAGCAGAAGAACGCGTATTCATCGCCGGCCTTCAGCTTGGAGACGTCGAAGGTCACCGAATCCTTCTCGCCGGAACCGATGATCTTGGTGTGGGCGATCACGCGGGTGTCACCGTCCTTCACGTAGTTCTTGTCCAGACCGGCGGCCATGCCGTCGGTCACCACGCCCTGCATGTCGGCGGCGGTGGTCAGGACCCAGTTATGGCCCATGACGTTCTTCGGCAGGCTGCCCGGGTGGGACAGGTTCACGGTGAAGGTCTTGCAGCTCTTGTCGACGCTGATGGCGTTGGTGCTGAACTGCATCTGGTCGTTGCCCTGGATGTCTACGGAGCATTCGGCGGCCAGCAGCGGGGCACTGAACAGGCCAAGCAGGGATACAGCGGCGAGTTTACGGAACATGACATGCCTCCTAGGCAGGTTGGGCGGAGAATCCTGAAGGGGAAGACTGCCCGAACGCGATCGGGGTTCCCCTGATCTGCATCAATGGCCTTCGGCCATGAGCCAAGCCTCGAACTGTCTATCAGGTCGATCAGCAGGATCAACGAGGCAGATCAGCGCACCCCGCCTAGCATAGACGCCATCCCCCGGCCCAACAGGAGTTCGCGCCATGCACCGTCTTCCGCTGTTACAAAGCCTGCTGCTACAGCACCTGCTCGCCTGCTACGCCCTCGGGGCCTGCGGCGGTGGCGACCGCCGGTTGCAAGTGGAGTAGTGCATTTCGCGCTTGGTCGGACTCCCCGCTGCCGCTACCCTGACGGTCTGCAAAACGAGGCAGCCAATCGAGGAAGCTCCATGACCTTGCGTTCCATCTGCGTATTCTGCGGCGCCAGCCCCGGCGCCACCCCGATCTATCAGGAGGCCGCCGAAGCCCTCGGCCGCCATCTCGCCGAGAACGGCATCCAGCTGGTCTACGGCGGCGGGGCCGTGGGGCTGATGGGCATGGTCGCCAATGCCGCGCTGGCCGCGGGCGGCGAGGTCATCGGGATCATCCCGCAGAGCCTGAAAGACGCCGAAGTCGGCCACAGCGGCCTGACCCGCCTGGAAGTGGTCGATGGCATGCACGCGCGCAAGGCCCGCATGGCCGAGCTGAGCGACGCCTTCATCGCCCTGCCGGGGGGCCTGGGCACCCTGGAAGAACTCTTCGAGGTATGGACCTGGGGGCAACTGGGCTACCACGCCAAGCCGCTTGGCCTGCTGGAAGTGAACGGTTTCTTCGACCCGCTGCTGACCTTCCTCGACCACCTGGTGCAGGAGCGTTTCGTACGTCAGCCGCACCGTGACATGTTGCAGCGTGCTGCCTCGCCCGCCGCGCTGGTCAGCGCCCTCGCGGCCTGGAAGCCCCTGGCTGCGCCGAAGTGGGTGGATCGCATGCCGACCTGACACCTCGCTACCAGCAGCGTTCCGTGGCCGCGCCGCGGAGCCCGCTGCTGGCCAGCGTCAGCACTCCGCAGGCGTCCCCAGCCATTGCGCCAACCGGCTCGGCCTGCAGGACGTAGCGCGACTCCTCCGGGCCAGAGGCAAAGCCCAGGCGGTAATAGGCTTCCCGTGCCTCCCGCGGCGACTGCTCGAACGGCAACGTGGCGCCCAGGTAACTGCCTCGGCTGGTGTAGAAGCGCTCCAGCGACTGCGCCAGCTCCACCAGAGACTTCTGCGCATCCAGGCGGCGCACGCGCTGGATATGCTCGCGGTATGTCGGCAGGGCAATGCCCAGCAGGACGCCGATCAGGCTCAGGCAGACCAGCATTTCGACCAGCGTGAAACCGCCAGTCACTCGCGTCATCGGCCTCATCTCAGCGAGCCTCCCACCAGGCCTTGCGGCCACTGTCGCGGAGCAGCTCGAGCGCTTCAGACTGCGGACGGCCTGCGCGATCCACCCCCACGATGCGCCAGGGGCCTTCCGGGTCGGGCTGGAGCAGCGCAGCGCTGCACTGCTGTGCTGCGTCATTGTCCGCCACCCCGCTGCTTCGCAAACCACCGCCCAGCGCCTCGCCGCAGCCGGCATCCAGCACGACCGAGGCGTAAACCAGCGGATCGCTGCAGGGATCCTCTCCCGCTGCGATCAGGTTGAACAGCACCAGCTTCCCGTCACGAACCTGCGCCTGCTCCACCACCCGCGGGCCACCCGCCGGCAGGTCCAGATACCAGCCACTGGCACCGCCGATGTCGACGCCGGAGGACACCGGGCGCAGGTCCGAGCGCCCCGCCAGGGCCCTCCCCTCGTCGAGTACGCCGTAAAGGCTTTCGCCTTGCGCGGAGGGCTCGTCATCCCCCGCGCGGTAATAGCGGCCGCTGCCGAACAGCACACGCACCTGCCCGCCGCGGTCCAGCGTAGCCGCCACTGGCGCACTGATCGCCTGGGGGCTGCCATCCGGCGCCTGCGCGCGGAACAGCGGCTTGCCGGCCAACCAGGGCGGAATCGTCGAATGGCTGCCATCCTCGCCCGCCAGGTCCACGCGCCAGAGATTCCCGAGGCTGTCGCCCACATAGAGGCGATTGGCAGTGACGTCGCCCGTACTGCTGATCGCCGTGACCGGCCCCAGATCACCGGCGCCGGGCAGTTCAATACGCTTGAGCACCCGCCCGTTCGCCGCATCGAGCAGCCAGATGGCCCCACTGCGGCTTTCCGGGTCCCGGGCGCCGGAGGAAATCGCCACCACGAACCGTCCCGAAGCCAGGGCCATGAGGCTCGGCCGCCCGAGCGTGTAGCCGAGGTCAGGATGGCTGAACTCCCAGAGCACACTGCCCGGCCGCACCTGTTCGGGATCGCTGATGTCCAGCGCGAACAGGCTGTTCCCGCCCGCCCCCGTGCTGCCCACCAGGAGGGTTCGCCAACGCTCGCCGATCCAGGCGTTGCCCACCATCGGCGTCCCATCGACGTAGTAGCGATGCACATAGCCGGGATCGGCCAGCTCGCGAAGGTGCCCCAACACCGCCGCTGGCACAAAGGCGAACAGCTCCCGCCCGTCGAGCGCATCGAATCCGTGCAACATGCCGTCGTTGGCTCCCACTGCCACCAGCGGCGCGCGCTGCTGGTAAAGCGCGCTGGCGAGGAATTCCCGGTAGCCGCTACCCAGCGGTTCGGGAAGCTCGCCGTATGGCTGGGGGTCATGCCAGGAGTAGGCCGGCCGCGATCCGACAATATCGCCCAAACGACTGGAACGCTGGCGGAACGGCAACGCGCTGCCCGGCTCGCGGCGCTCCTGCAGGCGCGAACCGCGCAGGTAGTCCAGCAGCGCTTCGCCCTGCTCGGTGCCCAGCCTGCGCCGTTGTTCATCGTTCAGGTCACGCCAGACAAAGACCGCGCCTTCATTGGCCACCTGCACGCCATCCGCCCCGGCCAAGGCCGGCCGCACTGTGAGGATATTTCGCCCGGCCAGTTGCGCCTCGCTCAACTCATCCAGCTTCTGCGCAGCCGACCACCGCGGCAGCCACTCGCCCTCACTCCAGAGCTGCAGATCGCCGCTCCAGTACCGGCCCTCCAGCAAGGCGCTGAACCATTGGCCGAACTGCGGACCCGCACTGAAGTTACCGATGCTTCCTGGTACATCGTCGGCCACGCGGGCGAATGCCTGCTTCAGCTCATCGCGCAGCCTGTCGGGGTCGCCTAGCTGCAGCAGGTTGGCCGGTCGACCTGCCGTGCCCTTCCACCAGTTATCCGGCAATGGCGTGGTGCGCGACGCTGAGTAGCGGCGCGGAACCACGAAGCCACCGTACTGGGTCGCCAGCCAGAGAGCGCTGTCGGGCCCGGACACCTCGCGCGACGATGCCAGCCAGTAAGTGGACGCGCTTTGCCGGCCGGGCAGGTCCGGGCGCAGGTCGCGCACATGGGCGTCATAGGCCAGCCCCGCCAGGGCGAACGCAGCGGCGGTACCTGTGCCGCCCTGCATGGCCGCCACCCGTTGCGCTGCCTGGGCCACTTCAGCATCACCGAAATGCAGCAGGCTGCCGCCGGCCTCACCGTCACCCGCGCCGCCAATCCCGAGCAGGGCGTTGCGTTGGCAGGCGTAGGAGAACGGATCGCTCCAACGGGGCGACTCGGTGTCCGCATCCTGGTGGCGCAGGTAACTCGTGGCGGCATGCAGCAGTTCGCCGACATCATCGAACTGTCCTGGCAGCCCGCCACCCTCATCAAAGCGATTGAGGGAAAGCAGCACACCAGCCTGCCGATCGATGAGTACGCCGGTCTGCGCCGACCACTCCTGCAACGGATTGTCCTGCCCATCGTCCAGCCAGGGGCCGACGAACTTCTGCGGCACGCGCAACACTGCGCTGCCTGCATCGCCTGGGCGACCGAAGAGGCTGAAGCGCAAGCGCCCGGCGTATTGCTGCAGCAGCCCCTCGGGCTTGTAGTGCTCACCGTAACGCTGGCAATTGCGCTCCAGTTGCCCACCCACGCAGACCTGTACGCGCACCATTAGCCGATAGGTCGCCGCTGGCAGCAGCGGCTCGCCCGACAGGAACTCCTGCGGCTCGCCGGGAAACTCGGAAGCGCGACTGAGCAACAGGCTGCGTTGCTCCCCGCCGATACGCAGATACAGCGCTGTGCCGGAAAATGGCGTCGCCCCCGCGACAGCGTCGAGCGGCAGGCTGCGATCCGGGAAGGCAGCGCCCTGCTCCAGGCTCCGGCCCTTCTGCAGTACGGTCAGGCCGACGCTGTCGATGAAGCGGTCGCCGCCGGTCAGGACAGCGCGATACACATCGACAGCCTGCGCCGTCGCCCAGTTGAGGAAGTTGCCGCTCCACGCTTGCCGGCAGGCATGGGCCAACGCCTGGCCGATAGGCTGGAAGTAGCGAGCCGGGCCGGTCTCGGCGTGACGGTACGCGTAGCACTTGTCCGGGTCGAAATAGCCGATGTAGCGCTCAGCGCTGGAGTAGACAGGATCTGGATTGGCCGCCGCCGCTACTGCCTCGTGGGCCGATGAGGGCAACAGCAAAAGATTGCCCGGCCCCCCTCTGGCGATCTGCAGCGGAACCTGGCTGACCGGCGCGGCCAGCAACGAGCCCGCCAGGCTGGAGCACAGCATCAGGAAACCAAGTCTTCCGCGGCCCACCGCAACCTCCTTGCTGCTTGCTAACGGATGAAATAGATGCTGCCGAGCCGAACGCTGGAAACCGGCTGTCCCGAAGCCTGGAGCCGCGCACCATAGCCGCTGGCCTGTACTTCGACGGCCACACCATGGGCCGCCCTGCCCTTGCCGACCTCCAGCCCTTCGCTGGTCAGCCAGCGCAGGAAGCGCACTCGATAGACCGGCGGCGCAGCGCTTTCGGAAAAGCCACTCGCGGTCCCCTCGGCGTCATAGGCGGAAGCCTCGGCAAGGCCACGCCGGGAGATATCCCGTGCCGCCGCTTCGCCTGCCCGCAAAGCCGCTTCCGCTGCCTGAAACGCCACCTGCCGATCACGCAGGTTGCCGGCCATGCGCTCTTCCAGCTGCACCATGCGCATGCCCGCCAGACCGATGAGGGTGAGCAGCAACAACATGACCAGCGAGACCAGCAGCACGGCCCCGCGCTCGGATCGATGGCGCAGCGGCACGTTCGCGTTCATGGCGGCGGATTGCGCAGTGCAAAGGTGCTGCCCATTACCAGGCGCAACCGCCGCTCCGCACTCGGCGCCAGGCTGCGGCCGTCGAACTCCACCGCTTTTGGCACCTCGTCGGCCTCGACTGTCTGGCTCTGCAGCAGCAGGCTGACGCGCACCGTGCGCACCCGGCGCCAGTCTCCAGCAGCCATTTCCCGCGCCGCCTTGTAGGCCGCCACGACTTCGCTGCCGGTACCCGCTACGCCGTAGCGCAGGCTCATTCCGGCAACCCCGCTGACCAGTTCGCTGGCCTGCTGCTTCTCGGTGGATTCACTGATTTCGGTAACGAACAGTCCCGGCGTTCCGTCGGTGCCGCGGCCGACCCAGTAGATGGCGTAGCGGTAGGCATAGACTCGTGTCGCCGGCACCAGGAAGTGCTCCAGCGAGCGATCCGCGAGCAGGCTCGCCGTGTTCCCGGCGTTGCGCAGGAGCAGGCAGGATTGTTGATCGCTGAGCAGATAGAGGGCTCCGGCGAGCGCACTCGATGAAGTCAGGAGCAACCGGTTGCCGCTGATCGAGCGTGCCTGGAGGCCGGCGTCGGCGGCATAGCGCAACAACAGCGCATCCGTATTCGACAAGCGCCCGGAAGGCACCCAGGCCAGCGCTGCCATGCCAGCTCCGTAGCCTTCGATGGGCGACCGCTCCACCGCATACTGGGCGCCATCGCTCCCGGAGGCATTGACCAGGCCCCCGGTGCAGGCGCCCGCGAACCCGGCATTGCGCAGGTCGCGCCCCACAGCCTCCAGCGCAAAGCGGCCGTTTTCCTGCAACTCGGCCAGGGCCATGCCGCTCTGGTGGCTGCGCTTGCTGCCGACGACGACCTGGATGACGCCCGCCAGCAGGATCAGGCCGAGGGCCATGGCCACCAGCAGCTCGACCAGAGAGAGCCCGCGCTGACGCACTTCACAGCCCTGCCCGGTAGGTGAAGGTTTCCACTGCGGCTTGCGCTGCATCCAGGCGCTCGCGTGCGCGTCGATCACTCCAGCGCACGGCGATGATCGCACTGTAGAGAGCACCGCTGCGGATCACCTGGATGGCGCCACTGCCCGTTCCACCGAGCGTCTCGCAGACGGCGGCCTGCCACTGGCCGAGGTCGAGTTGCGCACGCGTCGAGCCGCCGGCCTTCGGGCAGCCGTCGGCGACATCGGTGAAGTTCACGTCATAGGCGCCAGCGCGGGCGGCGTCCGGGTTGGCGCGCAGCAGATCGGCCATTTCGCTGGCCAGCCAGGAAGCCTGGGAGCGTTGCAGCGCGCTGTAGCCGGCGGTAATACCGACGTTCTGCAGCCCCGCCAACCCCAACAGGCCAATACCGAGGATGAGTACCGAGACCAGCACTTCGACCAGGGTGAACCCTTCGCTCCGCTTGCCGCCGCACATGCCCGCCACCTCGCCGCTGAGAAGTGAACCCCAAGGTTCACGGCAAAGCCCGCGGCGGTCAGCCAGACAGTGGCTGGGAGATGGAAGGGAAAAATCTGCTAGCCGGCGCGGATTGGGCGCGCAGCTAGGATGGCGTCCGAAGAATCGCACCATTCATCCGGGCCGGCGCGCCATCGGTCCTCAGCCAGCCGCTCGCAGCGAGAAAAGAAAAGGCCACCTCACGGTGGCCTTTGCAGGAGCGGCAAACGTCAGCTGTTCGCCGACTGCTGGACGATCACCGTCTGCGCCGGCATCGGTGCCGGGAAGTCGGTGCCCAGGGCTTCCTTGATGGTGCGGTTGGTGTCGAAGTAGACCTGCCAGTACGCGTCATTATGGCAGTACGGGCGCACGGCGAGCACCGGGCCGACCAGGTTGAACTCGAGGATCTCCACGTCCACCGGCGGCTCGCTTAGCACGTTGGGGATGGCCGCGATGCGCTGCTTGAGCACGGCGGCGGCGGCCTGCCAGTCGGCTGCGCCGGAAAGTTGCGCCTTGAGCTCCACGCGGCGGTAGGGGTTGTGGGTGAAGTTCTGAATGTTGTCGCTGAAGATCTTGTTGTTGCCCACCAGGGTCAGGACGTTGTCCGGCGTGTTGATTGCAGTGGCGAACAGGCCGATTTCCTTGACGGTGCCGGTCACGCCGCCCGCGCAGATGAAATCACCGACCTTGAACGGCCGCAGCACGATGATGAAGCCGCCGGCCGCGAGGTTCGCCAGCAGCCCGGACCAGGCCATGCCGATGGCCAGGCCGATCGCTGCGATCAGCGCCGCGAGGCTGGTGGTCTGCACGCCGAAGTAGCCGAGGATGCCCACCACCAGGAGGATGTTCAGGGTGACGGTGATGAACGAGCCGACATAGCGCAGTACCGTGGGGTCGACGCTCTGTCGCGCCAGGGCCTTTTCGACCATGCCGACGGCGAAGCTGATCAGCCAGCGGCCGAGAACCCAGAAGAGAATGGCTACGAGAATCTTCACACCGAAAGCGAGCGCGTACTGCGAAACCGTCGCCCACAGTGCGTTGATCTTCTCCGTACCCACATTGATGATGTTCGTATCGTCCATGGAAGCGCACCTGCGAGAGAAAGGGACCAGATGAACGCTAGCACGGCCCCAGCGGTTTGCTCGTCGCAGCACGCAGCCCAGAGCCCTGGCGGGCTCCAGGCCTTGTTCCACTAGCAGTCGCCGGGTAGCGAGGCGATCCAGCGGTTGAGTATTTCCAGTCCTTCACGGTGAACCAGGGCGCGGCCCAGTTCGGGCATCATGTCGCCTGGCTTGTCGCTGCCGACGCGGTAACTGAGCACCGACTTCTCCGGGCTGCCGGGGTGGATGTCCTCCAGCCGCCCCCCGGTGCCGCCGCCTGCCGCCACCGGTGGCTTGCACAGGCCATAGGCGATGGATACCGGCGTGTGCGGGTCGAGGTGCAGGCCGGAGGTGCGCGCCGCGCCCTTGGGGTTGTGGCAGTGCGAGCAGTTGGCGTCGAGGTAGCTGCGTGCCTGTTTTTCCAGGTCCTCGCCGGGACGCGGGTGGCCCCACAGGGCGTTCTGCGGGACTTGCGCGAGCGCCGGCAGGCCCTTGAGGAAACCGCGTGCCTGCCAGTGCTGCAGCTGGTTCTCGCTGCCCTGGGCATAGGCGAAGTCCTTGTTCAGGTGCCGTGCCTTGGGCCCCAGCGGCGCTATGCCGCCGCCCTTCTGTTCGGCGTGGCACTCCGAGCACTGGTTGGCGTCCGGCACCATGTAGGTGAAGGCGGTCTTCTTGCCGTCCTCGGCGGTCAGCTCCAGCGCCGGGCTGTCGCCGGCAACCTCCAGGGTCGCTTCGCTCTGGTCGGCATTCCACACGTAGGGCAGCGCCGCCCAGCCATCCTTCTGGCGAACCAGCACGCGGGTTTCCACCAGGTGCACCCTGGCCATGTCGAGCCCGGCCTTGGGGTCGCGGTCGTCCTGGCTGTTCTGCAGCAGGTTGCCCTGGGCGTCCCTGGGGTAATAAAAGGTCTTGGTCAGCACGGTGCCGACGGGGTAGTCGAAACGCTCCTCGGCGTACTGCGCCGACTGCCCTTCGGGCATCCACACGGTACGCAGCTTGTGCGCGTAATCGGTGAACAGCGGGGTGTTGAGGTCATACGGCAGTACCTCGGCGGCCGGCGTCAGGTGGCCGTCCGCCAGGTGCAGCATGCCCCAGCCACTGAGCTTCTCCGGGTAGTCGTCGCCTTCGGGCTGATAACGCGGCTTGCTCTCCTGCCCGCACCCGGCCAGCGTAGCGGCCAGGGCGAGCGACAACAGGAACGAAGCAGGTTTCATCATGCCTTGTTGCCCTTTTCACCCAGGCCGGCCTGCTCGATCTTCGGCAGCGGCTTGAGCTTGCACTGGTGCGAGCTGATGTCGGTGCTGATGTTCTTGTAACCGTTGGGGCCATCGACGTTGACGATGCCGGCGTTGCCGTTGTCGATGCAGATGGCCAGGGCTTCGGGCAGCTTGCCGTCGACCAGTTTCTTCTCGTTGAAGTAGCCATCCCAGAGGATGTCCGGCAGGCGCCCGCTGAGGCCGAACTTGGCGACTTTCAGCGCCTTCAGCTCCAGGTGGTCGGGGCTGTCGCCGCCGGGGCCGAAGGTGTTGCCGTGGATGAAGATGCCTTCTGGGTAGGGGTCGAAGTTGGGTTGGGTAGCCTTGTCCGAATAACCGGTGCTGAAGTAGCTGCTGACGATGACGTTGGCGGTCTTGTGGTTGCCGATCCTGTTGTTGAAGATTTCCACGTCGTCGTTGGAGTTCACCACCACGCCCGAGCCTGCCGGCACGCTGGCCACCGGGGTGCCCTTGTGGCCGAAGTTGTCGTGGTTGTTGCCCTGCACGTCGTTGTCGAAGACGCGGGTGCCGCGCCCCGGCTGCGGCAGGTTGGGCATGTTGAAGACGAGGATGCCGCCGGTGTTGTCGGTGGCGACGTTGTTGTAGACGTCGGCGCCGATGGTGTTCTCGATCTCGATGCCGGCGACGTTGCGCTCGGCGCGGTTGTTGCGCACCACGACGTTGCGCGACTGGCCCACGTAGATGCCCGAGTCGGAGGCGCCGATGGCGACGTTGCCTTCGAGCAGGGTGTTCTCGGTCTGCACCGGGTAGATGCCATAGCCGCCATTCTCGGTGGAGGCGCCATTGGTCCACTCGGTGCGGACATTGCGGATGACGATGTTCTTGCCGCCGATGACCTTCAGGCCATCGCCCTTGGTGTCCTCGATGGCCAGGCTCTCAATGGTGAAGTCGGAGGCATCGACGAACAGGCCTTCGGCACCGGCCTTCTGGTTCTTGAAGTTGAGGATGGTCTTGTCCATCCCGGCGCCACGGATGGTCACGCCGTCGACCTTCAGGCTCAGGCTGCGGTCCAGGTGGTAGGTGCCGGCAGGAATGTCGATGACATCGCCGGCCTTGGCCTTGATCAGGCGCGCCTGCAGGTCCTTCTGGAAGTCGCTGCTGACGGCTGCGGTAGGCTTGTCGCCTTCGCCGCAGGCGGCCAGGGCAACGGAGAATGCGAGAAGCGAGAGGGTAGCGAGACGCATGGCGGGCTCCGGTCTTGTTCTTATGATATGGAACTATCGTACCAGTTAAGCCCGAGAATACTCCTACATCCCGCGCCGCGCCAGCCCTTCAGACGCATCGCACTTTGATTGATTGACGTCACTGTTTCACAGTGGCGGATCGGGATGATCTGCGCTTCCAACCCAAGGAGTGCACGGATGAGCTTCATGCCCTGGAACGACGAGTTCGTGATCGGAATCGAGCGGATCGATGAACAGCACCGCTGGCTGGTCGACCTCACCAACGCGCTGTACGACAGCCTCAACGGCCAGGATGGCGAGGGCCAGCCCATCGGCGAACTGCTGGAGCAACTGGTGGAGTACACGATGAATCACTTCATCGTCGAGGAAGTACTGTTCCAGCGCCTGGGTTACCCCGAGGAAGAGGCGCACCGCGCCGAGCACGACCGCTTCAACCGGCAGATCATCGACCTGCTGTACCGCCACGAGGATGGCGAGGTCGTCTCGGTCGAAGCCCTGGAGCTGCTCAAGGCCTGGCTGATCCACCACATTCTGAAGGTGGACAAGGCCTACGTGAGTTTCTTCCAGCAAAAAGGCGTGACTGCCTGACAGTCACGCCTTCTCGATCACGCAGCCGGGCCGGTCAGCGCGGGATGTTCGGCTGCCGCTTGGTGGTGCGCTTCTTGCCCTTGGCATAGCCGCTGGCCTTGCCTTCCTCCGCCTTGTTCCACGGCTTGGAGCCGTTGCTGGCGCGCGGCGGCAGGCCGGTGTGCTGGGTCAGCAGCGGCTTGCCGGTCTTCTTGCTGCCGGCCGGGGTGGAGTTCTTGCGGCGCGCACTCTGGTACTCGTCGGTCTGCGGCTGGTAGGTCGGGATCAGGTGATGCTTGCCGTTGCCGATCAGGTCGGCACGACCCATGCGCTCCAGTGCCTCGCGCAGCATCGGCCAGCCCTTCGGGTCGTGGTAACGCAGGAAGGCCTTGTGCAGGCGACGCTGCTGGTCGCTCTTGACGATGGTCACGCCGTCGCTCTTGTAGGTGACCTTGCGCAGCGGGTTCTTGCCCGAGTGGTACATGGCGGTCGCGCTGGCCATTGGCGAGGGATAGAACGCCTGCACCTGGTCCGCACGGAAGCCGTTGCGCTTGAGCCACAGGGCGAGGTTCATCATGTCCTCGTCGGTGGTGCCCGGATGCGCGGCGATGAAGTACGGGATCAGGTACTGCTCCTTGCCCGCCTCCTTGGAGAACTTCTCGAACATGCGCTTGAAGGCGTCGTAGGTGCCGATGCCCGGCTTCATCATCTTCGACAGCGGGCCTTCCTCGGTGTGCTCCGGGGCGATCTTCAGGTAACCGCCGACGTGGTGCGTCACCAGCTCCTTGACGTACTCGGGCGATTCCACGGCGAGGTCGTAGCGCAGGCCCGAGGCGATCAGGATCTTCTTCACGCCCGGCAGGGCACGGGCCTTGCGGTACAGCTCGATAAGCGAGGAGTGGTCGGTGTTGAGGTTCTCGCAGATGCCCGGCCAGACGCACGACGGCTTGCGGCAGTGACGCTCGATCTCCGGGTCCTTGCAGGCGATGCGGTACATGTTCGCGGTCGGCCCGCCCAGGTCGGAGACGACACCGGTGAAGCCCGGCACCTTCTTCATTTCCTCGATCTCGGCGAGGATCGACTCGTGGGAACGGTTCTGGATGATCCGCCCCTCGTGCTCGGTGATCGAGCAGAAGGTGCAGCCACCGAAGCAGCCACGCATGATGTTCACCGAGAAGCGAATCATCTCGTAGGCCGGAATCTTTTCCTTGCCGTACAGCGGGTGCGGCACGCGCGCATAGGGCATGCCGAACACGTAGTCCATTTCCTCGGTGCTCATCGGAATGGGCGGCGGGTTGAACCACACGTCCACTTCACCGTGCTTCTGCACCAGGGCACGGGCGTTGCCCGGATTGGTTTCCAGGTGCAGCACGCGGTTGGCGTGGGCATACAGCACCGCGTCGCTGCGCACCTTCTCGAACGACGGCAGGCGGATCACCGTGCGCTCGCGCTCCAGGCGCGGGTGTGCCAGCAGTTGCACGACCTTGGCTTCGTTCGGATCTTCCTGTTCGCCCTTTTCCTGCTCGATGGCGCAGGCGGCGGTGTCCTGGGTGTTCACATACGGGTTGATGATCTTGTCGACCTTGCCCGGGCGATCGATGCGGGTGGAGTCCACCTCGAACCAGCCTTCCGGGGTGTCGCGGCGCACGAAGGCGGTGCCGCGCACGTCGGTGATCTGCTCGACCAGTTCGCCGGCGGCCAGGCGCTGGGCAATCTCCACCACGGCGCGCTCGGCGTTGCCGTACAGCAGGATATCGGCGGTGGCGTCCATCAGGATGGAGCGGCGTACCTTGTCCTGCCAGTAGTCGTAGTGGGCGATGCGGCGCAGCGAGGCCTCGATGCCGCCGAGCACTACCGGGGTGTCGCTGTAGGCTTCCTTGCAGCGCTGGCTGTAGACCAGGCTGGCACGGTCCGGGCGCTTGCCGGCGAGGCCGCCCGGGGTGTAGGCGTCATCGCTGCGGACCTTCTTGTCCGCGGTATAGCGGTTGATCATCGAATCCATGTTGCCCGCTGCCACGCCGAAGAACAGGTTCGGCTGGCCGAGCTTCATGAAGTCGTCCTTCGAACGCCAATCCGGCTGGGCAATGATGCCCACGCGGAAGCCCTGGGCCTCCAGCAGGCGGCCGATGATGGCCATGCCGAACGACGGATGGTCGACGTAGGCATCCCCGGTGACGATGATGATGTCGCAGGAATCCCAACCCAGCTGGTCCATCTCTTCCTTGCTCATGGGCAGGAACGGCGCCGGACCGAAACACTCGGCCCAGAACTTGGGATAGTCGAACAGCGGCTTGGCGGCTTGCATCACGGGCACCGGGGGTATCTCTAGTAGGATTCGCGGAAAAACGCGGGCGCGGAATATAGCACAAAAAGTGTACAAATCCGACTACCGAGCTCAGATTTAACCGGCGTACGGTAGATTGCCAATGCCATCATATGGCTATACTTCAGCCACTATCCGCAGTACGCCTGGCCATCGCGCCCAGGCCAGGGAGTGCCTGTCGTGCGTCGTGCCATCGTGCTGTTGCTTACCCTGCTGTTCTGCCACACGGCGCTAGCCTTCGAACTGGACGACAAGGCCAGCGGCGCCTGGCTCAACGATCACCTCGAACTGCTGCAGGAACGTGACGGCCCGCTGTCGCTGGCAGCCGTGCAGGCCAGCCACGACTTCGTGCCGGCCAACGGCCGTACCAGCGTCGGCCAGAGCCCCGACGGCTGGTGGCTACGCCTGGACCTCGAGCGCCGCACTACCCCGCTGGGCGGCTGGTGGCTGGAGGTGGACGCGGTCAACCTGAAGGACCTGCGTCTCTATCTGCCGGACGCCCAGGGCAATTATCGCCAGGTGCTCTCCGGCGAGGCCGTGCCCTTTGCCGAGGGCCGCGACCGCGACTACCGCCGACCGGTCTTCCACCTGCCCGAAGGCACCGGCCCGGTACGCCTGTATGCCCGCGTCTACGATCCGGCCGGCAACTCCTTCCCGCTACGCATCTGGTCGCTGGACGACCTGCAGGACCACCGCGCCGATACCGGCCTGTTCCTCGGCTTCATCTACGGCCTGATCGCCGCCCTGCTGCTGTACAACCTGTTCATCCTGCTGACCCTGCGCGACCCGGCGTACTTCTGGTACGTATTGACCACCGCCGCCGCGTTGCTGTTCAGCCTGGGCATGAGCGGCCATGGCTTCGAGTACTTCTGGCCGGACCACCCGGTACCCTGGTGGCTGGACCGCATCACCCTGCCCTCGCTCTGGGGGCTGTGCGTGCACCGCTTCACCATCACCCTGCTGCAGACCCGCCGCCATGTGCGCTGGTCGCACTGGCTACTGAACCTGAACTGCGCGCTCTACGTGCTGACCATCGTCCTCGGCGCCCTGCAATTGCGTGGCGTCGCCGGCTGGATGCTGGTAGTGATCACCCTGATCGGCGTGCCGGCGGCGCTGGGCGGCGCCCTGGTGCGCTGGCGCCAGGGCTCGTTCCCGGCCTTCCTCTACCTGCTGGGCTTCGGCCTGGTGCTGACCAGCGTGAGCATCTCGGTCATGCGCGCCACCGGCGTAGTCCAGCCATCGCCGCTGACCTCGTACATCTTCCCCATCGCCGTGGCCATGGAGTCGGTGCTGTTCTCCTTTGCCCTCACCTCGCGCATCCAGGGGCTCAAGCGCGAGCGCGCCCAGGCACTGGAACAGGCCGACCGGGAGAAGAGCGCACGCCTGACCCTGATGCAGAGCGCCCAGCACGATCTGGCGAAAGCCGTCGCCGAGCGTACCGCCGAACTGACCCAGAGCAACCAGCTCCTGCGCGAGCGCGAAGTACAACTGCAGCACGCTGCCCACTACGACCCGTTGACCGGCTTGCCGAATCGTCGCTACCTGGTGGAGCACGCCGAGCACGCCCTGGCCAACGCCCAGCAGAACGGCGAGACCCTGGCGCTGATGCTGGTCGACCTCGATCACTTCAAGCCGATCAACGACAGCCACGGCCATGACGCGGGCGACTTCATGCTGCAGAACGTCGGCAACCGCCTGCGCCAGTGTGTGCGCGGCAGCGACTGCGTGGCACGCCTGGGTGGCGATGAGTTCGCAGCACTGATCGCCGGCCCCGACGCCGAAGGTCACGCCAAGGAAATCGCCTGCCGCATCCTCAACGAGCTGTCGCGCCCGGTGAAGTTCGACAGCCTGGAGCTGCGCGTCACGCCGAGCATCGGCGTGGCCATCTATCCCAGCCACGCCATGCAGTTCAGCAAGCTCTACAAGGCCGCTGACCAGGCACTCTACGAGGTGAAGGGCAATGGTCGGGCGGCCTACGCCATGGCTAACGAGGTTGGCGGCGAAACCAGCGAGCTCTGGCTGGAAAACGAATGGCTGGAAAGCGAAGACCGCAGCTGATCAGCTGCGGTAGCGGCGCGGCACGCGGGCAGTGACCTTGGTCAGCAGCTCGTAGCCGATGGTCCCGGCATGGGTCGCCACCTCGTCGACTGGCAGGTTGGCGCCCCACAACTCGACGCGATCGCCGACGGCGGCGCCGGGCAGGTCGGTCAGGTCCACCGCCAGCATGTCCATGGAGACGCGCCCGGCCAGCGGCGCGCGCTGGCCAGCCACCAGCACCGGCGTGCCGCTCGGCGCGTGACGTGGATAGCCGTCGGCGTAGCCACAGCTCACGGTGCCGATACGCGACGGCCGCTCAGCCACCCAGGTGGCTCCGTAACCGACACTCTGTCCCACCGCCACCTCGCGCACGGCGATCAGCTGTGCCTCCAGGCTCATGGCCGGGCGCAGGCCCAGTTCGGCCGCGCCGATGTCGGCGAACGGCGTGGCGCCGTAAAGCATGATGCCCGGACGAACCCAGTCCATGTGCGCTGCAGGAATGGTCAGCACGGCGGCGGAATTGGCCAGCGAGCGCAGGTCGAAGTCCAGGTCCAGCACACTGAGGAAGCAGGCCACCTGGTCTTCGCTCAGCTCGTCGCCGCGCAGGTCGGCATTGGCGAAGTGGCTCATCAGGTTCAGCTCGGCCACCTGCGGCGCCTGGCGCAAGCGGGGGTGCCAGTCGCGCAGCGCCGCAGGCGAAAAGCCCAGGCGGTGCATACCGCTATCCAGCTTCATCCACACATTCAGCGCACTGGGCAGTTGAGCGGCGAGCAAAGCCTGGGCCTGCTCGACGCCCTGCACGGCCACGTCCAGGCGCAGCTGGGCGGCGATCAGGTACTCCGCGGGCTCGAAGCAGCCTTCCAGCAGCAGAATGCGGGCGCCGGCGTGCAGGGCACGGACCTCGGCGGCTTCCTCCAGGCAGGCCACCGCGAAACCGTCAGCCTCGTCGTGCAGGCAGCTCACCACCTCCCGCGCACCATGCCCGTAGGCGTTCGCCTTGACCACCGCAAAGGCTTCGCGCCCGGGCGCACAGCGCTTGGCGACGGCGTAGTTGTGGCGAATGGCGGCTAGATCGACGTGGGCGACGAGCGGGCGCATGGCAGCCTCTGCAATGAAAACGGGCGCCTATCTTAAGGCGCCCGTCGATCACGCGGAATGCGGCATCGTTACTCGTCTTCGAAGTTGTACATGCCGGGAGCGAGGTTCTCGAAGCGGCTGTAGCGACCGAGGAAGGCCACGCGCACCGTGCCGATGGGGCCGTTACGCTGTTTGCCGAGGATGATCTCGGCGACGCCCTTGAACTCGGTTTCCGGGTGATACACCTCGTCGCGGTAGACGAACATGATCACGTCGGCGTCCTGCTCGATCGCTCCGGATTCCCGCAGGTCGGAGTTCACCGGACGCTTGTTGGGGCGCTGCTCCAGCGAGCGGTTGAGCTGGGAGAGTGCCACCACCGGGCAGTTGAATTCCTTCGCCAGCGCCTTGAGCGAGCGGGAAATCTCGGAAATCTCGTTGGTACGGTTGTCGCCGGCGGAACCGGGGATCTGCATGAGCTGCAGGTAGTCCACCATGATCATGCCGATCTCGCCGTGTTCGCGCGCCAGACGGCGGGTCCGCGCGCGCATTTCCGAGGGCGAGATGCCCGCGGTGTCGTCGATGAACAGCTTGCGGTCGCTGAGCAGGTTCACCGCCGAGGTCAGTCGCGGCCAATCCTCGTCGTCCAGCTTGCCGGTACGCACCTTGGTCTGGTCGATGCGCCCGAGCGAGGCGAGCATACGCATCACGATGGAGTCGGAGGGCATCTCCAGCGAGTACACCAGGATCGCCTTGTCGCTGCGCATCAGGGCGTTCTCCACCAGGTTCATGGCGAAGGTGGTCTTGCCCATGGACGGTCGGCCGGCGACGATGATCAGGTCGGACGGCTGCAGGCCGCTGGTCTTCTCGTCGAGGTCGGTGAAGCCGGTGGTGATACCGGTCAGCGCATCCGAAGTGTTGAACAGGTGATCGATGCGGTCGATGGTCTTGACCAGGATATCGCCGATACCCACCGGGCCGCCGGTCTTCGGCCGCGCTTCGGCGATCTCGAAGATCTTGCGCTCGGCTTCGTCGAGCACTTCGTTGGCGCTGCGCCCTTCGGGGTTGAAGGCGCTGTCGGCGATATCGCTGCTGATGCCGATCAACTGCCGCAAGGTGGCGCGCTCGCGGATGATGCCCGCGTAAGCCTTGATGTTCGCCACCGAAGGCGTGTTCTTCGCCAGCTCGGCGAGGTAGGCAAGGCCGCCCACCTGGGGCAGTTGCCCTTCGCGTTCGAGCTGCTCGGAGAGGGTCACCACGTCGATCGGCTGGTTGGCTTCGGCGAGCTTGTAGACGGCGCGGAAGATCAGGCGATGGTCATGGCGGTAGAAGTCACCGTCGGACACGGCGTCGGAGACGCGCTCCCAGGCGTTGTTGTCGAGCATCAGACCACCCAGCACCGCCTGTTCGGCTTCGATCGAGTGCGGCGGCACCTTGAGGGAAGCGGTCTGCAGGTCGTATTGCTCGGGGACGGTGATGTCGTTCATGGGCTCTTCGTGTTGAATGAAACGGCGGAAAAAACAAAGGGCACGGACCGAAGATCGGAACCGTGCCCATTGTTAGCGGACAGCTTCACACAGGCAAGCCGTGGGAAGCGTCCTAGCGACGGATCGCTTACTCGGCGACTACAACCACGTGCAGGGTTGCATCAACATCCATGTGCAGTTGCACTTCGATGTTGTATTCGCCTACAGCGCGCAGGGCGCCGTCGGGCAGGCGAACTTCGCTCTTTTCCAGCGGGTAGCCGGCAGCCGAAACGGCGTCGGCGATGTCGCGGGTGCCGATCGAACCGAACAGTTTACCTTCGTCGCCAGCGTGGGCGCCGATGGTCACGATCAGTTCGGCCAGCTGGGCAGCACGAGCTTCAGCAGCGGCTTTTTTCTCAGCAGCGGCTTTTTCCAGCTCTGCGCGGCGCTCTTCGAAAGCAGCGACGTTGGCAGCGGTGGCAGCGGTGGCTTTGCCCTGCGGCAGCAGGTAGTTACGAGCGTAACCGCCCTTTACGTTCAGCTTGTCGCCCAGGTTGCCCAGTTTGGCGATCTTTTCCAGCAGGATGACTTCCATTTGAGTCTTACCTCTTAACTTTTAACCTTCACCGTTCGCAGCTTTCTGGCGCTTCGCCAGACGACCGCGAAAATCAAACAGACTGTCGACTACGGCGACAAGACAGATCACATTGCCCAGTACGAATACCAGCAGGTACAGCGGTGCCAGCCAGAAGCCCGGAAGCTTCTTCAGCGCGGCCAGGCCGTGCCCCAGTGCGATCCCGGCGAACAGCAACGGGATCATGCACAACGGCGCCAGCATGGTGGCCGCGGGCCCTGCGAAGGGCAGTGCCACAACGCCGACCAGCAGCGCTACAGCCGTGCTCGGCGACAGGCGCAGTGCGCGGAACTCGCGGCCAAACCCTTCCGGGTTGAACAGTACTGCTTGCCAGTAACGCGCCAGCATCAGGCACAACAGGCTGATCGTCTGCAGTGAAGCTGCCATCAGGCCGGTGATGGTCGGAACCATCTCCGCCTGCAGGGCGGCCATCTGTTCCGGCGAAAGCTTGGCTTCGGCCAGAACCTGCGGCAGTGCCTTGCCGAATGCATCGGCAAGACCCGCGACCAACCCGGCCGACACCGTGCTGAGCAGCAGCACGAACACCGCACCGAGCACAACGCTCGCCAGCATCACCTGGTTCCAGGACACCTTGCTGCGCAGAACCTGCGCCAGCACGGTACTACCCACCAGAACCAGACTTACGCTGGGGTCACCCAGGTACCACCAGGCCAGTGCCGGAAGCAGCGCCCAGGCCAGGATGCCAAAGGCATCACGCGGACCACGGCGCAACAGCACCAGACTGCCTGCTGCGGCACCGAGCCAGAACAACGGCTGCAGTACCGCGGCTGCGACGACCACCAGGGTCGCCTGCATGCGGCCTCGCATGACGAATTCAGCCAATGCGCGCATGCGATCTATCCATCAATTCCAGTCGACTGCCCGATCAACGGCCGTGGCTGTCGGTGTAGGGAAGCAGGGCCAGGTAACGGGCGCGCTTGATAGCGGTCGCCAGCTGACGCTGGTACTTGGCTTTGGTGCCGGTGATACGGCTCGGAACGATCTTGCCGGTTTCGGAAACGTAGGCCTTCAGGGTGTTCAGATCTTTGTAATCGATCTCTTTCACGCCTTCAGCGGTGAAACGGCAGAACTTACGACGACGGAAGAAACGTGCCATGTGTGTGGCTCCTCAATACTGGTCCGGGATTACTCGTCAGCGCTGTCGCGGCTATCTTCGCCGTCAGCGGACTCGCCCTCGTTCGATTCGGGACGCTCACGGCGCTCACGGCGCTCGTTGCGGCTCTCTTCGGCCTTCAGCATTTCGGACTGGCCGGTAACGGCTTCGTCGCGACGGATGACCATGTTACGGATCACGGCGTCGTTGTAACGGAAGTTGTCTTCCATTTCTGCCAGGGCCTTGGCGGTGCACTCGACGTTCATCAGAACGTAGTGAGCCTTGTGCACGTTGTTGATGGCGTAAGCCAGCTGACGACGGCCCCAGTCTTCCAGACGGTGGACTTTGCCGCCGTCTTCTTCGATGGCCTTGGTGTAACGCTCGACCATGCCACCGACTTGTTCGCTCTGGTCCGGGTGAACCAGGAACACGATTTCGTAATGACGCATAAATGCTCCTTACGGATTGCAGCCTGCCGACAAAGCGGTCAGACAAGGAGTGAATGATTTTTTCCTTGCCGCTCGGAAGCACGCGCGAACGCCTGCCCGGACGACAAGGGCCGACATTCTAGAGAAGGGGGGAAGGTGGCGCAAGGAAATTGACGATTATTTGTACAACGGGCTTTTCGTAGGAGCGAGCTAGCTCGCGAACCGGGCAAGCACGGAGCCAGCGCCGTTCGCGAGCAAGAACTAGGCGTCCCCCTCGCTCCTACAGAAAGGCTAGGCGCCGGCCTTGAGCTGGCGCTGGCGGACGATCTCGAACAGGCAGACGCCGGTGGCCACCGAGACGTTCAGGCTGCTGACGCTGCCCTGCATCGGCAGCTTGGCGAGATAGTCGCAGTGCTCGCGGGTCAGGCGGCGCATGCCCTTGCCCTCTGCCCCCATCACCAGCACGGTCGGCCCGGTGAGGTCGAGCTCGTACAGCATCTGGGTTGCCTCGCCGGCAGTACCGACGATCCACAGGCCGCGCTGCTGGAGCTTCTCCAGCGTACGCGCAAGGTTGGTCACCGCCACCAGCGGGATCACCTCGGCGGCGCCGCAGGCGACCTTGCGCACGGTAGCGTTGAGGGTGGCGGACTTGTCCTTCGGCACGATGACCGCCAGCGCGCCCGCCGCATCGGCGGTACGCAGGCAGGCACCAAGGTTGTGCGGATCGGTCACGCCATCCAGCGCCAGCAACAGCGCCGGGCCGGTGGAGCGCTCCAGCAGCTCCTCCAGCATGTTCTCACCCCATACCTGGCTCGGGCTGACCTCGGCGACCACGCCCTGGTGCACCCCCTCAGCCCACTCGTCCAGCTCCTTGCGGTCACGCGTGCCCACCGGCACACGCACCTGGCCGGCCAGCTCGACCAGCGCCTGAACGCGCGGATCATGCCGACCTTCGGCCAACCATAGCTGCTTGACCCGCTTCGGGTGATGGCGCAGCAACGCTTCTACGGCATGGACCCCGTAGACCTTTTCCCACTGACTCATTTCTTCGCCTTACCTTTGCCTGCCGGAGCGCCGGTCGATGCACCCACCTTAGGCTGCGACGCCCCCTTGCGGTGCTTGGTTGACTTGCCGGACCGGGCCTTCTGCTTCGAAGGATTGCGCGGCTTGCCAGCGGCGGACGCGGGCTTGCCCTTGCCGGTCGCCGGCTTGTTACCACCGACCTTGGCCTCTTCGAGCAGCGCCTTCTTCACTTCGCGACTCTTGCGCACATCGGTATTGCCGAGCATTTCCTCGGCCTTGGCGAGCATTTCCGGGGCCACCGAAGGTAGCGCCTGGACTACGCCAACCTTGCGCTTGCGTGGCTGGACGGCAACGTCCGGAGCAAGGTAGGGATCGTCCGCGACCGCACGAGGAGCCCTGACCGGCTTATCTTTTGCCGCTCCGCCCTTGGGCGCCTTGCCCTTGGCGACTTTGCCCTTGGCAACCGGCTCGGCCTTGTCGCCACGCTTCTTGCGGCCGATCGGCGCGCTCAGCACATTGTCGGAGAGCTCGAAATCGATCTTGCGCTCGTCCAGGTCAACACGCGCCACCACGACTTCCACGCTGTCGCCGAGGCGGAAGCTGCGGCCGGTGCGCTCACCGGCGAGGCGGTGATGCACGGCGTCGAAGTGGTAGTAGTCGCCCGGCAGCGCGGTGACGTGTACCAGACCTTCCACGTAGATGTCGCTCAGCTCGACGAAGATGCCGAAACCGGTCACTGCGGTGATCACGCCGGGGAAGGTCTCGCCCACGCGCTCGCGCATGAACTCGCACTTCAGCCAGTTGGTGACATCGCGGGTCGCCTCGTCGGCGCGGCGCTCGGTCATCGAGAACTGCTCGCCCAACTGGGCCAGGCGCGCTTCGTCGTACGGATAGATGCGTGCCTTGGGCATGCTCGCGGCGCCGGCGCGCTGCACGTGCTCCGACGCCGCCTTGGAGCGGATCAGGCCACGGATGGCGCGGTGGGTCAGCAGGTCCGGGTAGCGACGGATCGGCGAGGTGAAGTGGGTGTAGGCCTCGTAGTTCAGGCCGAAGTGGCCGGCATTCTCGGGGCTGTACACCGCCTGGCTCAGGGAGCGCAGCATCACGGTCTGGATCAGTTGCAGGTCCGGGCGGCCCTGGATGGACTCCAGCAGCTTCTGGTAGTCCGCCGGAGTCGGATCGCCCTTGCCGCGATACAGCGTCAGCCCCAGCTCGCCGAGGAACTGCCGCAGGTTGTTCAGCTTCTCTTGCGGCGGGCCGTCGTGGACGCGATACAGCGCGGGGATGGCGTGCTTTTCGAGGAACTTGGCGGTGGCCACGTTGGCCGCCAGCATGCACTCCTCGATCAGCTTGTGCGCATCGTTGCGCTGGGTCGGGCGGATTTCCGAGATCTTGCGGTCCGCGCCGAAGACAATGCGGGTTTCCTGGGTCTCGAAATCGATTGCCCCACGCACGTGGCGCGCACCGACCAGGACCTTGTACAGGTCATAAAGCGTATTGAGGTGCGGCACCACCGCCGGCAGTTGTTCCTTCAGGCGCTGGCCTTCAGGACTATCCGGGGTTTCAAGGTACTGGCTGACCTTGGTGTAGGTCAGGCGCGCATGGGAATGGATGACCGCCTCATAGAACTGGTAGTCGGTCATCTTGCCGGCCTTGGAGAGATTCATCTCGCAGACCATGGCCAGGCGGTCGACCAGCGGATTCAGGGAGCACAGGCCGTTGGAAAGAATCTCCGGCAGCATCGGGATCACGCGCTCGGGGAAGTACACCGAGTTGCCGCGCTTGGCCGCTTCTTCATCCAGGGCCGAACCGACCTTCACATAATGAGAGACGTCGGCGATGGCGACGAACAGCTTCCAGCCGCCGCCTTTGCGCTTCTCGGCGTAGACCGCGTCATCGAAGTCACGGGCGTCCTCGCCGTCGATGGTGACGAAAGGCAGGGCGCGCAGGTCGACACGCTTCTCCTTGTCCTTCTCCAGCACCTCGGGCTTGAGCTTGGCGGCTTCCTTCTCCACGGCCTCGGGCCAGGTATGCGGAATATCGTAGCTGCGCAGGGCGACTTCGATTTCCATGCCCGGCGCCATGTAGTCACCCAGCACTTCCACCACTTCACCCTGGGCCTGGCGATGCACGCTCGGCCAGACATCGATACGCACCTGGACGAACTGGTTGTGCTTGGCCTTGCCGGCCTTGCCCGGCGGGATCAGGACTTCCTGCTGGATCTTCGGGTTGTCCGCCACGACCGTACCGATACCGCTCTCATCGAAGTAGCGACCAACGATGGTCTCGTGGGCGCGCTCGACCACCTCCACGATCGCGCCTTCACGGCGACCACGGCGGTCGAAGCCGGACACACGCGCCAGGGCGCGATCGCCGTCGAACACCAGGCGCATCTGCGTCGGGCTGAGGAACAGATCGTCGCTGCCGTCATCGGGAATCAGGAAGCCGAAGCCATCGCGGTGGCCGGCGATGCGGCCGAGGATCAGGTCGAGCTTGTCCACCGGCGCGTAGGCGCCACGGCGGGTATAGATAAGCTGGCCGTCGCGCTCCATGGCGCGCAGTCGGCGGCGCAGTGCTTCTTCCTGCTCTTCGCCGGAGAGGCCGAGCTCATCGAGCAATTGGGCCCGCGTCGCGGGCGCGCCACGTTCGGCGAGATGCGCCAGAATGAGTTCGCGGCTGGGAATGGGGTTGTCGTATTTTTCCGCCTCGCGGGCGGCCTCGGGATCGAGGTTTTGCCAATCGGCCATTAAAGTGCGGTCACCTTATATATAGGGGTATGGTTCGCCATCTGCTTATTGAAGCGCGAAATCCGCTCGTCGGTCAGCTTCGGGCGAGAATAAATTTTTTATCGCATCAGGGGTTTACAAGCGAAAACGCTCTCCGTATAGTTCGCGCCCACAGCGTCAGACAGACGTTGTAACACGGAAACGATGAGTAATCATCGACTCCAGTGCCCAGGTGGCGGAATTGGTAGACGCACTAGGTTCAGGTCCTAGCGGTGGCAACACCGTGGAAGTTCGAGTCTTCTCCTGGGCACCACTTATTCAAGGATAAAGTCAGTCGCTGACAGGCTTTAGCAGGCGGGTTCGGAACCCTGATAACCGAACAATAGACCGCCCGATGCAACCAAGGGTTGCATCACCGCAAGACGATGAGCGATCATCGCACCCCATGCTGAAAAGCATGCCCAGGTGGCGGAATTGGTAGACGCACTAGGTTCAGGTCCTAGCGGTGGCAACACCGTGGAAGTTCGAGTCTTCTCCTGGGCACCATCTTCAAACAAAAAAGCCGAGCATAGCTCGGCTTTTTTGTTTTCGGCTTTCCGCTATCCGGAACCCAAACTTGGCGTAGGAGCGGACTCCGTCCGCGATAGATTACCGGCAGCTCGGAGCCAGCCTGCTGCACATCGCGGACAAAATCCGCTCCTGCGAAAAAGCCAGAACCGTGCGCACCTTCAAGCCTTGAACTGCCCCAGGCTGGCACGTAACTGACCGGCCAACCCATCGAGCACTCGCCCACTGCTGGCCGTCGCACTCACCGCTTCCGAGGCTCGACTTGCTTCAGCATGGATCACCTCGACCCGTCCGCGCACCGCCGCAGCGCCAGCCGCCTGTTGCTGCGCCGAATGAGTCGCCGCTTCGATGGCACCGTGCACTTCCTCCACCGCACTCTGCACTTCCCGTTGCAGCCGCTCGCTATCCTGCAACGCGGCCAACCCCTGGACGGCCTGCTCACGAGCCTGCCCGATAGCCGAGACCGCCTCCCGCGCCCCCTGCTGCAACGCATCGATATGC
Source organism: Pseudomonas sp. GD03903 (assembly GCF_029840045.1). Classification (NCBI taxonomy): domain Bacteria; kingdom Pseudomonadati; phylum Pseudomonadota; class Gammaproteobacteria; order Pseudomonadales; family Pseudomonadaceae; genus Pseudomonas; species Pseudomonas sp. GD03903. The sequence goes on along the minus strand of NZ_JAOCBT010000001.1, from coordinate 519,531 downwards.
GACTGGATATCGCCGGTGGACTGCTGCGTCTTGCTCGCCAGCGCTCGCACCTCGTCCGCCACCACGGCGAAACCGCGGCCACTTTCACCCGCACGCGCCGCTTCGATGGCCGCGTTCAGTGCCAGCAGGTTGGTCTGCTCGGCGATACCGTGGATCACCGAGAGCACCACTTCGATCTGTTCGCTCTGCCGCGCCAGGCGCTCGATCACGCCGGCACCGCTCTGCACACGGGACTCCAGGGTTTCGATCAGGCCACCCACCTTGTGCGCAATGGCTGCATTGTCCTGCGCCGCCCTGCGTATCTCGCCGACCCGCGCCAGGGCCGCCTGCATGGAGCGACTCTCCACTTCCGCTTCCGCCGCCATCCCGGAAAGCGCCTCCAGGCTGCCAGCCACTTCATTGCGCTGCCGATCCGCCGCCGCCTCGGCACTGGCGCTGCGACTGGCGAGCGCGGCAATCTCGCTGCCGGTCTGCTGCGCCACCTGCCCGGCCTCGCGGACGATGGGTTGAAGCTTGTCGACGAAGCGATTCACCGCCCTCGCCATTTCACCCAGCTCATCGCGGCTGTCCAGGCGTACACGACGGGTCAGATCGCCCTCTCCCGCCGCCAGATCATCCAACGCGTCGATCAGCAGGCGCAGGCGATTCACCACGCGGCGGCCGAGCACGATTGCCAGACACAGCAACACACCAAGGCCAACCAGCACCAGACCCATACCGATCCGCCAACGCAGGGTACCGGCCGCTTCTTCGATGGAGGTCCTTGCACCGCGACTCATGTCGTCCGCCGCCTGCTTCGCCGATTGCAGGCGCGCCGTGAGCGCCTTGGTGCTGTCGGCGGCGGCAGCAGCGAGACTATCGCCCACCAACTGGTCGCCACTGGCGACCAGCGCGGAGAAGCGCTGGTCCAGCGCCGCAATCTGCTTCTCGATGGCATCGGTGGAGACACCCAGGCGCACGGTACCGATGACCACACCGTTAGGGCTGATCGGCGCCTCGACGAGGAATACCGAATCGTCGTGGCTCGCCGCCTCGAGCACCTTGTCCAGCGCGCGCTCGCCCTTGCCTTTCTCCAGTAGCGCCTTGACCCGCGCATCCTCGCGATTGAGGTAACGGGTCAAGTGCTGCCCCTGGGGATCGTCATACACGACGAAAAGCACATTGGGGTTGGCCTGCGCGCGCCGAGCGTAGTCGGAGAGCACCGGCACGTCGTTATCCCACATGGCCTTGGGCGCCACGGCGGCGAGCAATTGCGCCAACTCAGTGGCGGACTGGCGCAGGCTCTGCTCCAGCCCCTGACGTAGCTCGCCCTGCTCTTCCTCCAGGCGCGCAGAGAGTGCCGAACCCAGGCGCTCGCGGGTACGCGCTGAAAGCTCATTCAAGCCGGAAGTCACCTCGCGGCCAGCCTGCTCCAGCTCACCGGCCAGGCGTTGCGATTCGTTACCCAAGTGTGTTCCCAGGTCGCTGACCAGCCCCTCGACGGTACTGCGGGTAAGCCAGAGAGCAATTGCCAACTGCACCAGCAGCGCGGCACCCAAGGCGATGAAAGCGGGGCGCAGCAAGCGGCTGCGCAACAGAGACAGGACGGCGGACACGGCGGGCTTCCTCCGGATGCAACGGATGTCTGGCGCGAAAGGCGCCAATGCGTTTCACCAGCAAAGCGCGTGCCGCCGCGCAGGATCGAACCCCGGAAACGACAACGGGCCGCATGAGCGGCCCGTTGCAGTGTACGGCTCTGAATCAGCCGAACGGATGGCGCAGGACGATGGTCTCGGCACGGTCCGGGCCGGTGGAGATGATGTCGATGGGCGCACCGACCAGCTCCTCGATGCGCTTGATGTAAGCACGCGCATTGGCCGGCAGGCCTTCCAGGCTCTGCACGCCGACGGTGGACTCGCTCCAGCCCGGCAGGTCTTCGTAGATCGGCTGCAGGCCGATGTAGCTGTCGGCGTCGGTCGGCGCATCGGTCAGCAGCTCGCCGGCGGCATTCTGGTAGCCGGTGCAGATACGCACGGTTTCCAGGCCGTCGAGAACGTCCAGCTTGGTCAGGCACAGGCCGGACAGGCTGTTGATCTCGATGGCGCGACGCAGGATGACGGCATCGAACCAGCCGCAACGACGGGCACGCCCGGTGGTGGCGCCGAATTCGTGACCGACCTTGGCCAGGCGCGCACCGACGTCATCGAACAGCTCGGTCGGGAACGGGCCGGAACCCACGCGAGTGGTGTAGGCCTTGGTGATACCCAGGATGTAGTCCAGGTACAGCGGGCCGAAGCCCGAACCGGTGGCAGTACCGCCTGCGGTGGTGTTGGAGCTGGTGACGAACGGGTAGGTACCGTGGTCGATATCCAGCAGCGAGCCCTGGGCGCCTTCGAACATGATGTTCTCGTTGGCACGGCGCAGGTCGTGCAGGGTCGAGGTCACGTCGGTCATCAGCGGACGCAGCTCTTCGGCGTAGGCCATGCACTCGTCCAGAGTCTTCTGGAAGTCGACGGCCGGTTCCTTGTAATAGTTCTGCAGGACGAAGTTGTGGTAGTCCAGCAGCTCGCCCAGCTTGGCGGCGAAGCGCTCGCGGTGGAACAGGTCGCCCACGCGCAGGCCGCGACGGGCCACTTTGTCTTCGTAAGCCGGGCCGATGCCGCGACCGGTGGTACCGATCTTCGCGTCGCCACGGGCCTTCTCGCGAGCCTGGTCCAGGGCTACGTGGAAGGACAGGATCAGCGGGCAGGACGGGCTGATGCGCAGGCGCTCGCGCACCGGTACGCCCTTCTCTTCCAGCTTGGCGATCTCGCGCATCAGCGCGTCGGGGGCCAGCACCACGCCGTTGCCGATCAGGCACTGCACGCCTTCGCGCAGGATGCCCGACGGAATCAGGTGCAGTACGGTCTTCTCGCCAGCGACCACCAGGGTATGACCGGCGTTGTGGCCGCCCTGGTAACGCACCACGGCAGCAGCCTGGTCGGTCAGCAGGTCGACGATCTTGCCTTTGCCCTCATCACCCCACTGGGTGCCCAGGACTACGACATTCTTACCCATAACTCTTGTCCCCTTGGATGTTCGGTGCCGGCCGCGGCCGGCGGAAACTCGAAGTGACGCGCTTCAGAGCGCGATCACCTGCCAATTGCCATCGCGAGCCAGCAGTTGCTGGTCGCAGCCCGCTTCGGTAGCCGAAGCCGCATCCTGCCCGGGCAGCGCCTGTACCACGCGCACACCCTGACGGCGCAACTGCTGCACCGCCTGCCACAATCCGGCGCCATCGGCCGGCGCCCAGACTCCACTGCGCGGCTCGTCAAGCTGAGCGCGGCCGAGAGTGACCAGGGTCTTGAGGTCGGTAGAGAAACCGGTAGCCGGACGCGCACGACCGAAGTCGGCGCCGATGTCGTCGTAACGACCACCCTGGGCGATGGACTCGCCAACCCCAGGCACGAACGCAGCGAACACCACGCCCGTGTGATAGTGATAGCCACGCAGCTCGCCGAGGTCGAAATACAGCGGCAGCTGCGGGAAGCGCGCGGCCAGCGAGTTGGCGATGGCGGTGATGTCGGCCAACGCGGCCTGCACCGGAGCCGGGGCGCCAGCGAGCACTTCACGCGCCTGGTCCAGCACTTCGCGGCCGCCACACAGCTCGGCCAGCGCACGCAGCATGCCGGCGAGCTCGGCGGACAGACCTTCGGTCAGCGCCGCGACTTCGTCCACGGCCTTGCGCTGCAGGGCGTCGAACAGCAGTTGCTCGACCTCACCGGAAAGACCGGCAGCCTGGGCCAGGCCACGGTAGATGCCAACATGACCGAGGTCCATGTGCACATCCGGCACCTGGGCCATCTCGAGCATGTCCAGCAGCAGACTGATGACTTCGACGTCACCTGCCGAGTCAGTATTGCCGTAAAGCTCGGCACCCAGCTGGATCGGGCTGCGCGAAGTGGCCAGCGCACGCGGGCGGGCATGCAGCACGCTGCCGGCGTAGCACAGGCGATTCGGGCCTTCGCGACGCAGGCTGTGGGCGTCCATGCGCGCCACTTGCGGGGTGATGTCCGCGCGGAAGCCCATCAGGCGGCCGGAAGCCGGATCGGTGACCTTGAAGGTACGCAGGTCCAGATCCTGGCCGGCACCGGTCAACAGGGATTCCAGGTATTCGATATGCGGGGTGACGACGAACTCGTAACCCCAGCGCTGGAACAGGTCCAGCACCTGACGGCGGGCTGCTTCAACGCGCGCCGCCTCCGGTGGCAGCACTTCTTCGATCCCATCTGGCAGCAGCCAGCGGTCTACCGTTGCCATCTCGCCTCTCCCCTTTCAGCCGGGCGGCACTTCAATGAATGCAGTAAAGAAGGACGGTGCCGAGCAGCATGCTGCCCAGCCCGATGAGTCTCAGACTGCGGTCGCCAAGGCGCCCGAGCCCGCTCACGGCGTCGCGCCAACCACGCGGAATCAGGAATGGAAGGATGCCTTCCAGCACCAGCAACAGACAGAACGCCTTGCCGAATTCCTGCCACATGGTTCTCGTACATCATTCTCGCGGACGCAAAAAAGCCGGGATTTCCCGGCTGACCCATGATAACACGATTTCTCCGACGGGCGCTGCCGCCCGCCGGAGAGTTTGACTCAGGGTTTAGCTTTTTCCAGATAGCGGAAGAACTCGTTGCTCGGATCGAGCACCAGCACGTCCTTCTTGTCCGCAAAGCTCTCGCGATAAGCCTTGAGGCTGCGGGTGAAGGCATAGAACTCCGGATCGGCAGCGTAGGCCTTGGCGTAGATCGCCGACGCCTTGGCATCACCATCACCACGGGTTTCTTCCGATTCGCGATAGGCCTCGGCCAGCAGCACACGACGCTGACGATCGGCATCCGCACGGATACCTTCAGCCAGTTCGCGACCCTTGGCGCGATGCTCGCGAGCCTCTCGCTCACGCTCGGTGCTCATGCGCTCGAACACGCTGCGGTTCACTTCCTTGGGCAGGTCGATGGCCTTGACGCGAACGTCGACCACTTCGATACCCAACTCCTTCTGCGCCATGCGGTTCAGCGAAGCGGTGATATCGCCCATCAGCGCATCACGCTCACCCGACACCACTTCGTGCAGGGTGCGCTTGCCGAACTGGTCACGCAAACCGGCTTCCAGACGGCGGGACAGGCGCTCGTCGGCGATCTGCTTCATACCCGAGGTCGCCGTGTAGAAGCGCTCGGCATCGGAGACGCGCCACTTGGCGTAGGCGTCGACCATCACCGCTTTCTTCTCCAGCGTCAGGAAGCGCTGGGTCGGCGAATCCAGGGTCAGCAGGCGGCCGTCGAACTTGCGCACCGTGTTGACGTACGGAATCTTGAAGTGCAGACCCGGCTTCACATCCGGCTCGACCACGCGACCGAAGCGCAGCATCACCGCGCGCTCGGTCTGTTGCACCACGTAGACGCTGCTCCAGACGGCAACAGCAACCACCACACCCGCGATGAGGGCGATCAGGGACTTGTTACTCATCAGCGGCTCTCCCGGGTACGCGTGTCACGCTGCTGCAGGTCGCTGGCGACCCGCGAACCGATATCCGGCGTGCTGCTGCTCGCGCTGGGCGCGCTGCTCGGAGCTGCCGAACCACGGCCATCCATCATCTTGTCCAGCGGCAGGTAGATCAGGTTGTTCTGACCTTGCTTGCCGGTGACCAGCACCTTGCTGGTCTGACTCAGGACATCCTGCATGGTGTCCAGATACAGACGCTGACGAGTGACTTCCGGAGCCTTGTGATATTCACCGGCCAGCTTGGTGAAGCGATCAGCCTCACCCTGGGCGCGGGAGACCACTTCATCGCGGTAGCCATTGGCTTCCTCGATGATGCGCTGGGCCTGGCCACGGGCTTCGGGCACCACGCCGTTGGCGTAGGCTTCGGCCTGGTTCTTCTCGCGCTGCTCATCCTCGCGGGCACGGATCACGTCGTCGAACGCTTCCTGTACTTCACGCGGCGCGGCGGCGCTCTGGATGTTCACCTGGGTCACCGTGATACCGGTCTTGTAGGTATCGAGGAAACGCTGCAGACGATCACGCACCTCGGTGGCCATCTGTTCGCGGCCCTCGGTGAGGATCTTGTCCATGGTGGTCGAGCCAGCCACGTGGCGCAGGGCGCTTTCGGTGGCGTGCTGCAGGCTCACTTCCGGCTGGTCGACGTTGAGCACGAAGTCCTTCAGGTTGCTGACCTTGTACTGCACGGTCAGCGGAACCTCGACGATGTTCTCGTCCTCGGTGAGCATCTGACCCTGCTTGCTGTAGGCACGCTCGCGGGTGACGTTCTCCTGGAACTTCTTGTCGATCGGCGGGAAGTAGATGTTCAGGCCGGGGCCCACGGTCTCGTGGTACTGACCGAAGCGCAGGATCACCGCCTGCTCCTGCTCATCCACCACGTAGATGGCGTTGTACAGCCACAGCACGGCGAGAATCGCCAGGCCGATACCGAACAGACCGAGGCTACCGCCCCGACCACCGCCGCCACCGCCCGAACCACTGCCGCGCTTGGGTTTGCCAAAAATTCCGTTCAGGCTGTCTTGCAGCTTGCGGAAGGCCTCATCCAGATCAGGAGGACCCTGGCGACCACCACCACGGCGTCCACCCCAGGGGTCCTGGTCGTTCTTGTTCGAGTTGTCACCCGGCTCATTCCAAGCCATAGCGCTCTCCATCTGATAACGCGAAAACGCGCCTACGGCGCGCCCACCTATGCTACCGAATGCCCATTACCCTGCCAAAAACAGTGTGCCGGGCTTTATTGCAAAGTGTGTTGCGCAATGAACTCCGCCGGCTGCCAGCCTTCGCGGCTCACCATGCGGTTCAACTCGACACGCGGCAGGCGGACCTGCAAAACGGCGCGTCCCTGTTCGTCGTGATTCTCCGACTGTACCGCACCCAGCTCGAAGAACTGAGCCCGGAGTCGTCCGAGGCGCTGTGGCAGACAGAGCGTTCCGACGAACATGTCCTCCCCCAGCAACTCGGCGACCGCCTGCTCGAGCAATTCCAGTCCGCGCGATTCCCGCGCCGACAGCCAGACACGAACCGGCTTGCCCAGCTCGTCGCGCTGGATCATCGGCTGCATGTCCGGCAGCAGGTCGATCTTGTTGTACACCTCGAGCATCGGCAATTCGTTCGCGCCGATTTCTTTCAGCACCGCCAGCACCTGTTCGATCTGCGCGTCGCGATCCGGCTCGTGGGAGTCGATCACGTGCAGCAGCAGATCGGAGTTGCTGGACTCTTCCAAGGTAGCCCGAAACGCCTCCACCAGCTTGTGCGGCAGGTGACGAATGAAGCCCACGGTGTCGGCCAGCACGATCGGCCCGACGTCATCCAGCTCCAGGCGGCGCAGGGTCGGGTCGAGGGTGGCGAACAACTGGTCGGCCGCATAGACCTCGGAAGTGGTCAGCGCATTGAACAGCGTGGACTTGCCGGCGTTGGTGTAGCCCACCAGGGATACCGCCGGAATCTCCGCCCGGCGACGGCCACGACGAGCCTGCTCACGCTGGCTGCGGACCTTTTCCAGGCGGGACTTGATCTGGCGGATACGCCCACGCAGCAGGCGGCGGTCGGTTTCCAGCTGGGTTTCACCCGGGCCACGCAGGCCGATACCGCCTTTCTGGCGTTCAAGGTGAGTCCAGCCGCGTACCAGACGCGTGCTCATGTGTTCCAGCTGGGCGAGCTCCACCTGCAGCTTGCCTTCGTGGGTACGGGCGCGCTGGGCGAAGATGTCGAGGATCAGCCCCGTACGGTCGAGCACGCGACATTCGAGCGCTCGCTCGAGGTTGCGCTCCTGGCTCGGCGTAAGGGTGTGATTGAAGATGATCAGCTCGACCTTCTCGGCGTGGACGAGGTCGTGCAACTCTTCGACCTTGCCGCTGCCGATCAGGTACTTGGCTGAGGGCTGATGGCGCGAAATGCTGACGAAAGCAACCGATTCCGCGCCTGCCGAACGGGCCAGCTCCTGGAATTCCTGCGGGTCTTCGCGCGCCTCGGGGTCCTGACCTTCCAGATGGACCAGAATGGCCCGTTCCCCACCACCCGGGCGCTCAAAGAACAAGGCGGACTCCCGTCAAACGTTGCCCGGCTCGGCCGGTTGATCACCGGTGGGCAGGCGCACGGGGCGGCTGGGAACCACGGTGGAGATAGCGTGCTTGTAGACCATCTGGCTGACAGTGTTCTTCAGCAGGATGACGAACTGGTCGAAGGATTCGATCTGACCCTGCAGCTTGATGCCGTTGACCAGGTAGATGGAAACCGGAACGCGTTCTTTGCGCAGGGTATTGAGGTAAGGGTCTTGTAGCGAATGCCCTTTTGACATATGCCGCACTCCTTGTAAGGGTAAAAAACTGATTTAGTAGTAGTCGAATTTGGCTTAACGCCGTCCTGAACCCCAAGGATAGACGGCCGGAATTAAGGTCTCGAGCCTATATGGAGACCGCCTCAAAGTATTTCAAGGCACGCGGCAAATTGTCGCTTGCCTGACTGTCCAACCAGTGTAGATCGCTCCAGCTGCGGAGCCAGGTGAACTGGCGCTTGGCTAGCTGCCGCGTGGCGATGACGCCGCGCTCCACCATCTCAGCGTAGGACAGTTTGCCCTCGAGGTAATCCCATACCTGTCGGTAACCCACCGCTCTTATGGACGGTAGCCCCACGTGCAAGTCACTCCTTGCGCGAAGGCGTTCGACCTCGGCGATGAAGCCCTGTTCCAGCATCTGGTCAAAACGTTGCGCGATACGCTCGTGCAATACCTGGCGCTGCAGAGGCGCGATTGCCAGATGAGCCACAGTATACGGTAATTGTCCACCGCCTTGCGCGCCGAGACCCGCATTTTCACGCGCCTGGCGCAGGCGATGTGCAGTCATGGACATACCGCTCACACGGTACACCTCAAGGGCCCGGACAAGTCGCTGGGGATCGTTGGGATGGATACGTGCAGCCGACTCCGGGTCGACGCGGGCCAGCTCCGCATGCAGGGCGCCCCAGCCTTCAGCGGCGGCCCAGGTCTCCAGCTCAATCCGCACGGCGGGGTCGGCGCTGGGCATATCGGCCAGCCCTTCCAGCAACGCCTTGAAATACAACATGGTGCCGCCAACCAGCAGCGGGATCTTCCCGGCCGCGGTGATCTCGGCCATGGCCGCCAGGGCGTCAGCGCGGAACTCCGCCGCCGAATAGGCCTCGCTGGGGTCACGGATGTCGATCAGGCGGTGCGGAAACTCGGCCAGCACTTCACGAGAAGGCTTGGCAGTACCGATGTCCATGTCGCGGTAGATCAGCGCCGAGTCCACGCTGATCAACTCCACTGGCAGCAAGCGCGCCAGTTCCAGCGCCAGGTCGGTCTTGCCGGCGGCGGTGGGGCCCATGAGAAAAATGGCGGGAGGCAGGGACATCGGGAGCTCGTTATTGCGCACTGCTGAATCGATTGGCGCGCAGTTTACTGCACTTTCCTGAACGCAACCTTACGGAAATCAACGTCCGCGCAGGAACAGCTTGTCCAGTTCGTCGAGCCCCAACTGGGTCCAGGTCGGGCGGCCGTGGTTGCACTGGCCGCTGCGCTCGGTCACTTCCATGTCGCGCAACAGGCCGTTCATCTCCGGCAGGGTCAGACGCCGGTTGGCGCGTACCGCGCCGTGGCAGGCCATGGTGCCGAGCAGCTCGTTGAGGTGCGCCTGGATACGGTCGCTGGTGCCGTACTCCAGCAGATCGGCAAGCACGTCGCGCACCAACTGGGTGGCCTCGGCCTGCTTGAGCAGCGCGGGAATCTGGCGGATCGCCAGGGTTTCCGGGCCGAGCCGCTGCAATTCAAAGCCCAGCCTGGAGAACCAGCTGCCATGCTCTTCGGCGCAATCCGCCTCGCGCTCGCTGACGGCGATAGACTCCGGCACCAGCAGCGGCTGGCCGCGCAGGCCTTCGCTGGCCATGGCGGTCTTCAGGCGTTCGTACATGATGCGTTCGTGAGCAGCGTGCATATCCACCAGCACCAGGCCGTGGGCGTTCTCCGAGAGGATATAGATGCCCTTGAGCTGCGCCAGGGCATAGCCCAGCGGCGGCACGTCCTGGCTGCTTTCCGGCAGCGCCTGCGGCGCCTGGTCGGGCAACGGAGCGAAGTAGGCCTTGTAGGCGCCCTGGGCCTCCTGGATCGGCGGCATTTCCGGGCGGTTCGGCTGATAGCTGTAGTCGCCACCAGCGCCGGAGCCGGCGGAAGTCGGACTCGGCTGCCAGGCGCGCGCGGCGGCAGGAGCCTCGAGCACGGTCTCGGACAGGCGCATCTCGCCCTGCGGGCCGAACTCGCCGGCTTCCGCGCCAGTGGGGCGCGGCACAGTCAGACTGGTCGCTCCCGGCGGCGCCAGCTGATCGTCCGGGCGCACTTCCGCCAGCGCCCGGTGCAGGGTGCCGTAGAGGAAGTCGTGGACCATGCGGCTGTCGCGGAAGCGCACTTCGTGCTTGGTCGGGTGGACGTTGACGTCCACCACCGCGGGGTCAACCTCGAAGAACAGCACGAAGGTCGGATGCCGGCCGTTGTACAGCACGTCGCGATAGGCCTGGCGCACGGCGTGGGCGACCAGCTTGTCGCGCACCATGCGGCCGTTCACGTAGAAGTACTGCAGGTCCGGCTGGCTGCGGGAGAAGGTCGGCAGGCCAACCCAGCCCCACAGGTGCAGGCCATTGCGCTCCACCTCGATGGGCAGGGCCTGCTCGAGGAAGCCGGAGCTGCACACCGCGCCGACGCGGCGGGCGCGGGAGGCTTCGTCCTTCGCTTCATGCAGCGAGAGGATGGTCTTGCCGTTGTGGCGCAGATGGAAAGCCACGTCGAAGCGCGCCAGGGCCAGACGCTTGATGACTTCCTGCAGGTGATCGAATTCGGTCTTCTCGGCGCGCAGGAACTTGCGCCGCGCCGGGGTGTTGAAGAACAGGTCGCGCACTTCGATGCTGGTGCCCACCGGGTGCGCCGCCGGCTTCACCGTGGATTCCATGTCGCGCCCCTCGACTTCCACCTGCCAGGCCTGCTCGGCGTCGGCGGTGCGGGACGTCAGGGTCAGACGCGAGACGGAGCTGATCGAGGCCAGCGCTTCGCCACGGAAGCCCAGGCTCATCACCCGCTCGAGGTCTTCCAGCTCGCGGATCTTGCTGGTGGCGTGGCGCGCCAGTGCCAGTGGCAGGTCGTCGGCGGGGATGCCGCTGCCATCGTCACGCACACGCAGCAGCTTGACGCCGCCCTGTTCGACTTCGACATCGATGCGCTTCGCACCGGCGTCCAGGCAGTTTTCCAGCAGTTCCTTGATGACCGAGGCGGGCCGCTCGACCACTTCGCCGGCAGCGATCTGGTTCGCCAGCCGCGGAGTCAGCAGCTGGATTCGGCGAACGTCACTCATTGCTGCGACGCCAGGGCAGTGCCGGGAATGTTCAGCACCTGGCCGACCTTCAGAGCATCGGTCTTCAGGCTGTTGGCGCTACGGATCGATGCGGTACTGACGTCATAGCGGCTGGCGATCATGCCCAGGCTCTCGCCGGCGCGCACCACGTGCTCGCGGGGACCGGAAGCCAACTGACCGCCGTCACGCAGCGAAGCGATATAGGTGCCCGGCGGCGGGGTCTGCACGAAGTACTGGCGCACACCGCTGGCAATGGATCGCGCCAGCGCCTGCTGGTGCGAACCACTGGCCAGCTTGGCCGATTCGTTCGGGTTGGAGATGAACCCGGTTTCCACCAGGATCGACGGGATATCCGGAGACTTCAGCACCATGAAGCCGGCCTGTTCCACCCGACGCTTGTGCAACGGGGTGACACGCCCAACGCTGGTCAGGACCTTGTGGCCGACGTCCAGGCTGGAAGACATGGTGGCGGTCATCGACAGGTCGAGCAGCACGCCGGCGAGCATCTTGTCCTTGTCGTCGAGGTTGACGCCGCCATCACCGCCGATGAGGTCGGAGCGGTTTTCCGTGTCGGCCAGCCAGCGCGCGGTCTCGGAGGTGGCGCCACGATCGGACAGGGCGAACACCGAGGCACCGAAGGCGCTGCGGCTGGGCGCGGCGTCGGCATGGATGGAAACGAACAGGTCCGCACCCTTCTTGCGGGCAATGACGGTGCGGTTGCGCAGCGGGATGAAGTAGTCGCCGGTCCGCGTCAGTTCGGCGCGGAAGCCCTTCATCTGGTTGATCTGCCGTTGCAGTTCGCGGGCGATCGACAGGGTGATGTTCTTCTCGTGCAGGCCGTTCGGGCCGAGAGCACCGGGGTCTTCGCCGCCGTGACCGGCGTCGATGGCAATCACGATGTCACGCTTGCCGCCGCTGCTGGGCGCGGGAATCTTGGCGACCGACTGCGCCGGGCTGACCGGGGTGGCGGGTACGCTGGGGGTCGGGGTCGCCGGTACGTCCGGGGCGATGTCGGCGCCCTGGTCATACAGGTCGACGACCAAGCGATTGCCGTACTGCTGGTTCGGCGGCAGCACGAAGCTCTTGGGCGTGACCTGGTTCTTCAGGTCCAGCACCAGGCGCAGGTCGGTAGGCGAGCGCTGGGCAGAGCGCATCGCGGTGATCGGCGTGTTGCTCAGCTTGAGCTTGTCGAGCGCAGCGGCCATCTGCGCGCCATTGATATCGACGACGATGCGGTTGGGTGCACTCAGGGTGAACAGACTGTGCTGCACGGGACCGGACAAGTCGAACACCAGACGTGTGTTGTCCGGCGCGCGCCAGATGCGCACGCTCTTGATTTGCGTGGCGGCAGAAACCTCGCCGGCAAAGAATGCCAGCAGAACGGACACCCCGATAAACAACGCCCGAAGGCGCAACCCCCAACCCATCTTTTTTCTATGCTCCCGTGGCCAGGGCGGCACACCAGGCTTCGCCCCGTGTTCCGTGCGGGTCGAGGCGCAGCATGCGTCCGCCCGCATGCGGAACAATGGTAATGTCCATGTCGGCCTTTGGCAAAATGCCTTTGCCGCGCTCCGCCCACTCGATCAGGCACAGTGCGTCGCCCTCGAAGTAGTCGCGGATACCGAGGAACTCCAGTTCTTCCGGATCGGCGAGGCGGTAGAGGTCGAAGTGGAAGGCGCGCAGATCGCCGATTTCGTAGGGCTCGACCAGGGTAAAGGTCGGACTTTTCACCGCTCCGGCATGGCCCAATCCGCGCAGAATGCCGCGCGAGAGGGTCGTCTTGCCCGCCCCCAGGTCTCCGTGCAGGTAGATCACCCCGCGTCCGCCGGCTGCCTCGGCAATCCGCCGACCGAGGTCGACCATGGCATCTTCGCCGTCGGCGAAAAGATTCAGTTCAGGCATGGGGACAGCTCCTCGAGCAACTGACGAACGGCAGGAATCAGATCGGCGGCTGCCAGGCCGCGACCTTGCGCACCGAGCGACTCGCCGGCACATGCATGCAGCCAGACTGCCAGGCAGGCGGCATCGAACGCAGGCAAGCCCTGCGCCAGCAGCGCACCGAGAATGCCGGACAACACATCGCCGAGCCCAGCGCCCGCCATGGCAGGGTGACCATGACTGCACAGCGCCAGCCGTCCATCCGGAGACGCGACCAAGCTGCCGACGCCCTTGAGCACGACCACGGCCTGATAGCGCTGTGCCAGTGCGCGCGCCGCATTCGGGCGGTCCGCCTGGACCTCGGCGGTGGTTATCCCCAGCAGACGCGCCGCTTCGGCGGGATGGGGAGTGATCAACCAGTCAGCGGACGGACGAGCGACCAGCCCTTCGGACAGCAGATTGAGCGCATCGGCGTCCCACACCTGCCGGCACGCCAGGCTCGCCGCGGCACTGACCAGCACACGGCCCCAGGCTTCGCGACCGATACCGGGCCCCACTACCAGGACATCGGCGCGCTCGGCGAGACGCAGCAGCTCGGCGGAAGAGGAAACGCCGCGCACCATCAACTCAGGCCGGCGAGCCAACGCCGCGGGCACGTGGGCCGTGCGCGTCGCCAGGGAAACCAGCCCGGCACCACAGCGCAGCGCGCTTTCCGCTGCCAGCAGAGCGGCGCCACCCATGCCGGTATCGCCGCCGATCACCAGCGCATGGCCGAACTGGCCCTTGTGCGCGGCCTTCGGGCGCGCAGCCAGGCGAGCCAGCGAGGCAGGAGCGAGACGGCGCGCCACGCCGTCCTCGGAAATCAGCGCAAGATCGGCATCGAGCCCGTCGAACGCCAGTTCGCCACACTGATCGGGGCCACTGGCGGTGAACAGACCAAGCTTGAGGCCGATGAAGGTCACGGTCAGGTCGGCGTTCACCGCGCAACCCAGCACTTGCCCAGTGTCGGCGCTGAGACCGGAAGGGATGTCCACCGCCAGCACCGGCAGTCCGCTGGCGTTGATTGCGCCGATGGCCGAGGCATAGGGCTCGCGCACCTCGCCACCGAGGCCGGTGCCCAGCAGCGCATCTACCAGCACGCCGCGCAGTTCGGCACGCTCGCTCCAGGCATCGATAGCCACGCCGACTGAGCGCGCCTCGCCATGGGCCGAGGCGGCATCGCCGGACAGCCGCGAAGCCTCGCCCACCGCCAGCACGCGCACGCGCCAGCCGGCGCGCAGGGCCAGGGCCGCTATCAGGTAGCCATCGCCGGCGTTGTTGCCATGGCCGGCCAGGACGGTGATCTCGCCGGCATCCGGCCACTGGCGGCGCAGGGCGCGCCAGGCAGCATGGGCGGCACGGCGCATCAGCTCGAAGCCGGGCGTGCCAGCGGCGATCAGGCGTGCGTCGAGGTCACGTACCTGCTGGGCGCTGTAGAGATCAAGGGGCAGATTATCGTGGGCAGTCATCGCGAATCCGGGCGGCAGGGTGTGTCGCCTTGGCTGGCGGGCAGGCCGACGCCGGCAAGGTCTGGCAGAATTATACGCACCCGGACTTCGGTTTCCTGCCCTCCATGCACGATTCAACGCTCGACCATGACGACCTCGCCCGCGCCATCAAGGACTGGGGGCGCGAACTCGGCTTCCAGCAGGTCGGCATCAGCGGGCTCGACCTGGAGGCGCACGGTGCGCACCTGCAGCGCTGGCTGGCCGCCGGCTATCACGGCGAGATGGACTACATGGGCGCCCACGGCAGCAAGCGCTGGCGGCCGGACGAACTGGTGCCCGGCACCCTGCGGGTGGTGTCGCTGCGCATGGACTATCTGCCCGGCGACACGCGCATGGCGCAGGTGCTGGGCGATCCGGAGAAGGCCTATGTATCGCGCTACGCCCTGGGCCGCGACTACCACAAGCTGATTCGCAAGCGCCTGCAGCAACTGGCCGAACGCATCCAGCAGCGGGTGGGGCCGTTCGGTTTCCGCGCCTTCGTCGATAGCGCGCCGGTGCTGGAGAAGGCCATTGCCGAGCAATCGGGCCTGGGCTGGATCGGCAAGAACACCCTGGTGCTCAATCGCAAGGCCGGCAGCTATTTCTTCCTCGGCGAGTTGTTCACCGATCTGCCACTGCCGGTGGACGCGCCGCACGGCACCGAGCACTGCGGGCGCTGCTCGGCCTGCATGGACATCTGCCCCACCGCCGCCTTCGTCGCACCCTATGTGCTGGATGCGCGGCGCTGCATCTCCTACCTGACCATCGAATTGAAGGGCTCGATCCCCGAGAACCTGCGCCCGCTGATCGGCAACCGGGTGTTCGGCTGCGATGACTGCCAGATGGTCTGCCCGTGGAACCGCTTCGCCCGCGCCACCGACCAGCACGACTTCCAGCCGCGCCACAGCCTGGACAACGCCGCGCTGGCGGAGCTGTTCCTGTGGACGGAAGAAGAGTTTCTCAGCCGTACCGAGGGCTCGCCGCTTAGGCGCGCCGGTTACGAACGCTGGCTGCGCAACCTGGCCGTGGGCCTGGGCAACGCACCGTCGACTATTCCGGTGATCGAGGCACTGCGCGCGCGGCGGGAGTTCCCATCGGAACTGGTGCGCGAGCATGTGGAGTGGGCGCTGGGCCGGCACGGCGCTTGAGGCTCTTGTAGGGCGCATAACGCGCCAGCGTTATCCGCCGCGCACGTCGGCGGATAACCTGTTCCAGGTTATCCGCCCTACGAGATGCCGCCCACTCAGAGCTTGATGAAGTGCTCGCGGTAGTAGCGCAGCTCGGCGATGGACTCGCGGATGTCGTCCAGGGCCAGGTGGGTGTTGCCCTTCTTGAAACCGTCACGCACCGAAGGTGCCCAGCGCGCGGCCAGTTCCTTGAGGGTGGAGACGTCCAGGTTGCGGTAGTGGAAGTAGCCTTCCAGCTTCGGCATGTGCCGATAGAGGAAGCGGCGATCCTGGCAGATGCTGTTGCCGCAGATCGGCGAGCTGCGCTTGGGTACCCACTTCTCCAGGAAGGCAATGGTCATCGCCTCGGCTTGCGCGGCGGAGATGGTGCTTTCGCGCACCCGCTGGGTCAGGCCGGACTGGCCGTGCTGGCGGGTGTTCCACTCATCCATGCCGGCGAGCAGCTCCTCGCTCTGGTGCACGGCGATCACCGGGCCTTCCTCGAGGATGTTCAGCTCACTGTCGGTGACGATGGTCGCCATCTCGATGATGACGTCCTTGTCCGGGTCCAGCCCGGTCATTTCCAGGTCGATCCAGATCAGGTTCTGCGGGTTCTGCATGATGGGGCTCCTCAGCTCAGCCCCCTAGTTTAGCGGGAAGCGCACCAGTGCATGCTAAACTGCGGCGCGATTTTCCCTGTGGATTCCCTATGGCCAAGCGTCACCTAACCCGCCGGCAGAGCTGGCGGATCGAAAAAGTCCAGGAAGAGCGCGCTGCCCGCGCCGCCAAGCGCGAATCACGCGCGCTGGAAGAACTGGAAGGCGGCGACCTGGGTCCGGAACAGACCGGGCAGGTGATCGCCCACTTCGGCGTCCAGGTGGAAGTCGAGGCCCAGGACGGCGACGACGCCGGCCAGGTGTTCCGCTGCCACCTGCGCGCCAACCTGCCACCGCTGGTGACCGGCGACCAGGTGGTCTGGCGCCCGGGTAACCAGGGCATCGGGGTGATCGTCGCGCAACTGCCGCGGACCTCCGAGCTGCGCCGCCCCGACATGCGTGGCGTGCTCAAGCCGGTGGCGGCCAACGTCGATCGCATCGTGATCGTCTTCGCCCCGCGCCCGGAACCCCACGCCAACCTGATCGACCGTTACCTGGTGGCTGCCGAACACGCCGGTATCAAGCCGCTGCTGCTGCTGAACAAGGCCGACCTGATCGACGAGGAAAACGCCCCCTTCCTCGATGCGCTGCTGGGCACCTACCGCGAGCTGGGCTACCCGTTGCTGGAAGTCTCGGCCGCCAACGGCCTGGCACTGGACGCCCTGCGCGCCGCGCTGAACGAACACGTCAGCGTATTCGTCGGCCAGTCCGGCGTGGGCAAGTCGTCGCTGGTGAACGCACTGCTGCCCGGGGTCGACACGCGTGTCGGCGACCTCTCCGAAGTTACCGGCAAGGGCACCCACACCACGACCACCGCACGGCTGTTCCACTTTCCCGCCGGCGGCGACCTGATCGACTCCCCCGGCATCCGCGAATTCGGCCTCGGGCATGTCAGCCGCGACGATGTGGAGGCCGGCTTCATCGAATTCCACGATCTGCTTGGCCACTGCCGCTTCCGCGACTGCAAGCATGACCGTGAACCGGGCTGCGCTTTGCTCAAGGCATTGGAAGAAGGGCGCGTCTCGCCGCAGCGGATGAACAGCTACCGGCACATCCTCGCCAGCCTGCCGGAAGACGAATATTGATTGGCGGATAAAGCGTTCCGCTTTATCCGCCCTACACCGATGCGAGCCGTAGGGCGGATAACCCTCACGCGTTATCCGCCGCACCGATGTTGCCCAGGCCGGTAGGAGCGAGCTTGCTCGCGAACAGCTTCCGCAGCGGCGTTGATTCGCGAGCAGGCTCGCTCCTACGAAGAGCACGCCTCGGCCAATCAATGGCATGAAGCGCAACGAAGAAGGCCAGCTTTTCAGCTGGCCTTCTTCGTTTCCTACTGCTGCTTGTTCAGCTCGTCGAGTTTCAGCGTGCCACCGTCGTCGAACAGGTTGAGCTTCTGCTTGAGCTGGTCCGGCGGCACGGGGTCGCCCTGCCTGGCCGGCGCGGCATTCGGGGCATCCGGAGCACCCGGCGCAGCTTGTGCCCCCGGCACGGCAGGCGCGGCGCCATCGGCCGGTTTCTCAGCGCCACCGTCCTGTCCCTCGATGGCACGCTGGGCCTTCTTGGTCAGGACAATGATGTCGATGCGGCGATTCACCGGGTTCAGCGGCTGGTCGCGGTCGAACAGCGCCGAGGAGGCGTAACCCACCACGCGGGCGATCTGGTCTTCCGGGTAGCCGCCGGCTTCCAGCGTGCGGCGCGCCGCGTTGGCGCGGTTGGCCGACAGCTCCCAGTTGCCGAAGTCGCCGTTGCCGGCGTAGGGCTTGGCGTCGGTGTGGCCACTGATGCTGATCTTGTTCGGCACCTGCTTGATGGTCTCGGCCAGCGCCAGCAGGATGTCCTCGAAATACGACTGCAGGCGCGCGCTGCCCAGGTCGAACATCGGCCGGTTGTCCGAATCGACGATCTGGATACGCAGCCCGTCCTGGGTGATCTCGAAGAGGATCTGGTCCTTGAAGCGCTTCAGCGTCGGGTTCTCGTCGACCTTGTTCTGCAGCTCCTGCAGCAGCAGCTCCAGGCGCTCCTTCTCCACCTGCTCGGCGACGTCCTGGGCCTGTTGCTCGGTGACCTTGGCGTTCTCGTCCGGGTTGATGCGCGTCTCGTCGGCGTCCGGCTGGGCCTGGATCTGCGGGTTCAGCGTCTTGTCCGGCGCCGGCGTCGGCGTGCCGCCCAGGTCGATGACGTAGGGACTGGCGCTCTCGGTGAAACCGATGGGGTCCTGGAAGTAGCCGGAGATGGCCTTCTTCTGCTCGGGCGTGGCCGAAGACAGCAGCCAGAGCACGAGGAAGAACGCCATCATGGCGGTGGCGAAGTCGGCGAAGGCGATCTTCCAGCCACCGCCATGGTGGCCGGCGGCATAGCGCTTGATGCGCTTGACGATGATCGGCTGGTTGTTATCCATGCTTAGCGCCCACGTACCGCCTGTTCCAGCTCACTGAAGCTGGGACGATGCGCCGGCAGCAGCACCTTGCGGCCGAACTCCACGGCCAGCGACGGCGGCATGCCGGAGGCAGATGCCACCAGGCAGGCCTTGATCGCTTCGTAGAGGTTCAGCTCTTCCTTGGCGTCGTGCTCCAGGGCGTTGGACAGCGGGCCGACGAAACCGTAGGCGGCGAGAATACCGAGGAAGGTACCCACCAGCGCCGCGGCGACGTGGTGGCCGATCTCGGCCTGGCTGCCCTGGCCGAGCAGCGCCATGGTGATCACGATACCCAGTACCGCGGCGACGATACCGAAGCCTGGCAGGGCATCGGCGACGCGGGTCACCGCGTGGGCGGGGTGTTCGAGGTCTTCCTTGAGGCTGCCCAGTTCCATGTCGAACAGGCCTTCCAGCTCGTGCGGCGCCATGTTGCCGGAGGACATGATGCGCAGGTAGTCGCAGACGTAGGCGGTCATGCGGTCATCCTTGAGCACTGCCGGGTACTTGCTGAAGATCGGGCTGGCAGCCGGGTCCTCGACGTCGGCCTCGATGGCCATCATGCCCTCGCGGCGGCTCTTGTTGAGCACCTCATAGAGCATGCCCAGCACTTCCAGATAGAAAGTGTGGGTGAAGCGGTTGCCGAACATCTTCGGCGCCTTCTTCAGCACGGTCATGAAGGTGCTGCCAGGGTTGGCCTGGAGGAAGGCGCCCAGCGCGGCACCGCCGATGATCAGCACCTCGAACGGCTGGATGATGGCAGCAATCTTGCCGCCGGAGAGCATGTAGCCGCCGAGCACGCTACCCAGAATGACGATGATGCCGATGATTTTTGCCATGGGGACCGGACTGAAACTGTGAACAGAAAGGAGGCATGATTCCCGCCTCCCTGTTGTTATCGGAGATTTCGGGCAAGACTATAGGCCGAAAACACTAAAAACCAGTTCGGCGCCTCACGCATGTCTAAGCAAGTGCTTCATCCAGAGCGTCTCAAGGCCTGGCTTAACCAGCTGGAAGATCTGCCTTTGCCGGTTCCACTGGAACAGCGCGATGACATTCGCCGGGCGCTGAACGACAGTCGCCGCTCGATCCGGGACATTTCCGAACTGCTGCAGGACGCACCAACGCTGGCGTTCGCCATCCTGCGCGAAGCCAACCGCGTACCCAGTGTGCGGGACAATCCGGCGGAAAGCCTGGAAGTGGCCCTCAATCGCCTGGGGCTGGCACGTGTCACCCAGTTGCTGGATAGCCTGCCGGCGATGCCGGAGGCACAGATGCCCCGCGCGCTCAGTCAGTTGCTACTGATCAGCCGCCATGCCATGCAGCAGGCCAGCGGCCTGTTCGCCAACCGCCTGGCGCGGCTCTGGCAGGAAATCCACTGGGGCAGCCTGTTCACCCTCGCGCCGTTGTGGGCGCTGGCCACCGCCAGACCGGAGCTGATGGAGAACTGGCAGCGCCAGGTCTACGGCCTGGGCCGCTGCAGCAGCGAAGTCGAAGAGGAACTGCTCGGCACTCCCCTGCTGCCCTTGTGTCGCGCGCTGGCCGACAGCTGGCGACTGCCGGACTGGGTCGGCCAGGGCTACGCCCTGCTCAGCGACGACAAGCGCCTGCTGGTGCGCGCCCTGCACGTCGCCCACACCGAACATGAGCCGCTGGGCCAGCAGCAGCGCCTGGATGCCGACCCGGAACTGCAACGCTGGCTGACCCGCCCGGCCAACACCATTCTCCTGGCCAACAGCATCGCCATGGCCGCGCACCAGTCCTGGGGCGGCGTGCACATGCTGCGCTGGCAGCGCCTGACCAGCCTCTACCTGCAGATGCCGCTGGAAGAGTTGCAACAGACCGTCCACGGCCTCGCCGCGCAGAGCGCCCGTCACCACGCCCGTCCGCTGCTCTGGCACCCGGCCGAGGCGCTGCTGTGGCCCTGGGAGGCGCGCCGCTGGCTCAACGGCCCGAAGGCCGCAGAACCGGCCAAGGCGCCGGATACGCTGGCCGAATGGCGCCAGCACTGTAGCCGCCTGATGCAGACGCCCAGCCCGTTCGGCAACGCCGTGCAACTGCTCGACTGCGCCAGCGACGCCCTGCAGGCCTGCGGGCTGCAACGCGGGATGATCCTGCTGGCCGACAAGGGTGGCAGTTGGCTGCAGGCGCGCCGGCACTTCGGCCTGGACAGCGAGATTGGCGACTTCAAGCTGGAAGTCGCCGCCAGCCCGGTGCTGCGCAAACTCCTGCAACAACCCGGGCAACTGCGCCTGAGCCCAGCCAACATGGCCGAGTTCTCGGCGCTGATCCCCGGCTCGCTGAAGGCGCTGCTGCCCAGCGAACACCTGCTGCTGCGCTCGCTGGGCAACGGCGCGCGAGTCGTCATGCTGGTCGTCTGCGACCGCCTGGAGCAGCCACTGGCGGACTTTCACGCCCAGGCCTTCGGCCGCACCGCGCAGTGCATCGAGCACGCGGTGAAGCAGATGGCGCGGGGCTCGTGATCCGGGAAAGGTTTGCGCCCCGCCTTCCGCCCTTTAAACTAACCGGCCTCACGGGGTAGCCCAGGGCACGCGCTCACGTTGCCTCCCCCACCTTTTTCGCCGGGAGTCTCCGCCATGTCCGCCTTCTCCGCCCTGCCCCTGGTGATCGAACCGGCTGACCTCGCCAGCCGTCTCGATGCTCCGGAACTGATTCTGGTCGACCTGACCAGCGCCGCGCGCTACGCCCAGGGTCACATCCCCGGCGCCCGCTTCGTCGCGCCCGCGCGCACCCAGCTGGGCGGCACGCCGGCGCCCGGCCTGCTGCCGGCCAAGGCCGACCTGGAGGCGCTGTTCGGCGAACTGGGCCACAACCCCGATGCCGTCTATGTGGTCTATGACGACGAGGGCGGTGGCTGGGCCGGCCGCTTCATCTGGCTGCTCGACGTGATCGGCCACGACAACTATCACTACGTCGACGGCGGCCTGCATGCCTGGCTCGCCGACGGCCTGCCGCTGAGCGAGGACGTCCCCGCCGCGGCCGGCGGCCCGCTGCCGCTGACCCTGCACGACGAACCCACCGCCACCCGCGAATACCTGCAGAGCCGCCTGGGCGCCGCCGACCTGGCCGTCTGGGACGCCCGCAACCCCAGCGAGTACAGCGGCCAGAAAGTCCTCGCCGCCAAGGGCGGGCATGTGCCGGGCGCCGTCAATTTCGAATGGACCGCCGGCATGGACCCGGCCCGCGCCCTGCGCATCCGTACCGATATGCCGCAGATCCTCGAGGACCTGGGCATCACCAAGGACAAGGAAGTGATCACCCACTGCCAGACTCACCACCGCTCCGGCTTCACCTACCTGGTGGCCAAGGCCCTCGGATATCCGCGGGTCAAGGGCTATGCCGGTTCCTGGTCGGAATGGGGCAACCATCCCGACACCCCCGTAGAGGTTTAAGGAATGTCGTTCAAAGATCGTCTGTTCATCCTCGCCCAGTACCTGCTGCCGCATCACCTGCTGTCGCGCCTGATCGGCTGCGCTGCGGAATGCCGCGCCCCCTGGTTCAAGGACCGTCTGATTCCCTGGTTCGCCCGTCGCTACCAGGTGGACATGCGCGAAGCCCAGGTCGAGGACCTGCGTGCCTATGAGCACTTCAATGCCTTCTTCACCCGTGCCCTGAAAGACGGCGCCCGGCCACTGGACGAAAGCGCAGGCGCGGTGCTCTGCCCCGCCGACGGCGCCATCAGCCAGCTCGGCCCGATCGAGCACGGCCGCGTGTTCCAGGCCAAGGGCCACAGCTACAGCCTGATGGAACTGCTGGGCGGCGACGCCGAGCGCGCCGCGCCGTTCATGGGTGGCGAGTTCGCTACCGTCTACCTGTCGCCCAAGGATTACCACCGCGTGCACATGCCGCTGGCCGGCACCCTGCGCGAGATGGTCTACGTGCCGGGCCGACTGTTCTCGGTGAACCAGCTGACCGCCGAACAGGTACCGGAACTCTTTGCCCGCAACGAGCGTGTGGTGTGCATCTTCGACACCGAGCGCGGGCCGATGGCCGTGGTGCTGGTGGGCGCGATGATCGTCGCCTCCATCGAAACCGTCTGGGCCGGCCTGGTCACGCCGCCCAAGCGCGAGCTGAAATCCTTCAGCTACGACGAAGCCGCGCGCGCGCCGATCCACCTGGAGAAAGGCGCCGAACTGGGCCGCTTCAAGCTGGGCTCCACCGCCATCGTGCTGTTCGGGCCCGAGCAGGTCAGCTGGGCGGAAAACCTCGCCGCCACCAGCGCCGTACGCATGGGCGAACGCCTGGGTGGCGCGCGCCAGGGCTGACGCCCGTTTCTATAAGGCGGGCGGCCAATGAGCTGCCCGCCGCTGCTTTCCGCCTCATCGTGTTAGTTCTCCTGCCATGAAACGCTTCCTGCACCTGATGGGCTGGCGTGCCAACGCCACCAGCCATCTTGAAAAGTGGCTCTCCGCAATCGGAGCGCTGTGCGGCATCGCCGCTATCTACGCCGTCACCCACTGGATTCTGCCCAGCGAAGCGGCCATCTGGGTCGTCGCCTCCATGGGCGCCAGCGCCGTGCTGCTGTTCGCCGTACCCCATGGCGTGCTGTCGCAGCCCTGGGCAGTTCTCGGCGGCCAGGTACTCTCGGCCTGCGTCGGCGTCATCTGCCAGAAACTCTTTCCCGGCCAGCCGTTCACGCCCGCTCTCGCGGTCGGCGCGGCGATCCTGGTCATGCACTACGCGCGCTGCATCCATCCACCGGGCGGCGCTACCGCGCTGGCAGCGGTTTCCGGCGGGCCAGCCATCACGGCCCTGGGCTTTCACTACGTGCTCAGCCCGGTACTGCTCAACGTGGTGCTGATCCTCGCGGTCGCCGTGGTCTTCAACGGTCTGTTCGCCTGGCGTCGCTATCCCGCGCCGCTGGCACGCCTGCCCGCCACGCCGAAGCTGCCCGCCGGCCCGGCGCCCGAAGACCTCTACCACGCGCTGCGCAAGATGGATTCGTACATCGACGTGCAGTTCGACGACCTGCTGAAAATCCTCCAGCTGGCCCAGGAACATGCCCAGGCGCAGCGCCTGACGCCGGACGACATCCTGCTCGGCGCCTGCTACAGCAATGCCCTGAGCGGCGACGCCTGGGCCGTGCGCCAGGTGATCGACGACCATCCGGACAAGCGCAGCCGCCAGGACCAACTCGTCTACAAGGTGGTCGGCGGCGCCGGCAAGGGCAATACCGGCGTCTGCCGGCGCCAGGACCTGCTCGACTGGGCCGCGCATCCGGTGCTCGCCCAGGGCGACGGCTGGGTACGCAGCACGGCGCAGGAGTCGGCGAAGAACGCCCTGCAACGGCAGATCAAAGGCGAGACCGCTCTACCGTGACCTGTTCGCGCACCATCCGGGCGATGGGCTGCGGCGGGCGGCGGATGCTGCTAGAGTTCGGAAAAAGCCGACAGTTATGACCAACCGGTTCGTACAACGAGCCGGCTTGTGGAGAAACGATTGCCACCATGGACAACAGTCCCCAGCAGTTTCTACGTGTCCCCACCCCGACGCACGAGAGCCTGAGCTTCTGCAACGCCAATGCGCGTGAGCTGAAAAACTGGCTGGATCACCTGCCCAAGGCCAACCTCGGGGAAACAGCCCGCCAGCTTTACCAGGGGCTGATCGAACTCAACCAGCTCAAGCTGCCGGTCGAGACGCGCCTGCAGTTGCTGGAACTGTTCCGCCCGGAAGTCCACTTCGTCTGCCATAACCTGGAACGGCACTTCCTCAACCAATCCATCGTCCTCGACGAGCGCCCGCGCAAGGTCGCCAACCTCTGCCAGGCCCTGCAGAACCACCTCGCCATCGGCTACAAGCTGATCGTTGTACGCGAAGCTTCGCGCTTCACCCGCGAGCGCGCCCAGGCCACCACCGCTGCTATCCAGCGCGCTATCCGCAGCCTCTGCGGCCCGCTGGTGCGCGCCTCGCAGCTGTATTGTCCGGTGCCGGAAAACCTCTGGCTGGAGCTCCACCAGCTCTACCAGCTTGCCCGCCAGCACGGCCTGCAGCACACGCCGGTGCGCGATGCCTTGGCGCGTCAGTCCCAGGGGCTGTCCATCGAACAGTCCTACCTGGTGGCGCTGATGCTCGGCTCCGCGCGCTGCAACCAGATGCGTCAGAACAACATCGCCCGTGTCGCCGAAGTCCTCGAGGGCTGGACGGCGCAGGTGAAAGTCCAGGCCGCCGATGCGCCCTCCACCCTGTTCGTGGTGGTGCCGCAAGTCGACGGCCCGCCGCGCTACCGCACCCTGTTCAAGGAAAGCGACCTCGCCGGCAGCCTCGGCATCGACCCGCAGCCGCTGGTGGACCTGATCCGCGAGTACCTCCTGTTGCCTCCGGAAAGCCGCGCGCAGGCGCGCCTGAAGGTTCCCGAGGGCGTCAGCGTCGACCTGCTGCAGCACCTTGCGGCGGCCTGGGGCGACATCGCCGAACGCACCTTCCACCGCACCCCCGGCCAGGGTCAGCTGACCCTGTGCATCGGCATGAGCGCCCTGCATTACTTCCTCGCTGGCCGCAGAAACTTCAACGACGTGCTGAAGATCCAGGTGCAGGAACAGGTACCGGCCTTCAAGGCTGACGTGAAGGATGCCTGGTCCGGCGCCTTCGACGCGCAGAAGGTCAACGACTGGCAGCCCGGCATGCCGCTGGAAGAAATCGAGTACACCGCACCGCGCGCCAACGACGACAGCGGCCTGAACGTGGCGCAGGAATCCCCGCGCGACGACTACCCGGTGTTCACCCTGAACATCGTCAACCACAGCCCCGGCGGCTACTGCCTGACCTGGCCGAAGGATATCCCCAGCCAGCTGCAGGCCGGCGAGATCCTTGGCATCCAGGACACCCCGGAGCACAGCTGGAGCGTCGCCGTGGTGCGCTGGATTCGCCAGGTCCGTGGCGGCGGCACGCAGATGGGCATCGAGCTGATCGCTCCGCTCGCGCAACCCTGCGGCCTGCAGTTGCTGCGCAAGACCGAACAGGGCAGCCAGTATCTGCGCGCCCTGCTGCTGCCGGAGATCGCCGCGATCTCCCGCCCGGCCACCGTCATCACCCCGCGCCTGCCGTTCCAGGAAGGCAATCGCGTGCAGCTCAACCTGCAGGGTGACGAGCGTCGCGCTACCCTGACCCGCAAGGTCACCGCCACTGCCAGCTTCACCCAGTTCGAATACCAGGCGCAGGATGCAGCCGGCACAGCGAGCGATAAGCCCATCACAGCACCGAATGCTCGCGGCGCTGGCGGGGAGGAAGACTTTGACTCGCTCTGGAAGTCTCTGTAGATTCCAGGCGATCCCCTTTCGTCGCCTTTTTGCTGCCGTCCAGCGCGGTATAAGCAGTCTTCTCCATGGCCAATGAAAAGAAAACCATCCGCCTGCTGATCCTGGAAGACTCGCAGAACGAAGCCGAGCGCCTGGTCAGCCTGTTCCGCAACGCCGGTCGTGCGACCCGCGTCCACCGCATTACCTCCAGCGAAGACCTGACGGACATCCTGTCCCAGGGCTGGGACCTGCTGATTGCAGCCCCCGAAGCCGAGGCGCTGGAGCCGAGCGAAGCGCTCAGCACCATCCGCCGGCAGGCCAAGGATATTCCCTTCATCCAGCTGGTCAGCGGCAACGACTCCGATGCCGTCACCGAGGCCCTGGCCCTCGGCGCGCAGGACGCCCTGCCGCAAGGCGAGGACGAGCGGCTGATCCTGGTAGCCAACCGCGAACTGGCCAACCTCGAGGAACGCCGCGCGCGGCGCGCCGCCGAAGTCGCGCTGCGCGAAGCGGAGAAGCGTTGCCAGTTGCTGCTGGACAGTTCGGTCGACGCCATCACCTACGTCCACGACGGCATGCACATCTACGCCAACCGCGCCTACGTCGGCCTGTTCGGCTACGAGGATGCCGAGGAGCTGGAAGGCATGCCGATGATCGACCTGATCGCCGGCTGCGACCAGGCCAACTTCAAGGACTTCCTCAAGGGCTATCAGACCACCGAGGACAATGCCGACCTCGCCTGCAGCGGTATCCGCAGCGACGGCCAGGCCTTTGCCGCGCGCATGACCTTCTCGCCGGCCACCTATGACGGCGAGCCGTGCATCCAGGTGGTGATCCGCGCCGAGTCGGACAACGCCCAGCTCGAGGAAAAACTCCGCGAAGTCAGCAGCCAGGACCTGGTTACCGGCCTGTTCAACCGCGCCCACTTCCTCGACCTGATGGACACCGCCGTGGAGCGCGCAGTGACCGCCGGACAGCCGGCGACCTTCGCCTACATGCTGCTCGATCGCGCCCAGGCCCTGCAGCTGGAACTCGGCGTCGCCAGCATCGACCTGCTGCTGGCGGACCTGGGCAACCTGCTGCGCGGGCAGTTCCCGGAGCAGGCGCAACTGGCCCGCCTGAGCGACGACGTGTTCGCCGTGCTGTTGCCGGGCGAAACCCCAGAGCAATCGGTCCCGCGCTTCAACGCCCTGCTGAAGAAAGTCGAAGGCCATCTGTTCGACATTCATGGCCGCACCGCGCAGATCACCCTGTCCATCGGTACCGCCGGGCTCGACGAGAAGACCACCCGCGCCCAGGAAGTCATCGAGCGCGCCCACCGCGGCGCCGATGAAATCGCACAGAAGGACGGCAACGGCCTGAAGGTTTTCAACCCGGCCGACGAACTGGCTGCCGCCGCCTACCGTGGCGACATCAGCGCGATCATCCGCCAGGCGCTGGAGCAGAACAGCTTCCGCCTGCTGTTCCAGCCAATCATCAGCCTGCGCGGCGACACCCACGAGCACTATGAAGTGCTGCTGCGCCTGCTCAATCCGCAGGGCGAGGAAGTGCCGCCGGCGGACTTCCTCAATGCCGCCAAGTCCAGCGGCCTGGCCGAGAAGATCGACCGCTGGGTGCTGCTCAATTCCATCAAGCTGCTCTCCGAACATCGCGCCAAGGGGCATGAGACCAAGCTCTTCGTGCACCTCTCCGGGCCCAGCCTGCAGGACCCGGAACTGCTGCCGTGGCTGAGCGTGGCGCTGAAGGCCTCGCGCCTGCCGGCCGACGCGCTGATCGTGCAGATCAGCGAGCCGGACGCCATCGCCTACCTGCGCCAGGCCAAGGTGCTGAGCCAGGGCCTCGCCGAGCTGCACTGCCAGGTCGCACTGTGCCAGTTCGGTTGCGCACTCAACCCGTTCAACACCCTCAAGCACATGAACGTCGACTTCGTGAAGGTCGACGGTTCCTACGTGCAGGACCTGAACACGGCGGAGAACCAGGAAAACCTGAAGACCCTGATGGCCAGCCTGCACGCCCAGGCCAAGCTGACCATCGTCCCGATGGTGGAAAGCGCCACCGCGCTGGCCACCCTGTGGCAGGCCGGCGCCAACTACATCCAGGGCCGCTACCTGCAGGGCCCGAGCCAGGCGATGGACTACGATTTCGCCTCGGACGAGTAAGCGGAAGTTACGGCGGAGCTCCAGTATTGGGGTTGATCGATCGCGGACAGAGTCCGCTCCTACCCCCGGCCTGAGCGTAGGAGCGGACTCTGTCCGCGATTGGGTTGGCTCCACGCCGAACCATCCGTAGCATGCGAAAACAAAAAAGCCGCCCCTTGGGACGGCTTTTTTGCAGCGACAACTCAGCGCTGGTCAGGCACCTTCGCGATCGCGGAAGCCGAGCAGGTACAGGATGCCATCCAGCCCGAGGGTGGAGATCGCCTGCTTGGCCGACTGCTTGACCAGCGGCTTGGCGCGGAAGGCCACTCCCAGGCCGGCCAGACCGAGCATCGGCAGGTCGTTGGCGCCGTCGCCCACGGCAATCGTCTGCTCCAGCTGCAAACCTTCCTTCGCGGCCAGCTCGCGCAGCAGGTCAGCCTTGCGCTGGGCGTCGACGATGGGCTCGATGGCCACGCCGGTCAGCTTGCCGTCGACGATCTGCAGTTCATTGGCGAATACGTAGTCGATACCCAGCTTCGCCTGCAGTTGCCTGGCGAAGTAGCTGAAGCCACCGGAGAGAATGGCGGTCTTGTAACCCAGGCGCTTGAGCTCGGCGAACAGGGTCTCGGCGCCTTCGGTCAGGCGCAGCGAGGCGCCGATCTCTTCCAGCACGTCTTCGGACAGACCCTGCAGCAGCGCCAGGCGCTCCTTGAAGCTGGCGCGGAAGTCCAGCTCGCCACGCATGGCGCGCTCGGTGATCTCGGAGACCTGCTCGCCGACGCCGGCGGCCTTGGCCAGCTCGTCGATCACTTCGGCCTCGATCAGCGTCGAGTCCATGTCGAACACCGCCAGGCGACGGTTGCGGCGGAACACCGAGTCCTGCTGGAAGGCGATGTCGACGTTCAGCTCCTGGGCCACGCTGAGGAACTCGGCGCGCAGCGCCACCGGGTCGGCCGGTTCGCCGCGCACGGAGAATTCGATGCAGCCCTTGCCCTGGTCGGCCGGCATGTCCAGCGGCATGCGCCCGGACAGGCGATCGATCTGGTCGATGTTCAGGCCGTACTTGGCGGTGATCGAGCTCACCCGCTGCAACTGCTCGGCGGTTACCCGGCGAGTCAGCAGGGTGACGATGTGGCGCGGCTTGCCCTGGCCACCGACCCACTGGCGGTAGTCGTCTTCGGAGACCGGCGTGAAGCGCACCTGCTGATCGAGTTCGTAGGCCGTGAATAGCACGTCCTTGAGCACCGAGGAAGCCCGCTGGTTATCCGGGATTTCCACCAGGATGCCGAAGGAGAGGGTGTCGTGGATCACCGCCTGGCCGATATCGAGGATGTTCACGCCACCCTGCGCCAGGACGCCGGTAATGGCTGCGGTGAGGCCGGGGCGGTCTTCCCCGGTGATGTTGATCAGGACGATCTCGCGCAAGGCGCTGTCTCCGCCATGGAAAAAAGGCGGTCATTCTACCTGCTTTCAGTGCCTGCGGATGCTCCGCTCGCCCACCCGCGCAGCGGCACCGCCGATCGGAATGCACGGTGGATCGGCATGGCACGCCGACTTTCGCCGCCTTGACAGCGCCTGCGGCGCTTTGCCCCCCGGTAGGGCCTCGTTATACTGCCCCGCATCTGCCCTAGAGAAGACCGAGCCCGCTGTGACCCGGCCCACCTCCGTCAAGCCCGACAATTTCTTCCTGCTGCTCTTCCACGCCCTGCGTCAGCGCCGCGTGCCGATTGCCCTGCGCATCGCCGTCCACAGCTTGCTGTTGGTGGCCACGGCCCTGGTGATCTATGCCTGCGTGATGGGCCTGCAGTTCAAGCAGGCCATGCAGCAGCAGGCCGACGCCCTCGGCCAGAGCCTGACCACGCAGACCGCGCAGTCAGCCACCGAGTTGCTGGTGTCCAACGACATCCTCAGCCTCAACGTGCTGCTCAACAACCTGACCAAGAACCCGCTGGTGGCCCACGCGGCGATCTACAGCGTGGACAACCGCATCCTCGCCGAATCCGGCACGCGGCCCAAGCAGGGCCTGCTGGGCGACGCCGAAGGCCTGTACTCCACGCCCATCACCTTCCAGGAAGTCATCGCCGGCCACCTGCGCATCAGCCTCGACATGCATCAGTTCGAGCAGCCGATGACCGTCAGCCTGCAGAGCATGGGACTCATCAGCCTGATCCTGTTGCTGCTCACCCTGACTTTCGGCCTGCGCCTGGGGCGGCAGATTTCCACACCCCTGTTACAACTTCGCGTCTGGCTTCGCGATCCGGACGACAGCGCGCCGGGCGCCGGTCTGCAGAACGAGATCGGCGATCTCGCCCGCCAGCTGCAAGCTCGCCTGGCGCCGGAGAAGCCGCCGGCCCCCGAGCCGGTGGTCAGCGCCCCCGCACCGCGCGCGAAAGCGCCGGCCAAGGCCGGCAAGCCCGCTGCCAGGGAGCCGGTGCTGGAAGCCAGCGGCGCCACTGACGAACACGAATTCGACGAGAACATCTTCTCCGACGACGAGCTGCTCACTCCCGCTGCGCGCCGCAAGGCCGACGCTGAAGACGACTTCCCCGAGGAAGAATTCGAGGCGGTGACGGAAGAGGAAGCCGAGGACGAAATCGGCGTCGAGGAAGAAGAGCCCGAAGCCGAGCCGGAGCCGGTTTCCGCCGGCACCAGCGCGGTGCTGGCCGTGCAACTGGGCGCCCAGGAACAGCTGCGGCGCCTGCCGCGTGCGCGCCTGGTAGACCTGCTGGAACGCTACCGCGACTGCCTGGAGCAGGCCGCGCGCCTGTACAAGGGCACGCTCTACACGCTCAGCGACGGCGGCAGCCTGATCCTTTTCCACAGCCGCGACCAGGACGAGGAATTCCTCACCAATGCACTGTGCTGCGGCGAGCTGATGCGCGCCCTCGGCCACGCCCTGCAGATCGAGGTTGCCGACAGCGGCATCACCCTGCAGCTGCAGCTGGGCCTGGTGCTGGGCGAAGACGTCGCCGACCTGGAACAGGCCGAACTGCTGCAGGATTCCTCTGCCCAGGACGCCCTGGCCCTCAGCCAGCACAGCCGCAACCTGCTGCTGGTGGAAAAATCCATTGGCGACGACGAGAAGGTCCGCGAGCGGGCACGCATCCGCCCCATCGCCAGCCCGGAAAACGCCTGCTGCGTGGAATGGCTGAAAGAGCCCTATCCGTCCATGCTGGAGCGCCAGCTCTCGCGCATGCGCGCCCTGCGCACCACCTGACCCCCAATAGAAAGAGAGGGGGTCGCCAGGCCCCTCGTGGAACGGACTCCATGACCACCCTGATCACTCATCCCCTGCCCGTGCTGGCCGTGGGCCTCGCGCTTGGTTCGCGCCTCATTGCGCCGCGACTGCTGCTCGCCGGCATGCTGGCCGCCTGCCTGCCCGACCTCGACGTGGTCGCCTTCAAGCTGGGGATCGCCTACCACGATGCCTTCGGCCATCGCGGTTTCAGCCACTCCTTGCTGTTCGCGGCGTGCATGGGTGTGCTCGGGGCGCTGGGCTGCCGCTTGCTGGGCAGCGGCCCGCTGAAAGCCGGCCTGTGGATCGGCCTGGCGACCGCATCCCATAGTGTGCTGGATGCGATGACCGACGGCGGCCTGGGCGTCGCGTGGTTCTGGCCCTGGAGCGAGCAGCGCTACTTCCTGCCGCTGCACCCCATCGAGGTTTCGCCCATCGGCCTGTCACGCTTCCTCAGCCAACGCGGGCTCGACGTGCTGCTCTCCGAGGCGCGCTGGGTCTGGTTGCCCTGCCTGGGTGTGGCGCTGGCCGGCATCGGCGTGCGCCGCCTTCTCCGCCGGGACGCCTGACTCAGCGCTTGCCGAGCTGCGCCTGGACCTGGTCGAGTAGCGAAGCCTGCGCCCCCGGCAGTGGCAACTGCGCGCTGTAGCCGTGGAAACTGGCGAACCGTGCCTGGTAATCCAGCTCGAGCTGGAAGCGGTTATCCCAGCCGGGCGAATCTTCCGGCATCAGTTGATCGCAATCATTCAGCGCCTGCAGCGACTCGCAGGGCTTGTACGCCTGCGGGTAGACCTGGCGCTTCCAGAGCACCCACGGCGACAGCGACAGGCCGGCGAGGCGATTGCGCCGCAGGTCCAGCTCCAGCAACTGCAGCAGCCCGTTGCCGCCCAGGTACTGGTGCTGGTAGTCGACCATTACCATGTCCACGCTGTGTCCCAGGTCGTTGAGCATCCGCGTGTGCACGGCGCCGTCAGCATGGGCGTTCAGGGTGAGGAATATCTGGTCGTTGCGGCGAATCAGCCGGTCCCATAGCAGCGCTCCGCTGGCATTGTCCTCGTGGGACAGCTCGGCCATGCCGTTGGCACCGCGGCGCAGGATGCTGTGGGAAGCGAGGATCACCGGTACGTGCGGATGTTCGTCAATGACACTCTGTGCCCATGCCAGAGTCGCCTCTGAAGGGCTCCAGTCCAGCGCCAGCAGCAGGAACGACTGGCCGTAGCGCTGGAACAGGTGCACCTGGCTCAGCCCCTTGGGATCGCTGCCCACATAGGTGCTCTGCCAGGCGGCGCGCTCGGGGCCGAAGTGGTCCTTGAAGCGATCGAGGAAGGAGCGACGGTCATCCGTGCTGGCCTCCTCATGCACGTCACGCTCGCCCGTGGCGATGCTGTAGGGCACGCCGCGCTCTTCCAGCGTGCGCATGGCGCCACTGGCGGTCTGCCACTGGGTGGCGACACCGGCGTTCTCCACCACGTCGCCGAGGTGGACCACCAGCGGAACCTGCAGCAGCTCGGCATGCTTCGCCAGCCAGTAGGTCTGGGCGAAGAACGCCAGTGCCGGCTGGTACGGCAGGTCGGGGAAGCGTTGCTCGCTGCGGAACAGATGGCGCTTGCGGTGGTTGTTCTCCGCATAGAACTGGGTATCCGGCAGCAACGGCAGGACGAAGCTGCCGCCGCCGGAGACGATCTCCAGGGGCGGCAGGGGGTGCTGGCGGAAGAATGCCTGGTCCCGTTCGACCACGTCCTGGGTATCGGAGTCGTCGCAGCCCCCCAGCAGCAGGCAGCAGGCAAGTAGGGAAGTCAGTACTTTCATCACGGATTGGAGCCCACTCCGGGGAGGCGCAGCAGGCGGTAGGTGTCGTTGTCGAAACGGCCTTCGAACAGCGCTTGCGAGGCCCCGGGCAGCGAAGCGGCAATGCGCTGGGCATCACGCGCCTGGATCATCAGGTAGAACGGGCCGCTCTGCGCCACCAGTTGCTCCGGGCTGTCGAGGAACAGCGGCTGCAGGTCGCGGTCGAGGTTGACCATCAGCTTGATCGCCCGCGCGTCCGGCCCCATGCCATAGAGCACCAGCGGCGCAGGCTGCGTATCGAGATGGCGGGCAAGCTCGCGGGAAAACGCCTGGCTGTCGTACAGACGGTGCTCCACCGGTTCGAAGACCAGGATGAAGCTCGCCCACAACGCCAGCGCCGCCAGCAGCGCCAGTTCCGCCGACCGGCGCCAGCGCAGCGCGCCAGTTGCCAGCAATGCCGCGAGTACCACGACGCACACCGGCAGGTGCCAGCCGAGCGCGGCCAGCTCCTGTGGATAACGCTTCCAGGCGAACCACAACCCGGCCAGCAGAAGCGCCGGCAGCGACAACCAGAGCAAACGCAGCAGCCCGCGCAGCACCTGCGCCAGGCGGCTACCGGCGATCATGAAGGGATATCCCGCGATGACGGCCGCCAGGGGCGCCACGGCGATGATGTAACGCGCCTTCTTTGCCTGCGGGACCGACAGCCCGAGCATGACGACCAGCCCGGCCAGGGCGCAGCCCGCCACCAGGTGGAAGGCCGGCTCACGGCGCTGCTGCCAGAGCAGCGCGAGGACCGGCAGCGCCAGCGGGAAGGCCAGCGCGTAGTTGCCCAGGGAGCTGCGGAAGTAATACAGCGCATCGCTGGAGCCGGCGGAGCCATCCAGGCGACCGATCACCTGCATCCGCAGGACATCCTGGACGAACGCCTCGCCGCCCACGGAGCGTGCCAGCGCGATCAGCGCAAATACGCAAAGGATCAGCAACGCCAGCGCGCTAGCGGAAAAGGCGAACAGGGACTTCCAGCGCCGGTCCAGCAGCAATTGGCTGCACACCATGCCCGCCGGCACCACCAGGCCAAGCGGGCCGCGCAGGGCGAATCCGATGAACAGCAGCGGCAACAGCCGCAGCAGCAGACCCGGCACGCTGTGGCGTTCGGCGTGGAAGGCAAGGTAGAAGGCCAGCAACCCCACCGCGGCCACCATCAGGTCAAGGGAGACGGCACGCGTCTCACTGACGAAGGTGGCCGTCAGCAGCAGCATCGCCACGCTGATCAGCGCCCAGGAGCGGGAGAACGGCGCCACCAGGCGATACACCACGCCAGTGCAAGTCGCCGCAGCCAGCGCGGTGGGCAACCAGGCGGTGAGCTCCGTGACCCGCCCCAGCGGCAGCGACAACAGGTACGTCAGGAAGGTCGCGGTGGCCGGGTAATCCGGATAGGGCGCGCCGTAGGTGGTCGGGAACCAGCTCGGCCCGTGACGCAGCATTTCACGGGCGAACAGGACGAAGCGCGAGTCGAAGCCGACAAAGGCATCGCCCTGCACGCCGAGCAGAAACAGCACCAGCGCCGCCAGCATCACGCAAAGCGTCTGACGACTCAGGGCGGATTCCGCCTGAACACCGGAGGTAGGAGGGAATGACGACACGCGCGAGTCTCTCGCAGGCCCTGCGCGGAAACGTCCGGACGCCACCAGCCTGCACAAGCGCCCGTAGATACCACGGAGGCCGTCAAGAAGATGTCAAAACCGGCCACGGCAGAAGCAAAACGGCCCGCAAAGCTATGCTCTGCGGGCCGCGGCTGTGTCGATCGGCGCGAGGTGACCTAGAAGCGGTAAACCTCGACATCGGTGCGAATCGGCACCACCAGCGGGATCTTCGGCCCTTCTTCCTTGGGCTTCGCAGCCTGCTCGGTATTGGCGACCTGCGGCTTGCGCGGCGGCGCGGCCTGTTGCTCGGCAACGGCGGTCGCCACCGGACGCACGTCACGGGCCAGCTGGACCGACAACTTGCGCAGCAAGTCGCCCTGGGCCCGCACCTGATCCTGCACGCTGCCCGAATGCGCCTCTTCCTCGCGGAACACACGGCTGTCGCGCAACTCGCCCTTCTGGTCGAGCAGACGCCAGCGCGCCTCCAGCACCGCCGGCTCCTTGGGGCCAGAATCCAGGCGACTGATGGTCAGCATGACCTGCACCTGCGGGGTGAAGCCGGGCTTCTCCGGGAACAGCGCCAGGCGGGTGCTGTCCAGCTCGCCCGAGAGCAGGCGCATCAGCTGCTGGCTGACATTGGTCTCCAGGCTGCCGGCCCAGCGGGCTTCGGTGGAGAGGTTGAGAATACCGTCGGCCTGGCGCTGGACCATGGTCTCGCGCTTCAGGTAATCGGCCAGGGATACCGGACCGAGCAGTACAGCGACACCGTTGTCACGGGTCGGCACAGGAACCGCACCCGCATCCAGTTGGTACAACTGGGTCGGCCGGTTCACTGTACAGCCCGTCAGCCCGAGGAGGCTGACGAGGGAAAATAAGGCCAAGACGCGCCAAGCGCTCATCTGGATCACCGTCATTCGCCGAAATTCGGCGCTACTTCCAACAAATTTCACTATAGCTTCAGGCGGCACGCGGAGGCGCCGGTAGCCAAAGGGACGTATCATCCCTCAACCGGCGCCTCAGCTCCAGAGGCAGAATGTATCGAACCGCGTTTCAATCCTGAGACAGCGATTCTACCAGCAAGGCATCCACTCGCTGGAAACCGCGCGGCAGTTTGTTGCCACGACGCCCTCTTTCACCCTTGTAGTGCTCCAGATCGTCCCCTTTGAGAGACAGCGTGCGCTTGCCGGCCTGCAGCACCAGGGTGGCGCCCGGCGGCAGCACGGCGAGGTCGGTGAGGTATTCCTCGCGGCTCGCCACGCGGTCGCCCGGCACGCTGATGATCTTGTTGCCCTTGCCCTTGGCCAGTTGCGGCAGGTCGGAAACCTTGAACAGCAGCAGGCGGCCTTCGGTGGTCACGGCGGCGATCCAGTCCTGCTCGACATCGGCGACCGGACGCGGCGCCATCACCTGCGCACCGTTGGGCAGGCTGAGCAGGGCCTTGCCGGCCTTGTTCTTGGCCTGCATGTCCTCGCCCTTGGCAACGAAGCCGTAACCGGCATCGGAGGCCAGCACATACAGCGCGGTGTCCTCCGGCAGCAGCACCCGGTCGAAGGTCGCGCCCGGCGGCGGCGTCAGGCGGCCGGTCAGCGGCTCGCCCTGGCCACGGGCCGACGGCAGGCTGTGGGCGGCCAGTGAGTAACTGCGCCCGGTGGAGTCGATGAATACCGCGAACTGGTTGGAACGACCTGGCGCGGACGCCTTGAAGCCGTCGCCGGCCTTGTACGACAGACCGGTGGCATCGATGTCGTGGCCCTTGGCGCAGCGCACCCAGCCCTTTTCGGAGAGCACCACGGTCACCGGCTCGGTAGGCATCAGCTCGGTTTCCGACAGCGCGCGGGCTTCGGCACGGGCGACGATCGGCGAGCGGCGGTTGTCGCCGTAGGTCTCGGCGTCGGCAACCAGCTCGTCGCGCACCAGTTTGCGCAGCTTGGCGCCGGAACCGAGGATCGCCAGCAGCTTGGCGCGCTCCTTGGCCAGCTCGTCCTGCTCGCCGCGGATCTTCATCTCTTCCAGGCGCGCCAGCTGACGCAGGCGGGTGTCGAGAATGTAGTCGGCCTGCAGCTCGGAGAGCTCGAAGCGCTGCATCAGGACCGGCTTGGGCTGGTCCTCGGTGCGAATGATGTGGATGACTTCGTCGAGGTTGAGGAAGGCGACCAGCAAGCCTTCCAACAGGTGCAGGCGCTTCTCGACCTTGTCCAGGCGGAATTGCAGGCGGCGGCGCACGGTGTCGGTGCGGTAGGTCAGCCACTCGCTGAGCACCTGGCGCAGGTCCTTGACCTGGGGTTTGCCGTCCAGGCCGATGACGTTCATGTTCACCCGGTACGAGCTTTCCAGGTCGGTGGTGGCGAACAGGTGGGTCATCAGCTCTTCGGCATCCACGCGGTTGGAGCGCGGGATGATGACGATGCGGGTCGGGTTCTCGTGATCCGACTCGTCGCGCAGGTCGGCGACCATCGGCAGCTTCTTGGCCTGCATCTGCCCGGCGATCTGTTCCAGCACCTTGGCCCCGGAGACCTGGTGCGGCAGCGCGGTGACCACGATGTCGCCGTCCTCGACGCGGTACACGGCGCGCATGCGCACCGAGCCACGGCCGGTTTCGTAGATCTTCTGCAGGTCGGCGCGCGGGGTGATGATTTCCGCCTCGGTGGGGAAATCCGGGCCGGGCACGTGCTCGATAAGGTCGGCGACGGTCGCTTGTGGCTCGTCCAGCAGGCGAATACAGGCGGCCGCCACTTCGCGCAGGTTGTGCGGCGGAATATCGGTGGCCATGCCCACGGCGATGCCGGTGGTGCCATTGAGCAGAAGGTTGGGCAGGCGCGCCGGCAGCACGGCCGGCTCGTCCATGGTGCCATCGAAGTTCGGCACCCAGTCCGCAGTGCCCTGGCCCAACTCGGAGAGCAGGGTCTCGGCATAGCGCGACAGGCGCGCTTCGGTGTAACGCATGGCGGCGAAGGACTTGGGATCGTCCGGCGCACCCCAGTTGCCCTGGCCGTCCACCAGCGGGTAGCGGTAGGAGAACGGCTGGGCCATCAGCACCATGGCCTCGTAGCACGCCGAATCGCCGTGGGGGTGGTATTTACCCAGCACGTCACCGACGGTACGCGCCGATTTCTTGTGCTTGGCGTCCGCGTCCAGGCCCAGCTCGCTCATGGCATAGACGATACGCCGCTGTACGGGCTTGAGGCCGTCGCCGATATGCGGCAGGGCGCGGTCCATGATCACGTACATGGAGTAGTTCAGGTAAGCCTGTTCGGTGAAGTCGGCCAGTGACCGGCGCTCCACGCCCTCCAGACTCAGATCGAGGGTTTCGCTCATGCGTGCCTCACGGTGTAGATCGCTGGCGCAGCACCAGGGTGCCGTCCTGCTGGGTGAAATCGAGTTGTCTGAGTGCGCTCATGCCAAGCAGCACCTCGTCGCCCTCCATGCCCGGCGCGATCAGCGCCGGCACATCGGTCAGGCGGATGTCGCCAAGCTGCAGGCTCGGCAGGCGCGTGCGCCAGCCCTGGCTGCGGCCATTGGCGGTGTCCAGGGTCACCGGCAAGCCGCGCGGCAGGCCGAGGCGGTCGGCCAGGCGCTGCGGCAGGGCCACCTGGGTGGCTCCGGTATCGAGCATGAAAGTCACCGCCTCGCCATTGATCCGGCCGTCCGCCACATAGTGGCCGGCGCGGTTGCCCACCAGTCGCACTTCCACTTCGCCGTTGGCGCGGGTCGATTGCGGCTGCGGATTGTGCTGACGGGTTTCCCAGGCGCCGAAGTAGTGCGTGGCGAGCAGGATGCCCGCGCCCCAGGCGAGGAGCATCATGATCTTGCCGATCCGCTTGCCGGGTACTGCGTCGTTCATTTGCCACCGAGCCAGCCGCCGGCCGGTGCCGCGAAGCGCAGCACGTAGGGGCGTCCGTCGCCATCGGCACGTGCGTGCTCACCGTTGTCCAGGCCGATCCAGGCACCCTGGTCGTCGAGGATCAACGCTTCGGCCACGCCGTAAGGCAGGTCATAGCGCCGTTCCGGGGCCAGTGCGCCGGCGGCGAAGGACCAGCACAGCTCCTGCGCACCGGTCTTGGCGTCGCGCCGGCAGATCTGGTGCGCCAGGCGTTCCAGGGTGAACAGCTTGTCCTTGTACAGCGCAAGATCGGAGAAATCGATCGGCAGCGCCCGCTCGGCGCCCAGCTCCGGCGGTGGCAGCGCAGTGCCGCCTTCGCTGAGCATCACGCAGTTGCCTTCGCATTTCCAGGTGCCGTTTTCGTTGTGCACCTTGAGCAGGCCACGGCGTTGACGCTCGGCGGCCAGCCAAAGCTGCTTGCCGTCGGCGCTGACGGCGATGCCTTCGTAGAGCGCGTTGAATTCCATCAGCAGGCCGCTGGCGCGCGCCTGGCGCAGCAGGCTCTGCGGCAGCGGCAACCAACTCGGTTCGCCAGCAGCCGGCAACAGCAGGACCGCCGCATAGCCTTCGCTGACGACGTAGCGGTTGCCCGCCTGATCGCAACTGATGCCTTCGAAGTCCATGGCGCCGCCGCGCAGCAGGCCGCCGACGCTGACACGCGCCTTCGCCCCCCAGGACAGCCCGCTTTCCGGCGTACCCGGTACGACGAAGGGCTCGGCGGTGGCTTGCCAGGCCTTGCCCGGCGTCTCGTCGATCAACAGACGGTAGATGCGGTCGTCGTCACGATCGGACACCGTCCACATCTCGCTGCCGCACAGCGCCAACCCGGAGAGATTGCCGCTGGGCATGCCCTCCACCGGGTGCTCGGCGACGAACTGCAGCGATGCCGGTGCCACGGGCGTCGCGACCGCTGCGCCAGCCTTGGGCGCCGGTTCGGCGGCCTGGGCGGCGACAGCGAGGCCGGCGCACAGGCCGAGCGGGGCCAACAGCCAGCGCATCAGGCGATGTCCGCCAGGTTGCCTTTGGTTTCCAGCCAGGACTTGCGGTCGCCGGCGCGTTTCTTCGCCAGCAGCATGTCCATCATTTCCACGGTGCCCTCGGTGTCTTCCAGGGTCAGCTGGACCAGGCGACGGGTGTTCGGGTCCATGGTGGTTTCGCGCAGCTGCGGCGGGTTCATCTCGCCCAGGCCCTTGAATCGGGTGACCTGCGGCTTGCCGCGGCGCTTCTCGGCGGCCAGGCGGTCGAGGATGCCGTCGCGCTCGGCCTCGTCCAGGGCGTAGAAGACTTCCTTGCCCAGGTCGATACGGAACAGTGGCGGCATGGCGACATAGACATGCCCGGCTTCCACCAGCGGGCGGAAGTGACGGACGAACAGCGCGCACAGCAGGGTAGCGATGTGCAGGCCGTCGGAGTCGGCGTCGGCGAGGATGCAGATCTTGCCGTAGCGCAGTTGCGAGAGGTCCGCGGCGCCCGGGTCGACGCCAATCGCCACGGCGATGTCGTGGACTTCCTGGCTGGCGAGCACTTCGCCGCCATCCACTTCCCAGGTGTTCAGGATCTTCCCGCGCAGCGGCATGATCGCCTGGAACTCCTTGTCCCGCGCCTGCTTCGCCGAGCCGCCGGCGGAGTCACCCTCCACCAGGAACAGCTCGGCGCGCATCGGGTCCTGCCCCGCGCAATCGGCCAGCTTGCCGGGCAACGCCGGGCCCTGGGTGATCTTCTTGCGTTCGACCTTCTTGCCCGCCTTGAGGCGCCGGCCGGCGTTGCTGATCGCCAGCTCCGCCAGTTGCAGGCCCAGTTCGGGGTGGGCGTTGAGCCACAGGCTGAAGGCGTCCTTGACCACGCCGGAGACGAACGCGGCAGCCTCACGGGAGGACAGGCGTTCCTTGGTCTGGCCGGAGAACTGCGGCTCCTGCATTTTCATCGAGAGGACGAAGGCGATGCGCTCCCAGACATCTTCCGGGGCCAGTTTGACGCCGCGCGGCAGCAGGTTGCGGAACTCGCAGAACTCGCGCATCGCGTCCAGCAGACCCTGGCGCAGGCCGTTGACGTGGGTGCCGCCCTGGGCGGTAGGAATCAGGTTGACGTAGCTTTCCTGCAGCGATTCGCCGCCCTCGGGCAGCCACAACAGCGCCCAGTCCACCGCCTCCTTGTTGCCGGCCAGCGCGCCGCAGAACGGCTCGTCGGGCAGGCGCAGGTTCTCGGAGACGGAATCGACCAGGTAGGAGCGCAGGCCATCCTCGTAGTGCCACTCGATGCGTTCGCCGCTGGACTTGTCCTCGAAGCTCACCAGCAGGCCCGGGCAGAGCACGGCCTTGGCCTTGAGCACGTGCTTCAGGCGGCTGACGGAGAACTTGTGCGAATCGAAGTACTTGGCGTCCGGCCAGAAGTGCACGCTGGTACCGGTGTTGCGCTTGCCGACGCTGCCGACGACTTCGAGGTCGCTGGACTTGAAGCCATCGGCGAAGGTCATGCGGTATTCGTTGCCGTCGCGCTTGACGCGCACCTCGACCAGCGTCGACAGCGCGTTCACCACCGAGATACCGACGCCGTGCAGACCGCCGGAGAACTGGTAGTTCTTGTTGGAGAACTTGCCGCCGGCATGCAGCTTGGTGAGGATCAGTTCGACGCCGGGCACGCCCTCTTCGGGGTGGATGTCCACCGGCATGCCGCGGCCGTCGTCGATCACTTCCAGCGAGTTGTCCTCGTGGAGGATCACCTGCACGCTCTTGGCGTGGCCGGCGAGGGCTTCGTCGACGCTGTTGTCGATGACTTCCTGGGCCAGGTGGTTGGGCCGGGAAGTGTCGGTGTACATGCCCGGGCGCTTGCGCACCGGATCGAGGCCGGAGAGAACCTCGATGGCGTCTGCGTTATAGGCGTTCTGCTGGGCCATGGGGTTCCTGCTTAATCAGTCGAAGAGGTGATGGCTTCAAATTCGGAGAAATCCACGTCGCGCCATTGGCTGGACGGCACGCCGGCGAAGGCCAGGAGTGTCGGCAGATGGCTGACGAAGCGCTGGAAGCTGTGATCGCCGCCGGACTCGATGCGCAGTGCAGCGGCCCGGTAGAAGCGCTCCGCGGCGCGGTAGTCGAGGGTTTCGTCGGCGGTCTGCAGCCACACCTGGTAACGCGAGCCGTCGACAGGCGCGGGGACTTCCAGTTCCGCCAGCGCGGCAACGTGATCCAGGCTCAGTTCCCAGGTCTCGCCGCTGTAATAGTTGGTCTGCGGGCCGAGCTGGCCGTCGAACAGCCGGTGCGGGGCGACGGCCGGGTTGATCAGCACGGCCTTGAGGCCATGGCGCTCGGCCAGCCAGGTTGCGTAATAGCCGCCCAGGGAGCTGCCGATCAGCAGCGGCTGGCCCAGCTCGGCGACGGCGGCTTCCAGCTGCGCCATGGCCTGGCGCGGATGATGGTGCAGCGCGGGCACGCGCAGGCCATCGGCCAGGCCCAGGCGCTGCATGGCTGCCGTAAACTGGCGCGCCTTCTGCGAGCCGGGCGAACTGTTGAATCCGTGGATATAGAGGAATGCGGTCATGGGCCGGGAGGCTACAAGCTGCAAGTGGCATGCCGCAAGTGGGTCAGCGTCGCAAGGCGTTCCAAACGTGACCGATCAATAACCCTTGATGCTGTAGTCGACTTCGAACTCGATGTCGGTCACCCGCGAAACACCGGTTTCCACGCCCCCATCGGGCAGCAGGCGCAGCCAGCGATAGCCCGGCGCCGGGCTGTCGACACAGAAGTCCTCGCTGCCCGGGGTGAACTGCACGCAGGTGGATGGCGAGGCCAACAGGCGCACGTCGCCGCGCATCCGGTCGATCTCCTGGTGTACGTGGCCCCAGAGCAGGCAACGCACGTTCGGATAGCGGTCGAGCACGGCGAACAGGCGTTCCGGGTTATAGATGCCGATGCGGTCCATCCACTGGCTGCCGATGGGTACCGGGTGGTGGTGGAAGCTGATCAGCAGGTGCTTGTCCGGCGCGGCCTGGATGGCACGCTCGAGCAACTGGATCTGCTCGACGGTCATCTGCCCCGGCACTGCGCCGGGAATGGTGGAATCCAGCAGGATCACCCGCCAGGCGCCCAGGTCGATCACCGGTTCGAGCAGGTCGGTACCGGCGGCGGCTTCGCGCATCGGCCCCATTTCGTCGTGGTTGCCGGGGAACCAGCGGATCGGCGCGGCAATCGGCGCGGTAAGGCTGCGGAAACGCTGGTAGGACTCTACCGAGCCATCCTGGGAGAGGTCGCCGGTGGCCAGCACCAGGTCGATCGCCGGTTGCTCTTCACCCACCAGGCGCACGACCTGCGTCAGGCTGTCGGCAGTATCCATGCCCAGCAGCCGGCCGTTCTCTTCGGCGAACAGGTGGCTGTCGGAAAGCTGGACGACCAGGACGGAGTCGAAAGCGCTGGACTGGGTGGGCAATGCGCCTTCTCCTTTGAGGCGGGCGTGCGGGGATTCGTGACGAAGTATGGTGACAGGCGCCCCCCTGAGCAAACCGGGAAAGCGTCA
Source organism: Pseudomonas sp. GD03903 (assembly GCF_029840045.1). NCBI lineage: Bacteria > Pseudomonadati > Pseudomonadota > Gammaproteobacteria > Pseudomonadales > Pseudomonadaceae > Pseudomonas > Pseudomonas sp. GD03903. The sequence continues at coordinate 476,089 of NZ_JAOCBT010000001.1, read as the reverse complement.
CAGATCACAGTTAGGGACACGAGTCTGCGATGGGCGGGCAGAATATCACGGCGCAGCCATGTCATATGGCCACCATCGCGATTTCAGCGTTGCAGCACCGGCTCCAGCTCATGCCCGCAGGACAGGCAGTGGCTCAGCCACTCGCCGAGGAACTGGTTGAGCTGGTTCTTCTCGTCCGGCTGGTGCATCGCCTGGTTCGGGTAGGGGTAGATGGCCAGCAGGCGGCGCGCCTGCTCGGCGCCAACCACTTCGGCCATGCGCGCATCGTGGTACACCCGCACTTCCAGCTTGGGCGCCGGCAGCCAGGGCAGGCCCAGCTCCTGGCGGACCTGCAGGACGGTGGTGTACGGGCAGGCTTCGATCACGTCCAGCGCCAGCACGCCGAGCAGCCGCTCGCCTTCGCTGAGCGCCACGCGGCGCGAGACCTGGGCCTCGCGCATTTCCGGCAACAGGCGCATCAGGCGCAAGTAGTTCGCCTCGCAGGTCGCCTGCAACCCCGCCAGGTCGACGCGATAGCGCTCGCGCAGCAGATTCACACCCATAACCCCCTTACCTCGGCGCGATTGAGCGCCAGCCATTGCAGGGCGAGCATGCTCGCCGCGTTGTTGATACGGCCGTCGCGCACCGCTTGCAGTGCTTCCTCGAACGGCATGACGTGGACACGGATGTCCTCGCCCTCCTCCTCCAGCCCGTGGATGCCCGAGGCATTGCTGCTGTCGCAGCGACCGACGAACAGGTGGACCAGCTCGTTGCTGCCGCCAGGCGATGGCAGGTACTGGGCAATCGGCCAGAGTGCGCCGAGGGTCAGGCCGGCTTCTTCCACCGCTTCGCGGCGGGCGACTTCCTCGGGCTCCTCGTCCTTGTCGATCAGCCCGGCGACCAGCTCCATCAGCCAGGGATTGACCCCGGCGTCCATGGCGCCGACGCGGAACTGCTCGATCAGCACCACCTCATCGCGCTGCGGATCGTAGGGCAGCACGCACACGGCATCGTGGCGCACGAACAATTCGCGCTTGAGCACCGGGCCCATGCCGCCGGCGAACTGGCGGTGCCGCAGGTGCAGGCGGTCGACCTTGTAGAAGCCCTTGAAGCACTGCTCGCGCTTCTGGATCTCGATGTCCTGGGGGCCTGGCTTGAACGTTTCCGACATCCCGTTCCACTCACTCTAGGTTGAACTTCGCGCCATCCTATCGCGCCGCCGGAGCAGGCGCAGCCTCTTTCGCGGCCGCCGGGCGGCCGGTCTGCTGTGACCGTCGCACACTGCCGTCGTTCCGCCAAAGTGGTTCATACTCAGCCGCCGAACCGGCAGCGCCGATGGCGGTCGAACCACTCCAATTGCCGGCGAACGTCAACGACAAGGATTCCCATGCGACTTCTGAAACTTGCCGCCCTGGGCAGCATCTGCCTGTTACTGGGGGCGTGCCAGGGTCTGTTCAAGCCCTCCCTCGACGAGCCGCTGAGCGCGAGCCACACCGCCTTCGAACACGCGAAACCCGGTTGCCAGGGCGAACAGTGCCCGCTGTTCAACCTCGATACCGTCAGCTTCGCCGACGAGCCGGCACTCAACGACGCGATCAACGCGCAACTGCTGCAACTGGCCCGCGAAGGCGACGGTGCGGCCCCCGCCAGCCTGGACGTCTACGAGAAGCGCTTCCTCGATTCGGCCCAGCCCGGCTGGAGTTCCTACCTGCAAGCGAAGATCCGCGAACAGCATGACGGTCTGGTGATCATCGAACTGTCCAGCTATCGCTTCACCGGCGGCGAGTACGGCCAGCCCGGCCGCGCGTTCATCAATTATGATCGACGCATCCACAAGGTGCTCACCCTGCAGGACATTCTTCTGCCCGGCCAGGAGGACAACTTCTGGAAAGTGGCGCGCATGGCGCACCAGGCGTGGGTCCTGCAGAACAAGCTGGACGAGCAGGACCCGAACTTCTCGAAGAACTGGCCATTCCAGCCGACCGAGCACTTCGCCCTGACCTTCGGCGCGCTGACGCTCAAGTACGACATCGACCGCATCGCCCCGCATTCGGTCGGGCACCCGGAGCTGAAGATTCCGTACCCGCGCCTGAACGGCATCGTGAAGACCTATTACTTCCCCGGGCGCGGGGCGCAGTAAAGGTCCGGTTCGCGAGCAAGCTCGCTCCTACGAAGAGCACACTCGGCGTTACCGGCTACCTGCAGGAGCGAGCTTGCTCGCGAGCAGCGTTACGCAGAAGTTCACAGTAGCCGGAAGCCAATCGCGGACAAAGTCCGCTCCTACGCCCGGCCTGAGGGTAGGAGCGGACTCTGTCCGCGATCGCTCAAAGCAACGCCAAATCCCGCTGCAATGCGCCTTACGCCGAAGCCGGCACTTTCACGCCCACACGCCCCAGCAGCAGCTGCAGCACACCCGCCACCACCAGCGCCGGCAGGGTCGCACCCAGGTCCGGCTGGTAGTTCGCCAGCAGGTGATACACCACCACGCCACCACCCCAGGCCAGCAGCGAGCCCCAGCGCACGCCATGGGGAATCGCGGCCGGCGCGCGGCGACGGAGGACGAAGTGGTCGATCAGCACCACGCCGAACAGCGGCGCGAACACCGAGCCGATCAGCAGCAGGAAGTTCTGGTACTGCTCCAGCGGCGCGAACCAGGCGATCAGGGTACAGATCACGCCGATCGCCAGCGCCAGGTGCTCGACCTTGAGCGGCAGCAGGATGCCGCTGGACACCGCGGCCGAGTGGATATCGGCGAAGGCCTTTTCCGACTCGTCGAGCAGGATCAGCAGCAGCGGGATGCCCATGCCCGCGCCGGCCAGCGCCAGCAATAGTGCATTGGCATCGCTGCCCTGGGCGAACGCCAGGGTGTAGGCGACGCCCAGGCCCATCAGCCAGAAGCAGCCGATGAAGAAGCCCAGTGCCGCGCCGGTGAAGGTGTGCCCGGCGCGCTTGCCGAAGCGCGAGTAGTCGGCGATCAGCGGCAGCCAGGACAGCGGCATGGCGATGGCGATATCGAAGCCCACGGCGAAGGACAGCGAACCGTCGCCGGCCTTGGCCCAGAGCGCCGCCAGGTCGGCGCGCTGGAACAGGTCAAAGGTCAGCCAGATGCACGCGGCGAGCAGCAGCCAGATACCCCAGCGGCGCAGCACGCGGCGCACGAAGGCCAGCGGACCGGCGACCGCCAGCAGAGTTGCCAGCGCACCGAACACCAGGGTCCACAGCGCAGGGTTGGCCCAGGCGCCACCTTCACCGAAGGCGCGGGTCGCCAGCAGGCTGGCGGCATCGCGCATGACGATGATCTCGAAGGCGCCCCAGCCGACCAGCTGCAGCAGGTTGAGCAGCGCCGGCAAAGCGGCGCCGTGGCTGCCCAGGCTGAGCTTGAGCGAGGCCATGGCGGACAGGCCGGTATCGGTGCCGATGACCCCGGCGCTCGCCAACAGCAGCACGCCGACCAGGGTGCCGAGCAGGATCGCGCCCAGCGCGCCGGCCAGGCCCAGGCCCGGCGCCAGCAGCGCGCCGGTCTGCAGCACCATCAGGCCGATGCCCAGGGAGAACCAGAGGGAGAACAGGTCGCGCAGGCCGAGCACACGCTGGGCGCTGCCCACGGCGGAGGTCGGTGAATAATCGATGGCGGTAGTGGTCACGATGCGTGCAGGGCTCGAATAATTGTTGGAATTGGGCGACAGGCTTCAGGCGGCAGGCAGCAGACGCCGAGCGGCTCCTTGCTCTTGCCTGCAGCCTGCCGCTTGTAGCTGAGTCGTCAGACCTGTTTGTAGATCACCGAGCCTTCGTCCTTGAAGCGCGCGGCCTGTTCCTGGAAGCCGGCCTCGATGGCTTTCTGCTCATCGGTGAGGCCGTTTTCCTTGGCGTAGTCGCGGACTTCCTGGGTGATCTTCATGGAGCAGAACTTCGGCCCGCACATAGAACAGAAGTGCGCGACCTTGGCCGAATCCTTGGGCAGCGTCTCGTCGTGGAAGGCACGGGCGGTGTCCGGGTCCAGGCCGAGGTTGAACTGGTCCTCCCAGCGGAACTCGAAGCGTGCCTTGGACAGCGCGTTGTCGCGGATCTGCGCGCCCGGGTGGCCCTTGGCGAGGTCGGCGGCGTGCGCGGCGATCTTGTAGGTGATGATCCCGGTCTTCACATCATCCTTGTTCGGCAGGCCCAGGTGTTCCTTGGGCGTGACGTAGCAGAGCATGGCGCAGCCGAACCAGCCGATCATCGCCGCGCCGATGCCCGAGGTGATGTGGTCGTAGCCCGGCGCGATGTCGGTGGTCAGCGGGCCGAGGGTGTAGAACGGCGCCTCGTCGCAGCACTCCAGCTGCTTGTCCATGTTCTCCTTGATCAGGTGCATCGGCACATGGCCGGGGCCTTCGATCAGGACCTGGACGTCGTGCTTCCAGGCGATGCGGGTCAGCTCGCCAAGGGTCTCCAGCTCGCCGAATTGCGCGGCGTCGTTGGCGTCGGCGATAGAGCCCGGACGCAGGCCGTCGCCCAGCGAGAAGCTGACGTCGTAGGCCTTCATGATTTCGCAGATTTCCTCGAAGTGGGTGTAGAGGAAATTCTCCTGGTGATGCGCCAGGCACCACTTGGCCATGATCGAGCCGCCACGGGAGACGATGCCGGTGACCCGCTTGGCGGTCAGCGGCACATAGCGCAGCAGCACGCCGGCGTGGATGGTGAAGTAGTCCACGCCCTGCTCGGCCTGCTCGATCAGGGTGTCGCGGAAGATTTCCCAGGTCAGGTCCTCGGCGATGCCGTTGACCTTCTCCAGCGCCTGGTAGATCGGCACGGTGCCGATCGGTACCGGGCTGTTGCGCAGGATCCACTCGCGGGTCTCGTGGATGTGCTTGCCGGTGGACAGGTCCATCACCGTGTCGGCGCCCCAGCGGATGCCCCAGGTGAGTTTCTCCACTTCTTCCTCGATGGAGGAACCCAGCGCGCTGTTGCCGATGTTGCCGTTGACCTTCACCAGGAAGTTGCGGCCGATGATCATCGGTTCCAGTTCGGTGTGGTTGATGTTCGCCGGGATGATCGCGCGGCCGCGGGCCACTTCCTCACGGACGAACTCAGGCGTGATTTCCTTCGGGATGCTGGCGCCGAAGCTCTGCCCCGCATGCTGCGCATCCAGCAGGCCGGCGGCACGGGCTTCCTGCAGCTTCATGTTCTCGCGGATGGCGATGTATTCCATCTCCGGCGTGATGATGCCCTGGCGCGCGTAGTGCATCTGCGTGACGTTACCGCCGGCCTTGGCGCGGCGCGGGGTACGGACATGGGCGAAGCGCAGGGCGTCGAGGCTGGCGTCGGCCAGGCGCGACTGGCCGAACTCGGAAGTCAGGCCGGGGAGAATCTCGGTGTCGCCGCGCTCGTCGATCCAGCGCGAACGCACGTCCGGCAGGCCCTTGCGCAGGTCGATACGGACGTCCGGATCGGTGTAGGGACCGGACGTGTCGTAGACCATTACCGGGGCGTTCTGCTCGCCGCCGAAGGCGGTCGGGGTATCGGCAAGGGAAATTTCCCGCACGGGGACGCGGATGTCCGGGCGCGAGCCGGTCAGGTAGACCTTCTTCGAATTCGGAAAGGGCTGGGTCGACTGGCGGTCCAGTTGTTCAAGGCGGGTGACGTTGTTTTTCTGGGTGCTCATCCTGGCTCTCCTGGGGTTGATTGCCGGGGAGAACCTGAGACGAGAGGAGCTGCTTGCTGCAGCGAAGGGACGCACCCCGGGAAGGGCTGGGGCCGGGGCGGAATGCGCCGCGGGATGCGTACTTCTTGTTCCCTACGCGGGTGCTAACCCGATCAGGTTCAACGGGATCCGGAACTATCCGATCTCAGCCCCTCGCAATGGGGCACCCCGACAAGAACGCCCGCAGTCTAATCAAGTGCACTGCGATAAGCCAACGCCGTCTGACCGAAAACTGCCGAAGTACTTGCAGCCAGCTACACTCCTGCCTCGGAAGGCTCGTACGAACGCGCCTTGACCGCCACCGGCGGCGACCGTAGCCTTGCCCCACCTCGCATCACTTTCCAGGATGAACGAATGCTGCGCAGACTCTCTCTGGCTGTCGCTGTAGCCGCAACGACAGGCTTTGCCTGGGCTGCACAGCCCGCTCCGGCCGCTCCCTCGCTCCCCACCAAGACGGATCTGATCAACGTCTATAAAGACGCCGTCGACAACAACGCCGACCTTGCTGCCGCCCAGGCCGACTACCTGGCGCGCAAGGAGGCCGTACCCCAGGCGCGCTCCGGCCTGCTGCCGCAGATCAATGCTGGCGCCAGCACCGGGTCGACCCGTACTTCGCTGGATACCCCCAGCGCCACGCTGAACCGCAACACCCAGCTGGTACAGGCGAGTCTGAGCCAGCCGCTGTTCCGCGCGGACCGCTGGTTCCAGCTCAAGGCCGCGGAAAACACCACCGAACAGGCCCAGCTGGAATTCTCCGCGACCCAGCAACAGCTGATCCTGCAGACCGCCCAGACCTATTTCGGCGTGCTCCGTGCCCAGGACAACCTGGCCGCCAGCAAGGCCGAGGAAGCAGCGTTCAAGCGCCAGCTCGACCAGTCCAATGAGCGCTTCGACGTCGGCCTGTCCGACAAGACCGACGTGCTCGAATCCCAGGCCAGCTACGACACCGCGCGGGCCAACCGCCTGGTCGCCGAGCAGCAGGTGGATGACGCCTTCCAGGCCCTGGTGACCCTGACCAACCGCGAGTACAGCGCCATCGAGGGCATCCTCCACTCGCTGCCGGTGGTGGCGCCGGTTCCCAACGACGCCAAGGCCTGGGTGGACACCTCGGTGCAGCAGAACCTGCGCCTGCAGGCCAGCAACTACGCGGTCGACGCCGCCGAAGAGACCCTGCGCCAGCGCAAGGCCGGCCACCTGCCGACCGTCGACGCCGTGGCCCAGTACCAGAAGGGCGACAACGATGCCCTGGGCTTCTCCAACTCCGGCGTACCGGGCGAGCCGCACTACGGCAAGTACGTCGACCAGACCAGTATCGGCCTGCAACTGAGCGTGCCGATCTACAGCGGCGGCCTGACCAGTTCCCAGGTCCGCGAGGCCTACCAGCGCCTGAACCAGAGCGAGCAGCTGCGCGAGAGCCAGCGCCGCCAGGTGGTGCAGGACGCCCGCAACCAGCATCGCGCGGTGAACACCGACGTGGAGCAGGTGAAAGCGCGTCGCCAGGCGATCATCTCCAACCAGAGCTCGCTGGAAGCCACCGAGATCGGTTATCAGGTTGGTACCCGCAATATCGTCGACGTACTGGACGCCCAGCGTTCCCTGTACAACTCGGTGCGCGACTACAACAACACCCGCTACGACTACATCCTCGACAACCTCAGCCTCAAGCAGACCGCCGGCACCCTCGCGCCGAGCGACCTGGAGGCACTGGGCGCGTACCTGAAGCCGGACTACAACCCGGACAAGGACTTCCTCCCGCCGGACCTGGCCAAGGCCGCCGAGGCGCAGCTCAAGGCCGGTTCGAAGTACTGATCCCGCCCCACGAAAAAGCCCCGCGATGCGGGGCTTTTTCTTTTCAGCCATACAGCCCGCCCCGCCAGGGGCCACACAGTGCGTAGGAGCGGACTCTGTCCGCGATTGGTTGAACCCCACGCCAAGCCCATCAACGGAGCCGCCGAGTAGACATCGCGGACGAAGTCCGCTCCTGCGCAAACCTTATTCCATGCGTAGGAGTGGACTCTGTCCGCGATTGGTTGAACCCCGCGCCAAGCCCATCTACGGAGCCGCCGAGGAGACATCGCGGACGAAGTCCGCTCCTACGCAAGCCTTATTCCATGCGTAGGAGCGGACTCTGTCCGCGATTGGTTGAACCACGCGCCAAGCCCATCAACGGAGCCGCCGAGGAAACATCGCGGACGAAGTCCGCTCCTACGCAAACCTTATTCCATGCGTAGGGGCGGACTCTGTCCGCGATTGGTTGGACCACGCGCCAAGCTCATCAACGGAGCCGCCGAGGAGACATCGCGGACGAAGTCCGCTCCTACGCAAGCCTTATTCCGTGCGTAGGGGCGGACTCTGCCCGCAATTGGATGAACCGCGCCCGAGGGCCAGAATCGGAGTGGCCGAGTGATCAGTCGCGGTAGCCCGGCGAGACGCGATCCAGCATGCGCAACAGCGCCGACCAGGCCAGGTCGTAGCCATCCGGATCGCTCAGCTCGCCTTCGGCCAGCGGCCGCGCCGGGGCGTTGAACTGTTGCTCGGTGTGACGACACACCTCCTCCGGTGGAATCACCAGCTCGCCGCCCGCCTGGGCCGCCAACTGGATGTCGCAGGCCTTCTCCAGGTAGTACATGCGCAGGAACGCCTGCTGCACTGTCTGCCCCACCGTCAGCAGACCGTGGTTGCGCAGCATCAGGCCATAGTGATCGCCCAGGTCACGCACCAGGCGCTCCTGCTCGTCCATGGACAGGGCGATGCCTTCGTAGTCGTGGTAGCCCAGGCGCCCGTAGAACTCCAGGGAGATCTGGTTCAGCGGCAGCAATCCGCAGGCTTGCGCCGCCACCGCGCAACCCGCGCGGGTATGCGTGTGCAGCACGCACTGGGCGTCGTCGCGAGCGCCGTGGATGGCGCTGTGGATCACGAAGCCGGCCGGGTTGACCTTGTACGGCGACGGCTCCACCGCATGGCCGCCGAGATCGATCTTCACCAGGCTGGAAGCGGTGATTTCGTCGAACATCAGGCCGTAGGGGTTGATCAGGAAATGGTGTTCGGGACCGGGAATACGCACCGAGATATGGGTGAAGATCAGGTCGGTCATGCGGTAGTGCGCGATCAGGCGGTAGCAGGCCGCCAGCTCCTCGCGCAGCTTCCATTCCTCGGGCGAACAGGTGGCGCGGCTGGGCGCCTGCAGCGACGTCATGGTGCACTTCTCCTCAAGGCAAAAGACGCCGGGGCGGAGGCCCCGGCGCCACGCTCACGTTCTGGTTACTGCGCGGCCCAGGCGTTGAAGCGCTCTTCCAGCTCCTCGCCATGGTCAACCCAGAACTCGTCGTCCATCGCCAGGCCCTGGGGCAGGTTCTGCGTCGAGGTCGGCACCCAGCCGGCGAGATCGGACGGCAGGCGTTCGGCGGCCTGCTTGTTGGTCGGACCATACGCAATGTGCTTCACGTAGTCGACCTGGGCATCGGGCTGATTGGCGAAGGCGATGAAGCGCTTCGCCGCATCGACATGCTGCGAGCCCTTGATGATCGCCCAGTAGTCCATGCCGTACAGGCTGCCCGGCCAGACCAGCTGCAGGTTGCGCCCGCCCTTGTAGGCATCGGCGATGCGCCCGGTATAGGTGGTGGTCATCACCACGTCACCGGCGGCAAGCCACTGCGCCGGTTGTGCGCCGGCTTCCCACCACTGCACGTAGGGCTTGATCTGGTTGAGCTTGGCGAAGGCACGATCGACGCCGGCCTTGGTGGCCAGCTCCTTGTAGACGTCCGCCGGCTTCACGCCGTCGGCCATCAGGGCGAACTCCAGGTTGTAGATGGCGCGCTTGCGCAGGCCACGCTTGCCGGGGAATTTCTTCACGTCCCAGAAATCCGCCCAGGACTGCGGCGCCGGCTTGAGCTTGTCGGCGTCGTAGGCGATGGCGACGCCCCATACCAGCGCAGCCGAGCCGCAATCCTTGGCGGCATTCGGGATCAGCTGGTCCTTGCCGCCGATCTGCTGCCAGTCCAGTGGTACGAACAGGCCTTCATCGCAACCTCGGGCCAGGTCCGGGCCCTCGATCTGCACCACGTCCCAGTCGGCATGGCCGGTGTCGGCCATCACCTTGATGCGCGCCATTTCGCCGTTGTATTCGCTCTGGGTCACGCCGACCCCGGATTGCTTGCTGAACGGCTGGAAGAAGGCCGCGTCCTGGGCCTTCTGGCCCGCGCCGCCATAACCGACCACCACCATGTTCTCGGCGGCCTGGGCGACGCCGCAGCACAGCCCGAGGGCGAGCAGCAGTGGCGCGGCGGCGGTCTTGCGGAAGAAGCGTTTGTGGAAAGTGCTTTGACGCAAAGTCATCGGGCATACCCCCAGTCGTAGGTGGCAGCGGGCGCAGCCGGAATGGCCGCACACACGTAGGACGGGCGCGCCGGAACCACGGAGCAAGAAAGACAGGGCAGAGATGAATCGATTGCCAGCGGGTGGACCCGCCGTGCGAGGGGGGACCGTACGGGACGGTTCATGCGCCTCTCCTCTTGTAGTTGTTGTGGAGCACGTCGCGGTTGCCTCCGGAAAACTCCGGGAGCGGCATCGAAACTACCCAGTCACTTTTAAAAAAACAAGTTGATTTTTTACTGGCGGTAAATTTCCATAGAGAGAACTTAAACAACAATTGCTTAGAAAGCATTGCCCGCCCCAGGAGAAGCCGCCGTGTCCCAGGTTCGCCACTTCCAGCAATCCGCCCTGCAGTTCCAGCCCTACGGCGGACAAGACATCGAACGTGCCGCCATCTGCCGCCTGATCGGCCCGGCGGACAGCGAAACCATGGGCGCCGGCCTGGCTCGCTTCGACGGCGTTTCCATCGAATGGACCGTGCTCTACGACGAGCTGATCGTGGTGCTGGAAGGCAACTTCCGCCTGCGCCTGGCCGACCAGGTGATCGAGGCCAAGCCGGGCGATGTGATCTGGGTGCCGGAGCGCACGCCGCTGGCCTACGAAGGCGAAAAAGCCTGCGTCTTCTACGCCCTCTACCCGGTGGACTGGCAGGCGCGCAACGCTTGAGTCCAACCTCCGGCCGCCGCCGCGGCCGATGCTTCAACGCTGTACCACAACAAGAATCCGGAGTTGCCCGATGAGCCAGTTTCCCCACCTGTTCAGCCCGCTGCAGATTCGCGGCAAGGCGCTGAAGAACCGCATCATGTCCACCGGGCACGACACCTCGATGCCCACCGACAACCTGGTCAACGATCAGTTGGTGGCCTACCACACCGCCCGCGCCAAGGGCGGCGTCGGCCTGATCGTGCTGCAGGTCGCCGGCGTGCACGACAGCGCGCGCTACACCTCCCATGTGCTGATGGCCACCGATGACGAGTGCATCCCCGGCTACCGGCGCATCGCCGAGGCGTGCCACGCCGAGGGCACGGTGGTGCTGTCCCAGGTATTCCACCCCGGTCGCGAGATCATGGAATCCAGCGATGGCCTGCTGGCCGTGGCCTACGCCCCGTCCGCCTCGCCCAACGAGCGCTTCCGGGTGATGCCCCGCGAGCTGAGCCAGGCGATGATCGACGAGATCATCGAGGGCTATGCCGCCGCCGCACGGCGACTGCACAGCGCCGGTATCGACGGCGTGGAAGTAGTCGCCAGCCACGGCTACCTGCCGGCGCAGTTCCTCAACCCGCGGGTGAACCGCCGCAGCGACGGCTACAACGGCGACCTCGACGCCCGCCTGCGCTTCACCCGCGAAGTGATCGCCGCCATCCGCGCCGCCACCGACAAAGACTTCATCATCGGCCTGCGCATCTCCGCCGACGAACGCGATCCCGAAGGCCTCACCGAAGACGAATCGCTGCAGGGCGTCCAAGGGCTGCAGAAAGACCTGGACTACGTGCACATCGTCGCCGGCACCTCCGCCTCCCTGGGCGGCGCCATCCACATCGTGCCGCCGATGGCCATCGAAGCGGCCTACCTGGCCAACGAGGCCGGCACCTTCAAGCGCAACCTGGATATCCCGCTGTTCGTCACCGGGCGCATCAACCAGCCGCAGGAGGCCGAACTGATCGTCGCCCGCGGCCAGGCCGATGTCTGCGGCATGACCCGCGCGCTGATCTGCGACCCGCAGATGCCGAGCAAGACCGAAAGCGGCCACGTCGAGGACGTGCGCGCTTGCATCGCCTGCAACCAGGCGTGCATCGGCCACTTCCACCGCGGCTACCCGATCTCCTGCATCCAGCACCCGGAGACCGGCCGCGAACTGATCTACGCCGAACGCAAGATGGCCGCCCAGCGCAAACGCGTACTGGTGGTCGGCGGCGGGCCGGCCGGCATGAAGGCCGCCGCTGTCGCTGCCCAGCGTGGTCATGACGTCACCCTTTGCGAGGCCACCGCTCAGTTGGGCGGCCAGGTCAATCTCGCCCAGCTCCTGCCGCGCCGCGCGGAGTTCGGCGGCGCGTCCACCAACCTGCAGCGTGAAATGCAACTGGCCGGCGTCGAAGTGCGCCGCAACACCCGCGTCGACCGCGCGCTGGTAGAAGCTGAGCGCCCCGACGTCGTGATCGTCGCCACCGGCGCCTCGCCCTATCGCCCTCCCTACGAGGAAGCCGGCGAGCTACAGGTGGTGGACGCCTGGCAGGTGCTGCGCGGCGAAGTGAAGCTCGGCCGCTCGGTGCTGGTCACCGACTGGCGCGCCGACTGGATCGCCCCCGGCATCGCCGAGCGCCTGGTGCGCGACGGCCACCAGGTGCAACTCGCCGTGAACGGCACCCACGCCGGCGAAAGCCTGCCGCTCTACGTGCGCGACCACTTGGCCGGCGAACTGCACCGCCTGGGCATCAGTATCACCACCTACGCCCGCCTGTACGGCGTCGACGACAGCACCGTCTACCTGCAGCACACCGCCAGCGGCGAGCCGATGCTGGTGGAAAACATCGACACCCTGGTGCTCTGCCAGGGCCACCAGCCGGTGGACGACCTGGCCGACGAGATCGCCGACCTCGCCGAGGTACGCCGCATCGGCGACTGCCTGGCGCCGCGCACGGCGGAAGAGGCCATCTACGAAGGGCTGAAGGCAGGCTGGGAGATTTAAGAGCGAGCGCAGGCAGCAGGCTACAGGCGGCATGCAGGAGCAAGAGCCGCTTCAGCCTGCCGCTTGAAGCCTGTAGCCTGTAGCCTTTCACTCCCGGACCCTTCGCATGAGCCGCAAAGCCCCGCAGGAAGCACCCGCCAACGCCGAAGCGCAGTTCCTCGGCACCCGCATCCGCGGCCTGCGCAAGCGGCGCGGCATGACTCTGGCGGAACTGGCCGAACAGAGCGGACTGACCGCCGGCTACATCAGCCAGCTGGAACGCAACCTCGCCTACCCGTCGATCCCGGCACTGTTCAACATCGCCCGCAGCCTGGGTGTGACCATCCAGTGGTTCTTCGCCAGCGAAGTGCAGGTCGACCCGGCCGACGCCGGCTACGTGGTGCGGCGCAACGCTCGCACCAGCGTGCATTACGAGGACGGCATCGTCGACGAACTGCTCAGCCCGCAGCCCAGCCGCCAGCTGGAAATCCTCCACTCGAAATTTCCGCCCGGCACCTACAGCCAGCAGAGCTACAGCCACGAGGGCGAGGAAGCCGGTTATTTGCTCAGCGGCACGTTCGAGCTATGGGTGGGCGAACGTTATTTCCTGCTCAATGAGGGCGACAGCTTCAGCTATTCCAGCCAGGAGCCGCACCGTTATGGCAATCCGGGTGACGTGGACGCCGTGGTGCTGTGGGTGATTACCCCGCCGACGTTCTGAAGTTTCGGGGCTTTTCGTAGGAGCGAGCTTGCTCGCGAACCTGCCTGATGCTGTTGCTGCCGAAAGAGCGTTCGCGAGCAAGCTCGCTCCTACAGTCGAGGTCCCGGGAAACTCTGGAGCCTCTCCCCTCACCCCAGCCCTCTCCCTGAGGGAGAGGGGGCAGGTCGGCAGGCAACCTGTCGGCGAGGCGTTTAAAACTGCTGTCTCCGGCTGACTCAGCGTGCCACCTGGCACCGAGCGGTCCCCTCTCCCTCCGGGAGAGGGTCAGCGCCAATGCCAATCAGCCCTTGATCAACCTGCCGAGGCCATCCAGCAAGCGCGCCAACGCGCCCTGGTTGGCCTTCATCACCCCCAACCCAGCCTCGGCCATGCGCTCGGCGCTGGCCGGTTCATCCCACAAGGCGGCCACGGCCACCGCCAGCGACGGCGCGTCGGCCACTTCGCGCAGTGCGCCGACCTCGCGCAGTTGTGCAGCGATTTCCAGGAAGTTGAACAGGTGCGGGCCGGACAGCACCGGCTTGCCCAGCGCCGCCGGCTCCAGCAGGTTGTGGCCGCCATTGGGCACCAGGCTGCCACCGACGAAGGCGACGTCGGCCAGCGCGTAGAGGAACAGCAGTTCGCCCATGGTGTCGCCCAGCAGGACCTGGGTGTCCGCTGTGACCAGCTCCCCGGTGGAGCGGCGCTGGGTATGGAAGCCTTCACGCTGGCACAACTCGAACATCGGGCCGAAGCGCTCCGGGTGACGTGGCACCAGGATCAGCAGCGCCTCCGGATGCTTTTCCAGCAGTTGGCGGTGCGCCGCGAGGACGATCTCGTCTTCGCCGGCGTGGGTGCTGGCAGCGATCCAGATCGGCCGCTGCTGTGCTTGCCATTGGCTGCGCAGGTCAGCGGCTCGGACCAGCAGTTCAGGGTCGATGGTCAGGTCGAACTTGATCGAACCGGTCACGCTCACGCAGTCCGGGCGCGCGCCGAGCTGGCGGAAGCGCTCGGCTTCGGCCTCGGTCTGCACGGCGATCCAGCTCATCTCTTCGAGCATCGGCCGGGTCAGCCCGGCGAAGCGCGCGTAGCCGCGCGCCGAACGTTCGGACAGCCGTGCGTTGGCCAGCGCCACCGGAATGCCGCGCTTGGCGCACTGGTGGATGTGGTTGGGCCACAGCTCGGTTTCCATGATCACGCCCAGCACCGGCCGCGCGCGGTCGAGGAAGCGCGCCGCCGCCCAGGGCAGGTCGTACGGCAGGTAGCAGTGCTGCACCTGGTCGCCGAACAGTGCGCGGATGCGCTCGGAGCCGGTGGGCGTCATGCAGGTGACACTGATCGGCAGGCCGGGATGGCGTTGCATCAGCGCGCGGATCATCGGCGCGGCGGCGATGCTCTCGCCCACCGACACCGCGTGCACCCAGATGCCGCCGGGCTTGAGCGCCGGCAGGCCGAGGGCGAAGCGCTCGCCGACGCGCTGGGCATAGGCCGGGGCCTTGCGCGAACGCAGGAACAGGCGCAGCGCGACCAGCGGCAGGCCCAGGTGGAACAGCAGGGTATAGAGGGTCCGGTTCATGGCGGCGGAGAGTAGCAAATTACCCGCCCGGCCCGCTGCAATTGGCGCATGAGGTGGGAGGCACGTAGGAACGGACTTCGTCCGCGATCGGCCACCGGCGCGTGGGGAAATCATCGCGGACAGAGTCCGCTCCTACGGAAGCTGCTCAGTCGTAGGGCGTATAACGCGCCAGCGTTATCCGCCGAGCAAGAGCCGGCGGATAACCTGTTCCAGGTTATTCGCCCTACGAAAATCTCGTCAGACCGGCGCGGCGAGATGCTCCGCGAAGCAGTCGCCCAACCAGTTCGCCGCCGGCCCCAGCGGCTCGTCGCGGCGCCAGACCAGCTCCACCACCAGCGGCGGCGGCGTCCAGTCGCTGGCCAGTTCGACCAGCAGCGGCTGGTAGGCCGGGTACTGCGCCACGTGGGTCGGCAACCAGGCCCAGCCGAGGTCGCGCATCAGCAGTTCGGCCATGGCGTAGAAGCTGTCGGCGCGCCAGACCAGCGGGCTGATCTGCTCGCCGCCGGGGTAATGGCTGTCCTGCGGGGCCATCAGCAACTGGCGATGCCGCGCCAGCTCGCGGCGGTCGGCATAGTCGAGCTTCGCCAGCTCATGCCCGGCGCCGCACACGGTGACCATCTCGATGGTGCCCAGGCGCTGCCGCTCGAGTTCCTCCGGCATGCCCTCGTGATGGAACAGCAAGCCCAGGTCCGCACGGCGCTCCAGCAGCTTGCGCGCCACGTCGCCCTGGGCGCTGCTGGAGAGCTGCACCTCCACGCTGGGGAATTCCTGCGCCAGCGCTTCCAGGCCCGAGAGCACCGGTTGGTAGGGCATCGCCTCGTCCTGGGCCAGGCGCAACAGCGGCTCGGTGCCGCAGACCAGCGAGCGGGCGCGGCTCTCCAGGCGCTCGCACTGGCGCAACACTTCCCGTGCCTCATCCAGCAGCGCGCGCCCTTCGGCGGTCAGCACCGGCTGGCGGCCACTGCTGCGTTCGAACAGGGTCACGCCCAGGTCGCTTTCCAGCAGGGCGATGGACGAACTCACCGCCGACTGCACGCGCTGCAGCTGGCGCGCCGCTGCCGAGAAGGAAGACTGGTCGGCGACACTGACGAAGAGACGCAACTGGTCCAGGTTCCACTGCATGACTTGCCTCCATCACCTATCTCAAAAGCAGATAGGTAATGACTTTATCCCATCGCCGGGAAGACTAGAATGCCCGGCAGAATCGAACGTCAGCAGCGTGTCGCTCATACCGAGCGGCGTGTCGTTCCGGGGAGCACCCACCATGCCCGGCTATTTCTACCTCGCCATCGCCATCGTCGCCGAAGTCGTCGCCACCGCTTCGCTGAAGTCGGTCAAAGGCCTTTCCACGCCCCTGCCGCTGATCCTGGTCATCGTCGGCTACGCCATTTCCTTCTGGATGCTCACCCTGGTGGTGCGCAGCATTCCCGTGGGCATCGCCTACGCCATCTGGGCCGGCCTGGGCATCGTACTGGTCAGCGTTGCCGCGCTGTTCCTCTACCAGCAGAAACTCGACACCGCCGCGGTACTGGGAATGTGCATGATCGTCAGCGGCGTGGTGGTCATCCAGTTGTTCTCCCGCACCGCGGGTCATTAAAGAGGGTGAGTAGCTAACGGCCAGCCCTGAAGAGCCCCTCACCCTAACCCTGGCTGCGCGCCCCGCTCCTCAAGCGGGAGAGGGGACCGTTCGACACGAAGTGAAACCTCGGTATCAGCCGGCACAGACGGCTCCCCCTCCCTTTGGGAGAGGGCTGGGGTGAGGGCAACGACGGCTGGTTGCGGCCTACAAGGGTTATACTGCGCGCTTCGTTTTTCCCTTCGAGGCGCTTTCATGTCCGAATCCCTGAGCACCGACATCCTCATCGTCGGCGGCGGCATCGCCGGTCTCTGGCTCAACGCCCGCCTGCGTCGCGCCGGCTTTTCCACCGTGCTGGTGGAGAACACCGCGCTGGGCGGCGTGCAGAGCATGCGCTCGCAGGGGATCATCCATGGCGGCACCAAGTACGCGCTGCACGGCGCGCTGACCGGCGCCTCGGAAGCCATCGCCGACATGCCCGCGCTGTGGCGCGACTGCCTGGCCGGCACCGGCGAAGTGGACCTGCGCGGCGTGCGCGTGCTCTCCGACGCTCACTACCTGTGGTCCCCGGGCGGTCTGGCCGGCAACCTCACCAGCTTCTTCGCCAGCAAGGCGGTGCGCAGCCGCGTCGCCCAGGTAAAAGGTGCGGACCTGCCGCCAGCCCTGCAGGACAAAGCCTTCAAGGGCAAGGCCTACCGCCTCACCGAACTGGTGCTGGACGTTCCCAGCCTGGTGGCGCGCCTCGCCGAACTGGCCGGTGACGGCCTGCTCGCCGGCGAACGCATCGAAGCCCTGCGCGAAGGCGACAAGCTGGTCGGCCTGCGCGTCGACGGCCGCGAGATCCGTGCCCAGCGCGTGGTGCTCAGCGCCGGCGCCGGCAACGAAGCCTTGCTGCGCGAACTGGGCCTGGAACGCCCGGAGATGCAGCGCCGCCCGCTGCACATGGTGCTGCTCACCGCGCCGACCCTGAAGCCGCTCTACGCCCACTGCCTGGGTGGCGGGCCGAAACCCCGCGTCACCGTCACCACTCACCCGCTGAGCAATGGCGACTGGGTCTGGTACCTGGGCGGCGAGATTGCCGAAGCCGGCGGCGTGGCGCGCAACGAGGCCGAGCAGATCGCCGAGGCGCAGCGCGAACTGCACAAGCTGGTGCCCTGGATCGACCTCTCCGCCGCGCGCTGGGCCACCCTGCGCGTGGACCGCGCCGAACCCTCGCAGAACAACCTGCTGCGCCCGGACAGCGCCTTCCTCGCCGAGAACGGCGCGCTGCTGGTCGGCTGGCCGACCAAACTGGCGCTGGCGCCGAACTTCGCCGACCGCGTGCTGGAGTCCCTGGATAAAGCCGGAGTTCGCCCACAGGCCGCGGCGGCCCTGCCCGCACTGCCACGCCCCGCCATGGCCCGCCCGGTCTGGGAGGAACTGTTCGGATGAAGACTCTGCACCACCTGCACCGCCCGCTGGGCAGCACCGGCCTGAACGTCTCGCCGCTGGGCCTGGGCACCGTGAAGCTGGGCCGCGACCAGGGCGTGAAATATCCCGCCGGCTTCCGCATCCCCGATGACCGAGAAGCCGCCGACCTGATCGCCCTGGCCCGCGACCTGGGCATCAACCTGATCGACACCGCGCCGGCCTATGGCCACAGCGAGGAACGCCTCGGCCCGCTGCTGCGCGGCCAGCGCGACCAGTGGGTGATAGTCAGCAAGACTGGCGAGGAGTTCGACGGCGGACTCTCGCACTTCGACTTCAGCGCCGCCCACACGCGCCGCTCCGTCGAGCGCAGTCTCCGGCGTCTGGAGACCGACTACATCGACCTGGTACTGGTGCATTCCGACGGCAACGACCTGGACATCCTGCGCGGCACCGAGGTCTACGCAACCCTGGAGCGCCTGAAGGACGAAGGGCTGATCCGCGGCTTCGGCTTCTCCGGCAAGACCGCCGACGGCGGGCTGCTGGCCCTGGAGCGCGGCGATTGCGCCATGGTCACCTACAACCTCAACGAGCAGGCGGAAAAGCCGGTGATCGACCACGCCCAGGCCCATGGCCGCGGCATCCTGATCAAGAAGGCCCTGGCCAGCGGCCACGCGGCCCTCGCACCCGGCGTCGACCCGGTGCGCGCCAGCTTCGAGCTGGTGCTCGGCCATCCGGGAGTGGCCAGCGCCATCGTCGGCACCATCAATCCGCTGCATCTGGCGCACAACGTCAGCATCGCCGCCGAGGTGCTCGACCACTGATCGGCAGACGCCGTACGGTCATGTGGATTGCGTATTCCTGTGCCATGCTGCAACTCCCCCGGCGAAAACCGTGGGCATAGAAACTGTCGCCAGCCGGTGATTCCCCTGCAAAAATCTCGGAATCACCAAGCCTTTCAGGGAAAAATCCGGAAATCTTTTTGATTTTCGATGACACCAGGATCGGTGTCAGGCTGTCTAGGTTGTAGCGACCCCGTAAAGAACGATCGGCCGGTCCGTCTCCAGCAGACGGTCAGCGTTGGCGTCGGCGTCGCCTTTGAAAAGGACGCGCCCGGCGCAACCCGGCGCCCTGTACGAGAAGGAACCCCCACATGCCCCGTACGCTCGCCCGCAAGGACCCGACCGCCTTCAAGACCCTGCCGCTGCTGGTGGAAGCCAGCCCGGAAGGGCTCGCCTACCAGACCCTCGGCAAGCCCCTGAACTTCGCCCAGGTGCTGGAAAAGCGCCGCCCCATCGAGATCCATGAAACCGAACGCTTTACCACCGAACTGGCCAATCTCGGCGTTTCGGTGCGCCTGACCCTGAATTACCAGGGCCGCGACCACTGGATTCTGGTGCGCCAGCGCCGCCTGGATCGTGGTGACACCGTACTCAAGCTGATTTCCGGCTATGTGCCGGCCCACGAACTGAACCTGCCGCTGCTCACCGCGATCCAGGAAGTCGCCGAGGAATGCCTGGTGGAGACCGCCGATGGCTGGCTCGGCGGGCGCTTCGGCGACACCTGGCTGCCGACGCCCTACGAGGGCATCCTGCGCTACCGCGAAACCAGCCACTTCTCGCTGACCCCGCTGTCCGGCGCCTCGCGCCCAGTGCAGGCCGGCGCGCTGCGCCTGCTGGAGCGTCCGCAAGCCTACGTGCACCTGCCGACTGCCTCCTTGCAACTGGTCTATGACCTGCGCATGGAACTGCCCAAGGATGCCCGTGAAGTCAGCCTGTTCCATGTCGACGAGAAACTCGAAAGCGGCCCACTGGTGGCGCGCCTGGATCGCCGGCGCCCGGACATCTACCTGCTGCCGCTGGAACATGGGCAGCCGACCGGCGAGCTGTTCACCCTGAGCAAGGGCGAACTGTGCAAGGCGAGCACTCGCGGCGTCTGGCTGTCGGAGAGTTTCGCCGAGCAGGATGGCTGGCTGGTGCGCGAAGAACGCATCCGCTTCCGCGAATGGATGGAGCAGTGGCCGCCCGCCGCCGGCAATGCCGGTAGCGGGCGGCGCACGGCCTGAGGCCGTAACCTGATTCGCCCTGCCCGACGGTAGGGCGGAATCTGTAGGAGCGAGCTTGCTCGCGAACGGTGCACACCGGCCAAGCAGTCGTTGGGTCGGTTCGCGAGCAAGCTCGCTCCTACGAAAAGCGCTCCGCCTTACTTCAGCTGGCTGGAGCTCTTGCCCAGCAGGCGCCGCGCGACGATCAGCAACTGGATCTGTTGGGTACCCTCGAAGATGTCGAGAATCTTCGAATCCCGCGCCCATTTCTCCAGCAACTCTTCTTCCCCATAACCCAGCGCTCCCGCCAGCTCGACGCATTTCAGCGTCACCTCGTTGGCTACTCGCCCGGCCTTGGCCTTGGCGATGGAGGCCTCCTTGGAGTTGGGCAGGCGGTTATCGGCCATCCACGCCGCCTTCAGGGTCAGCAGGCGCGCCGCTTCCCATTCGGCCTCAAGCCGGTACAACGTGGCCTCGGCGTGGCTGGCAGTAAGCAGTGACTGGCGATAGTCGAAGCGGCAGCCGGCCTTCTTCAGCAGCTCGCGGGTTCGGTCCAGCGAGGCCTTGGCCACGCCGATGGCCATGGCTGCCACCAGCGGGCGGGTGTTGTCGAAGGTTTCCATCACCCCGGCGAAACCCTTCTGCACATCGATCTCGGCGTTGCCCAGCAGGTTGGCCGCCGGTACGCGGCAATCGCTGAAGCTGATGGAGGCGGTGTCCGAGGCCTTGATACCGAGCTTCTTCTCCAGCCGAGTGACGGTCATGCCCGGCGTGCCCTTCTCCACCACGAAGGACTTGATCGCCGCACGCCCCAGGTTCTTGTCCAGGGTCGCCCAGACCACCACCGCATCGGCGCGGGCGCCCGAGGTGACGAAGATCTTCTCGCCGTTGAGCAGGTAGTGATCGCCATCGCGGGTAGCGCTGGTGCGGATCGCCGCCGAGTCCGAGCCACAGCCCGGCTCGGTGATGGCCATGGCCGCCCAGGTACCGGAGAAGCGCTTGAGCTGCTCCTCGTTGGCCACCGCGGCGATGGCGGCGTTGCCCAGGCCCTGGCGCGGCATGGCCAGCAACAGGCCGGTGTCGCCCCAGCACATTTCCATCACGCCCAGGCAGGCGGACAGGTTGCCGCCATTCTTCACGCCCTCCTCCGCGCCGGCCTTGCGCTTGCTCGCCGAGGTGGCGCCGACCGCGTCCGGCGAGCCGGCGTTCATGCCGTCCAAAAGCGCGGCGAGCAGGTCCAGTTCCTTGGGATAGGCGTGCTCGGCCTTGTCGTACTTGCGGGAAATCGGTCGCAGGTAGTTCTCGGCGACCTGACGGGCCTGGTTCTGCAAGGTGCGGAATTTCTTCGGTGTCTCGAGGTACATGCAAGGCTCCTTACAGGTGCAGGCCGCCAGCCATCAGGCTGACCGCGCGCAGGTCGCGGTACCAGCGCTCGGCCGGGTGTTCCTGGGTGAAACCATGGCCGCCGAGCAGTTGCACCGCGTCGGTACCGATCTTCATCGCCTTCTCGGCACAGAGCAGCTTCGCCAGGTAGGCCTCGCGGTGGAACGCCTGGCCCCGCTCGGCCAGCGCGCAGGCGCGCCAGACCATCAGGCGCATGGCGTCCAGCTCCACGGCAATGTCCGCGACCATGAAGGCCACGCCCTGGCGATGGCTGATCGGCTCACCGAAAGCCTCGCGCTCGTTGCAGTAGGTGATCACGTAGTCGAGCGCGGCCTGGCCAGTGCCCACGGCGAGCGCGCACCAGGCCAGCGCGGCGTAGTCGAGGAAGGCTTGATAGTCGAAGCGTTCCGCCGCCAAGCGCTGCTCGGCTGGCACTTTCACGCTCTTGAAGCGTATCCGCGCGGTGCCGGTGGCTTTCAGGCCCATCGCCGGCTCTGCGCGCACCTCGACGCCCTTGGCGCGGGTATCGATGAGGAACAGCGCCGGGCCATCGCCGGCATCCGCTGCGACGATCAGTTTCTGCGCGTCCACGCCACGCACCACCAGGCATTTCTCCCCAGTCAGCGTGTAGCTCGCCCCGCGCTTGCGCGCCTTGGTGGACAGGCGCTGCGGATCAGCCAGCAGCTGCGGTTCATTCACCGCAATGGCGATCAGCGGCGCTGCCTCTTCGGCGACGAAGGCCGGCAGCCAGCGCGCCTGCTGTTCCGGCGAGGCCCAGCGGCGAATGCAGTTGGCCGCCGACAGTGGTACCAGCAGCGCAGCGGCCAGACTCAGGTCGCCGCGGGCAAGGGCTTCAGCGATCAGCGCATTGCTCACCACGGTACGCTCGCCGGCCATGCCACCGTGCACTTCACTGACGCCGTAGTGGGTCAGCCCCAGTTCCTGCGCCTGGGCCAGCAGCTCCAGGCTCAGGCTGGCCTTGGCGTCGGCCTCATGGGCGGCCGGGCGCAGCACTTCGGCGGCGAAGCCTTCGAGCATCTCCACGAGCATCTGTTGCTCATCGGACAGCGACAGGTCGAACAGCCCGTCCGGGTCGGCCTTGCGTGGGGTCTTGGGCTGCTTGGCGGCGCGCTCGCTGGCCAGCCGGAAGCCGGTGCGGCTGCCGCTGTAGAGCAGTCTTTCGAAAGGCTTGCGCAGCTTGAATCGGTCAGGCCAGTCGGCCTGGGCGACACGGTTCAGCACGGCCAGGGCGCGGCCCTGCACGTCGGTGGTCATGGCATCTCGCTCCGCGGAGGGTGGATGCCCCGATCATGCGCCGGGAAATGGCGGGGGAACCATGACCGCTTTGCCGTTGGTCGCTGGCAGAGCGGTCAGTGGGGGTATGCGGGGTTACCTGGGGTGATGGGAGTCTGTAGGAGCGAGCTTGCTCGCGAATGGCCCCGCAGCGGGGTTTGTTCGCGAGCAAGCTCGCTCCTACAAAAGGCGCTCCCTGCAGGAGCGGCCCAGGCAAGCGAAAGCAGATCAGCCCTGGTGGCGAATCTTCTCGACGATGGCGGTGGTGGAACTGTTTTCCACCAGGCCCAGCACGCGGACTTCGCCGCCGTATGCCTTGACGATGTCGGCGCCGACCACTTGCTCGACACCGTAGTCGCCACCTTTCACCAGCACGTCCGGACGGACTTCGCTGAGCAGCCGCTCGGGGGTGTCTTCGCCGAAGCTGACGACCCAATCCACCGCGCCGAGGCCGGCGAGTACGGCCATGCGGCGGTCGACACTGTTGATCGGGCGGCCCGGGCCTTTCAGGCGGGTGACCGAGCCATCGTCGTTGACCCCGACGATCAGGCGGTCACCCTGGGCGCGCGCCTGCTCCAGGTAGGTCACATGGCCGGCATGGAGGATATCGAAGCAGCCGTTGGTGAAGACGATCTTCTCGCCGTGGGCGCGGGCGTCCTCGATGGCCAGCAGCAGCTGGTCGAGGCTCAGTACGCCACGCTCGGAGCCCTGCTCGCGCTGCACGGCGCGGCGCAGTTCCGGGGCGCTGATGGCAGCGGTGCCGAGCTTGCCGACGACGATGCCGGCGGCCAGGTTGGCCAGGGCCACGGCTTGCGGCAGGTCCTCACCGGCGGCGATAGCGCCGGCCAGAGTGGAAATCACCGTGTCGCCGGCGCCGGTGACGTCGAACACTTCGCGCGCGCGGGCCGGCAGGTGCAGGGCACTGTGGCCGGGGCGCAGCAGGGTCATGCCGTGTTCGCCACGGGTGACCAGCAGCGCACCGAGTTCCAGCTCGGTCATCAGTTGCTGGCCCTTGGCGACCAGGTCGGCCTCGTCGGTGCAGCGACCGACGATGGCTTCGAACTCGGAGAGGTTCGGGGTGATCAGGCTGGCGCCACGGTAGATGGCGAAGTCCTTGCCCTTGGGGTCGGCCAGCACCGGGATACCGCGCTGGCGAGCGGCCTGGATCAGCGCCTGGTGGTTCTTCAGCGCGCCCTTGCCGTAGTCGGAGAGCACCAGCACGCGGACCTGGTCGAGCAGCGCCTCGACATCGGCGGACAGCGCCACGGCGTCGGTGCGGAAAGCTTCCTCGAAGTCCACGCGCAGCAGTTGCTGGTGACGGCTCATGACCCGCAGCTTGACGATGGTCGGCTGCCCGGCGATGCGCTGGAAGCGGGTGGTCACGCCCACCGCCTGCAGGCTGTCGCTCAGGCTGTCGGCGGCTTCGTCGACGCCGGTGACGCCGACCAGGAAGGCCGGGGCTCCGAGGGCGGCGAGGTTCAGCGCGACGTTGGCGGCGCCACCGGGGCGGTCCTCATGCTGCTCGACCCGCACCACGGGCACCGGCGCCTCGGGCGAGATGCGCGAGGTCGCGCCGTGCCAGTAGCGGTCGAGCATCACGTCGCCGACTACTAGAACGGGGGCCTGGTCGAAACGGGGCATGGTCAATTTCATGGGAACTCCGCAGGTCGAAATCGCCGCGGATAATACCATAGCCGCCCGCTGCGACTTGCGCCGGACACCGGGCGGTCACGGCAATCTCTATGGGACTTTGCGCACCCAGAACAACTCGTGGCGACGCACCGCCTTGCGGAAGAACTCGTCGTCGCCGGTGACCGGCCATTGGCGCCCGGCGAGCACGCGCTGAATCAACCGGCGCAGGCGCTTCTTGCCGGTCAGCGGGGTCTGCAGGTCGTGTTGCAGGGCCAGGGCCTGGGCCTTGTCGATGCGCGCCGCGGGATCCAGCACCGGGCTCCACAGCGGGTCGGCCGGCAATGCCTCGATACAGGGTGGCAGGGCGATGCCGCCGTCCGCCGGGCCCATCGGCCAGCGGTCGTTGTCGTGCAGGTGGTTGGCGTAGAGCAGCAGGGTCTGCGGCTTCCAGCTGCTGCGGCCGATCGCCTCCAGCGTCGCGCGGGTGGCGTGCACGTGGTCGGCGTGAGGGTCCAGCTCCGGGTGCGCGGTGAGGATCACTTCCGGGCGGATGTGCTCGATGAGCGTGGTCAGGTCAGCCACCAGGTTGAGCCAGGTCGGCGCGCCGTCGCTGTCACCCGGCAGGGGGAACGGATTGAAGCCGCGCACGCTGCGGATGTCGGTCTCGCCGGACTCTTTCGAGCCGAACGCCTGGCTCGGCTCGGCCGCCATGGCCGGCAGTTGCAGGCAGTAGTAGCCCAGCTGCACGCAACGCTCGGCCGGCACGCCACCCCAGAGCGGAGCGGCAATGCTGTCCCAAGTCCGCAGGCGGCCTTTCAGGCGCGCCGCAGCGGCCTTGTCCAGACCCAGGCGCTGGTAGTGCTCGGCCTCGATCTCGCCCTGGGTCAAGGTAACGATCCAGGCCTCCGGGCAGCGGCTGTACTGGCCAAAGGCGGCCAGTTCGGCATCGTCCGCGTGGGGCGCGATGATCAACAGGCGCTTCTGTGCGTAGTCCGGATTATGGAAGGCATGCAGCACACCGTGCTGCGCCAGCCGGCAATGGCGGCCGCGAATGCGCAGATGTCCGGCGCGCAGCGCTTCGCCCTGGCCGGAGAGGTTGAGGTAGCGCTTGCCGCTGACGCCGCGCTCGAAGTCCTGACGATCGACCTCGACGCCCTCGATCAGCACCTGCGGGTCAAGCCAGCGGCCGAGCAGCGAGGCCTTCACCTCGATCTCCAGCACCAGCGTTTCCTCGTTCTCCGGCAACGCGCCGGTGGCTACGTGCAGGCCGTGCGAGCCAAGGGACACCGGCAGGGCGACGGAGCCCTCGGGGAAGTCGTAGCGGTAGTCATCGCGCGGCGAATAGAACAGGTGGTCGGCAAACCAGGCTTCATGGGCGAGCCAGCCGAGAAACACGGCCAGCGGCACGCTCCACCAGGGCGCGAAGATGCCCAGCAGGATCAGCGCCAGCAAGGCGACGAGCAGGACCGCGCGCTTCTTGCGGCGGTGCTGTTTGAGCAGTTGCTGCTTGCGGGCGCTCATGATCGTTCTCCGTTAAAACCAATCGCGGACGAAGTTCGCTCCCGCAATCAGGTAAGGGCGTTGCAGGTGGGCTGTAGGAGCGAGCTTGCTCGCGAACCCAACTCTGCGGCTGAGCTATTCGCGAGCAAGCTCGCTCCTACGAAGAGCCTGAAGTCAGACCTGGAACACCGGCACGCGGTGGCACCAGCGATCCTTGTACTCGCGGTCGGCGCGGCCGAAGGAATAGCGCAGCGGCTTGCCCAGCGCCTCGGCCTCGGCCCAGGCCTCTTGCGTATTGACGAAACTGAGCACGCTACCGGGGCTGAACTCGCGGTTTTCCGGAGCCACGCCGCCGTTGATGTACTCGACGCTGATCCACTTCGGCGCCTCGACCCGATAGAGAATCTGGATCGCTACCGGCTCGCCGTCCAGGCGTACCAGGGAGCCACGCATGAATTCGCGCATCAGGCTGAACACTTCGGCCAGCCGCGCCTTGCCCGGTACCTCGAACTCCCAGCGGCGCTGGAACAGGTCGGCATAAATACGTGCCTGCTCCTCGGGGCTCAGCTCGCTCATGGGCTGCAGCACACCGCCCGCCTCTTCCAGCAGGCGCTGTTCGCGGCGCTGGTTGTAGCGGAACTTCTTCGAGAAATCGGCCGGCGCGCGGTTCATCGCCAGTTGCTCGGGTTGCTCGCGGGCATCGCCGACCTGCTCGCGATTGAGCTCGGAGAGGTAGCGCACCTGATGGCGCAGCTCGATGCGCGCGCCTTCGGCGATCGGCAGGATGATCTCGGCATTGCCCAGGTCGAACAGCGCCTTCCTGCCCTCACGCCTGAGCACGTCCTTGGACAGCGCCAGGTGGCGCCCCCAGGTCGGCACGGCAGCGCGCAGCTCGTTGCCTTCGAACCAGCCCAGGTAGCGCACCGCAATGCCGGCCAGGCCGGCCAGGCGTTCGACAACATCCGGGTGGGTGGCGACGCTGCCACCGAAGCGCTGCCAGGCGGCGGCATAGTCGGCCGCCGCGATGGGCGTCCAGCCGCGTTCGCGGAAGAATCGCAGTCGGTTCAGCATGCCTGGGAAATCCGCACCATCGTCATACCGGCTGCTCGACGCTCAGCTCATTGCCATCGACCGGATCGTCGGCGAACTGACGGGCGTGCAGGCGGGCGTAGTAGCCGTTCTGGGCAATCAGCTGAGCGTGAGTACCGCGCTCGACGATCTGCCCCTGGTCCATCACCAGGATCAGGTCCGCCGCCTCGATGGTGCTCAGGCGGTGGGCGATGACCAGCGTGGTGCGGCCTTCCATGACCTTCTCCAGGGCGGCCTGGATGTGCCGCTCAGACTCGGTATCCAGCGCCGAGGTGGCCTCGTCGAGGATCAGCACCGGCGCATCCTTGAGCAGCGCGCGGGCAATCGCCAGGCGCTGGCGTTGGCCACCGGAGAGCATCACGCCGTTCTCGCCGACTTCGGTGTCGAAGCCTTCGGGCAGGCGGTCGATGAACTCGCGGGCGAAGGCGTCCTCGGCGGCCTTTTCCACCGCCTCGCGCGGCCTGCTGGCGAGGTCGCCGTAGGCGATGTTGTTGAGCACGCTGTCGTTGAACAGGTTGACCTGCTGGGTCACCAGGGCGATGTGGCGGCGCAGGTTGCTCAACTTGTAGTCTTCGACGTCCGTGCCATCGAGCAGGATCTGCCCTTCGCTGTGGTCATAGAAGCGCGGGATCAGATTGGCCAGGGTCGACTTGCCGCTACCGGAACGGCCGACCAGCGCCACCATCTGGCCCGGTTCGACGCTGAAGTTCAGCTCGTTCAGGACCTTTCGCTCGGTACCCGGGTAGGTGAAGCTGAGGTTCTTCACTTCCAGTCGGCCCTTGACGCGATCGCGCTCCAGGGTGCCGTTGTCCACTTCGGGCGTCTCGTCGAGTTGCTCGAAGATGCTCTCCGCACCCGCCACACCCTTCTGGATGGTGGAGCTGACTTCCGACAACTGGCGAATCGGCTTGGGCAGCAGGCCCGCCATGGAGATGTACGCCACCAGGTCACCGACTGTGGCATCCCCGCGCAACAGCAGCACGAAGTAGAGCAGCACAGCCATCGCACTGTAGATCACCAGCTGCAGCATCGGCGTGTAGATCGCCGAGGTCTTGTTCATGCGCAGGTTCTTCTTGGTGTTCTCGCTGGTGACATTCTGGAAGCGCTGGCGCTCGTAGGTCTCGCCGCCGAAGCTGCGGACCACGCGGTAGCCCTGGATGGTTTCGGAGGACACATGGGTCACGTCGCCCATGGCCACCTGGATCTTCTTGCTCTGCTTGCGGAACTTGCGGCTGGCACTGGTCACCATCACGGCGATGATCGGCAGGATCGCCAGCATCACCAGGGTGAGCTTCCAGTTCATCCACAGCAGCGAGAGGAACAGGAAGACCACGGTCATCCCCTCACGGATCACCACCTTGATGGCGTCGGTGGCGGCGCCAGTGACCATGGTCACGTTGAAGGTGATGCGCGAGATCAGATGGCCCGAGTTGTTGCTGTCGAAATAGCGGTTGGGCAGCGTCAGCAGGTTATTGAACAGGGCGATGCGCAGATCCTGGACCAGGCCCAGGGAAACCTTGGCGATGAAGTAGTTGCCGAGGAACGAGCCGATGCCCTGCCAGACGGCGATCAGTACCACCAGCAGCGGTACCGCATAGAGCAGCGAGAGGTCGCGCAACCAGGCCCAGGGGGCGTTGGGGAACAGCTTGGCATCCGGATGGGCGAGACCATCGACGAAGTACTTGAGGATGCCCGCCAGCATCGGCTGGGTCGCGGCGAAGATCAGGAAGCCGACGATGCTGAGCAGGAACATCCCGATGTACGGGCGCACATAGGTCAGCAGTCGGAAGTAGATCTTCAGGCTCGAAGGTGCCTGGGGTTCTTTACCGGACATGGAGGAATCGCACGCTTAAAAGGTCGGGGATTATAACACAGCGCTCTCGTTTGCCCGGCGGCTAGGCTACTATAGCCGGCTACCGTTCAGGGACCCGTTATGCAAGACCTCGCTCTCTCCGCTTACGAATCGCTGCGCGCTGGCGCCCAGGTTGTGGAAGCCGACAAGCATGGCGACAAGGTCCTGCGCCTGGCCGATGGCAACTTCCTCAAACTGTTCCGCCGCAAGCGCCTGATCTCTTCCGCGGCGTTCTATCCCTATGCGCAGCGATTCGCCGACAACGCCAGCACGCTGCACAAGCTGGGAGTGCCCTGCCCGCAGATCATCGGTGTCCATCGCATCACCGATATCGCCCGCGACGTCGTGCACTACCAGCCGCTGCCCGGCCTGACCCTGCGCCAGTTGATCAGCGCCAGCCAGACTGACGAGCAACTGCGCCAGCAACTCGGCTCGCTCATCGCCAGGCTGCACGACTGCGGGGTGTATTTCCGCTCGCTGCACCTGGGCAACGTCGTGCAGACCCCCGAGGGCGAACTGGGCCTGATCGACATAGCGGACATGAAGACCCAGCGCCGGGCGCTGAACCGACTGCAGCGCAAACGCAACTTCGCCCATATGCTGCGCTACACGCAGGACAGGGCATGGCTGCTGGCGGACGGCGGGGCACAGCTCTGCCAGGGCTATCGGCAGGCCAGCGCCATGCCCTGGCCGCCCGGCTCACTGGAGCAAACGCTGCAACAGCCCTAGTCAGGGCTGCTGTGCACCAGCTCGACGCAGGACGACATAAGTCTCGCCCTTGCGATTGTGGAAGGTCGCGAGCGGCACCAGCCCGCGCTTTTCCAGCGCCGGCAACTGCTCGCTGGCCTTGCGCTTGAGATCCAGCACGAAGTACTCGTAGGCACCATTGCCGGTCAGCGCCAGCGCCTGATCGCTCTCCAGCCCCTCGCGGCCATACCCCCAGCCGGCGTAGTAACTCACCCGATTGTCATCCTGAAAGACACGCGCCGTCTTCGGCAGGTGCTCGCCTACCCAGTGACCGGCGTCGCGCAAGTGTGTCTTGGGCGCAGAAAACGACACCACGTTAGCCACGGCCATCAGCACCAGGATCGTCACCAGGGCAATCCGGATGCGCGGCCAGCGCTGCGCCATCAGGCTCAGCCCCCAGGCAACCCGCGGCAACAGGAGGAACGCGGCGAAGGCCACGTAGCGGCTCGACAGGAACAGGTGGCTCAAGGTGAAAACCAGCAACAACGCGATGTAGCCAAAGGCAGCGAGATCCAGCAGCAGCCAGCGGCTTTCCCGCTCGCGCCACTGCGCAGCGGTGCCCACGAGCAGCGGCACCAGCAGCACGCCAAAGGCACTGAGCACCTTGCTCGCCACGTAACCCAGCAGGCCGAAGAAGATGATCTGCGGAGCACTGTCACGGGCATACTCGAAGGGCATCGCCCTCGCCACGCCATCCGCGAACACGTAGAAGTTATGCCAGACGCCCGACAGGTTCAGGTAGCCCACCAGGTCCGCCACTCGTCCCTGGGGCAACAGGCCATGCCGGCTGGCCCAGAGCAACGCAGCGGCGCCCGCGCCCACCAACGCAACGCCGGTGGCGAAGCGCAAACCACGACGCACAGGATCATCCCCGCGAGCCTTGAACACCTCCACCAGCGGCACGATCAGCAGCAGGTAGACGGCCTCGAAGCGAAACGCCGCCGCCAGGACGATAGCCAGGCCGGCCAATAACAAACTGCGCGGGCGGCGCTGTTGCAGCCAGCTCTGCATGTAGCACAGGCCGATCAGCGAGAACGCCCAGAAACCGTTCTCCCGCAGGATGTCACCGCGATACTCGTTGAATGCCGGGACCGCCAGCACGGCGAGGCAGGCCCAGGGTAGGACTTCCGGGCGAGTGCGCCGGACCAGGTCGACGCAGGCAACACAGGCGAGCGCAGTGAGCAACTCGCAGAACACCCGGGCGAGCAGTTCGAAGCTCAAGCCCGTCAGTTGGCTGGTCAGGCCCAGCAGCACGGAGAACCAGGGCCAGTCGAAGCGCTGTAACGCCCCGGTGACACCCTGCTGCTGGTAGATGCCCGCCAGATCCATGTACAGCGCTGCATCACGCCCGATGATCGGGTTGCAGAGGGATGCAATCAATGACAAAACGAGGCTGGCAAGGAAAACGCACCACAGCAGCTTTCCTTCGCTGGCCGTGGAAAAAAACGAACGCCCGACTACATGACTACCCATGAAACCCTTCATCTCGGATATGAATCACCAGAAAGGCAGCATTCAGCAGTTTCCTGCTCAAAGAATCAACCCGGACCAAGCACTCTCCCTCGCCTGAGACGCCGAAACGACGCTGGGCACAGGTTTTCCGGGGAGAACGCCACAAGCGCATCTGACCGTCTGTAGAACCTTGGATACAAGTCTTTCAACAGGATACTATTCGTCGCCCCGGAACAACTTGTGCAGCAGCGCTCGCGTCGAGTCACTCCAGGGCCAAGCAGGCACAAGGCACTGCGACTTAACTTGAATTTGCTGTGACGAATGCCCCGGAGCAGATCGCAGCCTCGCATATTCTGATGCCAGCTAGTGGATGGACAGCTACGCAATGACGCTCTTCTCATGACAGCAAGACCACTGATCAGCGTTGTAATTCCCGCGTACAACTATGCGCACGTGCTTCGCCGCGCGGTCGAATCCGTCGCCGCTCAACTGGATGAGCACAGCGAGCTGCTGATCATCGATGATGGCTCCTCGGACGATACGCCGGCGCTGATCGAGGCCCTTCATCACCAGTTCGGCAATTTCCGCAGCCTGCGCAAGGAAAACGGCGGGCTCGCCAGCGTGCGCAATCGCGGAATTGCCGAAACCCGAGGGGACTACCTGATCTTCCTCGACGCCGACGATGAAATGGCACCCGGGGCCCTGCGAGCCGCGCGCCAGCACATCGAACAGTTCCCGCACAGCCGCATGGTGATTGGTGGCTACCTGGCAAAGACCTGCGGTCGAACGGTCGAGCGCACGCCCCAGGCGCTGCCGCAGACGCCGCAGGAACGGGTGCGCGGCTATCTCATCGACAAGAACATCAACCTCTCCAACGGTGCCTGCGTCATGCATCGGGAGGTGTTCGAGCGCGGCCTGTATCCGGAGAACTTCCGCAATGCCGAGGACATCCCGGTGTTTGCGCAGGTGCTGGCCAGTTATCCCTGCACCATCCTGGAAAAACCCCTGGCGACCATCCACCGCCACGATGACAGCCTGCGCCACCAGTTCCACTACTCGAAGCAGATCGGGGTGGAGCTGGTCGAGGAAGTCTTCCGACGCCTCGATGGCGATTGGCAGCGGCTGAGCAAGGCCTATTACACGCAACGCTGCCTGTCGCTGTTCCGCGAAGCCTACCTGACGGACGACGACCCTTCGGCCAAACACTTCTTCCGCATGGCCCTCAAGCGCGATTGGCGAGTCGTTTTCAAGCTGTCCTATACGCGCAAGGCGCTGCGCCTCTGGCTCAATGCCAAGCGCAGGAAGAAAGTCGCCAAGTAGAACCTTGCAACCTGCTCGACCCGACCGGGCCGGGCAGGTTCAGCGGATACCCGGCCCGCTCCGGGCCTTCAGCCGCAGAACCTAGAGAATGCCGTACCTGTCCAGCCAGGTGCGCAGCCGTGCGCCCTTGTGGAAGTAGCGATTCTCGCGCTTGCCCATGGAGCGCTTGGGTGAGAACGGCTCCTCGGCGAACTGCCCGTCGATGCGCACCCGCGAGGCAGTGGTATCCATCAGGCAGACCCGCGCGCCGTGGCGCTGCAAGGCGAACTTCAGCAGGCGCTCGGAGTGCAGCGAGCGTCCGCTTGCATCACAGAAGTTCAGCATTTCCTCGGCCCGGCAGCCGTAGGCCCGGTACATCTCGCGACCACAGATGGCAAAGCGGTCGTTGAGCCCGCCCCACCACTGCCAGTTCGGCACATAGACGTTCTTGCGGCGCCGCTGTGGCTGATCGAACACATAGCCTGGCAACGGGTCGTGGAAGAAGATATCCGGACGGACATACACGACGAAGTCCGGATCCGTCGGCGCCAGCAGCGAAGTCACCTGGTGCAGGGAATTGAGCTGGTGAATCAGGTTGCGGATGGAGCGAAAATCATCCTTCCA
This sequence comes from Pseudomonas sp. GD03903, assembly GCF_029840045.1. Taxonomy (NCBI): domain Bacteria; kingdom Pseudomonadati; phylum Pseudomonadota; class Gammaproteobacteria; order Pseudomonadales; family Pseudomonadaceae; genus Pseudomonas; species Pseudomonas sp. GD03903. The sequence goes on along the minus strand of NZ_JAOCBT010000001.1, from coordinate 443,223 downwards.
GGTATCCCCGCGCTGCTTTATCGCTTCGAAATTCCAACGCTCGAGGCAAAGCTCCGGCTCTTCGATCAGACCGGTCATTCCCTGGAAAGGAGCGAAGTTCTCCTCGTCCAGCACACCCGCCTCGCCGGAACGGGGGTTGAACACCTGCTGCAGGCGATAGAGATGGTAGAAGCACGACACCTGCGCGTCGGCCGGCAGAGCCTGCAGGACGTTGCGCTGAATCTGCGGAAAACACAGATCGGAATTGCGTGGAATACCAAAGAAGGCGACGGCAATCTTCACAGCCCGACTCCGCTGAAAAAGTTCGACTGACAGCCGCTCATTGACCTTTCCTGCCTCCAGGACGCCAAGGCCACCACCAGCGCTTGCCGGTGTTCTCCAGGGCAATTACACGCACGCGGGAAGCCTGCATCCAGGCGCGCTCGTAGTCCCACGCATGCCCTTTCCAGAGAGTGCCCGCTTCGTTGGAAAAGCCCAGGGCGAGCAACTCGTAGGAGTAACCGGGCCTGCCGCGCAACCAGTCGAACAGCACCATGGCGTTGAACCCGGTGGAAGGGCCGGCGAATGGCTTGCCGCTGGGGCGTATGCGGGGGTAGTCGAGCAGGCTGGGCAATGGGATGCGGTCCTCGTAGATCGCCACCCGCGGCAGCGCCGACATCGGGTTGACCACTCCCACCAGCAGGCTGAAGCAGCGCTGCGGTGACTGCTCGAACAGCCTCGTGATGCAAGGGCGGCACGGCAATCCGAAGAAATGGAAGTCCTGCCCGTGGTAGCCATGGACGAATACGTTGACCGTCTCGGCGCTCAGCAACTCGGCCTTGACCGCCGTATTGAAGCTCACCACGACATCGCGCGGGCCAAGCGCCAACGCCTCGAAATCCCTGGCGCTGATCGCCGGGTTGTTCGCGACCAGGATGACTCGCTCGGCGCAACCGAGGACAGCCCTCAGCTCCGGCGGCAGGTTGTCTTCAACCCATTCCGCGGTATGACTACTCCGGCTCACGATCGACCTTTCGCCTCGACGGCAAAGCCGAAGCGCATACGCGCCCACCAGCGGGTCAGCGCCCCGGGCATGGACCAACCGTGCAGGGGTTCGGCGATGGCGGCCGCCAGATCCTTGCCCACCCGGGCGAAGGTGTAGCGCTCCTCGACGAAGGCCTGGCCGGCCCGGGCAATCCGCGCGGCCAGCTCAGGGTCTGCCTGGAGCTGCTGAATGCGCTCCACCGCCTCGTCGACCGAGCGATAGAACACCACGTTGCGCATGTCCTCGAAGCCCAGCAGGCGGTCTTCCTCGCCCTGGCTCCAGGCCAGCAGGACGCAACCACAGGCCATGGCTTCGAAGTTCTTGATCATGAACTCGCCCATGCCGATATCGGCGCTGACGAAGATCGCGATACGGTTGAGCGTCTGCAGATACTCCGCCCCGGAAGCGGTGCGGGTGATGAGCATCGGCACGCGCTCGGCGATGCTCTCCAGCATGTCCTTGCGCTGGCTGTACTCGCTGCTCTTCAGGCTGCCGAGGAAACCGACCGGGATATCGCGTTCGCTGCCGATATTGCGCAGCATCTCCTCGTCATAGCCCTTGGAGACGAAACGCACGTCGATCCCTTCGTCCGCCAGCCGCTGGGCCACCAGTGCGCCCGACACGAGGATGCGCGCCCCCGGAAGCTTGTGCAGCAGCGCCGAGTACTTGCCGCGATACTTACTGCCAGGCATGTAGTTCTGGTAGGCGTCGTGCTCGAGGATCACCAGGTTGGGCAGGCAGCGCAGCACGGCGAGCTGGGGCACCATGCGCTTGAGGCGCGAGAAGATCACGATCCGGTCGAAACGACGGTAATCGGCGGCGATGAGGTAGGGTCCCAGGTTCATCTGCTGCGCCTTGCTCAGGCGATGAATCTCGCACTCGGAGCAATTGCTCTGGATGACCTCATAAAGACGATCGAGGATGACCCTCTGCTCGTCCATCACCATCAACATCACTTTCACGACGTGTCTTCCCGACATGGAAACCGGCCCCTGGCGGAGCCGGCTGGAAACAGCCTGGCGGACTCAGTCCGCCTGGCTGACGGCGGTGCCTTCCTTGACTACCAGGATGTCCTGCATGATCAGGTACTGCAGGTCCGAGCCGTAGAACATGTTCAGCGCATCGGTCGGCGAGCAGATCATCGGCTCGCCACGGCGGTTCAGCGAGGTGTTGAGCGCCACGCCATTACCGGTGAGCTTCTCCAGCTCCTTCATCATGTCGTAGTAGCGCGGGTTGAACTCGCGCTTGAGGACCTGGGCACGCGAGGTGCCGTCTTCATGGACGACTTCCGGCACGCGGGTCTTCCACTCCTCGTTGACCTCGAAGGTGAAGGTCATGAACGGCGCCGGGTGGTCGATCTTGAACATCTGCGGGCCGACGGTATCCAGCATCGACGGGCAGAAGGGCCTCCAGCGCTCGCGGAACTTGATCTGCGCGTTGATGCGATCGGCCACGCCGGCGATGCTCGGGCAACCGATGATCGAGCGGCCGCCCAGGGCACGCGGGCCGAACTCCATGCGGCCCTGGAACCAGGCCACCGGGTTGCCTTCGACCAGCACCTTGGCGATGTGCTCGGGCACGTTGTCGATCTTGCGCCACTGCGGCTTGGCCTCGTGACGGGCACAGGCGGCAATGACGTCTTCGTTGCTGTATTCCGGGCCGAGGTAGACGTGCTCCATCTTCTCGACCGGCACGCCACGCTCCCAGGAGACATAGGCGGCGGCGCCAACCGCGGTGCCGGCGTCGCTGGCCGCGGGCTGCACGTACAGCTCCTTGACCTCGGGACGGGCGATGATCTTCTGGTTGAGCTTGACGTTCAGCGCGCAACCGCCGGCGAAGGCGACCTTGCCGGTTTCACGGATGATGTCGCCCAGGTAGTAATCCATCATCTCCAGCGCCAGTTTCTCGAACAGAGCCTGGATGCTGGCGGCATAGTGGATGTACGGATCGTCGGCGATGTCGCCTTCACGCTTCGGGCCGAGCCATTCGATCAGCTTGGGCGAGAAGTAGTAGCCCTTGCCCTTTTCCTTGTAGCGACGGAAGCCGATGACGTTGGCGTAGTCGGTATTGATGGTCAGCTCGCCGTTCTCGAACTTGGCCAGACGCGAGAAATCGTACTTGCTGGCGTCACCGTAGGGCGCCATGCCCATGACCTTGAACTCGCCGTCGAGCATGTCGAAGCCGAGGTACTCGGTGATCGCACCGTACAGGCCGCCCAGGGAGTCCGGATCGTAGAACTCCTTGATCTTGTGGATCTTGCCGTTCTCGCCGTAGCCGAAGAAGGTGGTGGCGTACTCGCCCTTGCCGTCGATCCCGAGGATCGCCGTCTTCTCCTTGAAGCCCGAGCAGTGGTAGGCACTGGAGGCGTGGGCCAGGTGGTGCTCGACCGGCTGGATCTTGACCTTCTTCAGGTCGAAGCCCAGCTGCTGCAGGCACCACTGGATACGCTTGTAGTAGCGGTGGTAGCGACGGTTGCCGAGCAGGATGGCGTCCAGCGCACGGTCGGGCGCATAGGCGTAGCGCTTGGCGTAGTGCCAGCGGGCCTTGTCGAAGATGCTGATGGGGGCAAAGGGAATGGCCACCACGTCAACGTCCGACGGCTTGATCCCGGCCTGTTCCAGGCAGAACTTGGCCGACTCGTAGGGCATGCGGTTCTTCGCGTGCTTGTCGCGGACGAAGCGCTCTTCTTCGACGGCCGCGACCAGCTTGCCGTCGATGTACAGGGCGGCGGAAGGGTCATGGCTTACGGCGCCGGACAGGCCGAGGATGGTCAATGCCACAGGGTCTAGCCTCTTTCATCTGGGCGGGTGCCGGGCACCCGCGGTAAACGTTCGTCGAGCAGCCGGTGCAGTGCGCTGCCCTCTGGCCAGTTGCGCAGGAAACGCGCACGGTCGCGGGCATAGGCGCGGGCGAAGCTCGCTTCTCGCGAGTGGCGCTGCATGGCATCGAGGTCGATCAACGACCACTGCCCGCCTTCGCCCTGCTCCTGCCAGAACAGGTTGTGCCCCTTCAGGTCGCCGTGGCTGATGCGCTCGCGCACCAGCGCCGCGAACAGTCTGTCCAGGGCTGCAAGGTCTGTCTCCGGCGGCAGGCCGCCCCCTGCCTGTTGCTCCAGGTAGGGTTTGAAACGGTCGATTATATCCTGACCCGCCAGGTAATCGGTAATCAGGAAGGCCGGGCCACGCAGCCAGAGCCAGCGGCGCTCGATGACCGCCAGCGGACGCGGCGTGGCGATGCCGAGGAAGGCCAGGCGGTGCCCCTCGCGCCACGCGCCCCAGGCGCGGCTGGGACGCCAGAAGCGCTTGAACCAGTGCAGCAGGTTCTTGATGTTGTAACGCTTGATGACCAGTGGCCGGCCATTCAGCTCGACCTTGGCGACTGTCGCGGCGCCGCCGGTCTTGTAGAGGTGCCCCCTGGCGATGAACGCGTCGGGGTCGGCCAGCAGCGGCTGCAGGCCCTCCTCCTCCTCGCGACGCACCGCGCGCAGGCCGAACGGGCCCTTGAACACACTGAACAGGCTGCAGTCGCGGGCGATCTTCTTCATCAGGTCGCCGACGCGCCAGCGCCGAACCCTGGCGATTTCCTTCTGCAGCGCCTCCAGCGGCAGCGCGTGCTCGCCGTTGGCCAACAGATAGTGGATCAGCAGCTCTTCGAGGAACGGATCGAGACTGGCCGGCAACTGGGCAAAGAACACCCCGAGGTTTTCCAGCACATGCTTGCGCGACAGCGGCTGACCGGGTGTTTCCGCGCGGATGCCGGCACCGTCGATCAGGTACAGCTTGCCGGCGTGGCGCAGCAGGTTGTCCAGGTGCAGGTCTTCCTGCCACAGGCCCTTGGCGTGCAGCTGGGCGATGGCCGTCAGCGCTTCGGCAATGACGGCGCTCTGCCCGTCGGACAGCAGCGGCTCGCCTTCCACGGCACGCCAGGCGTCCCAGAGGCTCTGGGCATTGTCGAGGAACTCGAAGAGCAACCAGCCGCCCTCGCCGTCCTTCAGCCCGTCGGCCAGCAATGCCGGCGTAGTCAGGCCTTGCTCGGCGAGCAGGCGCACGCCGTCGCGCTCACGCTGGAAGTGTCGCGCTGCCTTGCCACCGACCAGCAGCTTGGCCAGCACCGGACGGCCGCGCCAATTGGCCGCAGCAACGTAGCGCTGCCCAGGCAGTACCCGCAACAGGTTGTCCAGGCGCAGTTCGGCCGGGCCGGCGCCATCTTCCAGCTCGATGCGCAGGGGCAGCGCCGGGGCACGGCCGGCATCGCGCAGGGCGGACAACCTCATGCGCGGTTTTCCTTCTTCTTGCGGCGCGCGCCGAGGCGGCGGTACCAGTCGTCGACCTCCGGGCCGCTGGAAGCGGTGCCCAGATAGGCGGCGAGCAGGTGGCGCACGTCGCTCTCGTTCCAGTCCGGCGCGCGGCGCAGCAGCGGTTCGAGGTCGCGCACGCGGTCGCGCTGGCCGAACCACAGCGGGCGGGTCTTCTCCAGGTCGATCAGGGTCGCCTCGAAAGCGTCGTCGGTTTCCCGCAGGAAGATGTGCTTGGGATAGAAGCAGCCGTGCATCTGCCCGGCTTCATGCAGGCGCCGGGCGAGCATGCCGCAGGCGCGCAGGATGGCCTGGCGGCGCTCGGCGGGCAGGTTCGACCAGCCTTGCAGCAGGCTGTCCAGGTCACGCCAGCCGTCCAGGGCGCGGGTCATGAGGATTGCGCGGCGCTCGCCGCCGATCTGCCGCGCACCGAAGAAGGCCGCCTGCATGGAGGGGATGCCGAGCTGATGGTAGCGCTGGATATTGCGGAACTCGCGGCTGAAGGTTGGCTCGCCCAGCGGGCGCTTCAGGCTGCGGGTCAGGTGGTTGCTCTGGCGCTTGAGGTAGTAGGCGGTGCCATCCAGCTCCAGGCGGTACACACTGCTCCAGCCACCGCGCTCGGTGTTGGGCTCATCCACGGCCACCAGTTGCAGGTCCCAGAGGGCGTCGAAATCGGCCAGTCCGTTGCTTTCCAGCAGAGCCTGGTCGTCCTCAGCAATGAAATCCTTCACTCGCGTCCCTCGAAGAAATGGACGATCTGCCGGACACGTTGCTTGTCCGATGCATTCAATCGCTCGCGGCGCCGGTAGAGCAGATAGAACTGCAGGCGCTGCGTGTAGGAAAGGTGGTACTTGGCGACCTTGTCGAGCGTGGCCAGGTCCTTGGTGATCCGGTAGCGCAGCATGAAGCTGATCCAGAAATCGCCAATCGGGCAATCAATGAAGTACACCGTGCCGTTTCCATCCACCAGAATGTTGCGCCACTTCAGGTCGTTGTGGGTGAAGTGGTGGTCATGCATGGTTCGCGTATAGCCGGCCAGCTGGCGCATGACATGTTCGACCCAGGCGCGATCCTTCAGGCGCGGATCGTCGCGCCGGGCCAGGGCGTGCAGATCTTCGGTGCCCACCAGCTCGCGGGTAATGATTGCGCCGCGGGAGAAGCCACCGTTGACGCGCTCCAGGCCATAGGCCACCACTTGCGCGGTCGGTATGCCCCACTTGGCGAACTGCTTGAGGTTCTGCCACTCGGCCTTCACCCGCGGGCGCGGCAGATAGCGACGCAAGCCCTTGCCCGGCTTGCGATAGCGCTTGACGTAATAACGCACACCGTCGCGCTCCACGCGCACCACGTCGGACATCGCATCCTTGGTGATGCGCTCGCCTTCAAGGGCGAACACGGCATCCAGGCTGCCGAATTCGGCGGCGAGATGCTGGTAGTCGGCTTCGAGTACCCAGCCGGCCATCAGAGCAGGTCTCCATAACGTTGCTTGCGGTCGTAGAGCTTGGCTGCCTTGCGCTCCATCCACGCCAGCAACGCAGCCTCCTCGCGGAGGATGTCACGCAGCGGGCGCAGGAAGTAACCACGCAGGAAGCGCAATTTGTCACGGCGCGTAAGGCCGATGTCCAGCGCCGAGAAATACAGCGCCGCCAGGTCCTTGTTGCGCCAGCGGCGTGGCGTGGCGGCGCGGGTCTGGGCGCGGTGCAGATCGATCACCGACAGGCGCAGGTCATCGGCGCTGATCGGGCGATCGGTGTGCAGCAGGAAGTGGCAGATGTAGCAGTCGCGGTGGTTGACCCCGGCGCGGTGCATGGTGCCGACCATTTTCGCCACCTCGGCGATCAGCGCGCGCTTCAAGCGCGGCTGCGGCGGCTGCTGCAGCCAGTCCAGCGACAGCACTTCCAGGTCAGTGGTCGGCGCCAGTTCCTCGGTGACGATGAAGGAATGCTGGCTGGCAGGATTGCCGCCACGCTCGCCATAGGCCACCGAGGTCATGGTCGCCACGCCGGCCTGGTGCAGGCGCTCCAGGGCACGCTGCTCCTGGCCCGCGCCGAGCACCGGGAGCTTGGCGCTGAACAGGTTCTTGACGATCTCGCCCCAGCCGATGCCGCGGTGGATCTTCACGAAGAAACCGCGCCCGTCGACTTCGGTACGCAGCGTGCGGCGGCCTTCCAGCTCGCGATAGACCTTGCCCTGCAAGCGCTCGACTTCGGCGAACGGGTCCTTGCCGGCCCAGAGGCTTTTGAACGGTTCGTGCAGCTCAAGCTTCATGGGCAGCGCCTTTGTAGGAGCGAGCGTGCTCGCGAACCCGCATGACACTGCGGCATGCCGGGAAATGCTTCGCGAGCAAGCTCGCTCCTACGAGAGCCAAAGCGTTCATTCATGCCCCCGCAGGATCACGTCGGCGGCATGCTGCGGCATGCTGTAGAGGTCGGCGCTATCGGCGTAGGCCAGGCCATTGCGCGACCAGTCGGCACGCGCGGCATCGTCTTCCAGCATCTTCTGGAGCATGCCGTTCAGGCGCTCCTGCTCGAAGGGCGACGGCACCACACGACCGGCTTTCGCTTCGTCGATGTAATGGGCATAGCCACAGACGTCGGTGACCAGCACCGGCAGCCCGGCCACCAGCGCTTCCAGCAGCACGGTACCGGTGTTCTCGTTGTACGCCGGGTGGATCAGCAGGTCGGCGCCGAGCAGGAAGCGCGGGATATCGCTGCGCCCCTTGAGAATCTGTACGTTGTCCGACAGGCCCAGCGCCTTCACCTGCAGCAGGAATGGCTTGGGATCGTCCTGGCCGATGGCGATCAGGCGGGTGCGCTTGCGCAGCGAACGCGGCAGCGATGCCAGCGCCTTGAGGCTGCGGTCCAGGCCCTTGGTCTTGAAGCCGGAGCCGATCTGCACCAGCAGCAGGTCATCCTCGGCCAGCTTGAACTCGCGGCGGAACTCGGCGCGAATCTCGCCGGCGTTGGCCGGTGCGCGGCGGTCCTGGGCGATGCCCGGGGGCAGCAGGTGGAAGCGCGCCGCGGGCGTGCGGTAATGCTTGATGAACAGCGGCTGCTGAACCTCGGAGATCATCAGGATCTCGGTCTTCGATTCCGGGGCGAACACCGCGCGCTCGTAATCGGCGAAGTGCTTGTAGCGGCCCCAGCGACGGTAGAAGGAATTGCGCAGGGTCTGCGCCTTGTCCTCGAAGCAGCCGTCAGCGGCGTAATAGACGTCCAGGCCGGGCATCTTGTTGAAGCCGATCACCCGATCCACTGGCGAGCGCGCGAGGTCCGCCGCCAGCCAGGCGCTGAATTTCTCGTTGCGGCGATGGTTGAATAAGGACTTCACCGGCGCCACGCGCACATCGAAGCCGGACGGCACCTCGCCTTCCCAGATCGGCGTGTAGACGCGGATGGAGTGGCCACGTTTCTGACACTCCAGGGCGATGCGCATGAAATCGCGCTGCAGCCCGCCGAACGGGAAATATTTGTAGAGGACGAAAGCCAGGGTCATCGAAGCGTCTCCGGGGCCAGCAGCAGTGCCTCCAGCTGGGTCGACACGCGCTGCGGGTTCAGCCGCGTGAAGCACAGAGGCTGTTCATGCCGCAGGTCGAACTGGCGCTTGTCTTCGGCCGTCGGCTGGTAGGTGCAGGTCTTCTGCAGGCAGGGCGTGCACGAAGGCCAGTCACTGGCCAGGTGCACCTGCGAACGCCCGTAGGCGCCGGTGAGACCGGGATTGGTCGGGCCGAACAGCGAAAGCGTCGGCACGTCCAGGGCCGCGCCCAGGTGTCCGAGTCCGGTGTCGACCGCCACGCAGGCGGAGGCGCCGGCCAGCACCTTGGCCATGCCGGCAAGGCTTAATCTGGGGAGCACCGAGGCGTTTTCCAAGCCTTCGGCCAGCCGTTCGGCGCGCTGCCGCTCGGCTTCGTTGCCCCAGGGCAGGCGGACTTTCCAGCCGCGTTCGCCCATACGCTGGGCCAGCTCACGCCAGTAGACCTCCGGCCAATGCTTGGTCACCCAGGTGGTGCCATGCAGGAATACCAGGTAGGGCTCGGTCTCCACCGCGTCCAGCAGGCGATTGCGATCCAGGCCGTAATCGCCGGTGCCAGCGGGCAACGGGTAATCCAGCGCCTGGGCGAACAACTGGCGCACACGCTCGACGGCGTGCTGGCCCCAGGCGACCGGATAGGTGCGGTTATAGAAGCGACTGGCAGCCGGCTCGCGGGCCGACTCCCGGTCCAGCCCGGCGATCGCAGTACGACGGCGCACGTAGCGGGTCAGCCAGGCGCTCTTGAGCAGGCCCTGGGCGTCGATCACCAGGTCGTAGTCGACCTCCTTCAGGCGACGCTTGAAGCGGCTCCACTCGCCGCTCTTGAGAGTCTGCCAGAGGTTCTTGCGCCAGCGACGGATCGCCACCGGGATCACCTGGGCCACGGCCGGATGCCAGGCAGGAATCTCGGCGAAGCCTTCCTCAACCACCCAATCGAACTGGATGCCGGGGATGGCGCGGGCGGCGTCGGTCAACGCCGGCAGGGTATGGATGACATCGCCCAGGGACGAGGTCTTGATCAGCAGGACCCTCATTCGGCGCTTTCCACGTCCACCGGGTCGGCAACCAGTCGGTCCAGCGCCTCGATCACTGGCCGCGGCTTGAGTTCGCGCAGGCAGTTGTAGTGGCCGAAGCGGCACACACGATCGAAGCACGGGCTGCAGTCCAGGCCCAGGCGGACGATTTCCACCTGGTCGGCCAGCGGCGGGGTGAACTGCGGCGAAGTGGAACCGTAGACCGCCACCAGCGGGCGGTTGAGTGCGGCAGCCACATGCATCAGGCCGGAATCGTTGGTGACCACGGCAGCGGCGCAGGACATCAGGTCGATGGCCTCGGCCAGGGCGGTCTCGCCGGCCAGGTTCACCGACTCTTCGCGCAGGCCGGGGATCAGCCGCATGCGGATATCTTCACCGCCGGGATGATCGTTCTTCGAGCCGAAGATCCACACCTGCCAGCCGGCGCGGATCTTCACCTCGGCGACCTTGGCGTAATACTCAGCCGGCCAGCGCTTGGCCTCGCCGAACTCGGCGCCGGGACACAGCGCCAGCACCGGGCGGTCCAGGCTCAGGCCGAACTTGGCAAGCGCGGCCTCGCGACTCTGCGGGTCGATGGCCAGGCGCGGCTGTGGATAAGGTTGCGGCAGCTCGGCACCCGGCTCGAAAGCCAGTGCCATGAAGCGCTCGATCATCAGCGGGTAACGCTCTTTATCGAGCGTTCGGATGTCGTTGAGCAGGCCGTAGCGCATTTCGCCCTTCCAGCCGGTGCGCCTGGGGATGCCGGCGAAATATGGCACCAGCGCCGACTTGAGCGAATTGGGCAGGAGGATGGCCTGGTCGTACTGACCCTTGAGGGACTTGCCGATGCGCCGGCGCGCGGCGATATCCAGCACACCATGGCCGAGCGGGAAACTCAGGGCCTGGCGCACCTCGGGCATGCGTTCGAGGATCGGCCGGCTCCAGTCGGGCGCCAGCACGTCGATCACGCAGTCCGGATGCCGCTGCTTCAGACACTGGAAGAGTGTCTGCGCCATCACCATGTCGCCCACCCAGGAGGGGCCTACGATCAGAATTCTCATGCCTTTTCCAGAAACGACCGGGGAGGCTCTCGCCTCCCCGTACTCCATTCATCCAGCCGTGCAGCGCGTGCCCTCACGGTCGGGTGCCGAGCATCGAATGCCGGCAGTCTAGCCCAGCCGGCAAACCGGCCGGGCGGATTTCGTCACTCCCTGTGACCTGGCGCAATGGCATCACACGCCTTGCTCCTGACATCTATAGACCTGCGCAAGCGACTGGCAGCGCGGCCTGCTCCGGCGATCACCATCCCGCCGGATGCTGGCTCCATCGTTCAAAAGCCCTGGGGAGGGAAATCGCAGCGAATCAGGTCAGCTCGAAGGCTTTCCACATCTGCATCACCATGCGCCGCTCGGCATGGAAGTGGTCGCCGCTTACCACGCCCGGCTGCTTCTGCAGGGACAATCGGTGCGCCGCCGCCCGGTAGGCCTTGTAGGCATCCTGCAACTTCAGGACATCCTCGCCGGACATCAACCCGACCCGCTCCAGCGCTTCCAGAATGCGGATATTGTCGGTGAACTCCACCAGCTCCGGGTGCTGCCACGACCAGGCCAGGGCCGCGTATTGCACCATAAATTCGATATCGACGATACCACCGGCATCCTGCTTGAGATCGAACGGGGCCGCGGCCTCGAAGGCATTCGGTGCCGTACCGGCGGCGGTGCTCGGGGTGCCGAGGTTGTCGCGCATCTTGGCGCGCATCTCGCTGACCTCCTTGCGCAGCTCGGCCAGGTCGCGCTGCTGGCCCAGCACCTTCGCGCGGATCGCCTCGAAAGCCCTGGCCACCCGCTGGCAGCCGGCAAGTACGCGAGCACGCACCAGCGCCTGGTGCTCCCAGGTCCAGGCTTCGCCCAGCTGATAGGCCTCGAAGGCGCGCAGCGAACTGACCAGCAGCCCGGAAGCGCCACTCGGCCTCAGGCGCATATCCACCTCATAGAGCATGCCCGAGGGCGTCTGCGCGGTGAGGAAGTGGATGATCTTCTGCCCCAGGCGCGTGTAGAACTGCGCGCCGTCGATGGACTTCTCGCCGTCGGTCTCGCTCTGCGGGTCGCCGTCGTGGATGAATACCAGGTCCAGGTCCGAACCGTGGCCCAGCTCCAGGCCGCCGGACTTGCCGTAGCCGATGATGATGAAATCCGGATCGCAAGGCGTGCCGTCCACCCGGGTCGGGCGGCCGTGGCGTTGTACCAGCTGGTCCCAGGTCAGGCTCAACACCTGCTCGAGGATCGCTTCGGCCAGCCAGGTCAGGTAGTCGCTGACCTTCATCAACGGCAGGGTGCCGGCGATCTCCGAGGCCACCACGCGCAGGCCGTGGGCGAGCTTGAAGTGGCGCAGAGTCTCCATCTGCTGCTCGAGGTCGTCCGCGGGAATACGCGTCAGCCGCTCGCGCAACTCGGCGCCCAGTTCGGCAGCCTGCGGCGGACGGAACAGCCGTCCTTCATTCAACAGTTCGTCGAGCAGGATCGGGAAGCGGGCAATCTGCTCGGCCACCATCGGGCTCGCCGCACAGAGGGTCAGCAGGCGCTCCAGCGCGCCGGGGTTTTCGGTGAGCAGCACGAGGTAAGCCGAACGCCGCGCCACTGCTTCGATCAGCGGCAGCGTGCGCTCCAGCAGCACATCGGCCGGCCCGCGCTCGGCGATCATGTTCAGCAGGCGCGGCATGAAGGCATCCAGCCGCTCGCGTCCCAGGCGCTGCATGGCGCGCACCTGCGCACCATGGCGCAGGTCAGTGAGGCGCTTCCAGGCCAGCGCCGGCTCAGCGAAGCCGGTGTCGGCGAACTGGCGGCAGGCGGACTCCTCGTCCACCGCTTCCTCCCAGATCGGAATCCACTCGCCACCAATGGTGGTATCGACCTTGCCGTCCTCGTCTTCATCCGGGTCGGCAATTACCTGGTGGAAGTGCCAGTCGATGCGCTCTCGCCATTGGTTGATCGCCTGGTGGAAAGCCGACCAGTTGGCGAAGCCCATGATGAAGGCGACGCGAATACGCTCGAACTCGTCTTCCGGCAGCATCTGCGTCTGCCGATCGGCAATGGCCTGCAGGGCATGCTCGGCGTAACGCAGGAATTCGTAGCCCTCGCGCAGTTCGGCGACCACCTGCGGCGGCAGGTAGCCCTGCCCTTCGAGGATCGCCAGCACGCGCAGCAACGGCCGCTGCTGCAGGCTGAGGTCACGGCCGCCATGGATCAGCTGGAAGGCCTGGGCGATGAACTCCACCTCGCGGATGCCGCCGGCGCCCAGCTTGATGTTCTCGCTCATGCCCTTGCGCCGCACCTCCTGCTGGATCAGCTGCTTCATGGTGCGCAGCGCCTCGATGGCGGAGAAGTCCAGGTAGCGGCGGTAGACGAACGGGCGCAACAGTTCGAGCAGGCGCTGGCCGGCTTCCTGGTCACCGCCGACTACGCGCGCCTTGATCATCGCGTAGCGTTCCCAGTCGCGCCCCTGGTCCTGGTAGTACTGCTCCAGCGCGGCAAAGCTGTGTACCAACGGACCACTGGAGCCGTAGGGGCGCAAGCGCATGTCGACGCGGAAGGCGAAGCCCTCGACGGTGATGGCATCCAGCGACTTGATCAGCTTCTGCCCCAGGCGGGTGAAGAACTCCTGGTTATCCAGCGCGCGCTTGGCGCCCTGGGTCTCGCCACCCTCGGGATAACCGAAGATCAGGTCGATGTCGGACGACAGATTGAGCTCGCCCGCGCCCAGTTTGCCCATGCCCAGCACGATCATCTTCTGCGGCAGCCCCGAGCGATGGCCGATGGGCACGCCGAACTGCTGGCAATGGCGCTGATAGAGCCAGGCCAGGGACTGGTCGATGCAGGCGTCGGCGAGGTCGGACAAGTCGCGACAGGTACCGGCCAGGTCGCTGCGGCGGCTCAGGTCGCGCCAGATGATGCGCACCTGCTGGCGTCGACGGAAACGGCGCAGGCGGCGACCCAGCTCGTCTTCGTCGGCGCAATCGGCCAGCAGCGCTTCCAGCTGCGCCCCCATCTCGCCGGGCTGCAGGCCACGCTCCAGCTCACCGGTCGCGGCCAGCTCCAATAGAAAGGCAGGATCGCGCTGGACCTGCTCGGCAACGAAATCGCTGCCGGCGGTGACGCGGGAGAAATCGGCATGCCGCTCGTCGGACCAGCCTTCGAAGCTGGCGATCTGCTCGGGAGAAGAGGCGGCGATGGCGGTGCGAAAATTCTGCTCAGCTCGCTCGGCGAGAGGCTTAAGAGTGGCCGGCAAAGCGGCCAGGGACGGCAGGCTCATGGTCTATCCTGAGTGGTCGGCGAGGCGCCGGCATTCCTGTCTTTTCGCGCCCCTGTAGTTTTACTACTAACTTTTTCTGGCGGAGGGGTGTATCCGCTGGCGATTTGTAGTAAAACTACAACCCGCCGGGCGTACCCCCGGAGCACTTCCAAGAATTCGCCGCGTCGCCCACGAGGTTGGCGCAGCTATCGGCAACGATCTACTGGCTTCCGATTCTGGAAGCCTTTCCGCCCTGGAGCAAGCCATGCAAGACCTCGATCCCGTCGAAACCCAGGAATGGCTGGACGCCCTGGAATCGGTCCTGGACCGTGAAGGTGAAGACCGCGCCCATTACCTGATGACCCGCATGGGCGAGCTGGCCAGCCGGTCCGGCACCCAACTGCCCTACGCCATCACTACGCCGTACCGCAACAGCATCCCGGTCACCCACGAAGCGCGCATGCCCGGCGACCTGTTCATGGAACGCCGGATCCGCTCCCTGGTGCGCTGGAACGCCCTGGCGATGGTGATGAAGGCCAACAAGAACGACCCGGATCTGGGTGGCCACATCTCCTCCTTCGCTTCCTCGGCGACCCTGTACGACGTTGGCTTCAACTACTTCTTCCAGGCCCCGACCGACGAACACGGCGGCGACCTGGTGTTCTTCCAGGGCCACGCCTCCCCCGGCGTCTACGCCCGCGCTTTCCTCGAAGGCCGTATCAGCGAAGACCAACTGAACAACTTCCGCCAGGAAGTGGACGGTAACGGCCTGTCCTCCTACCCGCACCCCTGGCTGATGCCGGACTTCTGGCAGTTCCCGACCGTATCCATGGGTCTGGGCCCGATCCAGGCGATCTACCAGGCGCGTTTCATGAAGTACCTGGAAAGCCGCGGCTTCATTCCCGCCGGCAAGCAGAAGGTCTGGTGCTTCATGGGCGACGGCGAGTGCGACGAGCCGGAATCCCTGGGCGCGATCTCCCTGGCCGGCCGCGAGAAGCTGGATAACCTGATCTTCGTCATCAACTGCAACCTGCAGCGCCTCGACGGCCCGGTTCGCGGCAACGGCAAGATCATCCAGGAACTCGAAGGCGTGTTCCGTGGCGCCGAGTGGAACGTCAACAAGGTGGTCTGGGGTCGCTTCTGGGACCCGCTGTTCGCCAAGGACACCGCCGGCTTGCTGCAGCAGCGCATGGACGAGGTCATCGACGGCGAGTACCAGAACTACAAGGCCAAAGACGGCGCCTACGTGCGTGAGCACTTCTTCGGTGCGCGTCCGGAGCTGCTGGAGATGGTCAAGGACCTCTCCGACGAGGAAGTCTGGAAGCTCAACCGTGGCGGCCACGACCCCTACAAGGTCTATGCGGCCTACCACCAGGCGGTCAACCACAAGGGCCAGCCGACCGTCATCCTGGCCAAGACCATCAAGGGCTATGGCACAGGTTCCGGCGAAGCGAAGAACATCGCGCACAACGTCAAGAAGGTCGACGTCGAGTCCCTGAAGTCGTTCCGCGACAAGTTCGACATCCCGATCAAGGATGCCGATCTGGAAAACCTGCCGTTCTACCGCCCCGAGGAAGGCAGCGCCGAAGCCAAGTACCTGGCTTCCCGCCGTGCCGCGCTGGGCGGCGTGATGCCGGTGCGCCGCGAGAAGAGCTTCCAGGTCCCGGTTCCCCCGCTGGAAACCCTCAAGGCCATGCTCGACGGCTCGGGCGACCGCGAAATCTCCACCACCATGGCCTTCGTGCGGATCATCTCGCAGTTGGTCAAGGACAAGGAACTCGGCCCGCGCATCGTCCCGATCGTCCCGGACGAAGCCCGTACCTTCGGTATGGAAGGCATGTTCCGCCAGCTCGGCATCTACTCCTCCGTCGGCCAGCTGTACGAGCCGGTCGACAAGGATCAGGTGATGTTCTACCGCGAGGACAAGAAAGGTCAGATCCTCGAGGAAGGCATCAACGAAGCCGGCGCCATGTCCAGCTGGATTGCCGCGGGTACCTCGTACTCCACGCACAACCAGCCGATGCTGCCGTTCTACATCTTCTACTCGATGTTCGGCTTCCAGCGTATCGGCGACCTGGCCTGGGCCGCAGGCGACAGCCGCGCGCACGGCTTCCTGATCGGCGGCACCGCCGGCCGTACCACCCTGAACGGTGAAGGCCTGCAGCACGAAGACGGTCACAGCCACCTGCTGGCGGCGACCATCCCGAACTGCCGCACCTACGATCCGACCTACGCCTACGAGCTGGCGGTGATCATCCGCGAAGGCTCGCGGCAGATGATCGAAGAGCAGCAGGACATCTTCTATTACATCACCGTGATGAACGAGAACTACGTCCAGCCGGCCATGCCCAAGGGCGCCGAGGAAGGCATCATCAAGGGCATGTACCTGCTCGATGAGGACAAGAAGGACGCCGCGCATCACGTGCAGCTGCTGGGTTCGGGCACCATCCTGCGCGAAGTCGAAGCCGCCGCGAAGATCCTCCGCGAAGACTTCGGCATCGGCGCCGACGTCTGGTCCGTTCCGAGCTTCAACGAACTGCGCCGCGACGGCCTCGCCGTGGAGCGCTGGAACCGCCTGCACCCGGGTCAGAAGCCCAAGCAGAGCTACGTCGAAGAGTGCCTGTCCGGCCGCAAGGGCCCGGTCATCGCCTCCACCGACTACATGAAGCTCTACGCCGAGCAGATCCGCCAGTGGGTTCCGAGCAAGGAATTCAAGGTCCTGGGCACCGACGGCTTCGGCCGCAGCGACAGCCGCCGCAAGCTGCGCGACTTCTTCGAAGTCGACCGCCACTGGGTCGTGCTGGCCGCGCTGGAGGCCCTGGCCGATCGTGGTGATATCGAACCCAAAGTGGTGGCCGAGGCCATCGCCAAGTTCGGCATCAACCCCGAAAAACGCAACCCGCTGGACTGCTGAGGAGAGGCACGATGAGCGAACTGATTCGTGTACCCGACATCGGCAATGGTCAGGGTGAAGTCATCGAACTGCTGGTCAAGGTCGGCGACACCGTCGAGGCCGACCAGAGCCTGCTGACCCTGGAATCCGACAAGGCCAGCATGGAAATCCCCTCGCCGAAAGCCGGTGTGGTGAAAAGCCTGAAGGTCAAGGTGGGCGACACCCTGAAGGAAGGCGACGAGATCCTCGAGCTGGAAGTCGAGGGAGGTTCGGCTGCCGCCGAAGCGCCCAAGGCCGAAGCTCCGGCTCCGGCCGCCGAGGCACCGAAGGCAGAGGCTCCGGCCGCTGCCCCGGCGCCGGCTGCCGCGCCCGCCGCTGGCGCCAGCGTCCAGGACATCCACGTCCCGGACATCGGCTCCGCCGGCAAGGCCAACGTCATCGAAGTCATGGTGAAAGCCGGCGACACGGTCGAGGCCGACCAGTCGCTGATCACCCTGGAGTCGGACAAGGCCAGCATGGAAATCCCCTCGCCGGCTGCCGGCGTGGTGGAGAGCGTGTCGATCAAGATCGGTGACGAAGTCGGCACCGGCGACCTGATCCTCAAGCTCAAGGTCGCGGGCGCTGCTGCCCCGGCTGCTGCTGAACCAGCTCCGGCGGCTGCTCCGGCCGCTGCCGCTCCTACCGCCGCTCCGGCACCGGCCGCTGCACCGGCCAAGGCTGCGGAAGCCGCTCCGGTGGGCGCGCCCAGCCGTGACGGCGCCAAGGTCCACGCCGGCCCCGCGGTGCGCATGGTCGCCCGCGAGTTCGGCGTCGAGCTGAGCGAAGTCAAAGGCACCGGCCCGAAAGGCCGCATCCTCAAGGAAGACGTGCAGCTGTTCGTCAAGGAACAACTGCAGCGCGCCAAATCCGGCGCGCCGGCTGGCGCTACCGGTGGCGCGGGCATCCCGCCGATCCCGGAAGTCGACTTCAGCAAGTTCGGCGAAGTGGAAGAAGTGGCGATGACCCGCCTGATGCAGGTCGGCGCCGCCAACCTGCACCGCAGCTGGCTGAACGTGCCGCACGTGACCCAGTTCGACTCGGCCGACATCACCGAGATGGAAGCCTTCCGCGTGGCCCAGAAAGCCGTGGCGGAGAAGGCTGGCGTCAAGCTGACCGTGCTGCCGATCCTGCTGAAGGCCTGTGCCCACCTGCTCAAGGAAATGCCGGACTTCAACAGCTCGCTGGCCCCCAGCGGTAAGGCGCTGATCCGCAAGAAGTACGTGAACATCGGCTTCGCCGTGGACACGCCGGACGGCCTGCTGGTCCCGGTGATCAAGAACGTCGACCAGAAGAGCCTCCTGCAACTCGCCGCCGAAGCCGCCGAACTGGCCGAGAAAGCGCGCACCAAGAAGCTCTCCGCCGACGCCATGCAGGGCGCCTGCTTCACCATCTCCAGCCTCGGCCACATTGGCGGCACCGGTTTCACGCCGATCGTCAACGCGCCGGAAGTGGCGATCCTCGGTGTCAGCAAGGCGACCATGCAGCCGGTATGGGACGGCAAGGCCTTCCAGCCGCGTCTGATGCTGCCGCTGTCGCTGTCCTACGATCACCGCGTGATCAACGGGGCCGCAGCCGCGCGCTACACCAAGCGTCTGTCGGACCTGCTGGGCGATATCCGCACCCTGCTGCTGTAAGTGCTGCTCTTGTAAGTGTTGCAAAGGCCGGCCACGCCGGCCCTCCTCTCGACGAGCACGCCACGCTCGTACTCTCCAGCCCTGCCGGATGGCGGGGCTTCTTTTTGCCCGCACGATTCTGACCGGCGGCTCGGCCTCGCGGCCGCACCGCACTCAACTTCGCTGCGTGACGGCCGATACAGTCTTGGCTTGTCATGGCCCCGTGCCTCATGCAAATCTTGCCAACGCCCATAGAAGTCGGGCGAGGCCATGTACCTCGTCCAGCACCCTGGAAATCTCCCGCGCATGAAGAGTCATCCCGATGCCGCCAGCCGTCAGGCGGCCGAGGTTGTCACGCAGCTTCCCGTCCCTTCGAGGCTCGGGATGCTGCGCTTCGAGCGCCTGAACGAACCCAGCTGGACCCTGCTGTTCCTCGACCCCGGCTGCGAGCGGCAGATCGGCGTGCCGGCCCAGGACCTCTGCGGCATTCTCGACGCCCCCTACGCCAGCCTGATGGAGCCAGAGGCGCGCCATCGCCTGCATGAGCAAGTGCAGCAGCAACTGCTCAGGGACGGCCGCTACCGGGTGCGCTACCTGCTCCACTCGCCGCGCGGCACGCTGAACGTGCTGGAGGTCGGCGAGTCCTTCCAGCAGCACGGCCGCCAGCTGCTGCACGGTTACTTGCTGCAGACCGAGGCGGACGAACACGAAACCGAGCTGGACCCGCGCCTGCTGGACCTGGAAGCGCAGAACATCCGCCTGAAGATGTCCCTGGAGATGTACCAGCGCTCCCAGGATGAACACCTGCAGCACCTGGTGCGCTCGCGCACCCAGCAGAACCTCATCGTGCGCCTGGCGCGGCACCGCTACCTGTCCAGCGACCCGCTGCTCGAAGCCGCGCAACTGATCGCCCAGGCCGCTTGCGAGGCCTACGACGTGGCCCGCGCCGGCATCTGGCGCCTGCACCCGGACCATCGCCTGGAAGCGGTGACCATCTACCGCCGCGACACCGACCAGTACGAGAAGCCGCAGGACATCGACGCCAGCAACTTCCCCAATTACCTCGATGCGGTGCACAGCGGCCGCGCCATCGACGCCCACAACGCCCAGCAGGACCCGCGCACCCAGGAACTGGCCATGCGCTACCTGCGCCCGCAGGGCATCAGCGCGATGCTCGACGCCACCATCCGCGTCGGCGGCGAAGTGGTCGGCGTGCTCTGCCTGGAACACGTCGGCGAAGTGCGCATGTGGCAGAGCGATGAAATCGCCTTCGCCGGCGAACTGGCCGACCAGTATGCCCAGGTGCTGATGAACCACGAGCGGCGCAACGTCTCCAGCGCCCTGCACCTGTTCCAGCGCGCTGTCGAGCAGAGCGCCAGCGCCTTCCTGCTGATCGACCGCGACGGCCTGGTGGAGTACGTCAACCCGAGCTTCACCGCCATCACCCAGTACGGCGCCGACGAAGTCCGCGGCCGCCGCCTGCCGGAACTGCCGGCACTGGCCAACCTCAGCGAACTGCTGTTCGACGCGCGCTCCACCCTGGTCACGCAGAACAGCTGGCAAGGCGAGTTCCGCAGCCGACGCAAGAACCTCGAGCCCTACTGGGGCCAGCTATCGCTGTCCAAGGTCTACGACGACAAGGGCGAGCTGACCCACTACATCGGCATCTACGAAGACATCACCCAGAGCAAACTGGCCCAGCAGCACATCGAGAAGCTCGCCTACCGCGACAACCTCACGGGCCTGGCCAACCGGCACTTCTTCATCAATGCCCTGGAAGAGCGCCTGCAAGTGGGCAGCGAACATTCGCTGAGCCTGCTGCTGGTGGACATCGACAACTTCAAGCGGATCAACGACAGCCTCGGCCACCAGACCGGCGACAAGCTGCTGGCCAACCTCGCCCGGCGCCTGCGCAGCAGCCTGAGCGACAGCGCCACCCTGGCGCGCTTCGCCAGCAACGAGTTCGCCGTGCTGCTGGAAGAATCCGTTGCCGGCCGTGGCGAGAAGGTTGCCGCGCAGATCCTCGACGTACTCGACAAGCCACTGTTCGTCGACAACCAGTTGATCAGCATCACCGGCTCCGTGGGCATCGCCTACGCGCCGCAGCACGGGCAGGACCCGCAGACGCTGATGAAGCACGCGGGCCTGGCGCTGCACAAGGCCAAGGCCAACGGCAAGCACCAGGTGCAGACCTTCACCGAGGCGATGACCGCCGAGGCCAGCTACAAGCTGTTCGTCGAAAGCAACCTGCGCCGCGCGCTGGTGCAGGACGAACTGGCCGTGCACTACCAGCCCAAGCTGTGCCTGCGCAGCGGCGCGCTGCTCGGCCTGGAGGCCCTGCTGCGCTGGCAGCACCCGGAAAAGGGCATGATCCGCCCGGACCAGTTCATCAGCGTTGCCGAGGAAACCGGGCTGATCATCCCCATCGGCAAGTGGGTGATCCGCCAGGCCTGTCGCCAGGTCCGCGAGCTGGCCGCCAAGGGGCTGGGCGACCTGCACATGGCGATCAACCTGTCGCCCAAGCAATTCAGCGACCCGGACCTGGTCGGCTCCATCGCCGCGATCCTCCACGAGGAAAGCATCCCGGCCTCGCAGCTTGAACTGGAACTGACCGAAAGCCTGTTGCTGGACGCCACCGACGACACCCGCCAGCAACTGGAGCGCCTGAAGAGCCTAGGGCTGACCCTGGCCATGGACGACTTCGGCACCGGCTACTCGTCGCTGAGCTACCTGAAGAAATTCCCCATCGACGTGATCAAGATCGATCGCAGCTTCATCAAGGACATCCCGGACAACCAGGACGACATGGAAATCACCTCGGCAGTGATCGCCATGGCCCACAACCTCAAGCTGCAGGTGGTCGCCGAAGGCGTCGAGACCGCCGCCCAGCTGGCTTTCCTGCGGCGCAACCGCTGCGACATCGGCCAGGGCTACCTGTTCGACAAGCCGATCCCCAGCCACGACCTTTCCTCCAGCCTGCAGCGCTACCCCTGCCGCCCGCAGTGAGGCGCCCTGGCGCGGCGTGCCCGCAGCCATCCTCGCGAGTTGTCTCAAACCTCCCGCAAAGCAAAACAAACGCTGTAATCTTCGGCGAGTACCCGAGTCTATTGCCGCCCCTATCCAGAGGAGACGAATGCCATGACCCTGCGCTCGCAAATACTTGCCCACAAACTGGAACTGCCCAGCTCCGCCCAGGCCCTGCCGGGGCGCGAAAGCCCGATGCCAGTGCCTGAAGCGCATTACGTCAATGGTCATCCGCTGAGCGCGCCCTTCCCCGCCGGTGTGCAGCAGATCGTTGTCGGCCTGGGCTGCTTCTGGGGTGCCGAACGACGCTTCTGGCAACAGCCGGGCGTGTGGGTCACCGCGGTGGGTTATGCCGGCGGTTTCACGCCGAACCCGACCTACGACGAAGTCTGCTCCGGCCTGACCGGCCACAGCGAAGTGGTCCTGGTGGCCTACGACCCGCGTGAAACCAGCATCGAGGCACTGCTGAAGGTGTTCTGGGAATCCCACGACCCGACCCAGGGCATGCGCCAGGGCAACGACACCGGCACCCAGTACCGCTCGGTGATCTACTGGTTCGACCAGGCGCAGAAAGCCGCCATCGACGCCAGCCGCGCAGCCTTCCAGAAGGAACTGAGCGCCAAGGGCTATGGCGAGATCACCACGGAAATCCGCGAGGTGCCGCCGTTCTACTACGCCGAGGCCTACCACCAGCAATACCTGGCGAAGAACCCCAACGGCTACTGCGGCCTGGGCGGCACGGGCGTGTGCCTGCCGGCGTAAACCCATACCTGTAGGAGCGAGCTTGCTCGCGAACAACCCCGCTGCAAGATCGGTTCGCGAGCAAACTCGCTCCTACACGGGCACCTGGCTCATCCGTAGCGTAGGAGCGGACTCCGTCCGCGATCGGTCCGAGCCACACTGAACCGTCAAGGTCACCGCCAAGAAAAAGCCCCGGCACTGCCGGGGCTTTTTTCATTCGGCGATCAGCCAGTCCAGCTGGCTGCTGCCTTCACTCTGCGCCAGCGTTTGGGCCAACCACGGCAACAGCCCGCGCAGCTCTTCATCCAGCGGCCACGGCGGGTTGACGATGACCAGCCCGGAACCATTCAGGCGGTCCGCCGTGTCGGCCGGATGCACGCACAACTCCACGCGGAGCATCTTCGGCGCCGAGCTCTTCTCCAGGCGCTGGTAAAAGCGCTTGAGCTGGCGGCGATCCTTGATCGGGTACCAGATGGCGACCACGGTCTGGCGCATGCGGCCGATGGCCTCGTCCAGCGCGGCTACACAGCGTTCCAGGTCGTCAGGTTGCTCGAAGGGCGGGTCGATCAGCAGCACACCACGCTTCTCCGCTACCGGCAGGAAGGCTCGGGGCAGCAGCCAGCCGTCCCCCTGGTGCACCGAGATGCGCCGCTCGCCGGCCATGTTGGCCTTGAGCAGACGGCCATCCTCGGGGTGCAGCTCGTTGAGCAGCACGCGGTCCTGCGGGCGGGTCAGGCGGCGCGCCAGCTCCGGCGAGCCCGGGTAGAACTCCAGGCCGCCATCGGGATTCAGTGCACTCACGACGCCCAGGTAGTCCTGCAGCAACTCCGGCAGGTCATCGCGCTCGTACAAGCGGCCGATGCCCGACTCCCACTCGCCGGTACGGCTGGCTTCATCGCCCAGCAAGTCGTACAGGCCGATGCCGGAGTGGCTGTCGAGGTAGGCGAAGGGCGTGTCCTTGCGCGCCATCAGCGCGAAGATGCGGGCGAGGACAATGTGTTTCAGCACGTCGGCGTGGTTGCCGGCGTGATAGGCGTGGCGGTAGTTCATCGATAGCGGACTCCTCAAGGCGCGCAGTTTAGGCCCTGTGGCCGGTGCGGTGCGAGCCCGCCGTCGCCGGCGCCGGCCGGGAGCCCGGGTGTTTTAGCCCTTTATCACGCTCATGGATGATTCTGTGCGCGCTTCATTCACCAGACTAGACTGCGGCGATTCCCACGGAGGTCGATCCATGTCCGAGACCCTGCTCAGCTCCCGCAACCTCGCTTTCGAACTCTACGAAGTGCTCGACGCCGAGGCCCTGACCCAGCGCGAACGCTTCGCCGACCACAACCGCGAGACCTTCGATGCCGCCCTGTCCACGGCGCGCGGCATCGCCGAGGAGCTGTTCGCCCCGCACAATCGCAAGAACGACGAGAACGAACCGCAGTACGTCGACGGCGGCGCGGTACTCATCCCGGAAGTGAAGCCGGCGGTGGACGCCTTCAACGAGGCCGGTTTCCAGAACGCCTCGCGCAGCTTCGAACAGGGCGGCATGCAACTGCCGCACCTGCTGTCGCGCGCCTGCTTCGCGCACTTCCAGTCGGCCAACATCGCCACCTCGTCCTACCCGATGCTGAGCATGGGCGCCAGCCACCTGATCGAGACGTTCGGCAGCGACGAGCAGAAACGCCTGTTCCTGCAGCCGATGATCGAGGCGCGCTTCTTCGGCACCATGGCGCTGACCGAGCCGCACGCGGGCTCGTCCCTGGCCGACATCCGCACCCGCGCCGAACCGGCCGCCGACGGCAGCTACCGGATCAAGGGCAACAAGATCTTCATCTCCGGCGGCGACCACCCGCTGTCGGAGAACATTGTCCACATGGTGCTGGCCAAGCTGCCGGACGCACCGCCCGGCGTGAAGGGCATCAGCCTGTTCATCGTGCCCAAGTTCCTGGTCAACGACGACGGCTCCCTCGGCGCACGCAACGACGTGACCCTGGCCGGCCTGTTCCACAAGATGGGCTGGCGCGGTACCACGTCCACCGCATTGAACTTCGGCGACAAGGGTGAGTGCGTCGGCTATCTGGTCGGCAAGCCGCACCACGGCCTGGCCTACATGTTCCAGATGATGAACGAGGCGCGCATCGGCGTCGGCATGGGCGCGATCATGCTCGGCTACGCCGGCTACCTGTATTCCCTGGAATACGCCCGCGAGCGCCCGCAAGGCCGCCCGGTGGACGCCAAGGACCCGACCTCGGCGCCGGTCTCGATCGTCCAGCACACCGACGTCAAGCGCATGCTGCTGACCCAGAAGGCCTACGTCGAGGGTGCCTTCGACCTGGGCCTGTACGCCTCGCGTCTGGTCGACGACTGCGAAACCCTGCCCACCGAGGAGGAGCGCAAGCAGGCCCATGAACTGCTCGACCTGCTCACCCCGATCGTCAAATCCTGGCCTTCGGAGTTCTGCCTGAAGGCCAACGAACTGGCGATCCAGATTCTCGGCGGCCACGGCTACACCCGCGAGTACCCGGTCGAGCAGTACTACCGCGACAACCGCCTGAACCCGATTCATGAAGGTACCCATGGCATCCAGTCGCTGGACCTGCTCGGCCGCAAGCTGGCGCAGAACAACGGCGCCGGCCTCAAGCAACTGACCCGCCTGATCAACCAGACCTGCGAGCGCGCCCAGGCGCACACCTCGCTGGACAAGCTGCGCGAACCGCTGGAGCAGTTGATGGCGCGCCTCTCGGCGACCACCCTGAGCCTGCTCGGCGACCTGATGCAGGGTCGCGTAGGCCAGGGCCTGGCCAACTCGGCGCTGTATCTGAAGGTCTTCGGCCATGCCGTGATCGGCTGGCGCTGGCTGGAGCAGGCGATTCGCGCCGAGGAAGGGCTGGCGTGCGGCCACGCCGCCGACACCGATTTCTACCGCGGCAAGCTGCAGGCCGCGCGCTACTTCCTGACCTGGGAAGTGCCGTCCTGCCACCACGACCTGGCGCTGCTCGAAGCCCGCGACGACACCTGTTTCAGCATGCAGGACGCCTGGTTCTAGGTCCCCGCATGTGCCTTCTGCCCCGGTCACGTCCGGGGCTTTTTTATGCCCGGGAAAATCCGCTCGTTCCAGCCCTTCCGGGCGCCTCACAGGATGAGGGACAACAGCCCAGCAGAATGAGGGAATATTCCCACCGATAACTCTGACTCGACCGACTGCAAGGCCTGAGGAGGATGCCGTTGAATGGCGTCCGCGAAATTCACGCACCTCACGACCATGGCCATCCAGACGCTCACCAGCCGTTCCTTCCGCCGTCGCTGCCAGACGCTGTTTCCGGTAGTTGCCATCGCCGTGGCGCTGGGCTGCACACTCGTGTTGTTCAATACCGGTTCGAGCGACGACGGCAAGCAGCGCTACGCTGCACTTTCGCCGAGCTCCGCACCGATCTACAGCACGCCCAGCACAGAAGCCTTCGAGCACGCCGACGACTACCTGAAGAACATCGACAAGGCCATGAACGACGGCATTGCCGTACTGCGCGGTGGGGACCACACGTCGATTGCCTCGCAGAGCCGTTACTTCAACGCCCTGGTCAACGCCGGTTATGCACAGTTCGGCTCCTCCTACTACGACCCGCTGGGCAGTTGCGGCGTCACGGGCAGCTCGGCCCGGCACCTCTGGCACACACAGATACGCGCACTGGGCGCCAGCCAGGGGCAGTACACGGCCGGCGAGATCAGCAAGGCCCGCGCCACCCTGCAGCGGGACCGGCAAGCCTGCCTGGATGCCGTGCAGCTGCCACTGGAAGAGGCGCTCAGCTGGGCGCCCACCGCACTCCCCACATTCAACCTGGTGCCGACCTGGCAGAACAGCGGGAGCTGGCTCGACAGCACCGCCGAACGGTCCTCAACAAACCTTTGACAGCCTTGTAAATCCGCAGGTTAGAATCGATTGGCATGCGGCCTGCATCCTGATCCTCGCGTAGTGTCGCCACTCCCCCCTCATTTGCGCCGGAGATCGACCTTTTGGATGCCGTGGCCATCAACAGCTATTTCCTGATCGCTGCTGTGCTGATCGGCATGAGCATCCTGGTCAGCTCGCTGTCCTCGCGCCTGGGCATCCCGATCCTGGTCATCTTCCTCGCCGTGGGCATGATCGCGGGCACTGACGGACCTGGCGGCATCGGCTTCTCGAACTACCCCATGGCCTACCTGGTGGGCAACCTGGCACTGGCAGTGATCCTGCTGGATGGCGGATTGCGCACGCGGGTCTCGAGCTTCCGCGTGGCGCTCTGGCCGGCGCTTTCCCTGGCTACCGCCGGTGTGCTGATTACCGCAGGCCTGACCGGCATCGCCGCTGCCTGGCTGTTCAAGCTGAGCTGGATGGAAGGTCTGCTGATCGGCGCCATCGTCGGCTCCACCGACGCCGCCGCGGTGTTCTCGCTGCTGGGCGGCAAGGGCCTGAACGAGCGGGTCACCGCGACCCTGGAAATCGAATCGGGCAGCAACGACCCCATGGCGGTGTTCCTCACCGTCACCCTGATCGACATGCTCGCCCACGGCGAAAGCGGCCTGTCCTGGAGCTTCCTCTGGCACTTCCTGCGCGAGTTCGGCATCGGCTCGGTGCTGGGCCTGGGCGGCGGCTGGCTGCTGCTGCAGGTGATCAACCGCATCCACCTGGCCAACGGTTTGTACCCGCTGCTGGCCATCAGCGGCGGCCTGCTGATCTTCGCCGTGGCCAACGCCGTGCATGGCAGCGGCATCCTCGCCATCTATCTGTGCGGCCTGGTACTGGGCAACCAACCGATCCGCTCGCGCCACGGCATCATGCACATGCTCGACGGCATGGCGTGGCTGGCGCAGATCGGCATGTTCCTGGTGCTGGGCCTGCTGGTCACGCCCCACGACCTCTGGCCCATCGCCCTGCCCGCCCTCGGCCTGGCGCTGTGGATGATCCTCTTTGCCCGCCCGCTGTCGGTGCTGGTCGGGCTGTTCCCGTTCCGCGCCTTCCACGGCCGCGAAAAAGCCTTCATCGCCTGGGTCGGCCTGCGCGGCGCGGTGCCGATCATTCTCGCGGTGTTCCCGCTGATGGCCGGGCTGCCCAATGCCCAACTGTTCTTCAACGTGGCCTTCTTCATCGTCCTGGTCTCGCTGCTGGTGCAGGGCACCAGCCTGCCCTGGGCCGCCAAGCTGCTGCGCGTGGTAGTGCCGCCGGACCCGGCGCCGATCTCCCGCGCCGGCCTGGAAGTCCACCCGACCAGCGAGTGGGAGCTGTTCGTCTACCACCTGAGCAAGGAAAAGTGGTGCATCGGCGCCGCCCTGCGCGAGCTGAAGATGCCCGAAGGCACCCGTATCGCCGCACTGTTCCGTGGCACCCAGTTGCTGCACCCGTCCGGTAGCACCATCCTCGAAGCCGACGACATCCTCTGCGTGATCGGCCACGAGCACGATCTGTCGCCGCTGGGCAAACTGTTCAGCCAGGCGCCGGATCGCGGCCTGAGCGCGCGCTTCTTCGGTGACTTCGTGCTCGAGGGCGACGCCCAGCTCTCCGCCGTGGCCTCGCTCTATGGCCTGAAGCTGGAAGGCGTGGACGGCGAACAGAACCTCGGCCGCTTCATCGCCCACGAGATCGGCGGCCAGGCGATCATCGGCGACCAGGTGGAATGGAACGGCCTGACCTGGACCGTGGCCGCCCTGGACGGGAACAAGATCCGCAAGGTCGGGGTCAAATTCCCGGAAGGCCGTCCCGGCCCCGGTCTGTTCCTCTGACCGCCCACCGGTACCCGCTTGCGGGTGCCGGCCCGCCAGCACTACCCTCTGCCCACTTTCCGCACGAGCCGCCACCCGCGACCATGTCATTCCTGCTGCGTACCCTTCTGACCGCCGTCCTGCTGGGCGGCTCACTCATCGGCCTGCCCGCGCTGGCCGCCGATACCTCTCCGCCGAGCGCCGAAAAGGTGCAGCAGAGCCTCGACAGCCTGGCCGACCGCAAGCTGGCCGATGCCGAGGCCAAGCCGATCAAGGCAAGCCTGGAGAACACCCTGAAGCTGCTGGCGGCCAAGGCCGACAGCGAGAAGCAGCTGCTTGAACTCAAGGGCCGGCTGGCCGATGCGCCCAAGCTGATCAACGAGAACCAGAAGGCGCTCGGTCGCCTCAAGGCCAGCAGCGAGAAGCCTGCCAGCCAGCGTTACAACGGCTCCAGCGCGACCCAGCTGGAAATGCTGCTCAACGAGCAGTCCACCCAGCTCGCCGCCTGGCAGAAGGAGATGGTCGACGCCAAGAGCGAGATCCTCACCGCGCAGACCCGACCGGAGCGGGCCCAGGCCGACCTGAGCAAGAACCAGACACGCCTGCTGGAAATTGCCGGGCTGATCAAGGCCGGAAAGGAAGGCGCCAAGCCGATTTCGGATGAGCGCCGCAACGAGCTGCTGGCCGAACAGGCCATGCTCACCTCGCAGAATCTCCTGCTGCGCCAGCAACTGGCCGGCAACAACCTGCTGCTCGACCTGGCCTCCAGCCAGCGCGACCTGCTGGCCGAGCGCATCGGCCGCGAGGAGCGCGAGACCCTCGAACTGCAGGCGATGATCAGCGACAAGCGCCGCGAACAGTCGGAGAAGACCGTCGCCGAACTGTCCAAGGACAGCCAGGCCGCCGGCACCGACAGCCTGCTGAGCCAGCAGAGCGCCGCCAACCTGAAGCTTTCCGACTACCTGCTGCGCACCACCGACCGCCTCAACACCCTGACCCGGCGCAACCTCGAAGCCAAGCAGCAACTGGACAACCTGACCCAGGGCGAACAGGCCCTGGACGAACAGATCAACGTGCTGCGCGGCAGCCTGCTGCTGGCCAAGATCCTCTACCAGCAGAAGCAGTCGCTGCCCGTGATCAAGACTGACCAGGACCTCGCCGACGAGATCGCCGACCTGCGCCTGTACCAGTTCGAGCTGAACCAGAAGCGCGACGAGATCAACAACACCCAGGTCTACCTCGACAACCTGCTGGCCCAGCAACCCCAGGAAAGCGTCACCCCGCAGTTGCGCCACGACCTCGGCGAGCTGGTGGACACCCGCCTGGAGCTGATGGAGCGTCTCAACCACGAGCTGAACGCACTGCTCAACGAAGCCATCACCCTGCAGTTGAACCAGAAGCAGCTCAAGGAAACCAGCGACAGCCTGCGCGCCACCCTCGACGAGCAGATGTTCTGGATTCCCAGCAACCGCCCGCTGGACCTGTCCTGGTTCAAGATGACCCCGAGCCTGCTGCACCACCAACTGGCCGAAGTACCCTGGGGCTCGGGCGTCAAGGAGCTGTTCGAGGGCCTGATCGACCGCCCCTTCCTGTTCCTGCCCCTGCTCCTGCTGGTCGCCGGGCTGCTGTGGAAGCGCCGGTTCCTCTACGACAAGCTGGAATCGCTGAACGACGACATCGGCCACTTCAAGCGCGACAGCCAGGCGCACACGCCATTGGCGCTGCTGCTCGCCGTGCTGCTGGCCTTGCCCGGCACCCTGGCGCTGGGCATCGCCGGCCTCGCCCTGCTGCTCGACGCCCGCGGCCAGAACGCCACACTGGGCAGCGCGCTGCTGGAGATGGCACAGGTGTGGCTGGTGTTCTACACCGCCCACCGCATCCTGCGCCCCGGCGGCATCGCCGAGCGGCACTTCCACTGGAGCCAGGCGCAGGTGCAGTTCCTCGGCAAGCTGATGCGCCGCCTGGGGCTGGTGGTGATGTCGCTGGTCGCCGTGGTCACCGTCGCCGAGCACTCGCCGGCGTCGCTGGCCGATGACGTGATCGGCATCGCCGTGGTGCTGTTCGGCTACGGCGCCATGACCTGGCTGCTCGCCCAGTTGCTGTTCAACAGCCCGTCCAGCGAGCGCCCGTCGATGATCAAGATGATCGTCGGCCTGGGCTTCACCGCCCTGCCGGTAGCGCTGTTCCTCGCGGTGGGCTTCGGCTACTACTACACCGCGCTCAAGCTCACCGACCGCCTGATCGACACCCTGTTCCTGCTGATGTTCTGGATGGTGGTGGAAGCCACCTTCGTCCGCGGCATGGGCGTTGCTGCCCGCCGCCTGGCCTACCAGCGTGCCCTGTCGAAACGGCAGAACGCGCCCAAGGAAGGCATCGAGGGCAGCGAAGTCGTCGTCGAGGAACCGACCCTGGGCATCGAGCAGATCAACGAGCAGTCCATGCGCCTGATCCGCCTGGGCCTGCTGATCGGCTTCGTGGTCACCCTGTACTGGGTCTGGGCCGACCTGATCAGCGTGGTCTCCTACCTCGACAACGTAACGCTCTACCAGTACACCAGCGGCACCGGCGACGCAGCGTCCACCACGCCGATCAGCCTCAGTGACTTCATCATGGCGCTGGTGATCGCCGCGGTGACCGTCGCCCTGGCGCGCAACCTCCCCGGCTTGCTGGAAGTGCTGGTGCTGCAGCGCCTGACCCTGGCCCAGGGCAGCGCCTACGCCATCACCACCCTGCTCTCCTACACCATCAGCGGCGTCGGCATCGTCAGTGCGCTGTCCACCCTCGGGGTGAGCTGGGACAAACTGCAATGGCTGGTGGCTGCGCTGTCGGTCGGCCTCGGCTTCGGCCTGCAGGCGATCTTCTCCAACTTCGTCTCCGGCCTGATCATTCTCTTCG
Source organism: Pseudomonas sp. GD03903 (assembly GCF_029840045.1). NCBI lineage: Bacteria > Pseudomonadati > Pseudomonadota > Gammaproteobacteria > Pseudomonadales > Pseudomonadaceae > Pseudomonas > Pseudomonas sp. GD03903. Next base: position 412,151 of record NZ_JAOCBT010000001.1, on the reverse strand, counting down.
AGCGCCCGGTACGGATCGGCGACGTGGTGACCATCGGTACGCTGTCCGGCACGGTCAGCCGCATCCGTATCCGCGCTACCACCATCACCGACTTCGACCGCAAGGAAATCATCGTCCCCAACCAGACCTTCATCACCGGCCAACTGGTGAACTGGTCGCTGAGCGATACGGTGACGCGGGTGACCATCAAGATCGGCCTGGCCTACGAGAGCGACCTGCCGCTGGCGCGCAAGATCATGCTGGAAGCCGCCCACGCCAACCCACGCATCCTGCGCGACCCGGAGCCGGTGCTGTACTTCACCACCATCAGCGCCAGCACCTTCGACTACGAACTGCGCTTCCACGTGCGCGAGCTGGGCGACCGCAACCCGGCGGTGGACGAAACCCTCACGCGCATCGCCCTGGCCTTCCGCGAGGCAGGCATCGACATGGCGTTCAACCAGGTCGACGTGTTCCTGAAGAACTTCCAGGGCCAGGAAGCCCAGGTCATCGTCGGGCAGCAGCAGCCCGCCGCCACGCCGGTAAAGATCAGCCAGGACAAGCCCGCCGGCGACAAGGCCTGATGCTGGACGCCTTCGGACATGTCCGAGCACAATGCTCGGACATGTCCGGAGTTAACCTGTGAAAAAGCTCGACGAACTCGTCTTCGATAACCGCTTCGCCCGCCTGGGCGATGTGTTCTCCACCGAAGTCCTGCCTGATCCCATCGCCGATCCGCGCCTGGTCGTTGCCAGCACCTCGGCCATGGCCCTGCTCGACCTCGACCCGAGCGAAGCGGACAACCCGGTGTTCGCCGAAATCTTCGCCGGCCACAAGCTCTGGTCGGAAGCGCAGCCGCGCGCGATGGTCTATTCCGGGCACCAGTTCGGCTCCTACAATCCCCGCCTGGGCGACGGCCGCGGCCTGCTGCTGGGCGAAGTAGTGAACAATGCAGGCGAGCACTGGGACCTGCACCTCAAGGGCGCCGGCCAGACGCCGTATTCAAGGATGGGCGACGGTCGCGCCGTGCTGCGCTCGTCGATCCGCGAGTTCCTTGCCAGCGAATACCTCGCCGCCCTCGGCATCCCCAGCAGCCGCGCCCTGTGCGTCACCGGCTCCAGCACCACGGTATGGCGCGAGACTCGGGAAACCGGCGCCATGCTGTTGCGCATGGCCCCCAGCCACGTGCGCTTCGGTCACTTCGAGTACTTCTACTACACCAAGCAGGAAGAGCACCTGAGGACGCTCGGCGAGTTCGTTCTCAATTCGTACTTCCCGCAGTGCCTGGACGACGAAAAGCCCTACCTGGCGTTCTTCCGCGAAGTGCTCGAGCGCAACGCGCAGATGATCGCCTACTGGCAGGCCTACGGCTTCTGCCACGGCGTGATGAACACCGACAACATGTCGATCCTCGGCATCACCTTCGACTACGGCCCCTACGCCTTCCTCGACGACTTCGACGCCAACCACATCTGCAACCACTCCGACGACAGCGGCCGCTACTCCTTCAGCAACCAGGTGCCGATCGCCCACTGGAATCTCGCCGCGCTGGGCCAGGCGCTGACGCCCTTCGTCGAAGTCGACGACCTGCGCGCCACCCTCGACCTGTTCCTGCCGCTGTACCAGGCGCACTACCTGGACCTGATGCGCCGTCGCCTGGGCCTCAGCAGCGCCGAAGACGGCGATCTGGAGCTGGTGCAGCGCCTGCTGCAGAGCATGCAGAAAGGCGCCGTGGACTACTCGCTGTTCTTCCGCCGCCTCGGCGATCAGGCGCCTGAGCAAGCATTGGCCGTGGTACGCGAAGATTTCGTCGACCTCGCCGGCTTCGACGCCTGGGCCGCCGACTATCAAGCGCGCGCCGAACGCGAAGGCGGCAGCCAGGACGAACGCCGCGCGCGCATGCACGCCGTAAACCCGCTCTACGTGCTGCGCAACTACCTCGCCCAGGAGGCCATCACGGCCGCCGAACAGGGCGACTACAGCGTGGTGCGGCGCCTGCACGAAGTGCTCAGCAAGCCCTTCGAAGAGCAGCCGGATGCCGAGCACTTCACCCGCCGCCCGCCGGACTGGGGCAAGCACCTGGAGATCAGTTGCTCGTCCTGAGCCGGTTATAAGCTCAGCCAAAAGCGATCTAGCGACGCCCCGGCCACATTGCTCCCGGTCATTGACCGGGGCCGGGCGCCGCTCGCATCCTCGGGGCTTTCTGCCACAAGGACGCTCGAACAATGAAACCGGAAACCCTGGCCATCCACGCCGGCTACAGCCCCGACCCGACCACCAAGGCCGTGGCCGTGCCGATCTACCAGACCAGCTCCTACGCCTTCGACGACACCCAGCACGGCGCCGACCTGTTCGACCTGAAGGTCGCCGGCAACATCTACACGCGCATCATGAACCCCACCAACGCGGTGCTGGAGGAGCGCGTCGCCGCGCTGGAAGGCGGCGTCGCGGCGCTGGCGGTGGCATCGGGCATGGCCGCCATCACCTACGCCATCCAGACCGTCGCCGAAGCCGGCGACAACATCGTTTCGGTGGCCAAGCTCTATGGCGGCACCTACAACCTGTTCGCCCACACCCTGCCGCGTTTCGGCATCCAGACCCGCTTCGCCGCCCATGACGACATTGCCGCCCTCGAAGCGCTGATCGACGAGCGCACCAAGGCGATATTCTGCGAATCCATCGGCAACCCGGCGGGCAACATCGTCGACCTGCAGGCCCTGGCCGATGCCGCACACCGCCATGGCGTGCCGCTGATCGTCGACAACACCGTCGCCACCCCGATCCTCTGCCGCCCGTTCGAGCATGGCGCCGACATCGTCGTGCACTCGCTGACCAAGTACATCGGCGGCCACGGCACCAGCATCGGCGGCATCGTCGTCGACTCGGGCAAATTCCCCTGGGCCGACAACAAGGCGCGCTTCCCGCTGCTCAACACGCCCGATCCGTCCTACCACGGTGTTACCTACACCGAAGCCTTCGGCCCTGCCGCCTTCATCGGCCGCTGCCGCGTCGTGCCGCTGCGCAACACCGGCGCCGCGCTCTCGCCGTTCAACGCCTTCCTCATCCTGCAAGGCCTGGAAACACTCGCCCTGCGCATGGAGCGCCACTGCGACAACGCGCTGAAGGTCGCGCAGTACCTGCAAGATCATCCGCAGGTCAGCTGGGTGAAATACGCCGGCCTCGCCGACCATCCCGAACAGGAACTGGCGCTGCGCTACATGGGCGGCAAGCCCGCGTCGATCCTCTCCTTCGGCATCAAGGGCGGCCAGGAAGCCGGCGCGCGCTTCATCGACGCGCTGAATCTGGTGGTACGCCTGGTCAACATCGGCGACGCCAAGTCCCTGGCCTGCCACCCCGCCTCCACCACCCACCGTCAACTCAACGACGAGGAGCTGGAGAAGGCTGGCGTACCACGCGACATGGTGCGCCTGTCCATCGGCATCGAGCACATCGACGACATCCTCGCCGACCTCGCCCAGGCGCTGGACGCCGCCAAGGCCTGACCCGTGGCAACCGGATGAGGCGCCAGTGCGGCGCCTTATCCGCGGGTCAGCGGCTCCTGCAATATCTCTTTGCCATCATCTTGCAGACGCCCTGCCTGCCTTTCCGTAGAATGCCGCCCAGCGCCGCAAGCCAGCGCGCGACCGCACCCCGCGACACGCCAGCGAACAGGGATTTCGTCCGCCTTTCCCCTGCCCCTTTCCTTCCGACCCGCCTTCCAGGCGCCGGCCGGTGGATAACTTTTTTCGCCCGTGACCATACGGTTCCGCCCGATCCTGCCGATAGGGCTTGGACGTGGTTCGCCACCCTGGCCCCCAACAAGAACAATCTCCGAACGGCCTGACTTCACACAACCTTTCCTGGAGATCGTCAATGAACAGCTGGATTTCCAACCTGAGCGTGAACCTCAAGTTGGCCCTGGGCTTCGGCCTGGTCCTCGCCTTCACCGCCATCCTCGCTATCGTCAGCTGGGTCGGCCTGGGCTCGCTGATCGACCGCAGCAACTGGATGAGCGACATCACCGAGCTCAACTCGCGCCTCACCAAGCTGCGCATCACCCGCCTGCAATACATGATCGCCGACGGCGCCGAGCAGGAAGCCGCCAACGTCATGTCCACCCTGGCCGACTTCAAGGCGCAGCAGCAGAAACTGCGTGCCTCCTTCGTCAGCCCCGAGAACGTGCGCATGCTCGACCAGCTCGGCGGCATCATCGCCGACTACGAGAAGTCCCTGGCCGCCATGCGCGCCGGCTACCAGAGCGCCGGCATCACCCGCCGCACCCTGCAGGACAATGCTGCCCGCGCCGCCGAACTGACGGCCACGATCCAGCAGGACATCCTCAAGGCCCCGGCGGACGAGGAGCGCGCCACGCGCTTCCAGGCCATCACCGGTACCCGTGAAGACCTGCTGCAGGCCCGCTACGACGTGCGCGACTACCTCGCCAACGCGCTCACCAGCAACGGTGACGGCGTGACCCGTGGCCTCGACGAAAGCATTGCCGGCCTGCCGGCCCTGGAAAACGTCCTCGGCGTCGCCGAAGCGCAATACGTCCAGCAACTGGGCACGGCCCTGCGCGCCTATCGCGACGCGGTCACCACCCTGCGCGGCAACATGGCCAGCATCGTCCAGGCGCGCAAGGAAATGACCACCCAGGGCCAGGACATCGTCAAGATCAGCGAAAATCTCTACCAGTTGCAGCTCGATCGCCGCGACGCCGAAAGCGCGCGCGCCCGCAGCCTGCAAACCCTGGTAACCCTGCTCGCGCTGGTGCTGGGCAGCATTGCTGCGCTGATCATCACCCGCCAGATCACCCGGCCGCTGCACGACACCATGGCGGTGGTCGACCGCATCGCCGCCGGCGACCTGTCGCAGACCATTCAGGTCAGCCGCCGCGACGAACTCGGCCGCCTGCAACAGAGCATGCAGCGCATGAGCCAGAGCCTGCGCGAACTGATCGGCGGTATCCGCGACGGCGTCACCCAGATCGCCAGCGCCGCCGAGGAGCTCTCCGCCGTCACCGAGCAGACCAGCGCCGGTGCCAACACCCAGAAGATCGAGACCGACCAGGTTGCCACCGCCATGCACGAGATGTCCGCCACCGTGCAGGAAGTCGCGCGCAATGCCGAGCAGGCTTCCCAGGCCGCTTCCGCCGCCGACCACCAGGCCCAGGACGGCGACCGTGTGGTGAACAAGGCCGTTGAGCAGATCGAGCGCTTGGCCGAGGAAGTCGAACGTTCCGCCGAGGCGATGCAGCGCCTGGAGCAGGAAAGCGAGAAGATCGGCAAGGTAATGGATGTGATCAAATCAGTGGCCGAACAGACCAACCTGCTGGCCCTCAACGCCGCCATCGAAGCCGCCCGCGCCGGCGAGGCCGGTCGCGGCTTCGCCGTGGTCGCCGACGAAGTGCGCGGGCTGGCCCAGCGCACCCAGCAATCCACCGAAGAAATCGAAGCCCTGGTCGCCGGCCTGCAGAGCGGCACCCGCCAGGTCTCCAGCGTCATGCTCGGCAGCCGCGAACTCACCGCCAACAGCGTCGCGCTGAGCCGCCAGGCCGGCGAATCCCTCGGTGAAATCACCCGCACCGTCTCCAATATCCAGGCGATGAACCAGCAGATCGCCACCGCCGCCGAAGAGCAGAGCGCCGTGGCCGAGGAGATCAGCCGCAGCGTGGTCAACGTCCGAGACGTCTCCGAACAGACCGCCGCCGCCAACGAAGAGGTCGCCGCCTCCAGCGTCGAACTCGCGCGCCTGGGTGGGCAGTTGCAGACGCTGGTCAGCCATTTCCGCGTGTAATGCAAATGGGCCGACGCCAGTCGGCCCCTCTTCGGAAATGCACACATCGCACCGTTGAGATCCGCCCGCCAAGGCTCCATCTTTGCTCTATTGCCATTGGAGCCCCGCCATGTCCGATCCCCTGATCATCCCCTGCCCGAACTGCAACGGCCTGAACCGCGTCCCTGCCGCGCGGCTGGGCGACTCGCCCAGCTGCGGGCGCTGCCAGTCGCCGATCGTGCTGGATACGCCATTCGACCTCGATGAAGCCGGTTTTGCCGCCCAGGCCAAGGGCGATCTGCCGTTGCTGGTGGACGTCTGGGCCGACTGGTGCGGGCCGTGCAAGGGTTTTGCGCCGGTGTTCGAGCAGGCCGCGGCGCGGTTGTCGGGCAAGGTGCGCCTGGCCAAGCTGGACAGCGATGCCAATCCGAACCTTTCCGCACGCCTGGGCATTCGCTCGATTCCCAGCCTGATCCTGCTGCGCAACGGCCAGGAAGTGGCGCGGCAGAGCGGTGCAATGCCGCTGCCGCAGTTGCTCGACTGGCTGTCCCGCCAGGGCCTCTGAGGGCGAGCGTTTCGGTCAATCCGCGCGGTCATTGCCAGGCCGCGCCGGGCGGCTAGGCTTGGGCGAAAGCCAACGGAGCAAGCCCATGCCTTCCTACCCCGAAGACTTCATCCGCCAGCTCACCGAAGAGCACATCGCCTTCGTCAAGCGCACCGGCCTCAAGGCCGAGGTGCTGGAGCCTGGCCACGTGCGCCTGCGCATGCCGCTCAAGGGCAACGAGAACCATATCCAGAACATGTACGCCGGCGCCCTGTTCACCGTAGCCGAGCTGCCCGGTGGCGTGCTCATGCTGACCAGCTTCGACGCCCGGCGCTTCTACCCCATCGTCAAGGAAGCCGGCCTGCGCTTCCTGCGCCCGGCGGCCAGTGACGTGACCGTCGACGCGCAGCTCAGCGAAGCCGAAATCCAGCGTATCGGCGAGGAAGCCACGCACCAGGGCAAATCAGAGTTCGTTCTCGACCTGCAACTGAAGGACGACGAGGGCAACGTGGTTGCCGAAAGCCACGCCATCTATCAGTTGCGCAGCCGCTGAATCCGGGGGTTGCCCTGCATCAAGGTGAAATTTCCTACGTGGCGCGACAGTAGAAGCGCCACAGAGGGAGCCCACCATGTACAGGAACCTGCTCGTCGCCCACGACCTCAGTGTCGAGGCGGACATCGCCGTGCGCCGCGCCACGCAACTGGCCCGCCAGCACGGCGCCAGCGTCACGCTACTGCACGTGATCGAGGAATTCTTCCCCGACCGCATGATGGCCACGGTCCGCGAAGCTGCCGAGGTGGCGCTGCGCGATGCAGCACGCAGCAGTGGTCTCGGCGACTGCCAGTTGCTGATCCGCCAGGGCCGCGCAGCCAATAACGTGACCGAGGCGGTGCAGGAGCTGGGCGCTGACCTTCTGCTGATCGGCGCGCACCACCAGCAACTGCTGGAGCGCTTCGACGGCACCACCCTGGAGCGCATCGCCCGGCACTGCCGCGCGCCGATCCTGCTGGCTGTCGAGGAATCCGCTGCGCCTTACGCCAAGGCCCTCGCCGGGCTGGACCTGTCGCACTGCTCCTGCCAGGCCTGGCGCGCCGGCTATCGATTGCTCACACCCGCCGCCGAGCTGCTCGCGCTCAACGCCTACCAGCCAGGCAAGAAGGCCGGTCGCGCCGACAGTCATCTGCAGACCCAGCGCGAGCTGTTGCGCCAGGCACTGCAGGATGAGCGCGCACAGGTCCCGGCCAGCGGGCCGCAGTTACTTTGTGCGGTGCAGCAGGGAACCGCCCAGCAGGCGCTGGAGACGGCGTTGCGCGAATGGGCGCCGGACCTGCTGATACTCGGCAGCCGCAGCCGCGGCGCCATCGAGCAGGCCATGCTGGGCAGCGCGGCGCGTTATTTCCTGCGCCGGCCGCCCTGTGACGTGCTGATCAGCCAGTAACCGCTCAGGCTTCCAGCAGGTTGTGCAGTTCGACGAACTGCTGGGTCAGCTTGTGCCGCGGCTCGAGGAAGATCAGCGGGGTGCAGGCCTGGTGCGATTCGCGCATCTTCACCGAGCTCATCAGGTACACCGGCAGCACCGGTAATTCCTCTTCCAACAGTTCGTCCAGCAGCTGTTGCGGCAGGGTCGCGCGCGGCTGGAACTGGTTGACCACGATGCCTTCGACTTCCAGGTCCTCGTTGTGGTCTTCCTTCAGTTCCTCGATCTCCTGCAGCAGGCCATACAGCGCCTGGCGGGAGAAGCTGTCGCAATCGAAGGGGATCAGGCAGCGATCCGCCGCGATCAGTGCGGAAACCGTATAGAAGTTAAGTGCCGGCGGGGTGTCCAGGTAAATCCGGTCGTAGTCTTCGGCCAGTTCGTCCAGCAGTTTGCGCAGCTTGTTGATCTTGTGCTTCTGCTCGAGCTTGGGCTGCAGATCCGCGAGCTCCGGGCTGGCGGTGACGATGTGCAGGTTGTCGAACGGCGTCTCGTAGATGTCCACCTTGCCCTTGCGGCTGAACGGTCCGGACGACAGCGTCTGCTTGAAGAAGTCGGCGATACCCACCGGCAGGTCCTCGCCGGTCAGACCGGTGAGGTAATGTGTGGAGTTGGCCTGGGCATCCAGGTCCACCAGCAATGTCCGATAGCCCTCCGCCGCGCTCACTGCCGCCAGGTTGCAGGCGATGCTGGACTTGCCGACCCCGCCCTTCTGATTGAACACCACGCGTCGCATCAGCCATCCCTCCAGGAACATTCGAGTGCTGGGGGATTCTATGCAAAGCCCATGACAAGGGCGAGCACACTTCACCCCTCGGCTTGGTATACCGCTCAGCGGTTGCGGACTCTCTGCACAAGCTTCGCAGCCGGTGCGACAGCGAATTGAGAACCTTCCCAAGCCTTTGTCAGCGCACGTTGCTTGACTTCTGCACGTCCGCGGCAATGCCGATATTGCGCCATGATCCGTGTCGACGAAGCTCCTGGCGGGTCGGGGAAGTCTCATTTGTCGACCGGGATGCCAAGGGTCCACAAGAGCGGCGTTATTCGATATCGAGCAGACGCCTGCCTGGCGCGGGACGAACAGGACCAGGCGCTCCTGCCGGGAAAGCTCACTGCGTCGAGTACCAGCAAAGCCTGCCGAGCAGCGGGCCCTGATCCATCAACCAGCCCTGCCGGCCTGGACCTCCTGGGTCACCAGATCGAAGAACGACTGCGCCAGGCGCGACGACTCGTTGCGCCGCCGCACCAGCCACACCGAACTGGTCGCGCCTGGGTCGCTCAGGGTGCGATAGACCACGCCGTCCACCCGCGTACGGCGAAACGACGCCGGCAGCATCGATACACCCAGCCCCGCCGCGACCAGGCCGATGATGGTCATCGCCTCGCCCGCCTCCTGGGCGATGCGCGGGCTGAAACCGGCCTGCCGCGACAGCGCCATCAACTGGCTATAGAGGCCGGTGCCGTAGCTGCGTGGGAAGAACACGAAAGGCTCATCCGCCAGCTCGGCGAACTCCAGACCGTCCTGGCTGGCCTGCGCCAGTGGATGATCGGCGCGCAGCACGGCCACCAGCGGTTCGCTGAACAGCTCCACAGCTTCCAGGGTTTCCGGCAGCGGGATCGGACGAATCAGGCCGACCTGCACACGCTCCTCCAGCAGCGCCTGCACGGCCTGTCCGCTGCTCAGCTCCTGCAGATCCAGGTGCACATCCGGATACGCCTGGCGGAACGCCAGGATCGCGCGCGGGATGCTGGAGGTAAAAGGCGCCGACGCGGTGAAGCCGACCTTCAGCTCGCCGATCTCGCCCTGGTGCGCGCGGCGCGCCAGGAGCACGGCGCGGTCTACCTGCTGCAGCACCTGCCGCGCTTCGTCGAGAAACAGCTTGCCGGCCTCGGTCAGCGCCACCCGGCGGTTGGTGCGCTCCAGCAGGCGTGCGCCGATCTCTTCTTCCAGCGCCTGGATCTGCTGGCTCAGCGGCGGTTGGGAAATCCCCAGTTGCTCGGCGGCGCGGCCGAAGTGCAGCTCCTCCGCGACGGCGATGAAATAACGCAGGTGTCGCAGTTCCATGTTTCCCCCTGCTGGAGCGCCGGTGTTCCGGACTGGGTAGGAGCGGACTTTGTCCGCGATAGGTCGGGCCCCGTGCCGTGCGGTTCGCGAGCAAGCTCGCTTCTACAAAGCTCGCACTGCCTGTGGGAGCGAGCTTGCTCGCGAACCAGCCGCTGACCCGACGTCACAGGTGTTTGATTCGTAAAACGAATCAAACGTGTCGATTAATATATTGGAAATAATAAAGCCCGCTCCTTATCCTTTCCACACAAGCCCAATAACGACTACCAACCTGCTCCCTGCCTGGCCGCGCGGGCCCTTGCCGCCATTCCAGGCCCTCCTGCTTTTACCAACCTGAGGTGTGTCGTGAGTCAACCTGCCCTGCGGGCTTTGCGGGAAGAACATCCCATGGCGGCCAAGCCGCCTGTCGTTGAGGAACCATCGGCTGCGAACGATCCGGCGAGCCTGCTGGAAGCCGCGCACGAGGCGAACGGCGACGTGGTACGCGTCGTCGAAGAACTCGAAACCTACATCGAGAAAGGCACCCCGGAATTCATGCGCACCTCGCTGGCGCTGTTCTCCGGCGGCTTCGCCACCTTCGCCCTGCTCTACTGCGTGCAGCCGATGATGCCGGTACTGTCCGAGGCCTTCAGCCTGAGCGCCGCGCAGAGCAGCCTGGTGCTGTCGATCTCCACCATCACCATGGCCTTCGGCCTGCTGGTCACCGGGCCGATCTCCGACGCCATCGGGCGCAAGTCGATCATGGTCGCTTCGCTGGTCCTCGCCGCCCTGTTCACCCTCGGCAGCTCGCTGATGCCGACCTGGCATGGCGTGCTGGCCATGCGCGCACTGCTCGGCCTGTCACTCAGCGGCCTGGCGGCGGTGGGCATGACCTACCTCTCCGAGGAAATCCACCCGCAGCACATCGGCCTGTCCATGGGGCTGTATATCGGCGGCAACGCCATCGGCGGCATGAGCGGCCGGCTGATCAGCGGCGTGCTGGTGGACTACGTGAACTGGCACGTGGCGCTTGCCACCCTGGGCGTGCTGGCCCTGGCGGCGGCGCTGCTGTTCTGGCGCATCCTGCCCGAATCGAAGAACTTCCGCCCGGCACCGCTCAAGCCGCGCCGGCTGATCGAGGGTTTCATCGGGCACTTCCGCGATGCCGGGCTGCCCTGGCTGTTCCTCGAAGCGTTCCTGCTGATGGGCGCCTTCGTCACCCTGTTCAACTACATCGGCTATCGCCTGCTGGCAGAGCCCTACCACCTGAGCCAGGCCATCGTCGGCGTGCTCTCGCTGGTCTACCTGTCGGGCATCTACAGCTCGGCCTGGGTCGGCTCCCTGGCCGACCGCCTGGGTCGGCGCAAGGTGCTCTGGGCGATGATCGCGCTGATGCTCGGCGGCGTACTGATCACCTTGCTGCAACCGCTGGCCCTGGTGCTGGTCGGCTTGCTGGTGTTCACCTTCGGTTTCTTCGGCGCGCACTCGGTGGCCAGCAGTTGGATCGGCCGCCGCGCCCTGACAGCCAAGGGCCAGGCCTCTTCGCTGTACCTGTTCTGCTACTACGTCGGCTCCAGCGTCGCCGGTACCGCCGGCGGGGTGTTCTGGCACCACTATGGCTGGAACGGCGTGGGACTGTTCATCGCCGGCCTTCTGGCAATTGCCGTGGCAGTAGCCTTGCACCTGGCTCGCCTGCCAGTGTTACCCAGAGACCTGCCCACACTCCGCAAGATTGGGTAGTTTCTACACACAGCAAGCTCTACATGCCTGAAAACGACATGGAACGGTCGTACAAAGACATTTATCTCAGATCCGACAACGCCTGCCAGGCGGGCGTTGTGGGATAAATTCCCAACCTACGACTTAAGTCGTAACAAGATGTGGCGCGATCCTTGCGTTCACAATCTCGAACGACTTGTTGGAATCCTGAAACGGACCTCGACTCCCGCAGTACGCAATTCCCTCCGTAGTTGTAGGTAAAGCATGAGCAGCACCCCCTCTTCAGGGCTCTCCCAGGGCCTGCAAAATCGTCACGTCACGATGCTTTCGATCGCCGGTGCCATTGGCGCTGGCCTGTTCGTAGGTTCCGGCCATGCCATCGCCGAAGCCGGCCCCGCCGTCATGGTTTCCTACCTGATCGCCGGCCTGCTGGTGGTCCTGGTGATGCGCATGCTGGCCGAAATGGCCGTCGCGCAACCGGACAGCGGTTCCTTCTCCACCTATGCCGACCGCGCGATCGGCCACTGGGCCGGTTTCACCATCGGCTGGCTGTACTGGTGGTTCTGGGTCCTGGTAATCCCGCTGGAAGCCAACGCCGCTGCGGCGATCATCCACGCCTGGTTCCCCGGCGCGCCGATCTGGGTGCTGGCCTTCCTGATCACTTCGGCGCTGACCGTGACCAACCTGTTCAGCGTGAAGAACTACGGTGAGTTCGAGTTCTGGCTGGCACTGATCAAGGTCGTCTCGATCATTGCCTTCCTGGTGCTGGGCTGCGCGGCCATCTTCGGCTTCTCGCCCAACAGCGAAGTCTCCGGCATCGGCCACCTGACCAGCGAAGGCTTCCTGCCCAAGGGCTGGGGCGCCGTGCTCGCGGCGCTGCTGACCACCATGTTCTCCTTCATGGGTTCGGAAATCGTCACCATCGCCGCCACCGAGTCCAAGGACCCGGAGCAGCAGATCACCCGCGCCACCAACTCGGTGATCTGGCGTATCGCGCTGTTCTACCTGCTGTCGATCCTGATCGTGGTCTGCCTGGTGCCGTGGAACGACCCGCGCCTGGTGAGCATGGGCTCCTACCAGACCGTGCTGGAACACCTGCACATCCCGTACGCCAAGCTGATCGTCGACATCATCGTCCTCGTCTCGGTGACCAGTTGCCTGAACTCGGCGCTCTACACCGCTTCGCGCATGATGTATTCGCTGAGCAAGCGCGGTGACGCGCCGAAGATCGCCCAGGTGACCAGCGCCAGCCGCACCCCGGTCTACGCCGTGCTGCTGTCCACCGCCATGGCCTTCCTCTGCACCTTCGCCAACTACCTGGCCCCGGCCGAAGTGTTCAACTTCCTGCTGGCCAGCTCCGGCGCCATCGCCCTGCTGGTGTACCTGGTGATCGCCCTGTCGCAGTTGCGCATGCGCAAGAAGCTGCTCGCCCAGGGCCACCAGCTGAAGCTGAAGATGTGGCTGTTCCCCTGGCTGACCTGGGCGGTGATCATCTTCATCGTTGGCGCCCTGGTGATCATGCTGATCCGCCCGGATCACCGCATGGAGGTAGTCGCCACTACCCTGCTGACCGTCGTGGTGGTCTGCTCGGGTCTGCTGGTGTCCAACCGCCGCAAGGCACAGCGCGCCGCTGGCCTGGTGGGCGATGCTGCGTGATGCACTCTGATGGGGCTTGAGGCTCCATGAGGAAATGAAAAAAGCCCCGCTTCTGAGCGGGGCTTTTTTCATTGCAGCATGATCCGTTGTGCCATTCAGGCCGATCGCGGACGGAGTCCCCTCCTGCGCTCGGATCGGCTCTTTCGTAGGGGCGGACTCCGTCCGCGATTCATTGGCAGGGCCGGTGCCGGGGCGGTTCGCGAGCAAGCTCGCTCCTACAAAATAGCGCGGCCTGTAGGAGCGAGCTTGCTCGCGAACCCCGGAGCCAGAAACGAAAAAGCCCCGCATCCGCGGGGCTTTTTCAGTTCGGCATCAGGCTCAGTGATACTGCGCCGACAGCTCGTGCACCGCCTCGAAGAAGGCCCCCGCGTGAGCCGGGTCGACTTCCGGGGTAACACCATGGCCGAGGTTGAACACGTGGCCAGTGCCATTGCCGTAGGCGCCAAGGATACGCGCCACTTCAGCGCGGATGGCGTCTGGCTTGGCGTAGAGCACCGCCGGGTCCATGTTGCCCTGCAGGGCTACCTTGTCGCCGACGCGGACGCGGGCGTTGCCGATGTCGCAGGTCCAGTCCAGACCCAGCGCTTCAGCGCCGGTATTGGCCATGGACTCCAGCCACAGGCCACCGCCCTTGGTGAAGAGAATTACCGGCACGCGACGACCTCCATGCTCGCGGATCAGTCCGTCGACGATCTTCTGCATGTACGCCAGGGAAAACTCCTGGTAGGCCGCCGCCGACAGCGCGCCGCCCCAGGAGTCGAAGATCTGCACTGCCTGCGCGCCGGCAAGGATCTGCCCGTTAAGGTAGCTGGTGACCGACTGCGCCAGCTTGTCCAGCAGGGCGTGCAGGGCCTGCGGGTTGTTGTAGAGCATCGCCTTGGTCTTGCGGAAATCGCGGCTGGAACCGCCTTCGACCATGTAGGTGGCCAGGGTCCAGGGGCTGCCGGAGAAGCCGATCAGCGGCACGCGGCCGTTCAGCTCGCGGCGGATGGTGCGCACGGCGTCCATCACGTAACCCAGGTCCTTCTCCGGATCGGGGATCGGCAGGGCGTCGATGTCAGCCTGGGTGGTCACGACCTTCTTGAAGCGCGGACCTTCGCCGGTTTCGAAGAACAGGCCCTGACCCATGGCATCGGGGATGGTGAGGATGTCGGAGAAGAGGATCGCAGCATCCAGTTGCGGGTAACGATCCAGCGGCTGCAGGGTCACCTCGCAGGCCATCTGCGGGTTCATGCACAGGCTCATGAAGTCACCGGCCTTGGCGCGGGTGGCGCGGTACTCCGGCAGGTAGCGGCCGGCCTGGCGCATCATCCAGACAGGGGTGACATCGACGGGCTGCTTGAGCAGGGCACGGAGGAAGCGATCGTTCTTCAGGGCAGTCATAACGGCATCCGGAAAAAAAGTGCGGGCATTTTCGCAAAGCGCAAACGAAAAGGCACGGCGGGTGCCGTGCCTTTCGTCCATCGCGACAGTTTGTCGCTGCGGCCTACCTTCGTAGGGTGGCGTGGAGCGAAGCGATACCCATCAACTGCATGGGTATCGCAGGCTCCACCCATCCTACGAAATCACGCTCAGACGCCCAGGTAGTCGAGGATACCTTCGGCGGCCGTGCGGCCCTCGAAGATCGCCGTCACCACCAGGTCGGAACCGCGGACCATGTCGCCACCGGCGAAGATCTTCGGGTTGCTGGTCTGGTGCTTGAACTGCGCGGCGGCCGGGGCGATGACGCGGCCCTGGCTGTCGATCTCCACCTGGTGCTGGTCGAACCACGGCGCCGGGCTCGGGCGGAAGCCGAAGGCGATCAGCACGGCTTCCGCCGGGATGATTTCCTCGGAGCCCGGGATCGGCTCGGGGCTGCGACGGCCGCGGGCGTCGGGCTCACCAAGACGAGTCTCGACCACCTTCACGCCTTCCACCTTGTCCTCGCCGACGATGGCGATGGGCTGACGGTTGAAGAGGAACTTCACGCCCTCTTCCTTGGCGTTCTTCACCTCTTTGCGCGAGCCGGGCATGTTCTCTTCGTCGCGGCGGTAAGCGCAGGTCACGCTCTTGGCGCCCTGGCGAATCGAGGTGCGGTTGCAGTCCATCGCGGTGTCGCCACCGCCCAGTACCACAACGCGCTTGCCCTTCATGTCGACGAAGTCTTCCGGCGACTTCTCGAAGCCCAGGTTGCGGTTCACGTTGGCAATCAGGAAGTCCAGCGCATCGTGTACGCCGGGCAGGTCCTCGCCGGGGAAGCCGCCTTTCATGTAGGTGTAGGTGCCCATGCCCATGAACACGGCATCGTACTCATCGAGCAATTGCTCCATGGTTACGTCCTTGCCGATCTCGGTGTTCAGGCGGAACTCGATGCCCATGCCGGTGAAGACTTCACGGCGGCGCGACAGCACCTGCTTCTCCAGCTTGAACTCGGGGATACCGAAGGTCAGCAGGCCGCCGATTTCCGGGTTCTTGTCGAACACCACCGGGGTCACGCCGTTGCGCACCAGCACGTCGGCACAGCCCAAGCCAGCCGGGCCAGCGCCAATCACGGCGACACGCTTGCCGGTAGGCTTGACCTTGGACATGTCCGGGCGCCAGCCCATGGCGAACGCGGTATCGGTGATGTACTTCTCCACCGAGCCAATGGTGACCGCGCCAAAGCCGTCGTTCAGCGTGCAGGCGCCTTCGCATAGGCGGTCCTGCGGGCACACCCGGCCGCAGACTTCCGGCAGGGTGTTGGTCTGGTGGGACAGTTCGGCAGCGGCGAGGATGTTGCCTTCGGAGACCAGCTTCAACCAGTTGGGGATGAAGTTGTGCACCGGGCACTTCCACTCGCAGTACGGGTTGCCGCAGCCCAGGCAGCGGTGGGCCTGGTCAGCCGCCTGCTGCGGCTTGAACAGGTCGTAGATTTCCACGAACTCGCGCTTGCGCTGGCGCAGGAGCTTCTTCTTCGGATCCTTGCGCCCGACTTCGATGAACTGGAAGTCGTTATTCAGACGTTCAGACATTTCAAGACCTCATCAAACTTCAGGCGCTTATTGCGGGTTGGCACGGGTGCTGGTCAGGAGCGAGCCCAGGCTTGCCGCCTTGGGTTTCACCAGCCAGAACCGACGCAGGTAGTCGTCCAGGTTTTCCAGGACGTTTGCGCCCCACTCGCTTGCAGTTTCCGCCACGTACTCGATCAGCACCTTGCGCAGGTGGCTGCGCTGGGCTTCCATCGCTTCGCCGCTGATCCGCTGGATTTCCACCAGTTCGTGGTTCACGCGGTCGACGAAGGTGTTGTCCATGTCGAGGACATAGGCGAAGCCACCGGTCATGCCGGAGCCGAAGTTGTAGCCGGTCTTGCCCAGCACGCAGATGAAACCGCCGGTCATGTATTCGCAGCAGTGATCACCGGTGCCTTCCACCACGGCATGGGCGCCGGAGTTGCGCACGCCGAAGCGCTCGCCCGCGGTGCCGGCGGCGAACAGCTTGCCGCCAGTGGCGCCGTAGAGGCAGGTGTTGCCGACGATGGCCGACTCCTGCGACTTGAACGGGCTACCCTTGGGCGGGGTGACGACCAGCTTGCCGCCGGTCATGCCCTTGCCCACGTAGTCGTTGGCGTCGCCTTCCAGGTACAGGTGCAGGCCGCCGGCGTTCCACACGCCGAAGCTCTGGCCCGCAGTGCCCTTGAAGCGGAAGGTGATCGGCGCCTTGGCCATACCCTGGTTGCCGTGGACCTTGGCGATCTCGCCGGAAATCCGCGCGCCGATGGAACGGTCGCAGTTGCAGATATCCAGTTCGTACTCGCCGCCCTTGGCGCCTTCGATGGCGGCACGGGCCAGGTCGACCATCTTCTCGGCCAGCAGGCCATGGTCGAACGGCGGGTTCTTCTCGACTTCGCAGAACTGCGGCTTCTCGGCCGGGATCAGGTCGCTGCCCAGCAGCGGCGTGAGGTCGAGGTTGCCCTGCTTGGGCGTCTCGCCCGGGAGGATTTCCAGCAGGTCGGTGCGGCCGATCAGTTCTTCCAGGCTGCGCACGCCGAGCTTGGCCAGCCACTCACGGGTTTCGCTGGCGATGAAGGTGAAGAAGTTCACCACCATGTCCACGGTACCGATGAAGTGGTCCTTGCGCAGCTTGTCGTTCTGGGTGGCGACGCCGGTGGCGCAGTTGTTCAGGTGGCAGATACGCAGGTATTTGCAGCCCAGGGCGATCATCGGCGCGGTACCGAAGCCGAAGCTCTCGGCGCCGAGAATGGCGGCCTTGATGACGTCCAGGCCGGTCTTCAGGCCGCCGTCGGTCTGCACCCGGACCTTGCCGCGCAGGTCGTTGCCGCGCAGGGTCTGGTGCGCCTCGGCGAGGCCCAGCTCCCACGGGGAACCCGCGTACTTGATGGAGGTGATCGGCGAGGCGCCGGTACCGCCGTCGTAGCCGGAAATGGTGATCAGGTCGGCATAGGCCTTGGCCACGCCGGCGGCGATGGTGCCGACGCCGGGCTCGGACACCAGTTTCACCGAGACCAGCGCCTGCGGGTTGACCTGCTTGAGGTCGAAGATCAGCTGGGCGAGGTCTTCGATGGAGTAGATGTCGTGGTGCGGCGGCGGCGAGATCAGGGTCACGCCGGGCACCGCATAGCGCAGGCGGGCGATCAGGCCGTTGACCTTGCCGCCGGGCAGCTGGCCGCCCTCGCCGGGCTTGGCGCCCTGGGCCACCTTGATCTGCAGGACTTCGGCGTTGACCAGGTACTCCGGGGTCACGCCAAAGCGACCGGTGGCCACCTGCTTGATCTTCGAGCTTTTCAGCGTGCCGTAGCGCGCCGGGTCTTCACCGCCCTCACCGGAGTTGGAGCGACCGCCCAGGCGGTTCATGGCCTCGGCCAGGGCTTCGTGAGCCTCCGGCGACAGGGCGCCGAGGGAGATGCCGGCCGCGTCGAAGCGCTTGAAGATGGACTCCAGCGGCTCGATCTCGTCCAGGCTCAGCGGCTGCTCGACGGTCTTCACCTTCAGCAGGTCGCGCAGCATCGACACCGGACGGCTGTCCACCAGCCCGGTGTACTCCTTGAACTTGGCGTAGTCGCCCTGCTGCACGGCGGCCTGCAGGGTATTCACCACGTCAGGGTTGTAGGCGTGGTACTCGCCGCCGTAGACGAACTTCAGCAGGCCGCCCTGCTGGATCGCCTTGCGGTTGTTCCAGGCTTCGTTGGCCAGCAGCTTCTGCTCGTTCTCGATGTCGAGGAAGCGCGCGCCCTGGATGCGGCTCGGGGTACCCGGGAAGCACAGGCCGGTGACTTCGTCGGCCAGGCCGATGGCTTCGAACAGCTGGGCGCCACGGTAGGAGGCGATGGTGGAGATGCCCATCTTCGAGAGGATCTTCAGCATCCCCTTGGAGATGCCCTTGCGGTAGTACTTGAACACCTCGTAGAGGTCGCCCAGCACTTCGCCGGTACGGATCAGGTCGGCCAGCACCTCGTAGGCGAGGAACGGGTAGACCGCGGACGCGCCGAAGCCCACCAGCACCGCGAAGTGGTGCGGGTCACGGGCGGTAGCGGTTTCCACCAGGATGTTGGAGTCGCAACGCAGGCCGGTCTGCACCAGGCGGTGGTGCACGGCGCCAACAGCCAGGGCCGCATGCACCGGCAGCTTGCCGGGGGCGATGTGACGATCCGAGAGCACCAGCAGTACCTTGCCGGCGCGTACGGCTTCTTCGGCCTGATCGGCGATGTTGCGCACGGCCGTTTCGAGGCCGACCGACTCGTCGTAGTTCAGGTCGATGTGGTGCAGGTCGAAGCCCGGACGCTCCAGGTTCATCAGGGTCCGCCACTTCGCCGGGGAGATCACCGGGGTGGTCAGGATCGCCTGGTTGGCGTGGTGCGGGGACTCTTCGAAGATGTTCTGCTCTATCCCCAAACAGGTTTCCAGGGACATCACGATCGCTTCGCGCAGCGGGTCGATCGGCGGGTTGGTGACCTGCGCGAAGACCTGGCGGAAGTAGTCGTAGGGCGAGCGGATGCGCTTGGACAGCACCGCCATCGGGGTGTCGTCGCCCATCGAGCCGACTGCTTCCTGGCCCTGCTCGGCAAGCGGGCGCAGCACCTGGTCACGCTCTTCGAAGGTGACCTGGAACATCTTCATGTACTGCTTGAGCTGGTCGCCGTCGTAGCTGGCAACGCCCTGGTCATCGTCCAGGGTCGCCTGGATACGCAGCGCGCTCTGGCGCAGCCACTGCTTGTACGGGTGGCGCGACTTCAGGCGGTTGTCGATGTCCTCGGTCTGCAGCAGTTGGCCGGTCTCGGTATCCACCGCAAGGATCTGGCCCGGGCCGACGCGGCCCTTGGCGATGACGTCCTCGGGCTTGTAGTCCCACACGCCGATTTCCGAGGCGAGGGTGATGTAGCCGTTCTTGGTGGTGACCCAGCGCGACGGGCGCAGGCCGTTGCGGTCGAGCAGGCAGACGGCGTAGCGGCCATCGGTCAACACGACGCCGGCGGGGCCGTCCCACGGCTCCATGTGCAGCGAGTTGAATTCGTAGAACGCGCGCAGGTCGGCGTCCATGGTCTCGACGTTCTGCCAGGCCGGCGGAATGATCATGCGCAGGCCACGGAACATGTCCATGCCACCGGTGACCATCAGTTCGAGCATGTTGTCCATGCTCGAGGAGTCCGAACCCACGCGGTTGACCAACGGGCCGAGCTCGTCCAGGTCCGGCATCCACTCGTTGGCGAACTTGGCGCGACGGGCCTGGGCCCAGTTGCGGTTGCCGGTGATGGTGTTGATCTCGCCGTTGTGCGCCAGCAGGCGGAACGGCTGGGCCAGCGGCCATTTCGGCAGGGTGTTGGTCGAGAAGCGCTGGTGGAAGACGCAGATGGCGGTCTTCAGGCGCTCGTCGGAAAGGTCCGGATAGAAGGCGGCGAGGTCCGCCGGCATCATCAGGCCCTTATAGATGATGGTCTTGTGCGAGAAGCTGCAGATGTAGTGATCGGCGTCCTCGGCGTTGGCCACGGAGGAGCGGCGACGGGAGCTGAACAGCTTGACCGCGAATTCCTGGTCGGACAGGCCTTCACCGCCGATGAACACCTGCTCGATCTGCGGCAGGCGCTCCAGCGCCAGGCGACCCAGGACGCTGGTGTCGATCGGCACCTTGCGCCAGCCGACCAGCTTCAGGCCGGCGCGCTCGATCTCGCGATTCATGTTCGCGCGGGCGGCTTCGGCTTTCACCGGATCCTGGTTGAAGAAGACCATGCCCACGGCGTACTGGCCGGGCAACTCGGTCGCGAAGGATTCCTTGGCCACGGCGCGCAGGAACTGGTCGGGCTTCTGGATCAGCAGCCCACAGCCGTCCCCGGTTTTCCCGTCCGCGTTGATCCCACCTCGGTGGGTCATGCAGGTCAGTGCTTCGATGGCGGTTTGCAGAAGTTCGTGGCTTGCCTCGCCCGTCATATGGGCGATCAGACCGAATCCGCAGTTATCCTTGAACGTCTCAGGATGGTACAGACCTGCTTTCATAGGGAACTCTCACCGGCAAAACTTTTATAAATTCCAGGGTCTGCTGACGTTTCGCCATCGCCCTGTTTCGCCGTGCAGGCTCGTTTCCCGCGCACCCTAAAGGCTCGGGCCGCATCTATCGTGCAGCGCCGCTTATGCCCCTGGTTCACCTGGAATGACCGTTCCGCGCGAGGTGCCACGTCTTACCCAACGTAGCGGCGGTTCCGGCCCTGGCCATGACGAAACGTCAGCAGACCCTCTTCAAGCACTTCGCCTGTCTACTCGCTCAAGCGGCGAGTTTCCGATAGGCAAAGGGAGGTCATTGTACACACGGGGAAAGCGACGTCACTGAATTTTTTTGACGCACTGCTGACACCCGATGTCGCATTTTTATAAGAATGCAGCAAAAGAAACAAGCCAATAAAAAAGCCGAGCCCCAGGATACGGGGCTCGGCTTTTTCAGTATTGCGACAGTGCAACCTTTCAGTGCGCGCCGGCAATGTCCTGCTGGATGCTGGAGAACGGCCTGGCCCAGGGCTTGGAGGCCTGGATCTTCGCCGGCAGCTTCTTGATCGCGGCCTGGGCGGCATTGCGGTCAGCGAAATTGCCGTAGGTCACCACGTAGAACGGCTTGCCCTGCAGGTTCTTGCGGAAGTAGCGGTAGTCACCACCACCCTGCTGGCTGATGAAGGCCTTGGCGCTGGCTTCGGAGCCGGTGCCCAGCACCTGAACGGAGTAGCGCGACCCGGCCTGGGACTGGTACCAACTGCTGCCGCCGGCGCTGCCAGTGGCAGCGGCGGGCTTGCTGGCGGCGGTCGCCGGCTTGGCGCTGGCAACCGTAGTGGCGGGTTTGCTCGCCGCCGGCTTGGCAGCCTGGACCGGTTTGGCCGGTGCAGTGGCGGCAGGCTTGACCGGCTCTGGGCGCGGCGTGGGCGCGGGGGTCGGAGCCGGTTGAATGGCCGCCTGCTGTTGGGCCGGAGCCGGCGGTACCGGGTTCAGCGGTTTCGGGCCGTTGTTCGCCAGCGGCGTCACCGGTGGCGCGCTGGTGGTCACGGTCGGCGGAATGGCTGCGGACGGCATGCCGCCTTCATCGGCATCTTCCTGGCCGCCGGCCTGGGCCATCGGCTCGCGAATCACCGGCTGGCTGTCGCCCACCAGGGGCAGCGGCACGGGTTGATTGGAACCGGCGAACTCGACGGACGGGCTACCGCCCTGGGTATCCGGTTGCGGTGCGGTGCCATTGCCCAGCGGCAACTGCGAGGAAGTCTGCGCAGCACTGTTGCTGGCTGTCTCCGGCTTGGTGGTCTTGCCTTGCATGAACCAGGCAGCGATGACGCCGATGGCAACCACGCCGAGGATGGCCAGGTGCTTCTTCGGCAGCTTGAAGCCGGCACCGACTGCCTTGCGCTCGCCGCTGCGGTCCGCCAGCATCGCTTCGATCATGGCGTCGCGGGCGGTCTGGTTGATGGTGCCCGGCCAGCCGCCGGATTGCTCGTGGATATCCCCAAGCAAGTCAGCAGAAATCAGTTCGATACCCTGCCCCGCGCCTTCCAGGCGCTGCGCCAGGTACTCGCGGGTTTCGTCCTCGCTGTACGGTTGCAGCTCGATGGCGTGGAAGCGTTCCTCGCCTTCGGACAGCACCTCAAGGCGCGACAACAGCTCGGGCTCGCCGAACAGGAAGACGTGCAGGCGCGCCTCGGAATTGCCGGCAGCCAGCAACAGCAGGACTTCGAGGGCGTCATCGCGCAGTTGTTCAGCGTCGTCCACCAGCAGGTAGACGTCCTGGCCAGTGATCGCCAACTGGGCAACCTTGGCAAGGATCGCTTCGATACTCGTCTGGGTGATGCCCAGGCCCTGCGCCAGTTGGCGCAGCAAGGTGGCCTCGTCGGTCACCGAACGGCCGGAAATCACCACGCTGGAAACCGCGTCCTTGTTGGTGCTGGCGACCAGGGCCTGGCGCAGCAGGGTCTTGCCGCTACCCAGTGGACCGGTGACGGCCAGCAGCAGGTGGCTGTAGCGCGCCAGATGGTGCAGCTGGCCCAGTACGGGCTTGCGCTGCGCCGGGAAGAACTTGAAGCCCGGAACCCGCGGTGCGAACGGGTCGTGGCTGAACTGGTAGTGGGCCAGGAAGGCCTCATCGGCATGCAAGCTGGACATGGGACCTCAGTGTTCTCCTGCCTGACCGACCAGTGCCTGGTAGTCAGCGCGCAGTGTTTCTTCCAGAATCTCACGGGGGAATTCGGCGGTTACGACCGCGCCCCCCAGCCCTTGGAGCAATACCAGACGCAGACGGCCATCGAGCACTTTCTTGTCGACAGCCATGTGCTCGAGAAAATGCTCGGCATTCATTTCCTGCGGCGGGATCACCGGCAGCTTCGCCGCGGCCAGCAGACGGATACCGCGATCGAGTTCGGCCTTTGTCAGCCATCCCAGCCGATGCGACATCTCAAGTGCCATCACGGTTCCCGCTCCCACCGCTTCGCCGTGCAGCCAGACGCCATAGCCCATGTGGGTCTCGATGGCGTGACCGAAGGTGTGGCCCAGGTTGAGCGTGGCGCGGACCCCGGTTTCTTTCTCGTCGGCACCGACCACCCGCGCCTTGGCCGCACAGGAGCGCTCGATGGCTTCGGTCAGCGCGCCCGTCTCCAGCGCCAGCAGATCGTCCATATGCGCTTCCAGCCAGGTGAGGAAGGGCTCGTCGCAGATGAAACCGTACTTGATCACTTCCGCCAGGCCCGCCGACAGCTCGCGGGGCGGCAAGGTCTTCAGGGTCGCGGTATCGATGACCACGGCCTGGGGCTGGTAGAAGGCCCCGACCATGTTCTTGCCCAGCGGGTGGTTGATGCCGGTCTTGCCACCGACGGAAGAATCCACCTGGGACAACAGCGTGGTCGGCACCTGGATGAAATCGACTCCGCGCTGGTAGCAGGCCGCTGCAAAGCCGGTCATATCGCCAATCACGCCACCGCCGAGGGCAATCAGCGTGGTCTTGCGGTCATGGCGCGCCGTCAGCAGGCCATCGAAAATCAGTTGCAGGGTTTCCCACTGCTTGTAGGCCTCGCCATCAGGCAGCACGACCGTGGTGACCTTGTAGCCGGCCAGGGTCTTCTGCAGTCGATCCAGGTACAGCGGCGCGATGGTTTCATTGGTGACGATGGCTACCTGGCGGCCGCGGATGTGCGGCTCGAAGTAGCGCAGATCATCCAGCAGCCCCTCACCGATATAGATCGGGTAGCTGCGATCGGCCAGATCGACATTGAGTGTGCGCATGAAACCCCCAGGCAAGAAAGGGGACTAGGATACCGCAGATTGCAGCGCCGTTAATGGCGCTCCAGCTCACGCAGACGCTCCATGATCTCCAGAACGACATGACGCGGAGGCCGCTCGTCGGTTTCGATGATCACGTCGGCAATTTCGCGATAAAGCGGATCGCGCATCTGCATGAGGTCACGAAGGATCTGTTCCGGATTGGGCTTCTGCAGCAATGGGCGATTCTTGTCGCGCGCCGTGCGCGAGATCTGCTGCTCGACCGAGGCATGCAGGTAGATCACCTTGCCGCCATTCTTGAGGATCAGGCGATTGGCGTCGCGCATGATCGCGCCGCCGCCCGTGGCGATGACCATGCCCCCTTCATCGCACAGCTCGGCCAGCATCGCTTGCTCACGCTCGCGGAAACCAGCCTCGCCCTCGACATCGAATATCCAGGGGATGTTGGCTCCGCAGCGCTGCTCGATCTCTTTATCCGAATCTTTGAAGACGAGGTGAAGCTCTTTGGCGAGAAGACGCCCGATGGTGCTTTTACCAGCACCCATCGGGCCTACCAGAATCAAATTGGACACGACATTGATCAACGGCCGACTGCAATGGCCTGATTATTCATGATCCGCGGAGTAAGGAAAACCAGCAGCTCGTTCTTGCTGTCGGTTACCGAGTCGCGACGGAACAGTCGGCCCAGGAACGGAACGTCGCCCAGGAACGGAACCTTGTCGGTTGCCTTGGTCTGGGTGTTGGAGAACACACCACCGATCACGATGGTTTCGCCATCGTTGACCAGTACCTTGGCGTTGACTTCGTTCTTCTTGATCGGCGGCACGCCGTTCAGCGCGTTGGCGTAGTCCGGTTCGTCCTTGTTGACCTTCACTTCCATGATGATGCGGTTGTCCGGAGTGATCTACGGAGTCACTTCCAGGGACAGCGCCGCCTCCTTGAAGGACACCGAAGTCGCACCACTCGAGCTGGCTTCCTGATACGGAATCTCCGAGCCCTTGAGGATCTTCGCGGTTTCCTTGTCGGAAGTGACGACCTTCGGCTGGGAAACCACCTCGCCGTTGCCGCCTTTTTCCATGGCGGACAGTTGCAGGTCGAGAATCGCGTTGTTCGACACGAAGCCGATACCGATGCCGGAAGTCGCGTTGGTCGCGCCCAGGTCGACAGAGGGAGTCGGCGAGTTGCTGGTGGTCGGCAGCGTACACCCGCCAACAAACGGACCGCAGCTGGTGCCGTTGCTACCACCTACACCAATGTTGCCGTCCTTGCCCCAGCTGGCCCAGTTGCCGAAGGTGAATGCGCCACCCCAGCGAACCCCGAGGCTCTTGCTGTAGTCGACCGATGCTTCGACGATACGAGCCTCGATCATCACCTGGCGAACCGGAATATCAAGCTGGGCCACGATACGACGCAGCTCGTCCAGTCGATCCTGGGTCTGGTAGGCGATGATGGCGTTGGTGCGATCGTCGACAGTAATCGAACCACGATTATCCGCGCCACCCGGCGCTCCACCGGCACCAGTCACCGACTGGAACAGCTTGGCGATGTCCGACGCCTTGGCGTAGTTCACCTGGATCAGCTCACGGCGCAGCGGGGCCAGTTCGGAAATCTGCTTCTGCGCTTCGAGCTCCTGGCGTTCGCGAGCGGCAATTTCGTCCGCCGGAGCGACCAGCAGAACGTTACCGACCTTGCGCTTGTCCAGCCCCTTGGTCTTCAGCACCAGGTCCAGCGCCTGGTCCCACGGCACGTTCTGCAGGCGCAGGGTGATGCTGCCCTGAACGGTGTCGGAAGCGACCAGGTTAAGGTCGGTGAAGTCAGCAATCAGCTGGAGGACTGAACGGACATCGATGTCCTGGAAGTTCAGCGACAGCTTCTCGCCGGTGTAGGCGAAGGTGTCCTTCTTGCGCTTCTCCGCATCATCCTGGGTCAGCGGCTTGATGCTGACGGTCATGCGGTTGTCGGTCTGGTAAACGAGATAATCGTACAGGCCGGTGGGTTCGATAGAGATGCTCGCCTTGTCACCGGCAGCGGAGGCGTTGACGAACTGCACCGGCGTGGCGAAGTCCTTCACGTCCAGACGAACACGCAGGTTGTCGGGCAGTTGGGTACGCGGGAAGTCCAGGCGAATCTTGCCGCCCTGTTCCTGAATGTCGGGGCTGACAGTCGGATCGGACAGATCGATCACGACGTTGCCTTCGCCCTGCTCACCGCGCTGGAAGTCGATATTGCGGATCGCCTTGCCGGCCGGAATGTAAGGCTTGGGCTGGGCCGGTTTGGCAACCGGCGCGGAAGACGGTGCAGCAGAAGCGTAGGAGCTGGAAGTTGCGCCGGCCCCGCCGACCACGACGTACAGGTTCGAACCTTCGGCACGCGTGGTGTATGGCACCAGGGTGCTCAGGTTGACGATCAGGCGGGTACGGTCCTTGGCCTCGACCACGGTCAGGCTGCGGGCATTGCCCACCCCCAGCTCGCGGTTCTTGCTGCCCAGTTTGTTCTGCACGCCTGGCAGGTCCAGCGCGATGCGCGCCGGCTGCTCAATGGTGTAACCACGCGGCGCAGCCACCGGCTCGTCGAAGCCGAGTTTCAGCTCCACGCGGTCGCCCGGCAGGGCTGCGACATCGACGCTCTGCAGGTTCGCGGCCAGCAGGGCCGGCGCAAATACGGCCGCGAGCACGGAAATGCCCAGGCGGGAAAGCTTTCTATTCATCGTCTGAATCCGTCGTGCAGACTGCTGTTTGTTATCCATGTTCATCCCCGCCCTTAGGAGCGTTCCTTGAGAGTCAGGCTGCGCGGACGCTCCAGCCAGCCGCCCTCACCATCAGGAACGATTTCAATCACGTCGATCTTGGCTTCGCTGATCGCAACGATCTTGCCGTCGTTGCGCCCAAGGTAGTCACCCACTCGCACTCGATGCACCCCTCCTGCACCTTTGACGAGGGCAAATACCTGACTGTCCTTGGCCAGGGTACCGACCATTTCGAAGGTTTCGATGTTGAACCCCTCGAGGAACTGCTTGACCCGGGTTTCGTCAGGCTTGACGACCTTGTTGCCCTTTTGCTTCACCGCCAGGTCGATCTTCACCGGCGGCTGGAACGGGCTACGCAGGGACGAGGCGCTGTAGGTGAACGCCTCGTAGGCCTGGAACTTCGGCAATGGTTCGATAGCGCCCTTGGGACGCGCCCGGACTTCATCCAGGTAGGCTTGCAAGTCGGCAAAATCGTCTCCCGAGCCACAACCGTTCAAAGTCAGGAGCAGGAAACTGCAGATAATCAGGCGCCCCCTCATTTATTGGCTCCTGCAGTCGGGGCAGCTACTTTCACGCCCTTGTCGTTGTACCGATAGGTTTTTGCCAGGATGCTCATGCGCAGCTTCGAGGTGCTATCCGGGCTTTCCGGCTTGATCTCGAAATCATGCAGCGTGACGATCCGCGGCAGGCTGGCCACACCGCTGACGAAGGTTGCCAGGTCGTGGTACCCGCCCACGACGCTGATCTGGATCGGCAGCTCGATATAGAACTGCTGCGCGACTTCCGGCAGCAGCTTGATCTCTTCGAACTCCAGCCCACTGCCCAGGCCCGTACGCGTGATGTCCTCCAGCAGCCCTGGCACCTCGGTATCGCTCGGCAGCTGCCGCAGCAGGGCACCGAAGGACTCTTCCATCTCCTTCATCTGCACCTTGTAGGCATCCAGGTTCGCAGCCTGGAATGCCTTGGCCGAGAACTGCTGCTTGAGCGTCTGCTCTTCCTCGCGATTTTGGTCGAGTTGCTCCTGCAGCTCCTTGAGATGGAAGTTGTACCCAAGCGCCAGCACCACGGCCACCACCAGTACGCAGGCGATGAACTTGACCGCCGCTGGCCAGGAGCCGACGTTGTTGAAGTCAAGATCGTTGATATCGATCTTGCGCAAGCTCTCCAGAGAACTGGCCAGACTCATTTCTTGGCTCCTTGCGCAGCGCTCTTCTTATCCTGATCCTCGCTGCCGGGCTGGGTCTGCTGCACCGTCAGCTGGAACACGTTCGCCTGATCCAGGGCGCCCTGGGTAACTGCCTTCACCTCGGTCAGGTTCGGCGATGTCAGCCACTCCGAGGAGTCCAGGTTACGCATGAGATTGGACACGCGATTGTTGGACTCAGCCGCGCCGGCAATGGCGATGGACTTCCCGTTCATCTTCAGGCCGGTGTAGTACACGCCGTCCGGCAAAGTGCGAACCAACTGATCGAACACCCGGCCAATGATCGGACGGTTGCCCTGCAGGTCCTGAATGATCTTCATCCGCTCCAGCAGTTGCTGGCGGCGAGTCTTCAGCTCGCTGATCTCCTTGATCCGCGCGTCCAGCACGGCGATTTCCTTGCGCAGGAAATCGTTGCGCGCATTCTGGTTCTCGATGGCCGAATTGAAGTACTGGTCGCCCAGGAAGATCACGGCTCCGGAAGCCAGCAACACAGCGCCCAGGATCACCAGGAAGCGCTGCTTGCGCTCCTCACGCAGCTGCTCCCGCCACGGCAATAGGTTGATGCGTGCCATCAGTCGAAACTCCTCATCGCCAGACCGCAGGCAATCATCAGCGCGGGCGCATCACTGGCCAGCGCACCGGCGTTGACCTTGCCGCTCAGCACCATGTCGGCGAACGGGTTGGCCACCAGGGTCGGAGTACCGATCTTCTGCTGGATCAGGCGATCCAGGTCAGGGATGGACGCAGTGCCTCCCGCCAGCAGGATGTAGTCCACATCGTTGAACTGGCCGGCGGCGAAGAAGAACTGCAGCGAACGGGATACCTGCTGAACCACGGCATCCTTGAACGGCTGCAGCACCTCGCTGTCGTAGTCATCCGGAAGACCGCCCTGCTTCTTGGCAAGACCGGCTTCCTCGACCGACAGTCCATAACGACGCTGGATTTCCTCGGTAAGCTGGCGCCCGCCGAAAAGCTGCTCGCGCGTATAGATGGTGCGACCGTGGTGCAGGACGCTCAGCGTGGTCATGGTGGCGCCGATGTCGACCACCGCAACTGTGAGCTCGTCGGCATTGCCGCCCAACTGGTCTCCCAGCAGACTGAACGCTCGCTCCAGCGCGTAGGCCTCGACGTCGACGACCTTGGCCGTCAGACCTGCGAGCGCCAGCGCAGCCTCGCGCACTTCGACGTTCTCCTTCCGACAAGCGGCGAGAAGAACATCGACGCGATCCGCATTGCGCGCGGACGTGCCCTGCACCTCGAAGTCGATCGCGACCTCTTCGAGGGGATAGGGGATGTACTGGTCGGCCTCGATCGTGAGCTGGTTTTCCAGCTCATCATCAGAGAGCCCACCGTCCATCTCGATGGTTTTAGTGATAACCGCCGAGCCGGCAACCGCGACCGCAGACGTTTTCACGGCGGTGCGCGCCTTGGCGACCACGCGTGACAACGCCTGGCCGACACCCTCCAGCTCAGCGATGTTCTTTTCTACCACTGCATTGGGCGGGAGCGGCTCGACAGCGTAGGCCTCTACCTTGTAGCGGCCTCCAGAGCGGCTCAATTCGAGAAGTTTGACCGAAGTCGAACTGATGTCTATCCCCAGCAGCGTGTTCGCTTTCTTATTGAAGAGCCCTAGCACGACTGATTTCCTATCAGCATCCGAGACTTACGGACGATTTATGTTTTTCCACATTAGATACCAGACTTGACAGCTTCGCAAATGGCTCGCCAGCAAAAAAACTGCTTATAATGTGATCAGCTTTTCCCTTTTTACCGCGCCATCCGCTTAACTCTTTCTTTTCTCTGGAAATCCAAGACCTTCCGATGCGCCTGCTGAAGTTTCTGTGGTGGACTTGCGTCACCATTATTTGTGGAGTGCTGCTCAGTTTCAGCGGCGCCTATCTGTACCTCAGCCCGAACCTCCCGTCCGTGGAGGCCTTGCGCAACGTGCGGTTGCAGATGCCGCTGCGCGTGTACAGTGCTGATAACAAATTGATAGCAGAGTTTGGCGAGATGCGCCGAACGCCGATTCGATTTGCTGAAATCCCCCCGGATTTCACCCACGCACTGTTATCGGCTGAAGATGACAATTTCGCCAACCATTATGGCGTGGACGTCAAAAGCCTGATGCGTGCTGCCGCGCAATTATTGAAAACCGGTCACATACAGACCGGCGGCAGCACCATCACCATGCAGGTGGCAAAGAACTACTTCCTCACCAACGAGCGAAGCTTCTCCCGCAAAATCAACGAGATACTGCTCGCCCTGCAGATCGAGCGCTCGCTCACCAAGGACGAAATCCTCGAGCTCTACGTCAACAAGATCTACCTGGGCAACCGCGCCTACGGCGTGGAAGCCGCCGCTCAGGTCTATTACGGCAAATCCATCAAAGACTTGAGCCTGGCGCAGATGGCGATGATCGCCGGCCTGCCCAAGGCACCCTCGCGCTACAACCCGCTGGCCAACGCCGCGCGCAGCCTGGAACGGCGCAACTGGATTCTCGAGCGCATGCTCAAGCTCGGCTTCATCGACCAGCAGCGCTACCAGGCCGCAATTCAGGAGCCGGTTGGCGCTTCTTATCACGTCCAGACGCCAGAGCTGACAGCCCCCTACATCGCCGAGATGGCACGCGCCGAGCTGGTCGGTCGTTTCGGTGGCGATGCCTACACCGAGGGCTATCGCGTCTACACCACGGTGCGCAGCGATCTTCAGGAAGACGCCAACACCGCCCTGCGCGAAGGCCTTCAGGATTACGACCAGCGCCACGGCTACCGCGGCCCGGAAACCCGCCTCCCCGGCAAGACTCGTGACGCCTGGCGCCAGGCCATCGCACAGCAGCGCCCGCTGGGCGGTCTGGAGCCGGCCATCGTTACCCAGGTCGAGAAGAGCGGCGCCATGGTCATGACCCGCGACGGCAAGGAAGAAGCCCTGAGCTGGGACGGCATGAAGTGGGCCCGCCCCTATCTGAGCAACAACAGCATGGGCCGCATGCCCAGCCAGCCCAGCGATGTAGTGCAGGCCGGTGACGTAATCCGCGTGCAGCGCAAGGACGATGGCTCGCTGCGCCTGTCCCAGGTACCGGCCGCGCAGAGCGCGCTGGTGTCGCTCAACCCGCAGGACGGCGCGATCATGGCGCTGGTGGGCGGTTTCTCCTTCGAGCAGAGCAACTACAACCGCGCCACCCAGGCGCGTCGCCAGCCCGGCTCGAGCTTCAAACCGTTCATCTACAGCTGCGCGCTGGACAACGGCTTCACCGCCGCTTCGCTGATCAACGATGCGCCAGTGGTGTTCTACGACGAGTACCTGGACAAGGTCTGGCGCCCGAAGAACGACACCAATACCTTCCTCGGCCCGATCCCCATGCGTGAGGCACTGTACAAGTCGCGCAACATGGTTTCGATCCGCATCCTCCAGGCCCTGGGCGTCAATCGCGCACGCGACTGCATCAGCAAGTTCGGCCTGAACAAGGATGACCTGCCGCCGAACCTCTCCATGGCCCTGGGCACCGCCACCCTGACCCCGATGGAAATCGCCAGCGCCTGGACCGTCTTCGCCAACGGCGGCTTCAAGGTTTCACCTCACGTCGTGCAGCGCATCGAGAGCCGCGATGGGCAGGTGCTGTACCAGGCCAACCCGCCGAGCATTCCGCAGAACGAGGAACAGGTGCAAACCCCGCCGCAACCGGCCGCCACCGACGCCTTCGGCAACGATGACCCGAGCCAGGCCAAGACCACCATCGAGCCGGCGGCCGCCGAGCGCGTCATCGATGCCCGCACCGCGTACATCATGACCAGCATGCTGCAGGACGTGATCAAGCGCGGCACCGGCCGTCGCGCCCTGGCACTCAAGCGCGATGACCTGGCGGGCAAGACTGGCACTACCAACGAGTCGAAGGATGCCTGGTTCTCCGGCTTCAATGCCGACTTCATGACCACCGTATGGGTCGGCTTCGACCAGCCGGAAAGCCTCGGCCGCGCCGAGTATGGCGGCAACGTCGCCCTGCCGATCTGGATGCGCTACATGGGCGCGGCATTGAAAGACAAGCCGTCGCACCTGCTACCCGAGCCACCAGGCCTGGTCAGCCTGCGGATCGACCCGGTCACCGGCCGCGCAGCGCCTCCGGGCACTCCGGGCGCGTACTTCGAACTGTTCAAGAACGAAGATACGCCACCCTCGATGAACGAACTCGCGCCCGGCAGCGCTCCCGGCAGCGGCATGCCAGCCGACGAAGAAGCGCCGATCGATCTGTTCTGACGCAAAGGCCCCTCCCAGGAGGGGCCTTCTCATTTTCGGGAATCATTCCCGATAAAATCATGGCATTTAGCCAAATCATTGATTAATCTGGGCTTTGCGGCGGCGAACAACCCCAGACGACCGACCCCATCCGGCGCGTCAGGGGCTTCCCGCAGCAACTTCATCAGGAGCTTCGTATGCCGCGCCCCCTGCTTGGCCGGTTGTTCTGCCTGATCGCCCTACTGCTCGGCGCACCTCTGCTACGCCTGCTCGCGCAGCCCCGTTCGCTCGAACCCGCCCCTGATCTCGTCTATCTGGACCAACTGTTTGCCGTGCTGATTGCCAGCGCCGGCCTGGCCGGGCTGTTCATCGCTTTCCTGCTGAGGCTCGCAGGGCGAATCCTGGTGGCCTTGCTGCTCCTGGTGCCAGCCATCATCCTTTGCGCATGGCACCTGACCCATACCCACCTCGGCCCGGTATCACCGACGACAGAACAATACGAGCTGCTGCTGGCGGGCCTGGCGGTCTACGCCGTGGCGCTGGCGGGTATCCACTGGCTGAACCAGGGCGAGGGCGGTCCGCGCAAAGCGCTACGCTACCTCGGCCTTGCCTTGCTGCTGCCCTGGTGCCTGGGACTGTTCTACCTGGGGCGCCTCTATTACTGAGGCAGGTCGCGCCAGGTCAGGTAGACGCGCAGGTCGAACTCCAACTGGTGGTAGCCGGGCAGCATATGCTCGCAAAGCTGGTAGAAGGATTTGTTGTGGTCGCGCTCCTTCAGGTGCGCCAGCTCATGGACGACGATCATCTGCAGGAACTCGGGGGCCGCCTCCTTGAACAGCGAGGCAACGCGGATTTCCTTCTTCGCCTTGAGCTTGCCGCCCTGCACCCGCGAGATCGCCGTGTTCAGCCCCAGGGCACGCTGCACCACGTCCAGCTTGTTGTCGTAGAGCACCTTGTCCACCGCTGGCGCGGTGCGCATGTACTGCTGCTTGAGGTCCATGGCGTAGCTGTACAGCGCCTTGTCGCTCTGCACGTCGTGGCGACCGGGGTAGCGGCGCTCCAGGTACTCGCCGAGGCGATCCTGCTCGATGAGCTGGCGTACCTGGTCCTGGAGTTGCGGCGGATAGGCCTGGAGATAGCGAAGCGGCGACATGGGGAGCAACTGGCGGAAGAAACAGCCGCCAGTCTACCCCATTCGCCAATCAGGACAGCGCGCGAGTGCTGTAGGCCTCGGTGCGATAGGGCACCGCGATCTCGTCGCGTCCCTTGAGGTCCGGATGGCTGGCGATCAGCTCACGCAGTTGCTCGGCGACGCGCTGCTTCTGCTCTTGCGGCAACATGGCAATGAAGCTCACCGAGAGGATTCGCGCGACGATCACCTGCTCCGGCGGCCCCACGTGCTGGTAGCTGAACTCGCGCAGGCGCAGCGGCTCGAAGCGCGCGCCAGAAAAGGCCTGACGCCACAGCCCGGTGTGGAAGCGCGGCGTGCTGCCCTCATAGCGCTCGACGATGCGCGCCATCTCGGCAACCCAGTCCACCCGCTCATCGCGCACATTCCAGACCAGGCCCAGGTGGCCGCCCGGCTGCAGGACGCGATGAATCTCACGCAGCGCGCGCTCGTCGGCAAACCAGTGGAAAGCCTGAGCGCAGGTCAACGCATCGACGCTGTGCGCCGCGAGCGGCATGGCCTGGGCGGTACCGTTGAGCACCTTCACCGCTGGCAACTTCTCGCCCAGTTGCTCGCGCATCGCCGCCACCGGCTCGATAGCAGTGACCTGCGCGCCCGTGCGCACCAGCAGCGAGGTGAACTTGCCGGTACCTGCGCCAAGATCGACGACTTCCTTGCCAGCGCCGACCTCCAGCTCTTCCCCGAGCCAGCCCAGCAACTCGTCCGGGTAGTCGGGGCGCCCGTGGGCGTATGTCTTCGCCTCGCGGGCGTAACCCTCCCGCGCACTGCCATGTACATCCGTCATTTTGCCTCCAGAGCCCGCCCGAGCTGAGCACCCGCGCTCAGCGCAACCGGCAGGCCTTGCCGTCAAGACTGGTCTTTCCATCAAGATAGTCACGGTAGCAGCTGAGCAGGCGCGATTCCTTGACCCGGCAGCGTTTCTGTCGGCACTCGCTGGAAAACTCGAAGCGACCGCCGTCGGGATCGGCCAGCTGGATACGAATGGCCGGCCAGCCTTTCTTCGGCGCTTTCTCGGGAGTACTGAGCACGCGGTTCTCATTTTCCACCAGGGCTGCGCCCGCCTCAGCGTAATCGAAGACGAACAGCAGGGTGCGTGAGGTCTTCAGCGTGCACTCCTGGTGAGTCAGGCAGTTCTGCGCGTCCACTGGCAACTCCACTGGCAGCTTGGGTGGCGGCGCAACAGGCTCGGCCGGGCGCAACGAACAGCCGGCGACGAGCGTCAGCAGCAGGATGGAAAGCAACGCACGCAGCATCGGCGATTTCCTTCTGGCGGATACGAAAGAGCCCCGCAGGGCGGGGCTCTTCAGCTCTCCAGCTGTTCAGAAACAGAGCGAGAGCGGGAACCGGGCTCGAGATCAGTTGACCTTCGACACCAGCTCACCCTTGGCGTAGCGCTGGAACATGCCTTCCAGGGAGATCGGCTTGATCTTCGAGGCATGGCCGGCGGTGCCGAAGGCTTCGTAGCGAGCGATGCAGATATCACGCATGGCGACGATGGTCTTGGCGAAGAACTTGCGCGGGTCGAACTCGCTCGGCTGCTCGGCCATCATGCGGCGGATGGCACCGGTGGAGGCCAGGCGCAGGTCGGTGTCGATGTTGACCTTGCGCACACCGTGCTTGATACCTTCGACGATTTCCTCGACCGGCACACCGTAGGTTTCCTTGATGTCGCCGCCGAACTCGTTGATCACCTTCAGCCACTCTTGCGGCACCGAGGAGGAGCCGTGCATCACCAGGTGGGTGTTGGGGATGCGCTTGTGGATTTCCTTGATGCGCTCGATGGAAAGCACGTCGCCGGTCGGCGGCTTGGTGAACTTGTAGGCGCCATGGCTGGTGCCGATGGCGATGGCCAGGGCGTCGACCTGGGTCTTCTTGACGAAGTCAGCGGCTTCTTCCGGGTCGGTCAGCAGTTGGCTGTGGTCCAGCACGCCTTCGGCGCCCACGCCGTCTTCTTCGCCGGCCATGCCGGTTTCCAGGGAGCCCAGGCAGCCCAGCTCACCTTCCACGGATACGCCGCAGGCGTGGGCGAAGGCAACGGTCTGCTGGGTCACGCGGACGTTGTACTCGTAGTCGGCCGGGGTCTTGCCGTCTTCCTTCAGCGAGCCGTCCATCATCACCGAGCTGAAGCCTAGCTGGATGGAGCGCTGGCAGACGTCAGGGCTGGTGCCGTGATCCTGGTGCATGCACACCGGGATGTGCGGGAATTCTTCGATGGCCGCGAGGATCAGGTGGCGCAGGAAGGGCGCACCGGCGTATTTGCGGGCACCGGCGGAAGCCTGCACGATCACCGGGGAATCGGTCTTGTCGGCCGCTTCCATGATGGCGCGCATCTGCTCCAGGTTGTTGACGTTGAAAGCCGGAACGCCGTAGCCGAACTCGGCGGCGTGGTCCAGCATTTGGCGCATGCTGATGAGTGCCATGGTCTTCGCTTCTCCCAGAAGTCAGGCTCGGTTACACGAGCCCCTTAACTACAAGTTTGGAAGCCTGCCGCAGGGGCAGGCCGTGTTCAAGTCTTCCGGCACACGCCGGACAATCGGCGCTCAGGGCGCCTTGCAACCACGGCCGATCAGGTCGTTGCTCTCGACCCAGTAGACCAGGCCCTGGTCGCCTTTGATGCTCAAGCCGATCAGCCCGTCGCTATAGAAAGCGCCGGAGCCGCCGGGTTCCTCTTCCAGGTGATGGACAACGTCGTCCTCACCCAGCTTCAGGTCGACCACCGACTTGCTGGGATCGACGTAGCGCCACTGCACCTCGGCCTTGCTGTCACAGACCCAGTGGTTCCAGCCACTGCCCGAAGCCGACTTGCCGCCGGACGAATGGCTTGAGCAGCCCGCCACCAGCGATAGGGCCAGGGCCGGGACGATATAACGCAGCATCGGGCGACTCTCCTTCGGGCGGACGCGCCGCCGGATATCCAATGCGCCAGATTGCCCGTCCCGCCGCAGGAACGCCAGTGCCGCCTGCGCCAGGGCGCGGACGACACCGTCAGTTCGTGATCCCGACCGCCGCAGCGACGCCTCAGGGACAATTCACTGGCTTCTGGTCAGGAGTCGGATCGCCGCTACTCTGGCTTTCCACCCGCTCGCGGTTCTGGTCCGAAGGCACCATGACCGCGGGCGGGCTCATCACTTCACAGGTACTGGGTGTTCCGCCGCCTCCGGCGCAACCCACCAGCACGAGGCAAAACGACAACAGAGGGGTGACAGCTCGCATGACCGTTCTCCTTGGCATCCGTACAAGGCTTGTGACCCGAGGATGTCGCGGAGGTTTGCTTTACTGTCGCCCCGGCAGCGCGCCGGCTCAGGCCTTGGCGCGCTGTTCCAGTACTTCCACGGCCGGCAGGACCTTGCCCTCGACGAACTCGAGGAAGGCGCCACCACCGGTGGAAATATAGGAAATCTGCTCGCCGATGCCGTATTTGTCGATGGCAGCCAGGGTGTCGCCACCGCCGGCAATGCTGAAGGCGGAACCTTCGGCGATGGCCTTGGCCAGTGTCTTGGTGCCTTCGCCGAACTGGTCGAACTCGAACACGCCGACCGGACCGTTCCAGAGGATGGTCCTGGAGGTCTTCAGCAGCTCGGCGAACTGGGCGGCGGTCTTCGGGCCGATGTCCAGGATCATGTCGTCGTCGGCCACGTCAGCGATGTCCTTGACGGTAGCAACGGCGGTCTCGGCGAACTCCTTGGCAACCACCACGTCCACCGGCAGCGGTACGCTGACCTTGGCAGCGATGGCCTTGGCGGTGTCGACCAGATCGGCTTCGTACAGCGACTTGCCGACCTTGTGGCCCGCCGCGGCGAGGAAGGTGTTGGCGATGCCGCCGCCGACGATCAGTTGGTCGCAGATCAGCGCCAGGCTATTCAGCACGTCGAGCTTGGTGGACACCTTGGAGCCGGCGACGATGGCGGCCATTGGGCGCGCCGGGTTGCCCAGGGCCTTGCCCAGGGCTTCCAGCTCGGCGGCCAGCAGCGGGCCAGCAGCGGCGACCTTGGCGAACTTGGCTACGCCGTGGGTGGAACCCTCGGCGCGGTGGGCGGTGCCGAAGGCGTCCATGACGAACACGTCGCACAGGGCAGCGTATTGCTGGGCCAGTTCGTCGGCGTTCTTCTTCTCGCCCTTGTTGAAGCGCACGTTCTCGAACAGCACGACTTCACCCGGCTTCACGTCGACGCCGCCCAGGTAGTCCTTGACCAGCGGCACGGCGCGGCCCAGGGCCTTGGACAGGTAGTCGGCGACCGGCTGCAGGCTGTTCTCCTCGGAGAACTCGCCTTCGGTCGGGCGACCCAGGTGCGAGCAGACCATCACCGCCGCGCCCTTCTCCAGAGCCAGCTTGATGGTCGGCAGCGAGGCCAGGATGCGCGCGTCGCTCTTGACCACACCGTCCTTCACCGGAACGTTGAGGTCTTCGCGGATCAGTACGCGCTTACCTTGGAGGTCGAGGTCGGTCATCTTCAACACGGTCATGACAGTCAGTCCTGTAGGGGCTGTTTGATTAACGTTCAGTAGCGGCGACCTGCAGGAAGTGCCCTGCAGTGTCGAGCATGCGGTTGGCGAACCCCCACTCGTTGTCGAACCAGGCCAGCACGTTCACCAGGCGGGGGCCGGAAACGCGGGTCTGGCTGCCATCGACGATGGCCGAGTGCGGGTCATGATTGAAATCGCAGCTGGCGTGAGGCAGCTCGGTGTATGCCAGCAGGCCTTTCAGCGGGCCTTCGCTGGCGGCCTGGCGCAGCACGCGGTTGATCTCCTCGGCGGACGTATCGCGGGAGACCTGCAGGGTGATGTCCAGGGCCGAGACGTTCACCGTCGGCACCCGAATGGCTTTGGCCTGGATTCGCCCGGCGAGTTCCGGCAGCAGGCGCTCGATGCCGCGCGCCAGACCAGTGGACACCGGGATCACCGACTGGAAGGCCGAGCGCGTGCGGCGCAGGTCTTCGTGGTGGTAGGCGTCGATCACCGGCTGGTCGTTCATCGCCGAATGGATGGTGGTGATCGAGACGTACTCGATGCC
This sequence comes from Pseudomonas sp. GD03903, assembly GCF_029840045.1. NCBI lineage: Bacteria > Pseudomonadati > Pseudomonadota > Gammaproteobacteria > Pseudomonadales > Pseudomonadaceae > Pseudomonas > Pseudomonas sp. GD03903. The sequence goes on along the minus strand of NZ_JAOCBT010000001.1, from coordinate 373,873 downwards.
CACCGCCTCGTTCAGCAACTTGAGCAGCGGCACGCTGCAGTTGGTGGTGCAGGAGGCGTTGGAAACCAGTGTTTCGGCGCCGGAGAGGCCCTGCTGGTTGATGCCGAAGACCACGGTGGCGTCGATGTCCGCCTCGCTGGCCATCGGCTGGGAAAACAGTACCCGCGGCGCGCCGGCGCCGAGGAAGCGCTCGCCGTCTGCACGGGTGTTGTAGACGCCGGAGCATTCCAGCACCAGATCGACGTCCAGGGCGCGCCAGTCGATGGCCTCAGGCTCGGCCTCGCGGAACACCTTCACGCAATCGCCGCCCACATGCAGGCAACCGTCGGCCACGCTCACCTCGCCGGGGAAGCGGCCGTGGGTGGAGTCGAAGCGGGTCAGGTATTCGAGGCTGGCCAGGTCCGCCAGGTCGTTCAGGGCGACGATGGAGAAACCGGCCTTGGCGCCGCGCTCGTGCAGGGCACGGAACACGCAGCGGCCGATGCGGCCGTAGCCGTTGAGGGCAACTCGGTAAGGGCGCTTGGACATTGTTATCCCTTGGTGATCTTCATAGGAGCGAACCTGCCCGTGAGTCGAGCGAAGCGGTTCGCGAGCAAGCTCGCTCCTACAATGAAGCCTCGATCAGGCTTCGAGCAGCTCGGCGGCGACTTCCAGCACGTTCTCGACGGTGAAGCCGAAGTGCTCGAACAGCGCCGGGGCCGGGGCCGACTCACCGAAGGTGGTCATGCCGATGACGCGGCCTTCCAGGCCCACGTACTTGTACCAGTAGTCGGCGTGAGCGGCTTCGATGGCGATGCGCGCAGCAACCTGTACCGGCAGCACGGCCTGCTTGTAGCCGGCGTCCTGCTGATCGAAGACGCTGGTGGACGGCATGGAAACCACGCGCACCTTGCGGCCTTCGGCGCTGAGTTTGTCGAACGCCTGGACGGCCAGGCCGACTTCGGAGCCGGTGGCGATCAGGATCAGCTCCGGCTCGCCGTCGCAGTCCTTCAGCACGTAGGCGCCGCGGGCTACGTCGGCCAACTGGGCGGCGTCACGCGGCTGGTGCGGCAGGTTCTGGCGGCTGAAGATCAGCGCGGACGGGCCATCAGCACGCTCGATGGCGTACTTCCAGGCCACCGCGGACTCCACGGCATCGGCCGGGCGCCAGGTGTCCAGGTTCGGGGTCAGGCGCAGGCTGGCCAGCTGCTCGATCGGCTGGTGGGTCGGACCGTCTTCGCCCAGGCCGATGGAGTCGTGGGTGAACACGTACAGCACGCGCTGCTTCATCAGAGCGGACATGCGCACGGCGTTGCGGGCGTATTCCATGAAAATCAGGAAGGTCGCGCCGTAGGGGATGAAGCCGCCGTGCAGGGCCACGCCGTTCATGATGGCGCTCATGCCGAACTCGCGCACGCCGTAGAACAGGTAGTTGCCATTGGCGTCATCGGCGCTCACGCCTTTGCAGCCTTTCCACAGGGTCAGGTTGGAACCGGCGAGGTCCGCGGAGCCGCCCAGCAGTTCCGGCAGCAGCGGGCCGAAGGCGTTCAGGGCGTTCTGGCTGGCCTTGCGGCTGGCGATGGTCTCGCCTTTCAGGGCGACGTCGGCGACGTAGGCAGCGGCCTTCTCGGCGAAGTCGGCCGGCAGCTCACCGGCAACCCGGCGCTCGAACTCGGCAGCCAGTTCCGGATGCGCGGCCTGGTAGGCGGCAAAGCGCTTGTTCCACTCGGCTTCGCGGGTGGCGCCGGTGTCCTTGGCGCTCCACTCGGCGTAGATGTCTGCGGGGATTTCGAACGGCGCGTGGTTCCAGCCCAGCGCGGCGCGGGTGGCGGCCACTTCGTCGACGCCCAGGGCGGCGCCGTGGCTTTCTTCCTTGCCCTGCTTGTTCGGCGAGCCGAAGCCGATGATGGTCTTGCAGCAGATCAGGGTCGGCGCATCGCTCTTGCGGGCGGTCTCGATGGCGGTCTTGATTTCGTCGGCGTCATGCCCGTCGACGTTGCGGATCACCTGCCAGCCGTACGCTTCGAAGCGCTTGGGAGTGTCGTCGGTGAACCAGCCGTGGACTTCGCCGTCGATGGAGATGCCGTTGTCGTCGTAGAAGGCAACCAGCTTGTTCAGGCGCAGGGTGCCGGCCAGCGAGGCGACTTCATGGGAGATGCCCTCCATCATGCAGCCATCGCCCAGGAAGGCGTAGGTGTAGTGATCGACGATGCTGTGACCGTCGCGGTTGAACTGTGCGGCCAGTACCTTCTCGGCCAGCGCCATGCCCACGGCGTTGGCGATGCCCTGGCCCAGGGGGCCGGTGGTGGTCTCGACGCCGGCGGTGTAGCCGTACTCCGGGTGGCCCGGGGTGCGCGAGTGCATCTGGCGGAAGTTCTTCAGGTCGTCGACGGTGACGTCGTAGCCGGTGAGGTGCAGCAGCGAGTAGATCAGCATCGAGCCGTGGCCGTTGGACAGCACGAAGCGGTCACGGTCAGCCCACTGCGGGTTGCTCGGGTTGTGCTTGAGGTAGTCACGCCAGAGGACTTCGGCGATATCCGCCATGCCCATGGGGGCGCCGGGGTGGCCGCTGTTGGCTTTCTGCACGGCATCCATGCTCAATGCGCGGATGGCGTTGGCTCGCTCACGACGGCTGGGCATCGCTGAATCTCCTGCGGGGGCTGCTTCGAAAGATCGAAGGGAATGAAAAAAGGCCGGTATTTTCGCCCAGCCAGGCCCTGCGGGGCAATGAGATTCGGGCTACAGGCTACAGGCGGCAGGCCGCAAGTCCTGGCCGGCAACCGCCTGCCGCTTGTCGCCTGTAGCCTGTAGCTGCCTTTCGTCTCCAATATCAAAACTTTTTGATACAGCTATTGCCCGCCCTGAAAGCCGCGACTAGACTGCGCGACCTATGAGCCTGCGCCTGCCCGAAATCCGCCACGACGATTGCGACCAACTGGCCGCCCTGTGCAAGGCCGGCGGCGATCCGCTGCGGCTGAACGTCCTGCGGGTGCTGGCCAACGATTCGTTCGGCGTGCTGGAACTGGCGCATATCTTTGCCGTCCGCCAGTCGGGCATGAGCCACCACCTCAAGGTGCTGGCCCAGGCCGGCCTGGTCGCCACCCGCCGCGAAGGCAACGCGATTTTTTATCGCCGCGCCCTGCCCCAGGGCGACAGCCTGGGCGGCACGCTGCATGGGGCGCTGCTCGAGGAAGTCGACGAACTGGCACTGGCCGATGACGTCAGCGCCCGCATCGATGGTGTACATGCCCAGCGTGCCACCGTCAGCCGCGACTACTTCGCCCGCAGTGCAGAGAAGTTCCAGGCGACCCAGGACCTGATCGCAGGACTGCCGCAATACCGCGAAAGCGTGCTGGCGCTGCTCGATGCACTGAGCTTCGCCCCCGGCGCCACGGCGCTGGAAGTCGGCCCCGGCGACGGAGGTTTCCTCCCCGAGCTGGCCCGGCGTTTCGATCAGGTCACGGCGCTGGACAACAGCGAGACCATGCTCGAAATGGCACGGCAACGTTGCGCCAGCGAAAGCCTGAACAACGTCCGACTGCGGTTGGGCGATGCCTTGCAGGACATCGACGACGCGGCGGACTGCGTGGTGCTGAACATGGTGCTGCATCACTTCGCCGCACCCGCGGAGGCCGTGAAGCAGCTGGCACACCTGGTGAAGCCCGGTGGCAGCCTGCTGGTGACCGAACTCTGCAGCCACGACCAGAGCTGGGCCCGCGAGGCCTGTGGTGATCTCTGGCTGGGGTTCGAACAGGAAGACCTGGCCCTCTGGGCCGAAGCCGCCGGGCTTGCGTCCGGCGAAAGTGTTTACATCGGTTTACGCAATGGCTTTCAGATCCAGGTGCGGCACTTCGCCAAACCGGATTCGCGAAGCGTCCTCACCCACCGGTAAATGATAGGAACCGTTAGATGAGCGAATACTCTGTTTTCACCTCCGAATCCGTCTCCGAAGGCCATCCGGACAAGATCGCAGACCAGATTTCCGATGCGGTGCTCGATGCCATCATCGCCAAGGACAAATACGCCCGCGTGGCCTGCGAAACCCTGGTGAAGACCGGTGTCGCGATCATCGCCGGCGAAGTCACCACCTCCGCCTGGGTCGACCTGGAAGAGCTGGTGCGCAAAGTCATCATCGACATCGGCTACAACAGCTCCGACGTCGGCTTCGACGGCGCCACCTGCGGCGTGCTGAACATCATCGGCAAGCAGTCCGTGGACATCAACCAGGGCGTCGACCGCGCCAAGCCGGAAGACCAGGGCGCTGGCGACCAGGGCCTGATGTTCGGCTACGCCAGCAACGAAACCGACGTGCTGATGCCCGCACCGATCTGCTTCTCCCACCGTCTGGTGGAGCGCCAGGCCGAGGCCCGCAAATCCGGCCTGCTGCCGTGGCTGCGCCCGGACGCCAAGTCCCAGGTCACCTGCCGCTACGAGAACGGCAAGGTGGTCGGCATCGACGCCATCGTCCTGTCCACCCAGCACAACCCGGAAGTCAGCTACAAGGACCTGCGCGAAGGCGTGATGGAGCTGATTATCAAGCAGGTACTGCCGGCCGAACTGCTGCACAAGGACACCCAGTTCCACATCAACCCGACCGGCAACTTCGTCATCGGCGGCCCGGTGGGCGACTGCGGCCTGACCGGTCGCAAGATCATCGTCGACTCCTACGGCGGCATGGCCCGTCACGGCGGCGGCGCGTTCTCCGGCAAGGACCCGTCCAAGGTTGACCGTTCCGCCGCCTACGCCGGCCGCTACGTGGCCAAGAACATCGTTGCCGCTGGCCTGGCCGAGCGTTGCGAGATCCAGGTGTCCTACGCCATCGGCGTGGCCCAGCCGACCTCCATCTCGATCAACACCTTCGGTACCGGCAAGATCAGCGATGAGAAGATCGTCCAACTGGTCCGCGAGCACTTCGACCTGCGTCCGTACGCGATCACCAAGATGCTCGACCTGCTGCACCCGATGTACCAGCCGACCGCGGCCTACGGCCACTTCGGTCGCAACCCGTTCGAAATGACCTACGACGGTGACACCTTCGCCGCCTTCACCTGGGAGCGCACCGACAAGGCTGCCGCCCTGCGTGACGCCGCCGGCCTGTAAGGCCCGGATGCAGGAAAAGCCCCGCCTCGGCGGGGCTTTTTCGTTTCCGGCCCAGTAGCTTTTCGCAGGGGCGAGCTTGCTCGCGAACGGCCCGGACGATGGGGTTGAGAGGTTCGTGAGCAAGCTCACTCCTACAGGGGGCGCCACGCTCCTCCATCATCTCCAACATCCGACACAGCACAGCGAAGCGTCCCACCCATCCCTCGGCATCGGTCAACGTGCAGCGCTTCTAGGCTGCGCCTCATTGCCCCGTGCGGAGGCTGCCATGCCACGCTTGATCGTCGCCCTGCTGCTTTGTCTTGTCTCCACCGTCCAGGCCTGCCCAAGCTGGCCCACCGATCAGGCGCAGCTGCAGCTCGAAGCACTCAGCGCCCAGCTCAATCAGTGGGATGACGCCTATCATCGCGACGGGCGATCCCCGGTCGCCGACGAACTCTACGACCAGGCCCGCGAGCGACTGCGGCAGTGGCAGGCCTGCTTTCCGCAAGCCCTGATCGCCCCCGCGACACCCCTGGCCGGTAGCGCCGGAGAAGTCCGCCACCCGTTCGTTCACACCGGCCTGGACAAGCTCCCTGACGCCTCGGCGGTGCGCAACTGGCTGGCCAACCGCAGCGATCTCTGGGTGCAGCCAAAGGTCGACGGCGTGGCGGTCACGCTGATCTACCGCGATGGTCGCTTCGCCCAGGCGATCAGCCGCGGTGACGGCAGCACTGGCCAGGACTGGTCCGCCAATGCGCAACGGATCGCAGCAATCCCCGGACAGTTGCCCGGCGAGCACGGCCAGCGGGTCCTGCAAGGCGAGCTGTACTGGCGCCAGCCACAGCATGTACAGGCCGTGCACGGGGGCGCCGGGGCACGCGGCAAGGTCGCTGGGTTGATGGCGCGCAAGGAACTGGGCGACGAAGGAGCACAGATCGGCCTGTTCGTCTGGGAGTTGCCGGATGGCCCGCTGGAAATGCCCGAACGCCTGGCACGCTTGCGCCAGCTGGGATTCGGCGACAGTGCCGAACTGACCAAGCCGGTGACTGGTCAAGCTGAAATCGAGGCCTGGCGCGAGCGCTGGTATCGCCAGCCGCTCCCCTTCGCCAGCGATGGCATCGTCATCCGCCAGGGCCGCCGGCCACCGGGCAAGGCCTGGAGCGCACAGGCACCGGGCTGGGCGGTGGCGTGGAAGTATCCGCATCAACAGGCACTGGCCGAGGTTCGCCGCGTGGAGTTCAAGGTCGGCCGCAGCGGGCGGGTCACGCCCGTGCTGCACCTGGCTCCGGTGGAGCTGGATGGGCGCATTATCCAGCGCGTCGGCGTCGGCTCGCTCAAGCGCTGGCGCAGCCTCGACATCCAGCCCGGCGACCAGGTCGCCGTGGCACTCGCCGGACTGACCATTCCTCGCCTGGACGGCGTGGTCTGGCGCACACCGAATCGCGTCGAACTGGCCGCACCAGTGGACGATCAATTCAACGCGCTCTCCTGCTGGCGCCCCACTGAAGGCTGCAACGAACAGTTCCTGGCCCGGCTGGAATGGCTGGGTGGCAAGAACGGCCTGGGGCTTTCCGGCGTCGGCGCAGGTACCTGGCGACGCCTGCACGAGGCCGGCCTGCTGTCGGGGCTGCTCGACTGGATGACGCTGACGCCAGCGCAATTGAGCCAGGTCCCCGGCCTGGGCGAGCGTAGCGCTGCCAGCCTGCATCAGCAGTTCCAGCTCGCTCGCCAACGCCCCTTCAGCACCTGGCTACGCGCTCTCGGCGCGCCCGCCGTCGATGCCCACCCAGCGGCAGCCGACTGGTCTGCGCTGGCCGCCCACAGCGCCCAGCAATGGCAGGCCAGACCCGGCATCGGCAAGGTTCGCGCGGCGCAGTTGGAAGCTTTTTTCCAGGCGGAGGAAGTCGTGCAACTGCGCGGGCAATTGCACGACCTCGGTGTCACCGGTTTCTGAGCGCCTCAGCGCATCTGGAAGGCTTCCTGGTGGAAGCGGTTGCTTGGCATGCCCTGGCGACGCAGGTCACGACGCAACAGCTCGGCCAGCGCCTGCGGGCCGCAGAACCACACGCTCGGCCAGCGCCCCTGCGCGCCGGGCTGCAGGCCCAGATCAGCCGCCTGCAGGTAGCCCTCGCTCTCGCTGTAGTGCACGCGCAGGTCGATGCGAGGCAGCTTCGCGCACAACTCGCGCAGGCGCCCGGCGTATATGGCGTCGGACGGTGAGCGCACGCAGTACAGCAGCGTTACTTCCGGGCAGTCGTCCGGCCGCGCCTGCAGTGACTCGAGCCAGGCCAGGAACGGCGTGATGCCGATACCACCGGCGATCCACACCTGCCGCTCGCCCTTGTCACGGCGGAAGTCGAAGCGACCATAAGGGCCTTCCACCTTCACCGGATCACCGACCTTCAGTCCTTCCTGAAGGCGCTGCGTGTAGTCCCCCAGTGCCTTGATGCTGAAACGCACCTCGCCATTGCCCAGATCGCCGCTGGAAATAGTGAAAGGGTGCTGCCCCTCCAGGCGATCACAGGTCAGAAAGGCAAACTGGCCGGCACGATGCTGCCAGCGGCCCTGCAGCTTGCAAGTCACTTCCAGCATGCGTTCGCCGGGACGCTCGAGCGCCACCACGACGCCCTGGTGGGTGCGTCGACGGCCGATCTGCCCGGCCAGCGACCAGAGCGCGCACAGGCTGCCCACCGCCGCGCAGAACGCCACCAGCCATCCGATCGGCTGCGCCCAGTAGCCCGCCGGCGCCAGCACCACGCCATGGAAGGCGAGCACCAGGTAGACCACTGCGAGGGTTTTGTGGACGTAACGCCACAGGTGGTAGGGGAAGCGCTGCCAGAGGGTGATGACCAGCATCGCCGCCAGCAGCCAGGCCGACCACTCGCCCAGGTCCTTGGCCGAACCGCGGAAGACGTCGAGGAAGGTTTCCACCCGCGGCCCCTTCGCCGGCTTGGCAATGAACTCGGCAAGCAGCGGCCCGCCCAGCTCCATCAGGTAGTGCAGCAGACCGAGCACGATGGCCAGGATGCCCGCCCACTTGTGCGCGCGGTACATGCGGTCGAGGCCGTCGAGAGGCCTCTCCAGCCACACCGGGCGCACCGCCAGCAGCATGATCAACGACATCAGCGCAAAGGACGCGACACCCGTGAAGAGAATGGCCTGCTTGCGCAGAACCCAGATGTCCAGCGTGGCCGGCGGGTCGACGAACAGCGCCAGGCCAAAGGTGGCCGCCACGGCCAGTAGTACGATCCAGATAAGTTTCATGAGTCCTCCTTGGGGCGCCAAAGCAGCGGGCCCAAGCGGAAGCTGAAGGAACCTTCTGAATCATCCCTTAATTTCGAAGGGTCTTTAGCCAGGCATTGGCAATGCCATGACCCATGTCAAACGCAGCGTCCTTCGTTATTCTCGGCAGATTCCTAAATGCCAGTTACACGCCATGCGCCTGCGAGTTCTTTCCGATCTTCACCACGAACATTTCCCCAACGGCCGTCGCGCATTGCCGCAAGCGGCGGCGGATGTCGTCGTTCTGGCTGGAGACATTCACGAGCACCTGCAAGGCCTGCATTGGGCCCGCGAAGAATTTCCCGACAGCGAGATCATCTACGTCGCCGGCAACCACGAGTTCTATCACTCCGACCTGCCCGAACTGACCCAGGCCATGCGCAATCTGGCGCGGACGCTGGATATCCACTTCCTGGAAAAGGACGCGGTGATCCTCGACGGTGTCCGCTTCCTCGGCGCGACGCTATGGACCGACTTCCAGCTCTATGGCAAGTGCGCAGCAGAGCTGGCCTGCGATCAGGCGCGGTTGCTGATGCCGGACTTCAACACCGTGGACTACTTCACCCGGCCCTTCACGCCGGACATGAGCCGCGAGTTGTGCGAAGCCACCTGCGAGTGGCTGGAAGCGGAACTGGCCCGCCCCTTCGCCGGACCGACCGTGGTCGTCACCCACCACGCTCCGAGTGCCCATTCGATCCCCGCCTACTACGTCGGCGATGCGTTATCCCCCGCGTTTGCCTCGAACCTTGAAAGCCTGGTCGAACGCTGCGACCTGTGGATCCACGGGCATGTTCACGAATGCCTGGACTACCGTGTCGGCAAAGGCCGCGTGGTCGCCAACCCCGGCGCCTATCCGGGCGAGGACAGCGGCTTCGATCCCTGCCGGGTCATCGAGCTGCAGCGCCCCGATCATTAACGCGAAAGTTCGCTGAAGAAGCGCCAGATTTCGGCCGGGCCGTCGAGTTGCGGGTCGACCTGCCCGAGCATTCGCGGCGGCCGGTAGAGCGGTTGTGAAATCAGGTGGCCGCCGCCGAACACCGTCACCAGTTCGACAGGCGGACCGCCACCGTCGGCCCAGCGCTGCCGCTGTGTCCATATCGGGCCGGGCTGGGTCAGCTTGTCCACCTGCGGCTTACCGCCCTGGCCATTGCGCTGTGCCAGTGCCAGAGCGGAGTCCTCGGCGGAAAGCACGTTGCCGCGATCACCGAAGCCGAACAGGGTGACCCGTCCCCCCGCGTAGGGATTGATCGGGTCTCGCGTGCCATTCATCAACAACGCGGCCTTGGGTTGCCCGGCGGGACGGCAGGCATCGTTGTCGCCAGTCGGCAGGCTGGCGGCGACGGCGGCGACGCCGTCGACCTTGTCCGGTGCCTCGGCGGCCAGGCGAAGCGCCATTTGTCCGCCATTGGAGTAGCCGGTGACGAACACCCGCTCAGGATCGACACCGCGCTCGCGCTGAAGACTTTCAATCATTTGCGAGAGGAAGCCGACATCGTCGATATTCAGACGCCGTGCGCTGTAGGAGGCAGCCCGCCGACAGTCATTCCAGTGCCCCTCGAAACCATCGGGGTAGAGCACCAGGAAGCCATCACGGTCAGCCAACGCGTCGAAGCGGTAGCCGCTATCGCGGCGCATGCGCTCGCCGTTGCTCTGCGAACTGTGCAGCACCACCAGCAACGCCGGGCGCTCGGCCAGCTTCTGCGGCACATAGAGCACATAGCTGCGCCGCCGTTCGCCCTGGCGTATCGAGGCATCCTCGCTGCTGCCGCTCAGCACCGGCTGCAACGTCAGTTCACCGGGCACATACCACCAGCCGCCGACCAGCAGCGCCAGCACCAGCAGCGCGATGAGTGCCTGCACGATCCGCATAGCCACCCGCATACAGCTTCTCCTTGCCCGCGCGGCGGGCCTTGCGAGTCCCGGCCTGGTTCGGAGGCGATTGTCCTGGGGCAGCCCCTCGCCCGGTCGTCCATGGCAAACTCTAGCCGTTGACTCCAACGTCATAGTGTTTGGTAACCAAGGATTCCGAAAATGTTCCGAAGCTCTGTCCTGATGGCCACCGTTCTCGCCTTCGGCTGCGCCAGCCCGCTGTTTGCCGCCGATGCCGCCCAGCAACCGCTGACCGGTTGCGCCGCCAAGCGTGCCGCCATCGAAACCCAGCTCGAACACGCCAAGGCCCAGGGCAACGGCAACCGCGTCGCCGGCCTGCAGACCGCCCTGGAGAAGGTGAAGACCTATTGCACTGACGCCAGCCTCACGCAGGAGCGCAAGCAGAACGTGCTGGATGCGGAGAAGGAAGTCGCCCAGCGCGAGAAGGATCTGCGCAAGGCTATGAACAAGGGCGACGCGGAGAAGATCGAGAAGCGCAAGGACAAGCTGGCCGAGGCCCGCGCCGAGCTGGAGCAGGCCAAGCGCGAACTGGAGGAGTGAACCTGCAGGAGCGAGCTCGCTCGCGAACAGCTCCGCGACGGAGTGTGTTCGCGAGCAGGCTCGCTCCTACGGGACCGCGCGCCTTAAAGCGCGCGGAACTTCTTGTGGCAGGCTTCGCAGGCGTCTTCCACCGCGGCGAAGTCCTTGCGCACGCCTTCGGGTGTCGGCGCGGCGTTGCGGGTGTTTTCGCCCAGGGCGCGAACCGCTTGCTCGAAGGTCTTGGCGTCGGCCTGGAACTCCAGCTGGCGCTGCCAGATTTCCGCCTTGGCGCGGGTGTCGTCGCTCTCCACCTTGTCCGCCGGCGGCTGGGTCGTGGGGAAGTACTGCCAGGGCTTGTCGGCCAGCTCACCCAGCTTGGTCGAGTTGGCGCGGAACTTGTCCCCGTCGAACGGAATTCGACCGCGCAGCATGCCGCCCATGTCCTCACTGGTCTTGAGCATCTCCTTGAACACCGCCTGGCGCTTGTACTCCGGCGAGTTGGGGTCCAGGCGATGGCAGCCGGCAAGCGCGGTGCCGGCCAGCAGCAGAACGAGCAGGGTCTTCAACTTCATGGGGGACTCTTGTAGGACGGCTAGACACGGAAGCGCCGGATTATCCGCCCCGTTCCCCGAATGATCCAGACCGCGCGCCGGTCGCTGCGGCCATCCGCCGCAGCGCCGACTCATTCGTTCAGCTGCCGTTCAGGCACGCACAGGTCAGGCGGAAACGACGAAGATCGCGATGATCAGCGCCATGCCGAGGAACCAGGCCAGCGAGCGCAGCAGCGCCAGGTCGGCGATGTAGAAGATCAGGTAGAGCAGGCGGCTGGTGACCCAGGCAATGGCCAGGCGGTCGATGGTGGCGGGCTCGGCGTTGTTCACCAGGTAGGCGATGATCACCGCCGCGGCGAAGGCCGGGGTGACCTCGAAGCTGTTCATCTGGAAGGCGTTGGCGCGCTTGCGGTAGCCCTCCAGGGTAGCGAGGAAGGTGCGTGGGTCATGGTTCTGCCGGGGGCCGAAACCGCCGCCGGTGAACTTGGCGATGCTGGTGCCGACATAGGGCAGGAAGATCGCGATCAGGACGCACCAGAAGGCAATGGGCATGGTGGAAGACTCGTCGAGGGGAAAGCGCGCAGCTTAGGGCATGGCCACGCCCGCGTCCTTGACCGACCTGGCGGCGCGCTTCGTAGCGCGAGCCAATCCTCAGAGCTTCATCACCAGCATGCCCGCCAGCACCAGGCTGCACGCGGCCAGGCGCGGCAGGCCGAAGGGCTCCTTGAGGAAGCGCATGCCGAACAGCACCACCAGCAGTACGCTGGTCTCGCGCAGCGCGGCGGCCTCGGCGATGGAGCCCAACTGCATGGCCCAGAGCACCAGCCCGTAGCTGAGCAGCACGCAGAAGCCGACGCTGATACCCAGCTTCCAGTCGTTGATCCAGAACCTGGCAAACGCGCGAGTACGCCCGACCAGCGCCACCAGCGGGAACGGCAGACCGGACAGCAGCGACAGCCAGACCAGGTAGTCCAGCGGCTTCGGCCAGAGCTTCAGCGCGTTGCCGTCTGTCCAGGTGTAGCTGCCGATGCACAGGCCCATCAGCAGCACGGTGGGATAGGCGATCCACGGCAGCTTCGAGCCGCCACCACCCTTGAGCAGGAACAGCATGCCGACCGGGATCAGCAGAATGCCGAGGATCTGTTTGTCGCTCAGGTGCTCGCCGCCGAAGTAGAGGGTCAGCGCCAGCACCACCAACGGCGACAACCCGCGCATCAGCGGGTACACCAGTCCCAGGTCACCGACCTTGTAGGCCTGGATCAGCAGCACCCGATAGACCAGTTGCAGCGTCACGGCGGCCAGCAGCCATGGCCAGACCTCGGCGGGTGGAAGCTCGATCCAGCGCAGCAGCGCCAGCGCGGCGGCGAGGCCGACCATGTCCATGCAGGCAACCACCAGCAGGCGGTCGTTGCTGAACTTGACGAGGGTGTTCCAGGTGGCGTGCAGCAGGGCGGCCAGCAGCACCAGGGTAGTGGCGAGCACGAAAACGAACTCCTGGTATAGACCAGAGCAATTCTACCCCGAGCCACCCCATGGCCGGCAAGCGCTGGCTGTTTCGGACATTTCCAACTGCCTCCTCAGCCATAACTGGCCTAGACTGGGCCTTTTCGCCAGCACGAGCCTCTGCCATGCCACGCCTGATCAAATTCCTGACCGCTTACATCCTCGTCACCCTGCTCTCCGGCTGCGGCTACAACGCCATGCAATCCGGCGATGAAGGGGTGAAGGCCGCCTGGTCGGAAGTGCTCAACCAGTACCAGCGCCGCGCCGACCTGATCCCCAACCTGGTCAGCACCGTGAAGGGCTATGCCGCCCATGAAGCCAGCGTGCTGACCCAGGTCACCGAGGCCCGCGCCAAGGTCGGCAGCACCACCCTGAACGCCGACCAGCTCGACGACCCGGAAGCGGTCAAGCGCTTCCAGCAGGCCCAGGGGCAGCTCAGTTCGGCGCTGTCGCGCTTGCTGGTGGTCTCGGAAAATTACCCGCAGCTCAAGGCTGACGGCCTGTTCAAGGACCTGCTGACCCAGCTCGAAGGCACCGAGAACCGCATCACCGTGGCCCGCGGCCGCTATGTGAAGGCTGTGCAGGAGTACAACGTGATGATTCGCCAGTTCCCGCAGGTGATCACCGCGAAGATCTTCGGCTACAAACCCAAAGCCAACTTCAGCGTCGAGAACGAAGCTGCCATTTCCACCGCGCCTAAAGTGGACTTCGGCAACGCGCCGGCGCAGCCCGCGCAATGACCCTGCCGCGCTGGCTGCTGACCGCCCTGCTGCTGTGCTGGGCGGTCGTGCTGCAGGCGGCGCCGGTCGCCATTCCGCCGCTCAGCGCCCGCGTCACCGACCTCACCCAGACCCTCGATGCCGGGCAGCGCGCGCAGCTGGAAAGCCAGCTCGCCGGCCTGGAGCAGCGCAAAGGCGCGCAGATCGCCGTGCTGCTGGTGCCCACCATCGGTGAGGACAGCATCGAGGACTACGCGGTGCGCGCTTTCGAGCAATGGAAGCTGGGCCGCAAGGGCGTGGATGACGGCGTGCTGTTGGTGGTTGCGAAGAATGACCGTACGCTGCGAATCGAAGTCGGCTACGGGCTGGAAGGCACCATCACCGACGTGCAGGCCGGCCGGATCATCCGCGAACAGATCGTGCCCTTCTTCCAGAAGGGCGACTTTGCCGGCGGCATCCAGGCCGGCGTCGACAGTCTGATCGCACTGATCGAGCCACCAGCCAACGCCGCCACTGCGGGCAGCGCCGATGACGAACTGCCGCGCACAGGCCCGGCAGAGAACTACAGCGACGCCTATTCCAACCGCAACGCGACGGCGGCCGAGGAAATCCCGCCCACCCGCCTCGCGGCGCTGCTCGGCTTGCTGGTCGGCGTACCGCTGCTGGGCATGCTGCTGCCGGTGTCCTGGATGCGCCAGCGCAGCATGGGCCGCTACCTGTTGTGCAGTGTGCTGGTGGGGGGCATCGCCGCCGGCGTGCTGCTGGTCAGCGAAGCCAATCCCGCGGCGCTGCAACAACAGATGATTGGCGCCTTCTCGATCCCGCTGGTGCTGTACATCTTCTTCCTGCCGCCGATGTGGCTGACCATGGGCGTGCTGCAACTGCTCATGACGATCATCAGCTCGATCGGTCGTGGCGGGCGTGGGGGTGGCGGCGGTGGCGGAGGCTTCCGTGGCGGCGGTGGCTCCAGCGGCGGCGGCGGAGCCTCCGGCCGCTGGTAATGCAGAGCCCTCAGAGGGCGGAAACGCTCTGCTCTTCCTCGCGGATCGAGCGCAGCACCTGACGCTGCAGGTCGATGAACTCGGCGCTGGCGGCCATGTCCTCGTGGCGTGGGCGGCCGAGCTTCACGTCGAAGGTGGTCTTGATCCGCCCCGGCCCGAGTCCCATCACCACGATGCGGTCGGACAGGTAGACCGCCTCTTCCACGTCGTGGGTAACGAACATCACCGTCAGCCGGTGGGTTTCCCAGATGCGCGTGAGCAGTTCCTGCATCTGGTGGCGGGTCATCGCATCCAGCGCGCCGAAGGGCTCGTCCATCAGCAGGATCTTCGGCCGGTAGGACAGCGCCCGGGCGATCGCCACGCGCTGCTTCATACCGCCGGACAATTCGTTCGGGTAGGCCTCGGCGAACTTCGTCAGCTTCACCAGTTCCAGGTGCTCGTCGGCGATCTCGCGGCACTGCGCGCGGGACAGGCCGGCGGCCTTGAGGGCGAACTCTACGTTCTGCCGCGCGGTGAGCCAGGGCAGCAGGGTGTACGACTGGAACACCACGCCACGGTCCAGGCCCGGCCCGGTGATCGGCACGCCGTCGACCTTCACGCTGCCGCTGTCGAACTCTTCCAGGCCGGCGGCGATGGACAGCAGCGTGCTCTTGCCGCAGCCGGAGGTGCCGACGATGGACACGAACTCGTTGTCCGCCAGCGTCAGGTCGATGTTGCGCAGCACCTCGCGGCGCTCCTTGCCGACCGCGAAACTCTTGTTCAGGCCGGAGATTTCCAAAGTCGCCATCAGTTGCGCCTCCGGTTGTAGCGGAACAGGACCTTCTCGCCGGCGCGCATGGCCTGGTCGGTAATCAGGCCGAGGAAGCCGAGCAGCAGGATGTAGCCGATGATGGTGTCGGTCTGGAAAAAGCGCTGGGACACGGTGATGCGATAACCCAGGCCGGAGGTGGCGGCCACCAGTTCGGCCAGCACCAGCCAGGTCCAGGCCCAGCCGAGGCTGATACGCAGGGCATCCCAGATCCCCGGCAACGCACTGGGCAGGACGATCCTCAGGAGAATGCGGCGATCCGGCATGCCGAGCGTGCGACCGAGGCCGACGAAGTCCGCCGGCACGCGCTTGATCGCGTCCATCACCATCAGCACCTGCTGGAAGAAGGTGCCGATCCAGATGATGAGGAATTTCTGGAAGTCGCTGGTACCCGCCCAGAGGATGGTCAGCGGGACGAAGGCGACCACCGGCATGTAGCGCACGAAGTCCACCAGCGGCTCGGTGGCGGCCTTCCAGAAGCCGTAACAACCGGCGAACACGCCGATCACGATGGACATCGCCGAGGACACCAGGAAGGCCACGGCGATGCGGTACACACTGACCTTCAGGTCCGACCACAGCGTGCCATCGGCAGCCAGCTTGAGCATGCGCGCCCAGACGTCGCCGGGCGCCGGCAGGAATATCTTCGGCACCGCGCCACTGGCGCCGGCCAGCCACCAGAGCAGCGCCAGCAGGACGAACACGGCGCCGCCGATGAGCAGGAAATGGCGCTGCGCGATCGGCTTGCCGATGGTGAACAGCGGGTTGGATTTGCGGGCTTTCATGTCGGGCTCGTCGAACGGGGAAAGACGCGCGCCGGCTCAGGGCCGACGCGCGCCAGGTATCAGCAGATCAATGCCGGAACGTCAGCGGCTCAGAGCGCCTCGACGAAACGCGCGTCGATGGCCTGCGCCGGGGTGACCGGCTGCTGCAGGATGCCGGCTTCGCTGGCGGCCTTCTGGATATGCTCGAAGGAGCCCTTCTGGAAGGCGCCCTTCAGTTCGGCCTGGTTCTCCTTCACCGAATAGAAGTGCACGCCGTCGAAGGCACTGCTCAGCTCGGACTCGTCGGCGCCTACGCCCTTGGCGATGGCGGCGCGGCCTTCGGCGCTCTTCTCGTTGTAGTGCTTCAGACCCGCTTCCCAGCTCTTGATCAGCGCCAGCACCTGGCCGGGACGCTCCTTCAGGACTTCGTCGCGAACGACGAACACGTCACTGATGATGCCCGGGTCATCCGAGCCCTTGTACAGCAGGTTGACCTTGGGGTTCTGCTGCTTGGCGGCGGAAAGGTACGGCTCGTAGGTGACGGCGGCCGGAACCTGGCCGGCGATCAGCGCGCTGCCGGCGTTGGCGGCGGGCATCGGCACCGGCTGCACATCGGCGATGGTCAGGCCGGCCTTGCGCAGAGCGCTGTGCAGGAGGATGTCGCTGGTGGTGCCTTCTTCATAGGCGACCTGCTTGCCCTTGAGGTCGGTCAGGGTCTTGATCGACGGATCGACGATCAGCGCGTCGGCGCTGGTGCTCTGGTCCAGCAGCAGGACGATCTTCACCGGCAGACCCGCAGCGACCATGGCCATGGCGGTATGGGTGGCGAGGTTGCCGCCGTCGATCTGGCCGCTGGCGAGGGCGGCGTTCATGTCCTTGTCTTCGGTGAAGTTGACCAGTTCGACCTGCTCCAGGCCGTTGGCCTTGAAGGCGCCGGCCTGTTCGGCGACGTACCACTGGCCGTAGCCCAGCCAGGGCTGCATGCCCATCTTGAACGTGCCGGCCTCGGGCTTGGTGTCGGCCTTGATCGATGCGGCGTGTGCGGCGCCGGCCAGCAACAGGCTGGCGCAGGTGGCCACGGCCAGTTGGCGCAGCGCGGATGCGAAGGTGGTGTACATGGTCTCTCCCCGGTCATTGTTTTGCAGTTGCATTCCCTGGGAATGAACTGCTGGATCGGCGGGGAGCGTGCGTCGGCCCATGCCCGCCGTGGGCGGGCACAGGCTCACATTCAATCGACGCAAATGCAAAGGTTTTCGCCGCGGTTCGGCTTGGCTCCGGGCACGCTGGCAATCACCCTCGCGGGCCAGCCATCAGGGCTGGGGAATGGCATCATCCTTGAACTGGTCCTTGATGTACTTGATCTCGGTGCGACCGTGGGGCGCCGGCTGGCCATCTGGGCCGATGTTGACGAAGACCATCTTGTCGACCGTGAGGATGCTCTTGCGGGTGATCTTGTTGCGCACTTCGCAGGTCAGGGTGATCGAGGTGCGGCCGAACTCGGTGGCGGTGATGCCCAGTTCGATGATGTCGCCCTGGCGCGCGGAGCTGACGAAGTTGATCTCCGAGATGAACTTGGTCACCACGCGCTGGTTGCCCAGCTGGATGATGGCGTAGATCGCTGCTTCTTCATCGATCCATTTCAGAAGGCTACCGCCGAACAGGGTGCCGTTCGGGTTGAGGTCTTCAGGCTTGACCCATTTGCGGGTGTGGAAATTCATGGAAGCTCCTTCTTGGGAGGTTGCGCCTCGTGAGCGCGATGACGGGGAAAGCCCCGCCGGCAATGCAAGTCTGGACCAGGCCGGCGCCAGATAACTTGCCATGACTCAGAGCCTATTCAACATCTTGCGAGCTAGAGCAGAACAAGGCGGAAACAGGCTGAAAAAGCGGAGTTTACGTTCTGTAAATGAGCATTTTTCAGCCTGTTTCCAACGCGGTTATGCCGACGCGCAGCAGATGTTCAGCCGAGGCAGGCTTCGACGCGGTATCGTGCGGCCTCATCCACCAGCCAGTCGCGGAAAGCGCCGAGGGTCGCCGATTCCACCTTGCGTTCGGGAATCATCAGGTAATAGGCATTTTCGCTCAAATAGGCATGTTGCATCGGCACGATAAGCCGCCCATCGGCCAGCTCGTGCTGGATCAGCATCGGCGGAATCAGCGCCACGCCCATGCCGTGCATCGCCGCCTGGGCAAGCATGGAAAACAGTTCGTAGCGGGTGCCGCTCATGTCGTGCGCGACGCTCATGCCCAGCGAGCCGAACCACTGGCGCCAGGCGTAGGGCCGGGTGGTCTGCTGCATCAACGGCAGCTCGGCAATCTGCGCGGCAGACAGTTCTCGGCGCCCACCCAGCAGCTCGGGACTGCACACCGGTACCGGGTTCTCGTGCATGAGGAAGTTCGCCACCGTGCCGGACCACACGCCATCACCGAAATACAGCGCCGCATCGAACTCGGTGTCGGCGAAGAGGAACGGCCGCGTGCGGTTGGTCAGGTTCACCGTGACTTCCGGGTGCAGGCGCTTGAAGTCCTTCAGTCGCGGCAGCAGCCACTGGGTCGCAAAGGTCGGCACCACCGCCAGCTCCAGCGTGCCACCGCCCTGCTGGCCCATCACCGCCAGGGTGTCGCGCTCCACGGCATCCAGACGCTGGGCGACGCGACGGCTGTAGTTGAGCCCCGCCTCGGTCAGCTTCACCCCGCGCCGCGAGCGACGGAACAGCTCGACGCCGAGGAACTCCTCCAGCGTGGCGATCTGCCGGCAGATGGCACTCTGGGTCAGCGACAGCTCATCCGCGGCCTTGGTGAAGCTCTCGTGGCGGGCCGCCGATTCGAAGGCGACCAGCGCCGCGGTGGTCGGGATCTTGCGTCGCATCGAATGCCTCTTCGGAATATCGTGATGCACAGAATTCGCCAGCACCTCCTGATATAGAGGCCATTGCTGCGAAAACCCGCATCAACCCTGAAATTACGGAGTGACAAAATAGCACAACAGCGTGCGAATTAGTCGGTTGCCCGGCTTCCCGACGGCTGACTAGGATGGCCTACACCGAGCCCGCCTAGACTTGTGCGGGTCATTCACTGTCTGCGTTCGAGGTTTCTCCATGGCGACCAAAGCAAGCTTCAACTGGGAAGATCCGCTGCTGCTGGATCAGCAACTCACCGAAGAAGAGCGCATGGTGCGTGACAGCGCCCAGCAGTTCGCCCAGGACAAGCTGGCCCCGCGCGTGCTGGAAGCCTTCCGCCATGAGCAGACGGACCCTGCGATCTTCCGCGAGATGGGCGAAACCGGCCTGCTCGGCGCCACCATCCCCGAACAATATGGCGGCAGTGGCCTGAACTACGTGTGCTACGGCCTGATCGCCCGTGAAGTCGAGCGCATCGACTCCGGCTACCGCTCGATGATGAGCGTGCAGTCCTCCCTGGTGATGGTGCCGATCAACGAATTCGGCAACGAAGCCACCAAGCAGAAATACCTGCCGAAACTGGCCAGCGGCGAGTACATCGGCTGCTTCGGCCTGACCGAGCCGGACCACGGTTCCGACCCGGGCTCGATGATCACCCGCGCCAAGAAAGTCGACGGCGGCTACCGCCTGACCGGCGCCAAGATGTGGATCACCAACAGCCCGATCGCCGACGTCTTCGTGGTCTGGGCCAAGGATGACGAAGGCCAGATCCGCGGCTTCGTCCTCGAAAAGGGCTGGGAAGGCCTGTCCGCCCCGGCGATCCACGGCAAGGTCGGCCTGCGCGCCTCGATCACCGGCGAGATCGTGATGAACAACGTGTTCTGCCCGGAAGAGAACGCCTTCCCCGACGTACGCGGCCTGCGCGGCCCGTTCACCTGCCTGAACTCCGCCCGCTACGGCATTTCCTGGGGCGCCCTGGGTGCCGCCGAAGCCTGCTGGCACACCGCTCGCCAGTACACCCTGGACCGCAAGCAGTTCGGCCGCCCGCTGGCCGCCAACCAGCTGATCCAGAAAAAGCTGGCCGACATGCAGACCGACATCGCTCTCGCCCTGCAAGGCTGCCTGCGCCTGGGCCGGATGAAGGACGAAGGCACCGCTGCCGTCGAAATCACCTCGATCATGAAGCGCAACAGCTGCGGCAAGGCCCTGGACATTGCCCGCCTGGCCCGCGACATGCTCGGTGGCAACGGCATCTCCGACGAGTTCGGTGTCGCCCGCCACCTGGTCAACCTGGAAGTGGTGAACACCTACGAAGGTACCCACGACGTCCACGCGCTGATCCTCGGCCGCGCCCAGACCGGCATCCAGGCGTTCTTCTAAAATCGGCCTTCGGCGACAGGCCTCAGGCGGCAGGCAACTACAGCTCCGCCTGAGGCCTGCAGCCTGTCGCCTGCAGCCCCAGGAGTTTTTATGTCCGGCGCCCTTTCGCACATTCGTGTCCTCGACCTCTCCCGCGTTCTCGCCGGCCCCTGGGCCGGGCAGATCCTCGCCGACCTCGGCGCGGAAGTGATCAAGATCGAGCGTCCCGGCAGCGGCGACGACACCCGCGCCTGGGGCCCGCCGTTCCTCAAGGACAGCGATGGCCGCGACACCAGCGAAGCGGCGTATTACCTGTCGGCGAACCGCAACAAGAAATCCCTGACCATCGACTTCACCCAGCCCGAAGGCCAGCGCCTGGTGCGTGAGCTTGCCGCCAAGGCCGACATCGTGCTGGAGAACTTCAAGGTCGGCGGCCTGAAAGCCTATGGCCTGGACTACGAGTCGCTGAAAGCGCTCAACCCGAAGCTGATCTACTGCTCGATCACCGGCTTCGGCCAGTTCGGCCCCTACGCCAAGCGCGCCGGCTACGACTTCATGATCCAGGGCCTGGGCGGCCTGATGAGCCTGACCGGGCGCTCCGACGCCGAGGAAGGCGCCGGCCCGGTGAAGGTCGGCGTGGCGCTGACCGACATCCTCACCGGCCTCTACTCGTCCACGGCGATCCTCGCCGCCCTCGCCCACCGCGACGTCAGCGGCATCGGCCAGCACATCGACATGGCGCTGCTGGACGTGCAGGTCGCCTGCCTGGCCAACCAGACCCTGAACTACCTGACCACCGGCAACCCGCCGCGTCGCCTGGGCAACGCGCACCCGAACATCGTGCCCTACCAGGACTTCCCCACCGCCGATGGCGACTTCATCCTCACCGTCGGCAACGACGGCCAGTTCCGCAAGTTCGCCGAGCTGGCGGGCCACCCGGAGTGGGCCACCGACGAGCGTTTCGCGACGAACAAGGCGCGCGTGGCACACCGCGAGGTGCTGATCCCGCTGATCCGCCAGTCCACCGTGATGCGCACCACCGCCGAGTGGATCGCCGTACTGGAACAGGCCAGCGTGCCGTGCGGCCCGATCAACGACCTGGCGCAGGTCTTCGCCGACCCGCAGGTGATCGCCCGCGGCCTGCGCGTGGACCTGCCGCACCCACTGGCCGGCAGCGTGCCGCAGGTGGCCAGCCCGATCCGCCTGTCCGAGACGCCGGTGGAATACCGAAACGCCCCGCCGACCCTCGGCCAGCACACCGTGGAAATCCTGGAAGGCGTGCTCGGCCTGGACCAGGCGGCCATCGGCAAGCTGCGCGATGGCGGCGTGATCTGATCCTGACCTGACAACCGGCGCCCGCCTCACACGGGTGCCTCCCGATCCCCGATACGACGCCCGCGCCAGGGTTTTCACGGCCCCTGGCGCGGGCGCGACGGGGATCCCGCTCGCGATCCGCTGCGCGAAGACGACCAAAAGCCTTTGGCTTGTCATGCGCCATGGCTATAATCCGCGAGCTTCAATAACGGCCGGCGCTGCCCGGTCGTTCCCGCCACCTGTCCGAGGGGCGCTGCAGCAGGTCGATTCGTTTCGGCTTGTCAGGCTCGGACGGGGCGCGTCACGGTCGGCTGCCGCCGATCGCCAAACGCATCAACGGCGCCCATTCGCAGACAACGAATGGAGTTACACATGAGCGCTGCTTTTACCGACTACAAAGTCGCCGACATTTCCCTGGCCGCCTGGGGCCGCCGCGAGCTGATCATCGCCGAGTCCGAAATGCCGGCTCTGATGGGCCTGCGCCGCAAGTACGCCGCCAGCCAGCCGCTCAAGGGCGCGAAAATTCTCGGTTGCATCCACATGACCATCCAGACCGGGGTCCTCATCGAGACGCTGACTGCGCTGGGCGCCGAAGTGCGCTGGTCCTCCTGCAACATCTTCTCCACCCAGGACCAGGCCGCTGCCGCCATCGCCGCTGCCGGTATCCCGGTATTCGCCTGGAAAGGCGAGACCGAGCAGGAGTACGAGTGGTGCATCGAGCAGACCATCCTCAAGGATGGCCAGCCGTGGGACGCCAACATGGTGCTGGACGACGGCGGTGACCTGACCGAAATCCTGCACAAGAAATACCCGCAGATGCTCGAGCGCATCCACGGCGTCACCGAAGAAACCACCACCGGCGTGCACCGTCTGCTCGACATGCTCAAGGCCGGCACCCTGAAAGTCCCGGCGATCAACGTCAACGACGCGGTCACCAAGAGCAAGAACGACAACAAGTACGGCTGCCGTCACAGCCTGAACGACGCCATCAAGCGCGGCACCGACCACCTGCTGTCGGGCAAGCAGGCCCTGGTGATCGGCTACGGCGACGTGGGCAAGGGCTCCGCCCAATCCCTGCGCCAGGAAGGCATGATCGTGAAGGTTTCCGAAATCGACCCGATCTGCGCCATGCAAGCCTGCATGGACGGCTTCGAGCTGGTTTCCCCCTACAAGAACGGCCTGAACGACGGCACCGAAGCCAGCGTTGACGCAGCCCTGCTGGGCAAGATCGACCTGATCGTCACCACCACCGGCAACGTCAACGTCTGCGACGCCGGCATGCTCAAAGCGCTGAAGAAGCGCGCCGTGGTGTGCAACATCGGTCACTTCGACAACGAGATCGACACCGCCTTCATGCGCAAGACCTGGGCCTGGGAAGAGGTCAAGCCGCAGGTGCACAAGATCCACCGCACCGGCGCTGGCGACTTCGATCCGGCCAACGACGACTACCTGATCCTGCTGGCCGAAGGCCGTCTGGTGAACCTGGGTAACGCCACCGGCCACCCGAGCCGCATCATGGACGGCTCCTTCGCCAACCAGGTGCTGGCGCAGATCTTCCTGTTCGAGCAGAAGTACGCCGACCTCTCCGCCGAGAAGAAAGCCCAGCGCCTGACCGTCGAAGTACTGCCCAAGAAACTGGACGAAGAAGTGGCCCTGGAAATGGTCAAAGGCTTCGGTGGCGTCGTCACCCAGCTGACCCCGAAGCAGGCCGAGTACATCGGCGTGACCGTGGAAGGCCCGTTCAAGCCGGACACCTACCGCTACTGATGTGCCAGAGGGCAGACGAGCAATCGTCTGCCCTCTTTGCCATCTGGACGACCACCGCATGGACCTGCCGGACAGCTACAACCAGGCCTGGCTCTTTGCCGCCGGCGCACACGCCGGGCAGACCCTGACCGCCTCGACGCTGCCCTACGCAGTCCACCTGGCGATGGTGGCCAATGAAGTGATGGCGGCCGACCGCGAAGCGCCCATCGAGCGCCTGGCGGAAACCGTCCAGATCGCCCTGCTGCACGACGTGCTCGAAGACACCCCGGTGCCCTTCGAGGAACTGCAGAAGAGTTTCGGCGAGTTCGTTGCCGAAGGCGCCCAGCGCCTGAGCAAGGTGGTGAATGGCGAGAAGCTGCCATTCGACATCTACCTCGAAAGGCTGGCGACCGGCGCGCCGCAGTATGCGATCGTCAAGCTGTGCGACCGGATCACCAACCTGCAGCCGCCACCCTCGACCTGGGCGCGGAGCAAGATTTCCCAGTACCATGTTCAGTCGCAGCGCATCCTGGCCGTCCTCGGCCATGCGCACGAGCCCAGCGCCGAGCGACTGCGCACGAAGATAGACCACTACCGCCGTTACTTCTGAAGTCGACGGCACATGCCGGCAGCCACGCGATGACGCGGCGCCGAAGGAACGACCATGAGTCAGAAAGAACGCCGTTTCAGCTTCGAGTTCTTCCCCGCCAAGACCGAAGCCGGCCATGAAAAACTGCTGGCCACTGCGAGCCAGCTGGCCGCGAAAAAGCCCGACTTCTTCTCCTGCACCTATGGTGCCGGCGGCTCCACTCGCGACCGTACCCTGACCACCGTGCTGCAACTGGACGGCGAGGTGAAGGTGCCAACCGCACCGCACCTGTCCTGCGTCGGCGACACCAAGCCCGAGCTGCGCGCCCTGCTGGCCCACTACAAGGACGCCGGCATCCGTCGCATCGTCGCCCTGCGTGGCGACCTGCCTTCGGGCATGGGCATGGCCAGCGGCGAACTGCGCTACGCCAACGAACTGGTGGAATTCATCCGCGCCGAAACCGGCGACCACTTCCACATCGAAGTTGCCGCCTATCCGGAAGTTCACCCGCAAGCGCGC
The DNA here is from genome assembly GCF_029840045.1 of Pseudomonas sp. GD03903. NCBI lineage: Bacteria > Pseudomonadati > Pseudomonadota > Gammaproteobacteria > Pseudomonadales > Pseudomonadaceae > Pseudomonas > Pseudomonas sp. GD03903. The sequence continues at coordinate 349,354 of NZ_JAOCBT010000001.1, read as the reverse complement.
AATTTCGAGGATGATTTGGCGAATTTCGTGCGCAAGGTCAAAGCCGGCGCCGACTCTGCCATCACACAATACTTCTTCAACGCCGACAGCTACTTCCATTTTGTCGAGCGTGCGGAGAAACTCGGTGTCAGCATTCCGGTCGTACCGGGTATCATGCCGATCACCAACTACACCAAACTGGCCCGCTTCTCCGACGCCTGTGGCGCGGAAATCCCCCGCTGGATTCGCAAGCAACTGGAAGCCTACGGCGACGACATCGCCAGCATCCAGGCCTTTGGTGAGCAGGTCATCACCGACATGTGCGAACGCCTCCTCGAAGGCGGCGCACCCGGTCTGCATTTCTACACCCTGAACCAGGCTGAACCCAGCCTGGCGCTCTGGAACAACCTCAAGCTCCCCCGCTGAGGATCATTGCTCCGGGCTTACCGTCCGCGATCCCGGCCAGCGCAACGCCGGCGTATCGTGGACGGGGTGCTTCCAGCCATCGGCTGAGCGCTCGCCCCGAGCTTGAAATCACGCGCCCTCGAGCCGGCAGGTCGCCGGCCTACAGGAACCCCGCATGTCCTTTTCCTCCCTCGGTCTCTCCGAGGCCCTGGCTGGCGCCGTTGAAGCCGCCGGCTACGCGCGCCCCACTCCCGTTCAGGAACGCGCCATCCCCGCTGTACTGCAAGGCCGCGACCTCATGGTTGCCGCCCAGACCGGCACCGGCAAGACCGGCGGCTTTGCCCTCCCGGTGCTCGAACGCCTGTTCCCCGAAGGCCACCCGGACCGCGAACACCGCCACGGCCCGCGCCAGGCCCGCGTCCTGGTACTGACGCCGACCCGCGAACTGGCTGCCCAGGTACACGACAGCTTCAAGGTCTACGCCCGCGATCTGCCGCTGAAAAGCGCCTGCATCTTCGGCGGCGTCGGCATGAATCCGCAGGTGCAGGCCATGTCCAAGGGCGTCGACGTCCTGGTTGCCTGCCCTGGCCGCCTGCTCGACCTGATCGGTCAGGGCAGCGTCGACCTGTCCCGCGTGGAAATCCTCGTTCTCGACGAAGCCGACCGCATGCTCGACATGGGCTTCATCCACGACGTGAAGAAGGTCCTCGCCAAGCTGCCGGCCAAGCGCCAGAACCTGCTGTTCTCGGCGACCTTCTCGAAAGACATCATCGACCTCACCAACAAGCTCCTGCACAACCCGGAGCGCATCGAGGTCACTCCGCCGAACACCACCGTCGAGCGTATCGAACAACGCGTGTTCCGCATCCCGTCGGTGCAGAAGCGCGCCCTGCTGGCGCACCTGGTCACCGTGGGAGCCTGGGAACAGGTGCTGGTGTTCACCCGCACCAAGCACGGCGCCAACCGTCTCGCCGAGTACCTGAGCAAGCACGGCCTGCCGGCCGCCGCGATCCACGGCAACAAGAGCCAGAACGCGCGCACCAAGGCCCTGGCCGACTTCAAGGCCAACGACGTGCGCATCCTGGTCGCCACCGACATCGCCGCCCGCGGCCTGGACATCGATCAGTTGCCCCACGTGGTCAACTACGAGCTGCCCAACGTCGAGGAAGACTACGTTCACCGCATCGGCCGTACCGGCCGCGCCGGTCGCACCGGTGAAGCCATCTCGCTGGTGGCGCCGGACGAGGACAAGCTGCTCAAGGCCATCGAGCGCCTGACCAAGCAGCGCATTCCCGATGGCGACATGCAGGGCTTCGACCCGGACAGCGTGCTGCCGGAAGTCCAGCAGCCCGAACCCAAGGAAGCCACCCAGCGCCAGCCGCGCAAGGACAAGGCCAAGCGTGGCGAGCGCAAGGACCGCAACAAGGACAAGCCGCGGCAGGCCCAGGGCGAAGAAGCGCAGACCGCTGCGCCCGCCGCTGAAGGTGAGTCCGCCGAGGGCGACAAGCCTGCCGGCAAGCGCCGCCGCCGTGGCGGTCGCGGCAAGAAGAAGGGCGACGGCCAGGGCGGCGATGCTCAGCCGAACGCTAACGCGCAGACTCGTGAACCGCGCGAGCCGCGTGAGCCCCGTCAACCGCGCCAGCAGGATCAGGGCCGCCAGCAGCAGGCCAAGCCAGCCCGCGCGCCGAAGGTCGACGGTAACCGCGATCCGGAAGAATTCCTCGACGACGACTTCGACAACTTCGGCAACCGTGCCGATTACGTCAGCCCGTTCCCGGACAAGGACCAGCAACGCGGCCAGCGCCGCCGTGGCGGTCAAGGCCAGGGCCAGGCTCAAGGCCAGAATCAGGGCCAGGGCCAGCAGCGTCCGCGCGGCCAGGGTGGTCAGGGCGCCGGCCAGGGCGGCCAAGGCCGTGGCCAGGGTCAAGGACAAGGCCAGGGCAAGGCCGCGAAGAAGCCCAATGGCAGCGGCGCTCGTGGTCATGGCGGCAACGGCCAGGGCAAGCAGGGTCAGGGGCAAGGCCAGCGCAAGCGCGGTAGCAAGGCTCCGGCCTCGCGCATGAACGACGCCCCGCTGCGCGAGCCGAGCGAATACGGCGCCGCCAAACCGACCCGCCAGCCGGTAGTGATCAACAAGCGCGATCTGGTCCGTACCGACCGCTTCCCGACGCCGGAGCAACTGGAAGAGCTGGAACCGCGCCGCAAGACCGAGCGTCCCGCGCTGCTGACCCGCAACCGCGACTGACGCTGCAGAAGAAACCGCCCTCCGGGGCGGTTTCTTTTTGCCCGCGATTTGTCGCCGGAGCCCCCGTGACCGTAGGAGCGGACTCCGTCCGCGATAGGTCCGCATCGCGCCGAATGCCATCGCGGACAGAGTCCGCTCCTACAAGAGCCATCCCTCGCTCACGTCGGACACAAAAAAGCCGCCCGAAGGCGGCTCTTTCACGACAGCGAAAACCTCACAGCACCTGCCGCAGGAAGCTCTGCGCGCGCGCATCCTTCGGCTGGGCGAAGAACTCCGCTGGCGCGGCATCCTCCAGCAGCTTGCCGTGATCGAAGAACAGCACGCGGTCCGCCACTTCGCGGGCGAAGCCCATCTCGTGGGTCACGCAGACCATGGTCATGCCTTCCACGGCCAGGGTCTTCATCACGTCCAGCACCTCGCCGACCATTTCCGGGTCGAGCGCCGAGGTCGGTTCGTCGAACAGCATCACCTTCGGGTCCATGCACAGGGCACGGGCAATGGCCACGCGCTGCTGCTGGCCGCCGGAGAGACGCGACGGGTATTCGTTGGCCTTCTGGCCGATGCCGACCTTATCCAGCAGCGCCCTGGCCTTGGCCTCGCGCTCCGCCTTGCCTCGTTTGCGCACGACTTTCTGCGCCAGGCAGAGGTTTTCCAGCACGGTCATGTGCGGGAACAGGTTGAAATGCTGGAACACCATGCCGACTTCGCGGCGGTAGGCGTTGACGTCGGTCTTCGGGTTGGCGAGGTCGAGGCCGTCGATGCTCACCGAGCCGGAGTCGAACTCCTCCAGGCCATTCAGGCAACGCAGGAAGGTGGACTTGCCCGAGCCGGACGGGCCGATCACCACCACCACTTCACCCTTGGCCACACCGGTGGTGACATCATCCACCGCACGCACGACTTGCCCGCGGGTATCGAAGACCTTGGTCAGGTTACGCACTTCAATCACTTTGGCCGAGCCTCCGCTCCAGGCGCCCCGCCAGATGCGACAGCGGCAGGTTGATCACGAGGTAGAGGGCGGCGACGCAGAACCAGATCTCAAAGGTGGAGAACGAGGTGGTGATCGCCTCGCGGCCGCTCTTGGTCAGTTCGGTGATGGCGATCACCGAGACCAGGGAAGTGTCTTTCACCAGGCTGATGAACTGCCCCGCCAACGGCGGCAGCACGCGCTTGAAGGCCTGCGGCAGGATCACGTGGCGCATCGACTGCGCGGCGTTCAGGCCCAGGGAGCGCGCCGCCTCGTCCTGGCCACGGGCGATGGACTGCACGCCGGCACGGACGATTTCGGCCACATACGCGCCGGTGAACAGCGCCAGCGCCGCCACGCCAGCGAACTCGCGGGAGAGGTTCAGCACGGTGCCGATGAAGAAGTAGAAGATGAAGATCTGCACCAGCAGCGGCGTACCGCGCACCAGCTCGACGTAGAGGGTCGAGAGGTCGTGCAGGGTCGGGTTCTTCGACAGGCGGCAGAGACCGGTGAACAGGCCGATGAACAGGCCGAACGCGCCGGAAACGAAGGAGATCCACAGAGTGGTCCACAAGCCCCAGGCGAGCGGGCCGGCGGCCCAGTGGCGGGTCGCGCCAACTACATCACCCTCGGCGACGTCGTCGTTTTCGGAGAACTGCAGGCTGTCCGCCGCAACGGTCAGCACCTGTTGCTTGCCATCCTCGTCCACCAGCGTGACGCGGGCATCGCTGCCCTGCGGCTCGATCTTCTCCACCCGCGAGATGCTGTCCGCACGCAGCGGTTCTTCAGCCTGGTAGGCGAAGTACTGCGGGACGCGGTTCCAGCGCCACTCGTAGGAGATCAGCGAAGTGGAGTACCAGATGGCCAGGCCGATCAACAGCAGGATCAGTCCGGTCAGCCCGTGCCAGGGCCAGGTTGCGCGTTTCGTTCTAGCCACGAATCTCTACCGTGAAAATGCGAACGCGCAGGCCGGGGGCCTGCGCGTCGGGTCAACCAGCGTCAGGCGTGGATTATTCCATGTCCTTGAGCCAGTCGGTGCTCTTGAACCACTTGTCGTGCAGACGATCGTAGGTGCCGTCTTCACGAATCTGCTTGAGGAAGTTGTTGATGAAGTTGATCGAGTCGTAGTCGCCCTTCTTCAGGCCGAAGGCCAGCGGCTCGTAGGTGAACGGCTGGTCCAGGTGCACCAGCTTGCCGGCGCCGAACTTGCCGACGGCAACGACGTTGTACGGCGAGTCGTAGATGAAGGCGTCGGCCTTGCCGTTGACCACGTCCATGACCGCTTCCGGCTCGTTGTCGAAGCCGTGGTACTGCGCCTTGGACAGCTGCTTCTTGGCGACGAATTCGCCGGTGGTGCCGATCTTCGAGGTGATGCGGTACTTGGCGTCGTTCAGGTCCTTGTAGGACTTGATCTCGCCTTGCAGTTCCTGGCGGATCAGCAGGGTCTGGCCAACCACGATGAACGGATCGGAGAAGTTCAGGCGCAGGTTGCGTTCCTGGGTCAGGGTCATGCCCGAGCCGATCATGTCGAACTTGTCGGTGAGCAGGGCCGGGATGATGCCGTCATAGGCGGTGGAAACCAGCTCCAGCTTGACGTTCATGGACTTGGCCATGGCCTTGAGCAGGTCCACTTCGAAGCCGACGATCTGACCGCGCTTGTTGGTCATCTCGAACGGCATGTAGGTCGGGTCCATGCCCACGCGCAGGGTACCGCGCTTGGCCGCTTCATCGATGGCGCCGGCCTGAGCCGCGCTCACGCTGACCAGGGCGCAGACGCCCATCACCAGCGATGCCAGGTACTTTTTCATCCCCATACTCCCAAGCAAGTGAAAGAACTTGTTGTTTTTTCCAGCGATCGAACCGGGCGCGCAACAGCAGGCCTTGCGCAGAAGGGTGCGAAGCGTACCCCATGCGCCGGATATCTCAATCTTTTCTGGATAGCTGGCGAAGGGTACCAGCAGCGGTGCGCGGGGAAAACAGCGGAAACCGGCAGGTCGCCCCCGTCCCGGGCGGGACGGGGGCGGCGTGCGCTCAGGATTGCGCGGCGGGCAATGCCATGGCGCCCTGCTCCGCAACCGGAGCCAGAGGGACGGCCGGGGCATGGGCATCGGCTTTCAGCGATTGCCGCCAGGGGCCGATCCACTGTTCCTTGTCCCCCTGCCAGAGCGCCAGGTGCAGGCGCGACAGCGCCACCGGATCGCTCAGCAGTGCCAGCCGGCGGTTGCCGTCAAGCTGCTCGGGACCGGCTTCCAGCGCCTTCTCGACCAGCGCGGCGCGGGTCGATTCGATGGCGGCGGACTGGCCATGGCGGGCAGTACCCATGGCGCAGGCCAGGGCGTTCAGCACCGGGTCGACAGCGGAACGGACGAAGCCGTCCTTCAGTGCCTGCCAGCGGTTCTGGTAGGTGTACTCGTCAGTGGCGCGCAGCTCACGCGGGGTATCGTATTCCTCGGGGATGAGGAACAGCTTCTCGTCGCGCGAGGCCAGGCCCAGCTTGACCCGGCTGCTGATCACCGAGACCGGGATCGACAGCATCAGCGCGCCAACGATCGGCGACAGCCACCACAGGAAACGCGGGTTCAGCCATGCCACCAGCAGCGCCCAGCACAGGCCCAGCAGGGTCTGCAGGCCGTGGCGACGGATCGCCTCGCTCCACGGGGTGTCATCATCGTCACGCTGCGGCGACTTCCACTGAGCTTCCCAGCCGAGGAACGCGGCCAGCACGAAGCGGGTGTGGAAGAGCATGCGCACTGGCGCGAGCAGCACGGAGAAGAACATCTCCAGGAGCATGCTCAGGGTCACCTTGATCACGCCGCCGTAGCCCTTGGCGCCCTTGGCCCAGATCAGCATGACGCTGAGCAGTTTGGGCAGGAACAGCAGGGTCAGGGTGGTGGAGAACAGCGCGATGGCCTTTTCCGGGTGCCACTGCGGCCATATCGGGAACAGCTGGCGCGGTTCCAGGAAGTACTGCGGCTCCATCAACTGATGCACTGCCAGCAGCGCGGTGGACAGCACCAGGAAGAAGAACCACAACGGCGCCGACAGGTAGGACATCACGCCGGTGAGGAACACCGCGCGATGCACCGGGTGCATGCCCTTGACCAGGAACAGGCGGAAGTTCATCAGGTTGCCGTGGCACCAGCGACGGTCGCGCTTGAGCTCGTCCAGCAGGTTGGGCGGCAATTCCTCGTAGCTGCCTTCCAGGTCGTAGGCGATCCACACGCCCCAGCCGGCGCGGCGCATCAGCGCGGCTTCGACGAAGTCGTGGGAGAGGATCGCGCCGGCGAAGGAACCCTTGCCCGGCAATGGCGCCAGGGCGCAGTGCTCGATGAAGGGTTTCACCCGGATGATCGCGTTGTGGCCCCAGTAGTGGGATTCGCCCAGCTGCCAGAAGTGCAGGCCGGCGGTGAACAGCGGGCCGTAGACGCGGGTAGCGAACTGCTGCATGCGCGCATAGAGGGTGTCCATGCCCGACGCCTTGGGCGCGGTCTGGATGATGCCGGCCTCGGGGTTGGCCTCCATCAGGCGCACCAGCTTGGTCAGGCAGTCGCCGCTCATCACGCTGTCGGCGTCCATGACGACCATGTATTTGTACTGGCCGCCCCAGCGACGGCAGAAGTCGTCGATGTTGCCGCTCTTGCGCTTCACCCGGCGCCGACGCCGGCGGTAGAAGATGCGACCGAAGCCCAGGGCTTCCTTGCACAGCTCGATCCAGGCCTTTTCTTCGGCCATGGCGATATCGGGCTGGTTGGTGTCGCTGAGCACGAAGAAGTCGAAGCGATCCAGTTCGCCACTGGCCTCGACCGACTCATAGGTCGCCCGCAGGCCGGCAAACACGCGCGGCACATCCTCGTTGCAGATCGGCATGACGATGGCGGTGCGCGCATCGGCGGCGATCGGCTCGCTGCCGGCGCTACTGCCGGAGATGCGATAGCGGTCGCGGCCGGTGAGCAGTTCCCAGAAGCCCATCAGGGCGGTCCAGAAACCCGCCGACACCCAACAGAAAAGGATGGCGAACAGCGCCAGCACGCCGAACTGGATGGCGTAGGGCAGTACCTGCTCCAGGGTCTGCAGCCAGGTCTGGCGGTTGATCTCTTCGAGGTCGACGAAGGCCCAGCCCTGGTAGGGCAGGATGCCTTTCATGTAGTAGGTGGCGACGGTGGTCTGGCCGAGCATGAGCAGGACCAGGATGAATCGACGCAACGAGCCGACCCGCTGCCAGCGCGCCTTGGGCAGGTCGCGGGCAGGCTTGGCGGGGTTGCTGCGACCGGTCAGGCGGCGCCAGCCGCGCATGATCGGGTTGGTGCGCCAGGGTTCGGGAATCACCTTGGTGCGCTGGATCGGCGGCGCGGCCTTGAGGTAGGTACGGCCGTTGTCGTCCATGCCCAGCATCTGGGCGTCGTCGAGGTCCTGGCCGTAGCCGTGGCGCAGCCGCGCACCGACCGAAGCCAGCGCAGCGTCGTCACCCTGGACATCGCCAGCGAGCTGCTCGTGCAGCTCGCTGAAGGAACCGACCTGGGCCAGCTTCTCGCGCTCCTGCGCCGAAAGGGGCAGGTGCGCGAGGTAGTCGGCCACCGGCGCGGTGGTAGCGGTGGAGTTATTCATCGGCAGGCAGCTGGTAGCTCCAGGTTTCGGAGATGGTCTGACCGCCGTTTACCAGCGCAGCACGCATTTCCGTCGGCTTCTTCGGATCCTTGACCTTGATCCGCAGGGTCAGGCGCCAGCCCTTGGTCACCGCGTTGTAGCGCAGGCTGTTTTCCTTCACTTCAGCGTTGTCGTCGGTGCTTACCTGGGTGCTTACCGGGGCATCGCCGGCCAGAGCCTTCAGGGTCGGGCCGACGAAATCGACGACCAGTGCCACGCTGCCGTCAGGCTGGCGGATCAGGTTCTTCTGCTTGACGTCGCCGACCGAGCGCAGGGTCTGCATGACCCAGGCGTTCTTGGCGTCGTGCAGGGCTTCCTCGTCCTTGGTCCAGCGCATGCGGTAGGCGAAGTCCAGCGGCTCACCGGCTTCCGGGCGCTTCTCGGGGTTCCAGAAGGCCACGATATTGTCGTTGGTCTCGTCCGGCGTGGGGATCTCCACCAGCTCGATGGTGCCCTTGCCCCAGTCACCCTGCGGCTCGACCCAGGCGGACGGACGCAGATCGTAGCGATCGTCCAGGTCTTCGTAGCGGGAGAACTCGCGGCCACGCTGCAGCAGGCCGAAGCCTTTCGGGTTCTCGACGCTGTAGGCGCTGACGGACAGGTGTTTCGGGTTGTTCAGCGGGCGCCAGATCCACTCGTCGTTGCCGGCATGGATCTGCAGGCCGGTGGAATCATGCAGCTCCGGACGGAAGTTGTGCTCCGCCGACGGCTGGTTGGAGCCGAACAGGAACATGCTGGTCAGCGGCGCCAAGCCCAGCTTGCTCACCTTGTCGCGCAGGAACACGCGGGCCTTCACATCGACCACGGTGTCGTTGCCCGGGCGAATGGTGAAGCGGTACGCGCCGGTCGCACGGGGCGAGTCCAGCAGCGCGAAGATCACCAGGTGCTTGTCCTTGGGCTTGGGCTTCTCGATCCAGAACTCGCGGAAGCGCGGGAACTCCTCACCCGACGGCAGCGCGGTGTCCAGCGCCAGGCCGCGGGCGGACAGGCCCCACCACTGGTCCTTGCCGATGATGCGGAAATAGCTCGCGCCCAGGAAGGTGGCGATCTCGTCCTGCTTGTCGGGCGAGTTGATCGGGTACAGCAGGCGGAAGCCGGCGTAGCCCAGATCCTTGGTGGCATTGGCGTCGAACTTCAGGGAACCGAAGTCGAAACGAGAGGGATCGTACTTGATCTCCTTGACGTCGGTCGCCGTGACTTCATTGATCTTCACCGGGGTGTCGAAGTGCATGCCCTGGTGATAGAAGCTGATCTTGAAGGGGGTTTTCTCGTCGGCCCAGTAAGCCTTCTCGTTACGGAAGCGGATCTGCTGGTAATCGGCGAACTTCATTTCGCTGAATTCCGATGGCAGGTTGCTCGTCGGTGCGCTGTACTTCTCAGCTGCCAGCGCCTTGGCCTGTTCGCCAACGTCGTCGAGATTGAAGGCCCAGGCATGGGTAGCGCTCAACGCCAACAGGGCGGAGCCGACCAGTCCGCGAAGGATGTGGCGCGAAAGCGGTTGTTGAACGGAACGGAAAATCACGAGTCCCCCTCGTCCGTGAACACAAAACGATTAAAGCCAGCAAAGGCGATGCCAAATTGCCGGCGATTGAATTCCGACCCCGGTGAGCCTGAATGATTCCCCGATTTTTTCCACGGGTACTTCCGGCTCCCGGAGGCGCATTGTTCTAAGTGCATAAGCCCTAACCATCATCCCACGGCGATATGACAAGCTGCCGCGCGTTCAAGCCTCCAGTAGAAAGGTCACCGGGCCGTCATTGACCAGGTGGACCTGCATGTTGGCGCCAAAACGGCCAGTGGCGACCAGCGGATGACGCTCTCGCGCCTGTTCCACGAGTAGATCGAACAACGCGGCGCCCTTTTCAGGTGACGCCGCGCTGGAAAAGCTCGGTCGCAGCCCCTTTCGGGTATCTGCGGCCAGGGTGAACTGCGAGACCAGCAGCAGGCCGCCGCCGACATCGCTCAATGAAAGGTTCATTTTACCTTCATCGTCGCCAAACACTCGATAGTTAAGCAGCTTGTGCAACAAACGGTTCACGGAAGCCTCATCATCCTGGGGTTCAACCCCCACCAGGGCCAGCAGCCCATGGTCGATGGCGCCGACGATTTCGCCGTCGACCTCGACGCGGGCACCGCGCACCCGCTGGATCAGCCCCTTCATTCGGCCTCCGGCGGCAGGTTCAGCAGGCGGCGGCCGATCTCGTTGGTGGCTCGCACCAGCGCATCGGTGATGCCCGGCTCGCCGGCCACATGGCCGGCATCGCGGACGATCTGCAGTTCGCTGTTGGGCCAGGCCTTGTGCAGCGCCCAGGCGTTGTCCAGCGGGCAGACCACGTCATAGCGGCCATGCACGATCACGCCCGGCAGGTGGGCGATCTTGTGCATGTCGCGCAGCAACTGGTCGGGCTCCAGGAAGCCATTGTTGACGAAGTAGTGGTTCTCGATGCGGGCGATGGATAACGAACGGTGCGGATCGGCAAAGCGCTCGACCACTGCCGGGTTCGGTCGCAGCGTAGCGGTGCGCCCTTCCCAGGTGGACCAGGCACGAGCCGCGTGCATCTGGGCAATCTGGTCCGGACCGGTCAGGCGGCGATGGAAGGCGTTCAGCAGGTCGCCGTGCTCGTCGGCAGGAATCGGCGCCAGGTAGTCTTCCCAGTAATCGGGGAACAGGCGGCTCGCGCCTTCCTGGTAGAACCAGCGGATTTCCTGCGGACGACAGAGGAAGATGCCGCGCACGATCAGCGCCAGCACGCGCTCGGGATGGGCCTGGGCATAGGCCAGCGACAGGGTCGAGCCCCAGGAGCCACCGAACAGCACCCACTTGTCGATGCCCAGGTGCTCACGGATTCGCTCGATGTCCTGCACCAGGTGCCAGGTGGTGTTGTTCTCCAGGCTCGCGTAGGGCGTGGAGCGGCCGCAACCACGCTGGTCGAAGGTGACGATGCGGTAGAGGTTGGGATCGAAGAAGCGCCGCGACATGGCATCACAACCGGAGCCCGGGCCACCATGGATGAACAGAACCGGCAGTCCGTCGGGCGTGCCACTCTCGTCCACATAGAGGACGTGCGGCGCTTCGACGGCCAGTTCATGGCGCGCGTAAGGCTTGATTTCCGGATACAAAGTTTGCATGGCTCGCTCCTGGATCAGTGCGTACGGTCGCTCCCGGACCAGTAACCATCCTAGGGCCTGTCGCCTACTTATAGAAAGTCGCGTTGTCGCGGCACGACTTCCATCGAAAGTCTTCGGCCCCCACGGTGTCGGGCATGATACTCGGGCCAGCGAAAAACCCATAAGGGAGTTAGTGAGCCATGCCACGGAAGTTGTTTCTTTCTCTATTCCTGCTGCTGTTCGCCTTGACCGGCTGCGACCGGGACGATCCGCGCGCGCAGCTGGATGCCGCGGTCAAGCAACTGCAGGACAACCTCGAAGCGAAGAATAGCGGGGCCGTGATCGATCAGTTGGCCGGCGACTTCCGCGCCAACGGCGAATTCGATCGCGACTGGGCCAGGCGCACCATGACGCTGATGTTCCTGCGCCACCAGCAGGTCAAGGTGATCCTGCTCAGCAGCGAAAGCAGGCTCGACCCGACCTACGCCAATCGCGGCCACACTGACGCGCAGGTGGCCCTCACTGGCGCCGAGAACTTCATCCCCGACAGCGCCGGGCATTACTCCGTGAAGCTGGAATGGTGGCGCGACGGCACCGACTGGAAACTGGCGAGGCTCGACTGGCAATGACGTCCCCCCTGCAACACCGCATCCGCGCTGCCGGGCTGCTGCTACGCAACGACGAAATCCTGCTGGTGCGTCATGCAGTCGCCGGCGATGAGTACTGGATCCCGCCGGGCGGCGGCTTCGAGTCGGACAAGGACGAATCCACCCGCGACACCGTGCGCCGCGAGTGCCGGGAGGAAACCGGGCTGGCCGTGGAAGTCGGGCCACTGGTCTACGTGCGCGAGTTCGCCGAGCCGCTGGCCGGGCGCTTCCACATGGAACTGTTCTATCGCGTCGACGCCTGGGACGGCCGGGTCAGCCTGGACAACCTGCGCGGCCTGGGCGGCGACGAGTTCGATATCCGCGAGGTCGCCTGGGTGCCGCGCCGCGAGCTGCCGCGCCTACCCTCCTACTACCCCGCCGAATTGCTCGACGACGTCTGGGAACGCCTGGCCGAGGCGCAGCCACTGATCCGCCACCTCGGCCTGCAACGCTAGCGGCGTTACTGCACCGGTTCGCTGGTGGGCCTGGCGATGATCGCCTGCAGCTCGGCAGTCATGGGGAATTCCAGGTTGAGGTTCTTCGGCGGGATCGGCTGCTCGAACCAGCGCTGGTAGATGCCCTTGATCTCGCCGGAGGAATACAGCTCGGCCAGCGTCTGGTTGACCAGGGCGAGGAACTGCGGATCGTCCTTGCGCACCATGCAGGCGTAGATTTCCCGCGATTGCGGCTCGCCCACCACCACCCACTGGTGCGGGTCGCGGGCCTTGGCCTTTTCGCCGTAGAGCAGCGCATCGTCCATGTAGAAGGCCACCGCGCGGCCCGACTGCAGCATGAGGAAGGCCTCGCCGTGGTCCTTGGCGCTGACCACGTTCATGCCCAGCTTGTGCTCGGCGTTGTAGGCCTTGAGGTAGCGCTCGTTGGTGGTGCCGGCGGTGGTCACCACGTTCTTGCCCTTGAGGTCGGCGAAGTCCTGGATGCCGCTGTCCCTGGCGGTCAGCAACTGGCCTTTGACGTAAATGAAGCCGTAGGAGAAGGCGACCTGCTTCATGCGCTCGGCGGTGACGCCGGTGGAACCGCATTCCAGGTCCACGGTGCCGTTCTGCACCAGCGGAATGCGCGTCTGCGAGGTCACCAGGTTGTATTTCACCTTGAGATCGGGCTTGTCGAGCTTCTGCCTGATGCGTTCGACCACCTTGCCGGCCAGGTCCACCGAGTAGCCCATGGGCTGGCCACTGTTGTCGCCCAGGTAGGAGAACGGCACCGAGGCGTCGCGATAACCCAGGGTTATCGTGCCGCGCTCGGCCACTTTCTTCAGTGTGCCGTCCAGTGCTTCGTTGGCCTGCGCCAGCGCACAGAGCAGGCTGGACGCCGCCAGCATTCCCAGTGCAAATCGTTTCATCGGTGCGATCCTTCTTGTTGTTGTGGGTCGGGTCGGGGTTCAGGGCCGCGCGGCAATCACCGTGATTTCCACCAGAACCTGCGGGCGCGCCAGCAGCGCCTGTACCGTGGTGCGGGTCGGTGCGCAGCCTTCCGGCAGCCAGGCGCACCAGACGCCGTTCATGGCCTCGAAATCGGCGGCGATGTCCTTGAGGTAGATGGTCGCGCTGAGGATGTTCGCCTTCCCGGTGCCGGCTTCAGCCAGCAGCGCGTCGATCTTCGCCAGCACTTCGCGAGTCTGGCCCTGGATGTCGGTGGCCTGCCCGGGCACCTGCCCGGAGAGGAACACCAGCGAGCCGAAGACCATAGCGCCGGAAAGGCGGTCGTTGGTGGCGATGCGTGTGAGTTGCATGGTGAGTCTCCAGATCCGATTGAATCAGCCGGCCAACCGCGCGGGCGTCAGGCCGGTCGTGTCGATATCCGGCTGACGCCCGGCGATCTGCGCGGCAATCAGTTGCGCACTGCCACAGGCGAGGGTGAAGCCCAGCGCGCCGTGGCCGAGATTCAGCCAGAGGCCACGTGGCCCGCAGGCTCCCACCAGCGGCACGCCGGTGGGCGTGGCCGGACGCATGCCGGCCCATTCGATGGCGGCGCCGTAATCGCAGGCGTCCGGAAGCGTACCCGCCGCCTGCTGGCGGATCAGCGCCAGCCGCTTGGGCTCCAGGCGCGGGTCGAAGCCGACGATATCGACCATGGCAGCGATGCGCAGACGCTCGCCGATGCGCGCATAGACCACCTTGCGGTCGTAGTCGGTGAGGCTCACTTCCAGCACGTGGTCCTCGACGCGGATTGGCGCGGTCAGGCTGTAGCCCTTCAGCGGATACAGCGGCAGGCGCGGGCCGCCCGGCAGCAGCGCGGCGCTGCGGTAGCCGGCGGCAAGCACGACGTGATCGGCTTCGAACGTCTGGCCGCCCGCCTCTACGCCGGCCACGGCGCCATGGCGCAGGACCAGCCTCGATGCCGGATGCCCGTAGACGAGACTGCAACGGCCGGACGCCTGGAGCCGCTCGGCCAGCCGCTGGCAGAACAGGAAGCAGTCGGCGACCTCCTCGTCCGGCGTATGGATGCCACCGATGAAGGGCGCACGCGCCAGCGCCGGGTCCAGCTCGCGGCATTGCTGTGCCGAGAGCACGAATTGCGCGGCAGGATCGGACAGGCTCTGCCGCGCACTGCGGAAGCTGCCTTCATTGCGGAAGGCCACCAGCTTGCCGTTGCGGCGCCAGTCGAAGCCGTCCAGCCCATCCTCCCGCCACTGCGCCAGGGTGCTCTGGCTGAACAGCGCGAGGCGCAGCAAATGTTGCGCATTGGCCTGGTTCACCGAGCGTCGGCAGGCCGCCGTGAATTCCAGCAGCCAGCGCCACTGCGCCAGGTCCAGACGCGGGCGCAGGCGCAGCGGCGAGTCGCCGCGCAGCAGCCAGCCCAGAGCCTGCTGCGGTACGCCGGCATCGGCCAGCGGCGCCACATAGCGGTAGGACAGCTGGCCGCCGTTGGCGAAGCTGGTTTCCAGCCCGGCCGCATCCCGCGCTTCCAGCACGCTGACGTCGAAGCCCTCCTGGACCAGCGCCTGCGCCGTGGCCAGCCCAACCACGCCCGCGCCGATGATGCAAACCCGCTGTGCCATTGCTGTCTCACTGCCAATCGATTCCAGGCCTCGACCTTAGGGCCGGGTGACAGGCGGCGAACAATGAATAAACATGGGCAATCCATAACCTCGGGTTATACGCGCACGTTGTTCACATCAGGGGGAGACGCCCATGCGCCTGCGCCATATCGAAGTGTTCCAGGCCATCCGCGAGACCGGCTCGGTCAGCGGCGCCGCGCAGTTGCTGCACGTCTCCCAGCCGGCAGTGACCAAGGTGCTGCAGCACGCCGAGCAGCAGCTGGGCTTCCCGCTGTTCCTGCGCGTGCGCGGCAAACTGCAGGCAACGCCCGAGGCGCTGGAGCTGGAGCGCGAAGTTGCCAAGGTGACGGAAAGCCTGCAGGGCGTGCGCCGCCTGGCGCAGAGCCTGCGCGGCCAGCCGGAGAACCGCTTGCGCGTGGGCGCCACGCCGGCCCTGGCGCTGTCGCTGCTGCCGCCGGTGATCCGCGAATGGACCGACCGCTATCCGCAGAGCAGCTGCGAACTGGCGACCCAGCATTCCCGCGAGCTGATCCAGAACCTGCTGATGCGCGAGCTCGACCTTGCCCTGACCCTGCAACAGACCGACCACCCCGGCCTGCGCTCGCAGGTCATCGCCAGCGGCCCACTGGTCGCCCTGGCGCCGCGCGGCCACTGGCCGGACGATCGTCTGGGCAAGGCGCTGACGCTGGACGAGCTGGCTGGCGAGCCGATGATCGGGCTGTCCACCTCCGACCCGCTATCCGCGCGTCTGGAAAGCCACTTGGCGAACGTCGAACCACCGCCACGCGTGCGCATTTCAGTACAGACCTACGCGCTGGCGCGCACGCTGGTAGAAGCCGGCACGGGATTGGCGCTGGTCGACCCCTTCACCGCGCTGGGCGCGGACGAAAGACTCACCGCACTGCGCCCGCTGTCGCCGCCGGTGAAGGTCACGCTCTACGCCCTGACCCGCGCCGATGAGACGCCTCCGCACACCCAGGCGCTGCTGCTGGAAATGCTGGTGCGGCATGCCGAGGGGCAACTGGCACAACATCACATCGAATAAAAGACAGCTCCCTGCCGCAACGGGGAAGCGCCGCCGGGATGCGTGGTCCGGCGGCGCCGCGCCGACAAGCCCCGGCGCGGCAGGAGGCTGTGTAAAACTCAGCAGCCGTAGTGCTCGCGGCCCCAGGCGATGAAGGTTTCCAGCATGCGCCGGAGCACCTGGGCGGTCGGCGCGGCGAGGTCTTCGCGGTAGCCGAAGGGCGCGTGCTCATCCATGTAGTTGCACTGCGCGAGTTCGAGCTGCACCGCGTGCACGTTGTCCTGCGGCTGGCCGTAGTGGCGGGTGATATGGCCGCCCTTGAAGCGGCCGTTGAGGATGTGGCGATAGGCTGGAGCCTCGGCGCACACTGCGACCAGTCGCTCGGCCAGCTGAGCATCGCAGCTCGCGCCGCTGTTGGTGCCGATATTGAAATCCGGCAGTTTGCCGTCGAACAGGTGCGGGATGACCGAGGCGATCGAGTGGGCATCCCACAGCAGTGCGTAGCCGAACTCGGCCTTCAGCCGTGCGAGCTCGTCGGCCAGGGTCTGGTGATACGGCGTCCAGACTTCCTTGAGGTAACGCGCGCGCTCTTCCGTGGAGGGCGCCTGCCCTTCCTTGAACAGCGGGCGGCCGTCGAACAGGGTGTCCGGGTAGAGGCCGGTGGTGGCAGTGCTGTACAGCGGCTTGTCGTCGGCCGGGCGGTTGAGGTCGATGACGTAGCGCGAGTAGCCAGCGGCCAGCGTGCTGGCGCCCAGCTCTTCGGCAAAGGCGTAAAGCCGGGGAATGTGCCAGTCGGTGTCGGCCAGCTCGCGGGCCTCGTCCACCAGGCCGGCTTCCACGGCGGGGGTCAGGCGGATGCCGGGGTGCGGCATGCTGATCAGCAACGGCACGCGGCCGCGCTTGAATTCGAGAACGTTATCCATGAGGTGCTATCTCCGTATCCGGCGAAGGCTGTCCTGTAGGAGCGAGCTTGCTCGCGAACTGCCCCGCTGGGGAGCTGGGTTCGCGAGCAAGCTCGCTCCTGCAAGAACACTGTCAATGTCGCGTTTCACAGCTCTTCGCCGTGACGAATGACGCGCTTGGGCAGGTCGCCGCCGAGCCAATAGGCCAGTTCGGCAGGGCGCTGGATGTCCCAGGCGATGAAGTCGGCGACCTTGCCCGCTTCCAGGCTGCCGTGGCTGTCGGCCATGCCCAGCGCGCGCGCGGCGTTGAGCGTCACGCCGGCCAGGGCTTCTTCCGGAGTCAGGCGGAAGGCGGTGCAGGCCATGTTCAGCATCAGCCGCAACGACAGCGCGGGCGAGGTTCCGGGGTTGAGGTCGCTGGCGATGGCGATGTTCACGCCGTGCTTGCGCAGGGCATCCATCGGCGGCAGCTGGGTTTCGCGCAGGACGAAGAAGGCACCTGGCAGCAGCACGGCCACGGTGCCGGCTTCGGCCATGGCGATGGCATCGCTTTCGTCCATGAACTCCAGGTGGTCGGCAGACAGCGCGCCATAGCGCGCGGCAAGGCTGGAGCCGTGCAGCGAGGACAGCTGCTCGGCGTGCAGCTTCACCGGCAGGCCAAGTCGCTTCGCGGCCTGGAATACCCGCTCGACCTGCGCTGGGGAGAACGCCAGGTGTTCGCAGAACGCGTCCACCGCGTCGACCAGCCCTTCCTCGGCCAGCGCCGGGAGAATCTGGTTGCAGACCTGATCGATGTACTCGCCGGCGCGCCCGGCGTATTCCGGCGGCAACGCGTGGGCGGATAGGCAAGTGGTGCGTACCGTCACCGGCAGCTCCTGCTCCAGGCGGCGCGCCACGCGCAGCATGCGCCGTTCGCTCTCCAGGTCCAGGCCGTAGCCGGACTTCACTTCCACTACGGTCACGCCATCGGCCAGCAGCGGGCGGGCGCGCTTGATGGCGCTGGCCAGCAGTTGTTCCTCGCTGGCCTCGCGGGTGGCGCGCACGGTGCTGGCGATGCCGCCGCCAGCCGCTGCGATCTCGGCATAGCTGACGCCATTGAGACGCTGCTCGAACTCGCCGCTGCGGTCACCGCCGAACACCAGGTGCGTATGGCAGTCGATGAAGCCGGGCGTAACCCAGGCGCCGCCCAGGTCGGTGCTCTGCAAGGGGCGCTCGGACAGCTCGGCGCGCGGGCCGATCCAGCTGATGCGTTCACCCTCGGTGATGATCGCGGCGTCTTCGATGATGGCGTAACGACCATTCTTCATGGTCGCCGCGTGGCAGTGCTGCCAGAGGTGTTTCATTGCAATCTCCCGATACTCGCGCCGACGCTGTCCAGCGCTGCCGGGTCGGCCAGCAACGCAGTGGTGCGGTCGATATCCGGCGCCAGCCAGCGGTCGCTGTCGTAGGCCGGCACCTGCTCGCGCAACAGGCTCCAGGCGCAGTCGGTGCCGGCGCCGAAACGCTGCGGCTTGAGGAATTCGAAGGCCTGGGCGGCCAGCAGGTACTCGATGGCGAGGATGCGCCGGCTGTTGTCGAGGGCGCGGCCGAGCTTCAGCGCGGCGCTGGTGCCCAGGCTCAGGTGGTCTTCCTGCAGGCCGGAGGTGACGAAGTTGTCCAGCACCGCCGGTTGCGCCAGCTGGCGGTTCTCACCGGCCAGGGAAGCGGCGACGTACTGGGCAATCATCATTCCGGAGTTGACCCCCGGCTGGCTCACCAGGAAGGCAGGCAGGCCACTGACCAGCGGATTGACCAGGCGATCCAGGCGGCGCTCGGCCACTCCGCCCAACTCGGCCACGGCAATCGCCAGCAGGTCGGCGGCCATGGCCACGGATTCGCCGTGGGGGTTGGCCTGCGACACCACGCGGTAATCATCCGGCGTGCCCAGCACCAGCGGGTTGTCGGTGGCGGAATTGAGTTCGGTCTCGATCTGCTTCGCCACGTGCTCCAGCTGGTCGCGGCAGGCGCCGTGGATCTGCGGCATGGAACGGATGCTCAGGGCGTCCTGGGTGCGGATGCCCTTGCTGGCGGCGATCACTTCGCTGCCTTCGAGCAGGGCGCGCAGGTTGGCGCCGACTTTCTGCATGCCCGGATGCGGCTTGAGCGCGATGATCTCGGCATCGAAGGCGTCGATCTGCCCGCGCAGGGCTTCGAAGCTCATGGCGCCGATGACGTCGGCCCATTGTGCGAGGCGCGTGGCGTCGTCCAGCGCGAGGCAGCTCAGGCCGGTCATGCAGGGTGTGCCGTTGACCAGGCAGAGCCCGTCCTTGGCGCCCAGCTGCACCGGCTCCAGGCCTTCGGCGGCCAGCGCCTGGAAGGCCGGGACGACTTCGCCGCGATAACTCACTTCGCCGATGCCCAGCAGGGCAACGCCGACATGGGCCATGTGGGTCAGATAACCGACCGAACCCTGCGACGGCACGCGCGGGGTGATGCCGTGGTTGAGCAGCGCGACCAGCGCTTCCACCACGCGGCGATGCAGGCCGGACTTGCCGTGGCTGTAGTTGGTGATGGCCGCGCAAATAATTGCGCGGGTCTGCTCGTCCCGCAGCGGCTCGCCGACGCCGCAGGCATGGCTGAGCAAGGTGTTGCGCGACAGCTGCGCCAGTTGCTCGCCCTGCAGCACCACGTTGCACAGAGCACCGAGCCCGGTGTTGATGCCATAGGCGCGCTCGCCCCGGCTGACGATGCGTTCGACGATGCCACGGGCATTGTCGATGCGCGCCCAGGCGGCCGGCGCCAGTTGCAGGCGCGCGCCATGGCGCGCCACCGCGACCAGGTCCTGCCAGCGCAGCGGGCCGTTGCCGAGGGTGATGGTGGAAGAGGACGACATGCAGGACTCCTGTAGGCGGGGAAGCCCCCTTCCCCGCCGGTGAATGGCGTTAGATCGCGGCGACGCGGCGCTGGACGAAGCGGTCGACGTATTCGTCGGCGGGCTTGTGCAGGATGTCGCTGGGCGCGCCGACCTGGATCAGCTGGCCGTCCTTGAGGATGGCGATGCGGTTGCCGATGCGCACGGCTTCGTCGAGGTCGTGGGTGATGAAGACGATGGTCTTGTGCAGGGTCTTCTGCAGTTCCAGCAACTGGTCCTGCATGTCCGCGCGGATCAGCGGGTCGAGGGCGCTGAAGGCTTCGTCCATGAGGATGATGTCGGTGTCGGCGGCCAGTGCGCGGGCCAGGCCGACGCGCTGGCGCATGCCGCCGGAGAGCTGGTGCGGGTAGGACTTCTCGTAGCCCTTCAGGCCCACCGTGGCGATCCAGTGCAGCGCGCGCTCCTGGCACAGCGCCTTGCTCTCGCCACGAATCTTCAGGCCGTAGGCGACGTTGTCGAGCACGCTCTTGTGCGGCAGCAGCCCGAAGCTCTGGAACACCATGCTGATCTTGCGGCGGCGGAAGTTTTCCAGCGCGGCCGCGTCGTAGGCGAGGACGTCCTCGCCATCCACCAGGATCTGCCCGCTGGTGGGGTCGATCAGGCGGTTGAAGTGGCGCACCAGGGTCGACTTGCCGGAGCCGGAGAGGCCCATGATGACGAAGATTTCCCCGGCCTCGATGGACAGCGAGAGGTCGTTCACCCCGACCACGCAATCGGTGGCGGCCAGTACCTCAGCCTTGCTCTTGCCCTGACGGATCATCGCCAGGGCGGCGTCGGCCTTGGCGCCGAAGATCTTGTAGACGTTCTTGACCTGGATCTTGCTCATTTGCTGGCCTCATGGTGGCGCGAGCGGCCGTAAGCCTGGGTGATGCGATCGATGACCACGGCGAGGATGACGATGGCGAGACCCGCCTCCAGGCCCTTGCCGACGTTGAGCGTCTGGATGCCCACCAGCACGTCCTCGCCCAGCCCACGGGCGCCGATCATCGAGGCGATGACCACCATCGACAGGGCCATCATGGTGGTCTGGTTGATGCCGGCCATGATGCTCGGCAGCGCCAGCGGCAGTTGCACGCCGAAGAGTTGCTGGCGGCGGTTGGCGCCGAAGGCGGTGATGGCTTCCATGACCTCGCGGTCGACCTGGCGAATGCCCAGATCGGTGAGGCGGATCAGCGGCGGCGCGGCGTAGATCACGGTGGCGAAGATCGCAGGCACCTTGCCCAGGCCGAACAGCATCAGTACCGGGATCAGGTACACGAAGCTGGGCATGGTCTGCATGATGTCCAGCAGCGGCAGCAGCACGGCGCGGAAGCGGTCGCTGCGCGCCGCGACGATGCCCAGCGGGATGCCGATCAGCACCGAGATGATCGTGGCGACCATCATCAGCGCGAGGGTCTGCATCAGCTTGTCCCACAGGCCCACGGCGCCGACCAGGAACAGCAGCCCGACAATCACCACGGTCGGCAGGATGCGCCGCGTGGCGTGCCAGGCGATGCCGGCGACGATGGCCAGCATCAGCCACCAGGGCGTGGCTCGCAGCACGCTCTCCAGGTTGACGATGGCCCACAGCAGGGTGTCGGAGATGTGGCGGAACACGTCGCCGTAGTTGGTAACCAGGGCATCGACCCAACCGTTGACCCAGTCGGCGATGGAGAAGGTGAAGCGTTCGGGAAACATGGCACGTACTCGTCAGGAGTGGGCATCACCGGAAGGAGCCGGGGCTCCTTCCGGGTTCGGCGGCGTCAGAGCGCGGCCTGGACCTTCTTCGCAGCGTCCTCGCTGACCCAGGTGGTCCACACTTCCGGGTGTTCCTTGAGGAAGGCCTTGGCCAGTTGCTCGGAGGTGAGTTTCTCCTTGGCCATCTTCGCCAGGTTCTGGTTCAGCAGGTCGATGGGCAGGTTGACCTTCTCCAGCACGGCCACCAGTTCCGGGGCCTGGTCGTGGAAGGCCCTGGACAGGCCGACCTGGATCTTCACGTCCTTGTTCACGCCCGGTTCATCCAGCTTCACCAGGTCGGCCTGGCCCATCAGCGGCGTCGGCGACCAGTAATAGAAGAGAATAGGCTCCTTGCGCTTGTAGCTCGACAGCACGGCGGCATCCAGGGCCGGGCCGGTGCCGGGGCGGAAGTTGGTGTACTTGTCCTCGAGGCCGTACTTCTTCAGCATCTCGGAGTTTTCCAGCTCGCAGGTCCAGCCGGCCGGGCAGTTGTAGAAGCGGCCCTTGCCCGGCTCTTCCGGATCGCGGAAGACTTCGGCGTACTGGGCCAGGTCGGTGACGGCCTTGAGGTTCGGCGCCTTGGCTTCGATGTTGCGTGCCTTGTCGCCCTCGATCACGAAGCGCGGCACGTACCAGCCCTCGGTGGCGCCGACGATGGGCGCGCCCACGCCGACCACCTTGTTCGCGGCGGCGGCCTTGTTCCAGGCATCGCTGCGGCCGATCCATTCCTCACTGAAGATCTGGATGTCGTTGTTCGCCAGCGCCTGCTCCATGGTGATGGAGTTGCCCGGCAGGCTGTCGGTTTCGCAGCCGTAGCCGTTCTTCAGGATGATCTGCATGAGGTCGGTGAGCAGCATGCCGCTCTCCCAGTTCAGCCCGGCGAATTTCACCGGCTTGCCACTCTCGCACCAGCCGGCGGCCTGGGCCGTGGTGCCGGCCAGCAGGCCGGCGGACAGGAACAGGCCCAGCAGCGTCTTCTTGGTGTTGTTCATCTGATGCTCCTAAACGTGAATGAGGTTGGGCAGTGCAAGGGCCGCGCAGGCTCGTGGCCGCGCGGCCGGGCCGGTCTGTTCAGGTGCGGGCCGGCAGGATCAGCCGGTCCGGTACTGCCCGCGTGACGCGGCGGGCGACCAGGTAATAGAGAACGGCCGGAACCACCAGGCCGATGATCCAGGAGATATCCACGCCACCCAGGGCGTCCACCAGCGGGCCGGTGTAGAACTTGGTGGCAATGAACGGCAACTGCACCAGGACGCCGATCACATACACGCTGATGCCGGGAATGTTCCAGCGACCGTAGCGGCCATCCGGATCGGAGAGCGCCGGTACGTCGTAGTGCTCGCGGGTGACGCAGTAGTAGTCCACCAGGTTGACCGCGCTCCACGGGGTGAAGAAGGCCAGCAGGAAGAGGATGAAGGACTTGAACGCGCCGAGGAACGAGTGCTGGCCGAGCAGCGCGATCAGGGTCGCGGCACCGACGATCAGCAGGACGAACACCAGGCGTTGCAGACGCGTCACCTCCAGGTGGCCACGGAAGCCGCTGATGATGGTGGCGATGCACATGAAGCTGCCGTAGGAGTTCAGCGTCGAGATGGTGATCTTGCCGAAAGCGATGGCGAAGTACAGCAGCGCGGCGACCGCCCCGCTGCCGCTGAGGCCGACGATGTAGGCCACTTCACGGCCGGCGAACTGCCCGTTGGCCATGGCCGCGGCGAACACGCCGAAGATCATCGCCACCTGCGCGCCGATCACCGAACCGGCGCCGACGGCAAGGAAGGTCTTCAGCGAAGACGTCTTGCCCGGCAGGTAGCGCGAGTAGTCCGCGACATAGGGCCCGAAGGCGATCTGCCAGGACGCCGCCAGCGATACCGCGAGCAGGAAGCCGCTCCAGCTGAAATGACGAATCTCCAGCAGCGCGCTGACGTCGGTCTGGCTCATCAGGCGACTGAACAGGTAGACGAAGGCGATCACCCCGATGACGCTGGCGAGGCGGCCGATAACGTGGATGACGCGGTAGCCGAGCACGGTGACCAGCACGATGACGCTGGCGAACATCAGGATGCCCAGGCTATCGCTGACGCCGAACAGCTGCCCCAGCGCCTGGCCGGAGAGCACCGTGCCGGTGGCGGTGAAGCCCAGGTACATCAGGCACACCAGCACCATCGGGATGGCCGCGCCGTAGACGCCGAACTGCACACGGCTGGAGATCATCTGCGGCAGGCCGAGCTTGGGCCCTTGCGCCGCGTGCAGCGCCATCACGCCGCCACCGAGCAGCTGGCCGATGAGCAGGCCGATCAGCGACCAGAACACATCGCCGCCGAGCACCACGGCGAGGGCACCGGTGACGATGGCGGTGATCTGCAGGTTGGCACCCAGCCACAGGGTGAACTGGCTGTAGAGCTTGCCGTGGCGCTCGGCCTCGGGGATGTAGTCGATCGAACGCACTTCGATCAGGGGTTTGGAGCTATCACTGGCCTGGGACATCGTTATTGTTCTCCCGAGGGGATTTCTTGTCGGTCGATGTACTGCTGCTTCACGGACCGGGCCGCCGCACCACGCCGTGCGGCGGCCCTCTCCCTGGTCCTGGTTGGCTGTTGCCGAACTACTTGCCGGTGATCATCGGCAGGTTCAGGCCCTGCTCCTTCGCGCAGTCGATGGCGATCTGGTAGCCGGCGTCGGCATGGCGCATCACGCCGGTGCCTGGGTCGTTGGTCAGTACTCGAGCGATGCGTGCAGCAGCCTCGTCAGTACCGTCGCAGACGATCACCATGCCCGAGTGCTGGGAGAAGCCCATGCCCACGCCGCCGCCGTGGTGCAGCGAGACCCAGGTCGCGCCGCTGGCGGTGTTCAGCAGGGCGTTGAGCAGCGGCCAGTCGGACACCGCATCGGAGCCATCGCGCATGGCTTCGGTCTCGCGGTTGGGGCTGGACACCGAGCCGGAGTCGAGGTGGTCGCGACCGATCACGATGGGCGCCTTCAGCTCGCCGCGACGGACCATTTCGTTGAACGCCAGGCCGAGCTTGGCGCGCTGGCCCAGGCCGACCCAGCAGATGCGCGCCGGCAGGCCCTGGAAGCTGATGCGTTCCTTGGCCATGTCCAGCCAATTGTGCAGGTGGGCGTCGTCCGGGATCAGTTCCTTGACCTTGGCGTCGGTCTTGTAGATGTCCTCGGCGTCGCCGGACAGCGCCGCCCAGCGGAACGGGCCGATGCCGCGGCAGAACAGCGGGCGGATGTAGGCCGGGACGAAGCCGGGGAAGTCGAAGGCGTTCTCGACGCCCTCTTCCTTGGCCATCTGGCGGATGTTGTTGCCGTAGTCGAAGGTCGGCACGCCCTGCTTCTGGAACTCCAGCATGGCTTTCACGTGCACAGCCATGGACTGCTTGGCGGCCTTCACCACGGCAGCCGGTTCGGTCTGCGCGCGGTCGCGGTACTGCTCCCAGGTCCAGCCGGCCGGCAGGTAGCCGTTGAGCGGGTCGTGGGCGGAGGTCTGGTCGGTGACCATGTCCGGGCGTACGCCACGCTTGAGCAGTTCCGGGAGGATTTCCGCGGCGTTGCCCAGCAGGGCGATGGAGATGGCCTTTCCCTCGCCGGTGTATTTGGCGATGCGCGCCAGGGCATCGTCGAGGTCCTTGGCCTGCTCGTCGACGTAGCGGCTGGCGAGGCGGAAGTCGATGCGGCTCTGCTGGCATTCGATGTTCAGCGAGCAGGCGCCGGCCAGGGTCGCGGCCAGCGGCTGGGCACCGCCCATGCCGCCGAGGCCCGCGGTGAGCACCCACTTGCCTTTCAAGCTGCCGTCGTAGTGCTGGCGGCCGGCTTCGACGAAGGTTTCGTAGGTGCCCTGGACGATGCCCTGGCTGCCGATGTAGATCCACGAGCCGGCGGTCATCTGGCCGTACATGGCCAGGCCCTTGGCGTCGAGTTCGTTGAAATGCTCCCAGTTGGCCCAGTGCGGCACCAGGTTGGAGTTGGCGATCAGCACGCGCGGGGCGTTGGCGTGGGTCTTGAAGACACCGACCGGCTTGCCGGACTGCACCAGCAGGGTCTCGTCTTCATTCAGCTCCTTCAGGGTCTCGACGATCTTGTCGTAGCACTCCCAGTTGCGTGCGGCGCGGCCGATGCCGCCGTAGACCACCAGTTCCTTCGGATTCTCGGCGACTTCCGGGTCGAGGTTGTTCATCAGCATGCGCAGCGGCGCTTCGGTCAGCCAGCTCTTGGCGTTCAGTTGGGTGCCGCGCGGGGCACGGATTTCGACGTCGCAGAATTTGGTCACGGAGGGCTCCTTCGCTTGCTCGGATCGTTAAGCCGGTGAGGGCTCTGGCGGTTCGTTCGACGGTGTCGAGGGGTTCGCCACCATCATGTCTATGCTTGTATGTACAAGTATAAGCAAAGGAAAGGCCAACCTTGGCTGAGGCCGTGCTCCGGCCGCCAATAGTTGATGTCAAACTATTGATTTATAAGAATTAAAAACGAAACTGCGACGATCAGCAGCGGATCACGGAAAGTGCCACCTGACAGACAACCGCACCAGAAGAAGGCTTCCATGCACCGTTCCGTTGCGTTCGGTAACACCGCTCGCTACGAAGGGACACAGCTTGTATAGACAAGCTATTTCCGAGCAGGGAATGCCAGTCCGCAGCGGTGCAGTTCGCGAGCAAGCTCGCTCCTACAGGCCGGCCACCACCGCGCTCTTTGTAGGAGCGAGCTTGCTCGCGAACCCTTTCGAACCTGGCGACTATTTCAACGCGGCATCGATCTTCCCCGCTGCCTCGGCTGTCACCCACTTCGACCACAACTCCCGGTGCTCGCGGAAGAACTTCGCCCGTACATCCGCCACGTCCCGGTGGTGCTGCGCCATGTCCGCCAGCAGCGCGTTGAACATCGGCAGCGGCAGCTCGACCTTCGCGAACACCTGCACCAGTGGCGGCGCCTTGTCGTGGAAGTCGCGCGAGACGCCGATGCTGATCTTCGCCGGCAGCGAGCGCGAGCCCTTGGGGTTGGGGTTGTTCGGGTCGGTCAGGGTCTTCCAGGCCGCCTCGTCGAACGGCGGCTCCTCCAGTTGCACCAGCTTGAAGCGGCCCAGCAGCGGCGTCGGCGCCCAGTAATAGAAGAGCACCGACTTGCCCTGGGCGATGGCCGACGTGATCGCCGCGTCCAGCGCAGGGCCGGCGCCAGTGCGGAAGTTCACATAGCTGTCGTCCAGCCCATAGGCCTTGAGCTTCTGCGTGTTGACGATCTCGCAGGTCCAGCCGGTGGGGCAGTTGTAGAAGCGGCCCTTGCCGGGCTCCTCGTCATCCTTGAACAGGGTCTTGTAGCTGGGCAGGTCGCGCACGGACTTCAGGTCTGGCGCCGAGGCCTTGATGCCGCGCTTGGCATCGCCGTGCACCACGTAGTCCGGCACCCACCAGCCTTCGCTGGCGCCCTTCACCGTCTCGCCCACGGAGAACACCTGGCCGGCCTGCTCCGCTCGCTGCCACACGGTGCTGCGCCCGGCCCACTGCTCGCCGGTGACCTGGATGTCGTTCTGCTTCAGCGCGTTCTCCATGGTCATGGTGTTACCCGGCACGGCATCGGTCTGGCAGCCGTAGCCCTTCTCCAGGATGAAGCGCAGCACCTCGGTGGTGAACATGCCGCTCTCCCAGTTCAGCCCGGCGAACACCACGGGTTTCGGATAGGGGCAGCCAGCGGCAAGGGTCTGCGCGCACAGGCCGAAGGCCAGCAGCAGCGCGAACAGGCAACGGGGGGCGGACATGGGCGACTCCGGGCGCGTTGGTGTCCTTAGGGTTTAGCCGCCACGGCGCGGTTTGCCCACGACCATCGGACTGGAAATGCCACCGGCGGTGACATTCACTCATCCCTGAACCGCCGCACAGCGGGGTGGGCCACCGTGGAGCAGGCGCCAGCCGACCATGGCACAGCGATTGCTATACCTGTATATACAGGAACAATCCACGGTAACACTTCACCGAATCCAGGATGCTGACATGCCCGACACCCTGCTCCTGACGCCCGGCCAGTTCGATCTCGACCAGCTGCGCGCCATCTACCAGCACCAACCCGACCTGCAACTGGCGGATGAATGCCGTGAAGCAATCCTGCGCAGTGCGCAGACGGTCAGCCAGATCATCGCCGACCAGCGCACCGTGTACGGCATCAATACCGGTTTCGGCCTGCTGGCGCGCACCTCGATTCCCGAGGCGCAACTTGCCACGCTGCAGCGCAACCTGATCCTTTCCCACTGCACCGGCACCGGCCCGCTGCTGGACGATGCCAGCGTGGCGCTGATCATGGCGCTGAAGATCGGCTCGCTGGCGCGTGGCTTCTCCGGCGTCGGCCCGGCGGTGATCGAGACGCTGCTCAAGCTCTACCGCGCGCGGGTCTACCCATGCATTCCGTCCCAGGGCTCGGTGGGTGCCTCCGGCGACCTCGCGCCGCTGGCGCACATGTCCGCGACCCTGCTGGGCGTCGGCCAGGTGCGCCATGAAGGGCGCATCCTCGAAGCCAGCGAAGGCCTCGTCATTGCCGGCGCCGAACCGCTGGTGCTGGGCCCGAAGGAAGGCCTGGCGCTGATCAATGGCACCCAGGTGTCCACTGCGCTGGCCCTGCGCGGGCTGTTCGCGGCGGAGCGGCTGTTCATCTCCGCAGTGGTCGCCGGCAGCCTGACCGTGGAGGCGCTGAAAGGTTCGTTCGTACCGTTCGACGCGCGCATCCAGGAGGTGCGCGGCCAGCCGGGGCAGATCGTGGTCGCCGCGCTGTACCGCGAGTTGCTGCATGACAGCCCGATCAACCACTCGCACAGCGACTGCAAGCGCGTGCAGGACCCGTACTCGCTGCGCTGCCAGCCGCAGGTGATGGGCGCGTGCCTGGATCACCTGCGCTTCGCCGCCAGCGTTTTCCTGCGCGAGGCCAATGCGGTTTCCGACAACCCGCTGGTATTCAGCGCTGACGGCGATGTGCTGTCAGGCGGCAACTTCCATGCCGAGCCGGTGGCCATGGCGTCGGACGTCCTGGCGCTGGCGATCGCGGAGATCGGCGCGCTGTCCGAGCGGCGCATCGCCCAGCTGGTAGACCCGGCGATGTCCGGCCTGCCAGCGTTCCTGGTCAAGGAAGGCGGGCTGAACTCCGGCTTCATGATCGCCCAGGTCACCTCGGCGGCACTGGCATCGGAGAACAAGACCTGGGCGCACCCGGCGTCGGTGGACAGCCTGCCGACTTCGGCGAACCAGGAAGACCACGTGTCCATGGCCACCTTCGCCGCCCGCCGCCTGCAGGACATGGCCGCCAACAGCGCCGGTGTGGTCGCCATCGAACTGCTCGCCGCCGCCCAGGGCGTGGACTTCCATGCGCCGCTGCAAAGCTCGCCGCAACTGCAGGAAGTACGCACGCTGATCCGCAGCGAAGTGCCGCACTACGAGCAGGACCGTTACTTCGCCCCGGACATCGCCGCCGCGCGGGCGTGGGTGGAGGACGGGGTGATGAGTCGGTGGATCGGTTATTCGCGGTTGTATTCGTAACTCACCCGTAGGATGGGTGGAGCGCAGCGATACCCATGCGGATCCCGCGCGACAATTGATGGGTATCGCTTCGCTCCACGCCATCCTACTCGCAGCATTCCGCCGGCCCCTTGATTGAAAAGGGCGCCTTCCGGCGCCCTTCTCTGCTCAGCGTGATTCGAGTTCGATCACACAGATATCCGCCTTGCCCGCCACAGACAAGCGCCACTGCTGCAGCGCACCATCGCCCTCGGCAACCAGGGCCGTAGGATGGGTGGAGCGCAGCGACACCCATGCGGATTCCGCGCGACAATTGATAG
This sequence comes from Pseudomonas sp. GD03903, assembly GCF_029840045.1. Classification (NCBI taxonomy): domain Bacteria; kingdom Pseudomonadati; phylum Pseudomonadota; class Gammaproteobacteria; order Pseudomonadales; family Pseudomonadaceae; genus Pseudomonas; species Pseudomonas sp. GD03903. Next base: position 319,977 of record NZ_JAOCBT010000001.1, on the reverse strand, counting down.
GTATCGCTTCGCTCCACGCCATCCTACTCGCAGCATTCCGCCGGCCCCTTAATTGAAAAAGGGCGCCTTCTGGCGCCCTTCTCTGCTTAGCGTGATTCGAGTTCGATCACACAGATATCCGCACTCCCCGTAACCGCCAGCCGCCACTCCAGCAGCGCGCCATCGCTTTCGGCAACCAGGGCCGTAGGATGGGTGGAGCGGAGCGATACCCATGCGGATTCCGCGCGACAATTGATGGGTATCGCTTCGCTCCACGCCATCCTACTCGCAGCATCCCGCCGGCCCCTTGATTGAAAAGGGCGCCTTCCGGCGCCCTTTCTGCTTAGCGTGATTCGAGTTCGATCACACAGATATCGCACTCCCCGTCACCGCCAGCCGACACTCCAGCAGCGCGCCATCGCCTTCGGCAACCATGGCCGTAGGATGGGTGGAGCGAAGCGATACCCATGCGGATCCCGCGCGACAATTGATGGGTATCGCTTCGCTCCACGCCATCCTGCTCGCAGCATTCCGCCGGCCCCTTGATTGAAAAGGGCACCTTCCGGCGCCCTTCTCTGCTCAGCGTGAGTCGAGTTCGATCACACAGATATCCGCCTTGCCCGCCACAGACAAGCGCCACTCCCGCAGCGCGCCATCGCTCTCGGCAATCAGCGTGTCATGCAGACCCAACACACCGGCGGCTTCCCCGTTCAGGCTGGCATGAACGCCCTCGCCCGCACTGAACAACAGCACCGTGGAAGCACTGCTGAAGAAGTGCGCCGCGCCGTCGACCTTCAGCCATTGCAGTCGCGCCCGATAGCGGGCTGGCGAATAGATCAGGTTGAAATCGCGGATCGCCCCGCCGAGCAGCGTGCATTCCACCGCGCTCGCGCCATCGAAGGCGAAAGCGTCGAGCGCTTTCAGAGCGCGGGAATCGACACCGTCGACCTGCAGCCGCATGCCCTCGCCCTCCAGCACGCTGATGACGCGCTGGTAGCCGCTGAATGCGGAGAACGGCCCCGGCGCGCCGACATCGGCGATGGACACGCGCCAGCCGAAACCTTCCAGGCCATCGCCGGCATCGCGGACGATCTCGCGGGTGGTGCCCGCACCGTTCTTCCAGGGCATCGCGGGATAGTCAGCCGCGCGCAGAATTCGCACTTCACTCATGAACTGAAGCGTCCTTCCAGGCGGTAGCGCGACCCCGGGTAGAGCAGGCGCGCGCTGGTCACGGTATTGCGTCCCGACCAGGTCCGCCGGCGGATCAGCAGGCACGGCTCGTGGCGGTCGACGGACAGCAGCTTGCATTCCTCGGGGCTGGGCAGCACCGCCTCGACCACGTGCTCACCCTCGCTCAGCGGCGCGACCTGGGTGAGGTAGGCAAACGGCGTCTGCCCGGTGAAATCCTGCTTCAGGTAGTCCGGCGCCACGGCCGCGTTGACGTAACGGTCTTCGATCTGCACCGGGATATCGTTCTCGTAGTGCACGATCACCGAGTGGAAGATGCGCTGGCCCTCGCGCACATCCAGCGCCAGCGCGCGCTCGGCGCTGGCCAGTTCTTCCACCAGGCTGATCACCACGAGATGGTGCTTGTGCCCGCGGGCGGTGATTTCCTCGGCGATGTTCTGCACCTGGAACAGCGCGGACTGGCCCTTGGGCTCGGCGACGAAGGTCCCCACGCCCTGCATGCGCACCAGCAGGCCGTCGGCAGTCAGTTCACGCAGCGCACGGTTGATGGTCATGCGGCTGACGCCCAGCTCGTCAACCAGTTCCGCCTCGGACGGCACGCGGTGGTGCGGCGGCCAGGTGCCGGACTGGATCTGCTGGATGATCAGTTGCTTGACGCGGGCATACAACGGCGCGGGAATTTCCCCCATCTGCGCGGCGAGCGACGAACCCTCGGCGGGCGAGGTAGGCGTGGGCGATGCGGGCACGGGAAACTCCTTGTCGTGGCGACGGTGTTCTTTCTTTGAAGGGCGACTGCGGTCTGACTCCGGCATGTACCGGATTCGACCCGTGCATACAAGTCCTCTGACGACCGCCGGGTTGCCTTGCAGTTTACGGTCCCGGCAAACGTCTGTATATGTATATACAAATTCCAAGAAACCTGCGAGGACCTCCCGCATGTCCGTTCTGTTCGCCGAAACTGCCCTGCTGCCTTCTGGCTGGGCGCGCAACGTCCGCTTCGAGATCGATGCCGCGGGCCTGTTCACCGCGATCACCCCGGACGCCAGCGCAGAGGGCGCCGAACGGGTTTCCGGGCCGCTGCTGGCGGGCATGCCGAACCTGCACTCGCACGCCTTCCAGCGCGCCATGGCGGGCCTGGCGGAAGTTGCCGGCAACCCCAATGACAGCTTCTGGACCTGGCGCGATCTGATGTATCGCCTGGTCGGCCGCCTGTCGCCCGAGCAGGTCGGCGTCATCGCCCGCCAGCTGTACATCGAGATGCTCAAGGCCGGTTACACCGGCGTCGCCGAATTCCATTACGTGCACCACGACGTCGACGGCAAGCCCTACGCCAATCCGGCGGAGCTGGCCCTGCGCGTCAGCCAGGCGGCGACGGATGCCGGCATCGGCCTGACCCTGCTACCGGTGCTCTACTCCCACGCCGGCTTCGGCGGCCAGGCGCCGAGCGAAGGCCAGCGCCGTTTCATCAACAGCACGGACAGCTACCTGAAGCTGATCGACGGGCTGCGCACGCACTTGGCAACTCAACCGCAGCAGGGCCTTGGCCTGTGCTTCCACTCCCTGCGCGCGGTAACACCGCAGCAGATCGCCGAGGTGCTGGGTGCAGATTCCAGCGGCTGCCCGGTGCACATCCACATCGCCGAGCAGCAGAAAGAAGTCGACGACTGCCTGGCCTGGAGCGGTCGCCGTCCGCTGCAGTGGCTGTATGAGAATGTCGCGGTGGACGAACGCTGGTGCCTGGTCCATGCCACCCACGCCGAAGCTGACGAAGTCAGCGCCATGGCCCGCAGTGGCGCGGTCGCCGGGCTCTGCCTGACCACCGAGGCGAACCTGGGCGACGGCATCTTCCCGGCGGTGGATTACCTCGCCCAGAACGGCCGCTTCGGCATCGGCTCGGACAGCCATGTATCACTGAGCGTGGTCGAGGAGCTGCGCTGGCTGGAATATGGCCAGCGCCTGCGCGACCAGCGCCGCAATCGCCTCTACGGCAAGGACCAGCCGATGATTGGCCGCACCCTGTTCGATGCCGCCCTCAGCGGCGGCGCCCAGGCACTCGGCCAGCCCACGGGGGAACTGGCGGTCGGCAAGCGCGCCGACCTGCTGGTGCTCGACGGTGGCGACCCCTACCTGCAGACCGCCCATGGCGATGCCATTCTCAACCGCTGGCTGTTCGCCGGCGGCGACCGCCAGGTGCGCGATGTGATGGTCGCCGGGCAATGGCGGGTGCGCGATGGCAGGCACGCGCTTGAAGAGCAAAGCGCCCACGAGTTCTCTGGCGTCCTTCGCGAGTTGCTGAACTGACAGCGTTTGTAGGATGGCGTGGAGCGCAGCGATACCCATCGATTTGTGCGCATACAGCATGGGTATCGCTGCGCTCCACCCATCCTACGACGCAGGGACCAAACCTGTAGGAGCGAGCTTGCTCGCGAACCAGCCCCGCTGCGGAGATTGTTCGCGAGCAAGCTCGCTCCTGCGACAAGCTCGCGCCGGCAATACCGCGCGAAATGGCCCAATGAAAAACGCCCCGAGGGGCGTTTTTCATTGGGCCGTTGAACTGGAATCGGCTGCCCGCCAGATCAGGTCATCCGTCTGGTAGCCCCGCGCGTGGGCCAGCTCCAGCAGCTTCTCGCGCGTCGCATCCGGCACCACCGGCTTGCGCGACAGCAGCCAGAGGTATTCGCGATTCGGGTTGCCCACCAGCGCAGTCTGGTAATCGTCGTCGACGTAGAGCACCCAGTAGTCGCCCTTGGCGAGCCCCGGGAAGACCCGCGTGAAGGTATTGTCGAAACGCACCCAGAGCTTGTCGGTACGACCCGGCACCTGCGCTTCGGCGCGGCCGGTGGCCTGGTCCCACTCACCGTCGGTGGTCAGGCAGCGATTGGTCACCGCGATGCTGGAGTCAGGCTGCAACTGGTAGTGGGCTTCGGATTGCGCACAGTGGCGCTGGAAGAACATCGGCTTGCGCGCCAGCTCGTACCAGGTGCCCTGGTAGCGCTTGAGGTCGACCTGCACGGTCTGCGGCGGTTGCGGCGAAGACCCGGCACAACCGCTCAACGCGGCGAGGCAGGCCAGCCAGGTAAGGGATCGACGCATTGCGTTGCTCCTTGGCTGCCCGCCCCGCCCCCAGGGCTTACTTCAGGCCCTGGGCGGAGAACAGCAGCACTTTGTCGCCAGCGTACTGGATGCTGATGAAAGCCTTCTCGTCGCCCCAGGTGCAGCTGGAAACTCCCAGTGCGCCGGAGCATTCGGCAGGCTTGCCGAGCAGGCTTTCCACCTCGGCCTTGCTCATGCCGGTTTTGATCTTGGAATAGTTCTCCTGGTTCACTTTGCTGCAAGCGGCCAGGACGACACAGAATGCGACGAGCGCGAGGCGGCGGAAGGACATCGACAACTCCATTGTTTGGGGGGCAGGCCAACAAGCTTGGCACAGGGCGACCGGTTCGGCCGCCGGGTTGGAGTCAGAAACGTGAGCCAGGTTCCGTGAGGAACTGTGCTTCTTCAGCCGTCGAGTCACGGCCCAGAATGAGATTGCGGTGCGGGAAGCGACCGAAGCGGTCGATCACCACCTGGTGCTTGCGTGCATAGGCGAGGTAACCGGCGAACAGCACTTTCTCGCTGTCGCTGGATTCGTCCTGCAATGCTTCGTACAGGCGTACCGCCTCATCCTGGCTGGCCAGGTCTTCGGCGTGTTCCAGCACGATGTAGACGAACACCCGCTCGATGCGCGGCAGCTGGCGGTCGAAACCGGCAGCCAGGCCCTGGCGCACCAGTTGCTGGGCGCGGGGATCACCGGCGTAGGCGCGCGGGGTATCGCGGAAGATCATCCGCGGCAGCTGGTCCAGCAGCAGGATCAGCGCCAGCCAGCTCTGCGGCTCGCGTTCCCATTCCTGCAGCCCGCCGTCCAGGGCCTGGCGCACCAGGCCGCCGAAACGGTTTTCCGAGTCCACGTCCTGGCAGGCGCTCTTGCCGAACCACAGCGCATTGCGCTGCTCGGCCACCTCATTGGCGTCCAGCGCAGTGCCGAACCACCAGTCGAGCAGCGACTGCCAGGGCGCGGTGGCCATCAGCCTTCCTGGTGGTAGGCAGTGGCGCGCTCGACTTCTTCCTTCGAGCCGAGGAACACCGCGACGCGCTGGTGCAGGCTGTCGGGCTGGATGTCGAGGATACGCTGCTTACCATTGGTAGCAGCGCCGCCGGCCTGCTCGATGATGAAGGACATCGGGTTGGCTTCATACATCAGGCGCAGCTTGCCGGGCTTCTCCGGCTCGCGGGAATCACGCGGGTACATGAACACGCCACCGCGGGTCAGGATGCGGTGCACGTCGGCCACCATGGAGGCGATCCAGCGCATGTTGTAGTTCTTCGCCAGCGGGCCGTCCTTGCCGGCCAGCAGCTCGTCGACGTAGCGCTTCACCGGGGCTTCCCAGTGGCGCTGGTTGGACATGTTGATGGCGAATTCGGCGGTCTGGGTCGGCACGGTGATGTTGTCGTGGGTCATCACGAAGCTGCCCAGCTCACGGTCCAGGGTGAAGCCCTTGACGCCGTTGCCCAGGGTCAGGATCAGCATGGTCTGCGGGCCGTAGATGGCGTAGCCGGCGGCAACCTGGGTAGTGCCCTTCTGCAGGAAGGCTTCCTCGCGCAGGCTGTCGTTCTGGCTCAGGTACTCCTGCGGGCAACGCAGTACGGAGAAGATGGTGCCGACCGAGACGTTGACGTCGATGTTGGAGGAGCCGTCCAGCGGGTCGAACACCAGCAGGTACGCACCCTTCGGGTATTTGCCCGGAATCTGGTAGGGGTGGTCCATTTCCTCGGAGGCCATGCCGGCCAGGTTACCGGCCCACTCGTTGGCTTCCAGGAGGATTTCGTTGGAGAGCACGTCGAGCTTCTTCTGCACCTCGCCCTGCACGTTCTCGGTTTCCATGCTGCCCAGCACGCCACCCAGCGCGCCCTTGGAAACAGCGTGGCTGATCTCCTTGCACGCGCGCGCCACCACTTCCACGAGGTGACGCAGGTCGGCCGGGGTATTGTGACTGCGGGTCTGCTCGATCAGGTAGCGGCTCAGGGTAACGCGGGACATGGAAGGCTCCAGGGGAGAAGATGGAAAAAATCAGGGCGCATTCTAGCGTGGAAACGCTCGCGACGCCTCCTTGCGCAAAGGCTCGCCGAATGCTTGGAGCCCGCCGGTGGCGGGCAGTTCCCCACCCGCTCCGGGCATTGCGACCTTCAGCCGCGCGCCAGCTCGCCGTTGAGATCGGCCTGGACGATTTCCACCCAGTATCCATCGGGGTCGGCAATGAACGCGACGTTCTTCATGCCACGCGTGAGCGGCTTGACGAACGGCACGCCGAGCGCCTCGAAGCGTGCGCAGGCGGCGTGGATGTCCGGCACGCTGAAGCAGATGTGGCCGAAGCCGCGCGGCTCGCTGTTGCCGTTGTGGTACTGGCTGTCGTCGGACTCGCTACCCCAGTTGTGGGTCAGTTCCAGCACCGACTCGCGGCCGAAGGTGTAGCGCTGGCGCGCGCTGGTTTCGTCCGGTACTTCGCAGCCCTTGGTGTGCGCCAGGAAGTACAGCGAGAAACGCCCTTCCTCGAAGTCCAGGCGGCGCAGCAGGCGCATGCCCAGCACGCGGCTGTAGAAGTCCAGTGACGGCTCGGGGTTCTTCACCCGCAGCATGGTGTGGTTGAACACGTAGTCCTGGGTGACGGCTTCGGGCTCGGCGCAGACGCCGGGTTGCAGTTCGGTGGTGAAGGTCATGACGGGTCCTCGTGAAACGGACCGGCAGTGTATGTGCGGATGGATCGGGCGGGGTAACAGCGGAGTATTACGGCGGGCTTCGGGGATTGGCACGTTGCCAACCCCCTCACCCCAACCCTCTCCCCAAGGGAGAGGGCGTCATCCGGAGCGAAGCCCGACTTGGGCGCCGTCCTTCCACAGCGGCCGGAGCGAAGCTGGGCAGGTGATCGCCAGACGCGCCGATCAGCCCCCTCTCCCCGAGGGAGAGGGTTGGGGTGAGGGCAAGGTCTGGCACCAGGCCTTGCCCTCACCCCGTGCCGATCAGAAGTCCAGGCTCAGCGCCAGGTTCACGCCCTGGGCCAGGTCATCGCTGCTGCGGTGCGCGCTGTAGCCGCCGCGCAGCGACAGCTCCGGAGTCAGCTTCTGGGCGAAGCCGATGGTGGCGCGCTGCAGGTGGCTCTGCGGGGTGTAGCCCTGCAGGCTGAAGCCGACGTCGGGCAGGCTGGTGAAGTTCATCCCGACGTTCTGGGTGTCGTCGGCGTATTCGCGCTCCACGGCGACCTCGCCAAACAGCTGGGTTTCCTGCGATAGGTCCAGCTTGCCCTGCAGACCAACGCCGAGGCGGCGGGAGTAGCGGTCCTGCTCGTCATAGGCCAGCGCGGTAGAGCGACCGCTGCCCTCTTCGTAGCTGTCCACTTTCACCCGCGCCCAGTCGGCGCTGACGAAGGGCGACAGGTGCCAGTTCTCGCCGCCCTGGGCAATGTCGTAACCCAGGCGACCGCTGAAGGCCAGCAGGCTGCCGTCGGTGTCGGCCTTCTCCTCGACCTCGTGGTTGATGATGGAGAACTTGCGATTGGCGTCATCAAAGTCGAGCTTGCCGCCAGTCACGGAAGCATCAGCCCACCAGCGGTTCTGCTGGAACTGCACGAACAGGCTGCCCAGGTAGCTGTTGAGTTTGTAGTCGGAATCTTCGGCACCCAGCTCCAGCTTCTGCCGGTAGAAGCCCAGCGAGCCGCCGACGCGCCAGGCATCGTCGAGGCGATAGCTGGTACCCAGGGTCAGGTTGGCGCCGTAGCCGTCGCCATCCGCGGCGCTGTCCTGGTCGTCGTAGTCCAGGTGTTGCGCACCACCGGTGACGAAACCGCGCCACTGATTCACACCCTGCCAGCTCTCCCAGTCCGCCAGCCACTGGCTGCGCAGCTGGTCCTGGTAGGCGTTGTAGGTGCCCAGCGCCATCTCCGGCAGCATGGTCGCTTCCCATGGCGCGGAGAGCACCGAGTAGGCGTAGTCGGCGATCATGCTCTGGCCAGCGATGGTCGGGTGGACGCCGTCATTGAAAATCAGCTTGGTCGGATCCGGATTGGTGCCGTGGCGACCATACACAGGATTCTCGGTGCAACTGTTGCCGCTGAAGCAGGTGCCGACCAGATTCTGGCCGGTGGCCAGGCCATAGGCGCCCGGGTTGGCCAGGACTTCCTTGAACATCGCCGGAATGTTCAGCGGGATGACGTTGGCATTGCTCGCGGCGAGCTGGCTGACCAGCTCCTCGTTGAAGATACCGGACAACTGAGTGCCGATCCCCTGCAGGGCCGTACCGTTGGTGGCCGGGGTCTGGCCCAGGTCCGGCAGCAGCCAGACCATGATGTAGCGCGCGCCGGCATTGTGCAGCGCATCCACGCTATCCACCAGGCGGCCGGCTGCAGCACGGGCGGTTGGGTCGTTGGTGATGCGCAGCTGAAGGAAGTCGTTGCCGCCGCCGGTGAGGTAATACAGCGCATTCGGGTCGGCGCGGTTGTTTACCAGATAGCCGTCGCGGGTACGGCTGGTGGAACCGGAGGTCACCACCGAGCCGTCAGGAGCGGTGATCGAGTCGTAGATCTGGTCGGTGCGGTAGCCGCCGACCGCCCAGTTGTTGCCGTCCACCGTGCCGGGGACCAGCGAGGTCGACGGATTCAGGTCGGTAGGATTGATGCCCAGCTTGCCGCCGAGGATCATCGGCGCGGTGGGACCGAATACCTCGCCACTGCCGTCCAGGTAGGTCGGGCCGACGCGGTTGGTGAAGCGGGTGCTGGCGCCGGCAGGGCCGCCTGCATCGGCGAACTGGCCGGAATCACTCAGGCTGTCGCCGAAGACGACCATGGTGGAATACGGCGAAGGGGCTGCGGAGGCCTGTGCGGCAATGGCCATCGCGCACGCAGCCGCCAGCGGGGTGAGCGCCTTTCTGATCATTCTGCTACTCCATGCTTTGTTGTTATTCGGTAATCAGAACAACCCAGACAGTATCAGAATTTCTACCGGCGATACCCCTATCTTGCGGCCATCCGCGGCGATCAACCGGCCTGGCGATTACTCCGCAGCAGGCTCAGCGCCATCAGCCCGAGCAGACCGACGCCCGCCAGCAGCAGCGCCCACAGGCCATAGCGTTTCCAGTTTGTATCGGCCTTCGCTTCCTTGGCCATCGTTTGCGTGACGGGAGCCTGAAGAGTGCCCTTGAGCCGCGCCTCACCCATGCCCGCCAGGCGCTTGGGCTCGTAGCCGGGAACCAGGGTGGTCAGCGGCAGGCTGCCGTCGCTGATGGCGTCGTTGCCTACCGCGAGCTCATAGGGCGCGCCGCCACGGGCGAGGAATACCAGTTCCGTGGCGCGAACCCCCACGCTCAGGTGCGCAGTGGAACCGCCAAGGCCACCGCCGCGCGAATCCACTTGCAGCCGCAGTTGGCCGAGCGTGTTGCCGGGCAGCTCGAGCTCCTCCTGGGCGATCTCGCCGCCCTGCCCCGGCAGGCGATACAGCACACCGCGCGCCAGCGGCGTCCATTGCACGTTGCCGTCGTGGCGGCCGGAGATCACCACTGGCGCCAGGGTGTTGTCCTGCTGCAGCGGAACCCGCACGCGCTCCACCGGCAACGCCAGCGGCAGGCTCCAGCTGAAGTCGCCATTGCTGTCGGCCTTGGCCGCCAGCGGCTCGGACCAGAGCATCGGGATCGGGCCAGTGCTGCTGCGGCTACCGCTGAGCGTGGCGCCGACCAGTTGCGCCGCCTGCTCCGGCGACTCCCACCACAGGCGCAGGTAGCGCGCTGTCTGGCCGGGTAGCGCAATGTCGTTCTGCTCGATGCGCTGGCCATTGAAGTCGAGCCGCGCCAGTTGCCCCTCACCCAGCGAGCGCCAGTGCTCCAGGTCGTCGCTGGCTTCGATGCGCAGGCGCTGGAAGCCGTCGCCGTCGGCGGTCCAGTCAAGCTGCAGGCGATCCAGCGGCAGATCGCCGGAGCCGGTCTCCAGCAACCAGCCACGCAGCACCTGGGGCTGGTCTTGCGCCGGCGCATTGGGGGTGATTTCGAGGATGGTGCCGGTGGTACTGCGGACGATCTTCAGGTTGTCGCCGGCAGCGCTGCCGGCAGTACCGCGCAATGGGAAGATGCGCGCCTGCACTTCGCTGCGCACCTGCTTCGCGCTGGCCGCGCCAGTGCGCAGGCTGTAGGGCAGCGCTTCGCCTTCGGCATTGAAGATGCGCAGGTCGCGCAGGTCGCCATGGCGGGCCGCGAACAGCACGTCGATGGGCAGTTGCACGCGATACCACGGGCCATTGCCGGAAACTTCCAACGGCACGCGGCTGGCGAAATCCGCCGGAACGGGCGCCGCACCGGCCTGGTTGCCCAGCAGGCACGCGCCGACGAGCAGGACGAGAGTAGTGAGCTTCATGCGGAGGGTTGCTCCTGTTGCGGTTGCTCTTCGGCCATCGGCCGGCGCGGCGGCAGCGGTGCGAAGTAGCCGACGATCAGCATCAGTACGCCGACGCCGATGAAGGAAACGATGCGTTCCAGGCTGCCGCCGCTGGCGCGATCGACGAGGAACAGTTTGATCACCACCACGACCAGCAACACGGCGCCGACCAGCCAGAAGTCGCGGCGGCCGCGCAGGTGCCCGGCAATCATCAGGCCCAGCGCGATCAGTGCCCAGACGATGGACAGCCCGGCCTGCACCAGCATGGACTGGCTCAGGGTATCGAACTCGAACGCCACTCCACCCCAGTGATGCGCGGTACGGCACACGGCCATGGTCAGCAGGGCGAACAGCGAAGCGCCCAGTACCGCCTGCACCGGCAGGCGCAGGGTGGACTCGGCCACGCCCAGTTGCGGCAGGCCCAGGCGCGTCCACTGGAAGACCGCCGCGAGCACGATGAGCATGCCCAGCTCCAGCGGGTTCAGCAGCGGCAGGTAGGGCAGTGGGTCGGCCGCGCCATTGCTGAACAGGTTGACCAGCCAGAACCAGCCCAGCAGTGCCAGGGCCACCGGCGCGGCGGCGATGGCACGGTACTCGCGCTCGAAGGCGGCCACCGGCCACGGCAAGCGGCGCACGCCGCCCATGAGGATGAGGAACAGGCTCGGAACCAGCGCCCAGCCCAGCCAGCGCCAGGCGTTGTAATGCTCGGCCAGGGCGAAGAACAGGTAGCGCAGCTCCAGCGCCAGCACGCCAAGGATCAGCCAGCAGCCCAGCACATGGGCCGCCTGTGCGGCACGGTGCGGCAGCAATGCAGCGAGCCGGCGCAGGGTGAAGAAGTGCACCGTGAACACCGCCAGCCAGCCGAGCCAGCCCAGTTCCGCCAGCGGGTGGTAGCGCAGGTGCCAGGCACTGCCCAGCGCGACCAGCGACACCGGCACCAGCGCCAGGCACAGCAGCGCCAACGCGCGCCACTGCTCGCGGCGCGCCAGCAATGACCAGAGTCCGACGCTGACAGCGGCTACCAGCAGCGCCACGTGCTCACGCATCTCGCCGGGCACGAAGCGGGCGATCTCCCACAGCGCGGTCAATGCCCACCAGCCGGCTCCCCAGACCAGCAGCAACTGCGATAGCTGCTGCAGTCCAAGGCCGCCCAGTGCCAGGTGACGCTCGCGTTCGCTGGCCCGCTGCAGGCGCCAGGCACCGATCATCGCGGCCAGCGCCAGCACCGCCGGCGTCCAGAAGCCCATGTGCGCCAACGGCTTCAGGCCCTCGCTGGGCAGATCGCCGAACAGCGCGGCGCCACCGAAGAGGAAGGCGCCCGCGCCAATCACCTGCAGCACCAGGCCGAAGACGAAGGCCGCGCGCTGCTGCAATTGCAGGCTCAGCCAGAGGATCAGCAAGCCGCTGCCCGCCCACACCGCTGCCGCTGTTTGCCACGGCAGCACGAACAGCACCGCAAGGTTGATGAAGGCCAGCCCCAGCAGCAGGACCACACTCAGGCCGAGCATCAGCCGGCGGTCGTCACGCACCAGGGAATCACGCGCGGCGATCAGCATGCCGGCAATCAGCGCCAGGCCGATCAGCGAGGCCGTCACCAGGCCGCGCCAACCCGAGCCGAGCACACCACTCCCCTCCTGCGCGCCTTGCAGGTGCAGGAGGAATACCGCCCCGCCGAGCAACTGCACCGCAAAGGCGCAGGCCAGGAAGGTCCGTGAACGCAGGCGCAGCGCAGCGAACAGCGTGGCCAGGCCGGCGACCGCCCAGACAATGGCGGTGCCGTCCGCGCCCAGGCACAGCGGCGCGATCAGATAGAGGAATGCCAGGCCGATGCCCGCCAGGGCAGGCCGGGCATTCGGCTCCCAACTGCGCAGGGTCTGCGGATCGGCATTGCGCAGGTTCCAGAAGCTGAACAACAGCGCCACGCCCAGCATCAGCGCGCCCAGTGGTGAGCCGTCGAGCAACGTCAGCGATTGCGGGTCGGCACGCAGCCCGGCGAGGAATGCCAGCGCTGCGCCTACTTGCAGCAACAGGGCAAAGATCCGTGCCAGCGGACGCTGCTGGCGCAGGCCGAGCCAGAAGATACCGGCGCCCTCCACCGCCCAGGCAGCGGAAGTCCAGCGTGCGTCCAGGCCCAGCGGAATCGCCAGGGTGCCGAACACCACGCCCAGCGCCAGGCAGGTTTCCACCAGCAGCAACGCGCGGCCGGCGGTGCGCCCCGCCAGCACAAGGGCAAGGACCATGTAGAACAGGCCCAGCGCCAGCGCGCTGAATGCCGCGCCGAACTCCAGGTGCCGGATGATCCCGTACTGCAGGCCGAAGCCCACCAGCGGCGTGCCGAACAGGATGGTGCCGTCGACATAGTCGGTCTGCCGCGCCGACCAGCGCAGCAGCGCCTCGCGGGAATCATCTTCCGGCGCCCCTGCCGCTTCGCGCAGGCGACGACGGGCGAACAGCAGGCCGATGGCGACATAGGTGAGGAAGAACAGGATCAGGAACGGCTCGGTCGTCGCGAAAAGCTCCGGCGCGCGATCCTGGGTATAGGAGCGAAGACCCCATGCCAGGCCGATGCCGAAGGTGCCGAAGAAACCGATCAGATTGAGCAGGCGCCAGGCCTTGAACCAGGCGATGGCAAAGATGCCGGCATTGAGCAGGGCGAAATAGCTGAACAACGCAACGTGGCTACCGCCACCGGTCGAGGCCAGGATCGGTGCGGCGAATCCGCCCAGCGCCGCCGCGGCGGCCAGGCCCAGTGCGTCCTGAAGGATGGCGAGGATTGCCGAGAACAGCGTGACCGCTACCAGCAGGACGAAACCGGCCTGCGCATCGACCAGCACTTCGCCATGGTTCATCGCCGGGTACAGCTTGATGCTGGCGAACACCGTCAGGTAGAGCACGGCGATGCCGGTGCCCTGGAGAATCAGCGCATAGGCCGGGCGCCGATGCCGCAGCCACCAACCCAGGCCGAGCAATGCCAGGGCAGCAGCGGCTGTGCCGATATACGGGCCCTGCGGCGGCATGGTCATGCCTTCGGTGGCGTAGCGCAGCAGGAAAGCCAGGCCGAGGAACAGCAGCAGCACACCGACACGCAGCACGGTATTGCCGCCCAGCAGCCAGTCACGGGCGGCACCGAAGGCGCGGTCGAACAAGGAAGGAACCGGCGCAGACGGCGGCAGCGGCGGTGCGGCAGGCGCCGGCTGCGGCTGAACCTCGGGCTCCTCGACGCGGGCCTGAGCCGCAGGTTTCTGCATCGGCTCGAGCACCAGGTCGGACCACTCGATGGGGGCCTCCACCCGCGCAGCAGCAGCCGGGGCCGGCGCCAGCTCGTCGGTGGGCAGCTCGATACTCCACTCCAGCTCGGTGGCAGCGGGTTCGCTGATGGCCACCTCCACCTCAGGCTCGGCTGCCGGAGCAGCGACCGGCATTTCCGTCGCGGCGCTCTCAACGCTCGCCGTCGCCGAAGCCTGCCCGGCAGCGCCACGCTCCACCTGCAGCAGCCGCTCATACAGGGCCTTGGTGCCCTGGTCGAAGCGCTCGCCAAAGGCCTTCAGCTCACCGCGAAGGCTGGCGTTCTCCCGCTGCAGACTGTGCAGTGCAAAGGTCTGCCCCAGCGCGAGGCCGACCACTGCGCCCAACACCGCCCCGGTAATCGACTCGCCCGCAGCGGCGCCGATGACCAGGCCGACCAGCATGAAAATCCATTGCATGCTTTCGAATCCTTGAGGTTCTGTGCGAATCCATCCCGATCCGGGCGCTTACGCCCGGACAGCTGAGTATATCGGCCCGGCTCCCTGGCCTGCGTCCACGATCTCACAGCTTCGAATGGTCAGACGTCGCGAGACTACCTTTCAGCCACGCTCCGAGGAAAAATCGGACGCTTCCTACGACACACCCGTTGCTGTAGGAGCGAGCTTGCTCGCTCCTACAGCAACGGGTGAAACTGCCTGGAAGACGGGCAAAAAAAAGCCGGGCATAAGCCCGGCTTTCTCGTACTGCTGGTCGACTTAGACCTTGGCGCGCTCGTAGCGCTTGCGGTCGTTCTCGTTCAGCATTTTCTTGCGCAGACGGATCGACTTCGGCGTCACTTCCACCAGCTCGTCATCAGCGATGAATTCCAGCGCCTGCTCCAGGGTGAAGCGGATCGGCGGAACCAGGGCGATGACTTCGTCCTTGCCCGAAGCGCGCATGTTGTCGAGCTTCTTGCCTTTGGTGGGGTTGATCACCAGGTCGTTGTCACGGCTGTTGATGCCGGCCAGCTGGCCTTCGTAGATCTCGTCGCCTGGGCCGAGGAACAGCTTGCCGCGGCTCTGCAGGGTTTCCAGCGAGTAGGTCAGCGCGGTGCCGGTGGCCATGGAGACCAGTACGCCGTTCTGACGGTTGGTCACTTCGCCGGCCTTGATCGGGCCGTAGTGGCTGAAGGTCGAGGTCAGGATGCCGGTGCCCGAGGTCAGGGTCAGGAAGTTGTTACGGAAGCCGATCAGGCCACGCGCCGGGATGGTGTATTCCAGGCGCACGCGGCCCTTGCCGTCGGGGATCATGTTGGTCAGATCGCCCTTGCGCAGGCCCATCTGCTCCATCACCGAGCCCTGGTGCTGCTCTTCGATGTCGATGGTGACGTTCTCGTAAGGCTCCTGCTTCTCGCCTTCGGCGGTCTCGATGATGACCACTTCCGGACGACCGACGGCCAGTTCGAAGCCTTCACGGCGCATGGTTTCGATCAGCACCGAGAGGTGCAGTTCGCCACGGCCGGAGACCTTGAACTTCTCCGGGCTGTCGCCTTGCTCGACGCGCAGGGCCACGTTGTGCAGCAGTTCCTTGTCCAGACGGTCCTTGATGTTGCGGCTGGTGACGAACTTGCCTTCCTTGCCGGCGAACGGCGAGTCGTTGACCTGGAAGGTCATGCTCACGGTCGGCTGGTCGACGGTCAGCGGCGGGCGCGCTTCGACGTTCTGCGGGTCGCACAGGGTGTCGGAGATGTACAGCTCGTCCATGCCGGAAACGCAGACGATGTCGCCGGCTTCAGCTTCGGCGACTTCGATGCGCTGCAGGCCGGAGTGGTCCATGATCTTCAGGATACGGCCGTTGCGCTTGGTGCCGTCGTCGCTGATGGCCACGACCGGGGTGTTGGTCTTGACCTTGCCGCGGGCGATACGGCCAATGCCGATCACGCCGAGGAAGCTGTTGTAGTCCAGCTGGGAGATCTGCATCTGGAACGGGCCGTCGACGTCGACTTTCGGCGCCGGGACGTGGTCGATGATCGCCTGGAACAGCGCGTCCATGTTGTCGTCCATCTTCTCGTGGTCCATGCCGGCGATGCCGTTCAGGGCACTGGCGTAGACGATCGGGAAGTCCAGCTGCTCGTCGGTGGCGCCGAGGTTGTCGAACAGGTCGAAGATCTGGTCGATGACCCAGTCAGGACGCGCGCCCGGACGGTCGATCTTGTTCACCACGACGATCGGACGCAGGCCGGCCTTGAAAGCCTTCTGGGTCACGAAGCGGGTCTGCGGCATGGGACCGTCCTGGGCGTCGACCACCAGCAGTACGGAGTCGACCATCGACATCACGCGCTCAACCTCGCCGCCGAAGTCGGCGTGGCCGGGGGTGTCGACGATGTTGATGCTGTAGTCGTTCCATTTCAGCGCGGTGTTCTTCGCCAGAATGGTAATGCCACGCTCTTTTTCCTGGTCGTTGGAGTCCATCACGCGCTCGTTTTCCGCTTCTTTGCGGTCGAGGGTGCCGGACAGGCGCAGGAGCTTGTCTACGAGGGTGGTCTTGCCATGGTCGACGTGGGCGATGATGGCGATGTTGCGCAGTTTTTCGATCACAGTGTCAGTCTCAGTAAATAAAGCTTCAGGCTGCAAGCCGCAGGCGGCAGGCAGGCGAAATTCCGGTTCAGGCCCAGGCGTCTGGAGGATGCCTAAGCCAGGTTGCGTTTCGGCTAATGCGGCACAGGATCATGCAGGCTAGCTCTTCTCTTGCAGCTTGCCGCCTGCTGCCTGCGGCTCGGGTCGATAGACCCGCACATTGGTGTGCCCTTCATTGACCAGGTGGTGGGCGTGCAGGCGACTCATCACGCCCTTGTCGCAATACAGGAGGTACTGGCGGTTGGGGTCCAGTTCCTTGAATTTGCTGTTGATCGCATAGAACGGCATGGACAGGACTTCGATGCCCTCGATGGCCAGCGGTTCATCTTCCTGGGCATCCGGGTGACGGATGTCCACGACGATCTGGCCGGCCAGCACTTCATCGACCATTTCCACCGAGAGGTCCTTGCCCAGTTCGTCGATCACCCGATCGACTGTCATCTGGGTGGAGCGCTCCAGGGCGCGGTCGAGCACGGCCATGTCGAACTTGGTTTCTTCGTAATCGACGCGGTGCGGCTTGGCCTGGGTGGTCGGGTTCACCGAGATCACGCCGCAGTACTCGGGCATGTGCTTGGCGAACTCGGCAGTGCCGATCTGCGTCGCGGTGTCGATGATGTCCTGCTTGTGGCTGACGATCAGCGGGCGAAGGACCAGGGTATCGGTCACCCGGTCGATCACCGAGAGGTTCGGCAGCGTCTGGCTGGAAACCTGGGAGATCGCCTCGCCGGTCACCAGAGCGTCGATCTCCAGGCGCTCGGCCACGCGGCTGGCGGCGCGCAGCATCATGCGCTTCAGGGTCACGCCCATGTAGCTGTCGTCGACCTTGGTGAGAATCTCGCCGACCACTTCCTCGAAGGGCACGCTGACGAACAGCACGCGCTGGGAGCTGCCGTACTTCTTCCACAGGTAGTGCGCGACTTCCATCACACCCAGTTCGTGGGCACGGCCGCCGAGGTTGAAGAACACGAAGTGGCTGATCATGCCGCGGCGCATCATCTGGTAGGCCGCCACGGTGGAGTCGAAGCCGCCGGACATCAGCACCAGCACCTGTTCCAGCGCACCCAGCGGGTAGCCGCCGAGGCCATCGTGCTGGGCGTGGATCACGTAGAGGCGGTCATGGCGGATTTCCACGCGCACTTCCACTTCCGGGTTCTTCAGCGAGACGCCCGCCGCGCCGCAATGCTGGCGCAGGCCGCCGCCGACGTAACGCTCCACATCTATAGAGGTGAAGGGGTGCTTGCCGGCGCGCTTGCAGCGCATGGAGAAGACCTTGCCCGGCAGCTTGTCGCCGAAGTGCGCCTTGCACTTCTCGAGGATGTCGTCGAAGTCGCCCAGCGGATATTCGTGCACTTCGAGGAAATGGCCGATGCCCGGCGTGCAGGTCAGGCGCTCGATCATCTCGCGCAGGACCTTGGCGTCAGTGACCCTGGTCTCGACCTCGAGGTTGTCCCACTCGCCTTCGACCAGCAGCTCGGGGTCGAGGTCGCGGAGCACCGTGCGAATGTTCTTCGCCAGCTGGCGGATGAAGCGCTTGCGCACCGGCCGGCTCTTGATGGTGATTTCCTGGAAGACCTTGACGATGAGTTTCATGCGAATCGGGCGATTGCCATGGGACTGAAAAAAAGGGGCGGAATTATATCCGAAATTGCTCAAGACTTGAGCAGAAATCGGAGACTTTCTTTTTGGTGCACCAAAATGGACTCATGCACCATGATAGAGCACCAAAGCGGTGCACTATTATCGCGCAATTCTCCGTAACACTCGCCACAGCCCGTGATTTCTGGGCTTCTGCCCATTTACGGGCACTGGCACGCAACTTGCTCTCTTGTGAGGCAGGTTGCCCTGGCGGAGTATTCCGGCCGGCATCACCCGATACTGGGGCACAAAAAAGCTCCCAGCTCTAATCCCTCCTGGAGGACAGCATGTCGTACAAGTCGCAACAACTGATCAAAGATCATGACGTGAAGTGGGTTGACCTGCGCTTCACCGATACCAAAGGCAAGCAGCAGCACGTCACCATGCCCGCCCGCGACGCGCTGGACGACGAGTTCTTCGAAGCCGGCAAGATGTTCGATGGTTCCTCCATCGAAGGCTGGAAGGGCATCGAAGCCTCCGACATGATCCTGCTCCCGGACGACAGCACCGCCGTGCTCGACCCGTTCACCGAAGAGCCGACCCTGATCATCGTTTGCGACATCATCGAGCCGAGCACCATGCAAGGCTACGAGCGCGACCCGCGCAACATCGCCAAGCGCGCCGAGGAATACCTGAAGTCCACCGGTATCGGTGACACCGTATTCGTTGGTCCGGAGCCGGAGTTCTTCATCTTCGACGAAGTGAAGTTCAAGTCCGACATCTCCGGCTCGATGTTCAAGATCTTCTCCGAGCAGGCTTCCTGGAATACCGACGCCGACATCGAGACCGGCAACAAGGGTCACCGTCCGGGCGTGAAAGGCGGCTACTTCCCGGTACCGCCGGTCGACCACGACCACGAAATCCGTACCGCCATGTGCAACGCCCTGGAAGAAATGGGCCTGGTCGTGGAAGTTCACCACCACGAAGTGGCCACCGCTGGCCAGAACGAGATCGGTGTGAAGTTCAACACCCTCGTTGCCAAGGCTGACGAAGTCCAGACCCTGAAGTACTGCGTGCACAACGTTGCCGACGCCTACGGCAAGACCGTGACCTTCATGCCGAAGCCGCTGTACGGCGACAACGGCTCGGGTATGCACGTGCACATGTCCATCTCCAAGGATGGCAAGAACACCTTCGCTGGCGAAGGTTATGCCGGACTGTCCGACACCGCCCTGTACTTCATCGGCGGCATCATCAAGCACGGCAAGGCGCTGAACGGCTTCACCAACCCGGCGACCAACTCCTACAAGCGTCTGGTTCCGGGCTTCGAAGCTCCGGTCATGCTGGCCTACTCGGCCCGTAACCGTTCCGCCTCGATCCGTATCCCGTACGTTTCCAGCCCGAAAGCCCGCCGCATCGAAGCGCGCTTCCCGGACCCGGCTGCCAACCCCTACCTGTGCTTCGCCGCGCTGCTGATGGCGGGCCTGGACGGCATCCAGAACAAGATCCACCCCGGCGATGCCGCCGACAAGAACCTGTACGACCTGCCGCCGGAAGAGGCGAAGGAAATCCCGCAGGTTTGCGGCAGCCTGAAAGAGGCGCTGGAAGAACTCGACAAGGGCCGTGCGTTCCTGACCAAGGGCGGCGTGTTCACCGACGAGTTCATCGATGCCTACATCGAGCTGAAGTCGGAAGAAGAAATCAAGGTGCGCACCTTCGTGCACCCGCTGGAATACGACCTGTACTACAGCGTCTGATCCACGAATACCTATAAATAGCGACAGCATTAAGGCCTCCTTCGGGAGGCCTTTTTTATGGGCTGGAGAAACCGCTGGCGCCTGTGCCTGTGCCTGTGCCTGTGCCTGTGCCTGTGCCTGTGCCTGTGCCTGTGCCTGTGCCTGTGCCTGTGCCTGTGCCTGTGCCTGTGCCTGTAGGAGCGAGCTTGCTCGCGAATCGCACAGCACCGGAGCCAGCGGATAACTCATTCGCGAGCAAGCTCGCTCCTACAGGAAGGCCGGTTTCAGATCCCACCGTCCGCCGGCACGCCGTGCTCCTCGTCGTCCTCGCGGCGCGACTTGCGCATGCGTGAGAGCTGCACGTTCAGGCGCGGCATCGACAGTTCCAGGCCGGCCTTGTCGAGCTTCTGCCGCAGGCGCAGGTTGAACGCGCGCTGCACTTCCCACTGGCGGATCGGCGCCGTCTTGAAGCGGAAACGCAGGATCGCCTGGCCGGCGTCGAAGCTTTCGATACCCTGGATTTCCAGCGGCGACCAGATGGCGCGGTTGATCGTGCGGTCGGTGCGCAGCTCGCCGGAGACTTCCTTGACCAGCGCCAGCGCATCGTCGATCGGCATGCTGGCCGGCACCGGCCAGCGGAACATGGCGTAGCCGAACTGCCGCGAGTAGTTCTTGATGCTCTTGATCTCGCTGAACGGAATGGTGTGCACCACGCCGTCGAGGTCGCGCAGACGCACTGTGCGGATGGTCAGGCCCTCCACCGTGCCAAGGTGGCCGCCCACATCGACGTAGTCGTCGATCGACAGCGAGTCCTCGATGATGATGAACAGGCCGGTGATCAAATCGGCCACCAGCGACTGCGCGCCGAAACCGATGGCCAGGCCGATCACACCGGCACCGGCGAGCAGCGGCGTGACGTTCATGCCCATGTTGGCCAGGGCGACGATCAGCGCGATCACCGCAATGGTCACGAACAGCACGTTGCGGATCAGCGGCAGCATGGTCAGCGCACGGGCGTTGGCGCTCTTCTTGCCGCCCAGGCCGAGACTGTGCTGCACGGCAGTGTCGGTGAGAATCCAGACCAGCCAGGCGACCAGCAGGGTGGTGCCGAAGCTGAACAGCTTGAGGCTGATCTGCGAGCCGTCGCCTTCGGCGAAGCGGATCAGCGACATGCCCCAGACGCGCAGGCCGATCTCCAGGAAGAACAGCAGGCTGGCGATGTGCAGCAGCGTATAGCCGAAGCTCTGCAACTGTTCGATATACGGCGCGTGACGCCGCGCCCCCCGCCGGGCCGAGCGCTGGTGCGCGCGGCGGATCAGGCCGTTGACGGTCATTGCCACCACCGCCACGGCGGCGCAGACCAGGGCACGACGCAAGGCGTAGCTGCTGTCGCCGGCGGTGACGATGGTGGCGAACAGCGAGATGCCCACCAGCACCAGCACCGGCAGGAACCAGATCGAGCCGATCAGCTCCACCAGATCGCTCAAGCCCCGGCGCTTCAAGCGGCGTTCAAGCGGCTGGTTGCGGATCAGGTGGGCGATCGGCCGGCGGAACTGCAGGACGAACAGCGCGGTGAGCAGCGCCGCGCAGATGTTCGCCACGGAGCCGACGAACAGCGAGATGTTCTGCCCCAGGCTCTCGATGACGCGCGGGTCGTGCATCACTTCGCCCAGCGCGGCGAGGCTGCCGATCAGCCAGAGCGGGCGGAAGGCGCGACGCCTCAGGATGTCCAGCGCACGCATGCGGTGCGGGCCGCTGAGCAACGACAGGGAGATCACGCACAGGGCGGAGAACAGCGTGCCGCACACCAGGGTATAGGCGATCACCATCGCCACCAGCTTGCCCAGCGAGCTGGGCAGCACGACGGACAGGTAGACGGTGATCAGGAAGGCGACCAGCCAGGGCCCCAGCTTGCGCAGGGCGAACAGCAGCAGGTCGCGGGTCTTGGGGTGCTGCGGCAGTTCGTCCTCCAGGCCAAAACGCTTGCGCATGCGCCCGGCGATCCAGCGCAGACCGAGGGCGACGCAGGCCCAGATAAGGATGACCAGGGCGAAGTCGAGGATCATTCCGGGCCACTCGGCCAGCGACGGCGTGCGCGCATCCAGCTCGTAGCCGGCGCCCTGGAACAGGTCGGCCCAGCGCACCATCGGGCTGTTGGCCCCTTCGAACTGTTTCTCGAGGCTGCCCAGGGTGTCGCCGATCAGCCCCAGGACGCCGCCCTGCTCCTCCGCCCCCTTCTGCGTCGCGTCGCGCAATTGCTTGAGCTTCTTCAGCAGGTCGGCCCGCTGCTGATCGTTCTCCAGGGTCTTGATCACCTGGTTCAGCGATTGCTCCAGCTGGGCGTCGCTGACCTTGCTCTCGCCACTGCCCGTCACCCCGGCCAGCGGCCCGGGAAGCGCCGCCAGCGCAGGCCCGGCGACGGACAAGCCGAGGCCCAGGCAGCACAGCAGCAGCCACTGACGAAGCAGGTAACGAATCAGACTCACAGGCATACCCCACCACGATGGAAAATCACACTCGCCCGCATCATACAGACGCTGGCGCCAGGCTCGGACCCGTCCTGCACAGGAAAGGTCCCCGCACGAGCAGCAGCGCACAACGCACGGCGCCCTGCTGAAAGACAATAGGCAACTTGCCAGCTGCCGTCGGCAGTGCAAGGCTTGGCAGGACTATCCGGAGATTCGTCATGCGCCTGATCCTCACCGCCCTGCTGCTCGCCGCCGCATTGCCAGCCAGCGCGCAGATCTACAAATACACCGACGCCAACGGCAAAACCGTGTTCACCAACCAGCCGCCGACCAATGTCGATGCCAAGCCCGTGGAGTTGCCGCCGACCAATACCGTCGGCCCGCAGCAACCGGCCGCCGCCCCCGCCACCAGCGGCACGCAGAATCAGGCCGCCAAGGCCTACGCGATTCTCGCGCTGAGCAACCTGCCCGATGACGAATCGCTACGCCAGAACAACGGCACCTTTATCGTCAACGTCGTCGTGCAGCCAGCCCTGGCGCCGGACCATCAGCTGCAGCTGGTGCTCGACGGCCAGCCCTATGGCGACCCGACCAGCAGCACCGGTATCGGCGTGCAGAACCTCGACCGTGGCGAGCACACCCTGGCAGTCCAGGTCCTGCAAGGTAGCCGCGTGATCCAGGCCAGTGCACCGGTGAGCTTCACCCTGCAGCGCATCAGCACCAACAGCCCGCAGCGCCCCAGGGTTCACCCCACGACGGGCGGCTGACGATGCGTAATCTACTGACTCTCTCACTGGCGCTCCTGTTGTCGGCACTGACCTGCCTGTCGGCCAGCGCCGAGGTCTACACCTACATCGACAAGGACGGCAATCGCGTCTTCACCGACCAGCCGCCGCGCGGCAACGCGCAAAAGCTCGACATGACCCCGCGCAACGATCCACAGAAATCGCCGCATGGCGTGCGCATGCCGCCGCCGCTCTATGCGCCGGCCACCCCGGCCCTGCCGCCGGGGCCTCCGGCCTACCAGTTGCTGCGCATCATCGTGCCGGAGCCCGATGCCACCGTACGCGCCAATGACGGCGCACTGATCGTTTCCGCCACCAGCGACCCGGCCCTGCTGCCCGGCCACCTCTACCGCCTGCTGCTCGATGGCAAACCCGTCGGCGAGCCCGGCCGCAGCCCGGTATTCCCGCTGGACAACATCGAGCGTGGCACCCACCTGCTGTCGGTGGAGATCGTCGACACCCTCGGCCGCACCATCGAGCAGACACCCAGCCAGCCCTTCCACATGTTCCGCGTTTCGGTGGCCGACTCGGCCGACCTCGACGCCTCCCAAGCGCTAACCGCCGCCGGCCGCTGACCCGGCGTACGGCCAGGCACAAATGCACCATTACGGTGCATATGCCTGCACCACTTTCTATACTCTCCCCATTTCGGGTCATTCCCCCTGACCGGATCAGCCTCGTGCGCACCGCAAATCAGCGCAACCGGCCGAAATACGCGTCTTTTCAGGGCCTGGTTTGTTTTTTGCATTTTCCCGCACAGTCTTGGGACATCTCTTACGCCATGCCTACAGAAACCCAGCTCCGCCTGTTGCTCGACAACCTCACCACGGCGGTGATCCTGCTCAATGCCGAGCTGCGCCTGGAGTACATGAACCCGGCGGCGGAGATGCTGCTGGCGGTCAGTGGCCAGCGCAGCCACGGGCAGTTCATCAGCGAGCTGTTCACCGAGTCCCCCGAAGCGCTGCAGTCGCTGCGCCAGGCGGTGGAGGAGGCACACCCGTTCACCAAGCGCGAAGCGACGCTGACCTCGCTGACCGGCCAGACCATCACCGTGGACTACGCGGTGACGCCGATCCTCGACCGCCGCAACACCCTGCTGCTGCTGGAGGTCCACCCGCGCGACCGACTGCTGCGGATCACCAAGGAGGAGGCGCAGCTGTCCAAGCAGGAAACCACCAAGCTACTGGTGCGCGGCCTGGCCCACGAGATCAAGAACCCGCTCGGCGGCATTCGCGGTGCGGCGCAACTGCTCTCCCGCGAGCTGCCGGACGAATCGTTGAAGGACTACACCAACGTCATCATCGAAGAAGCCGACCGCCTGCGTAACCTGGTGGACCGCATGCTCGGCTCCAACAAGCTGCCGCAACTGTCGGTGACCAACGTCCACGAAGTGCTGGAGCGCGTCTGCAGCCTGGTGGAGGCCGAGACCCAGGGCAGCATCCCGCTGGTACGCGACTACGACCCGAGCATCCCCGACCTGCTGATCGACCGCGAGCAGATGATCCAGGCGGTGCTCAACATCGTGCGCAACGCCATGCAGGCGATCGCCGCGCAAAATGAACTCAAGCTGGGCCGCATCACCCTGCGCACCCGTACCCTGCGCCAGTTCACCATCGGCCATACGCGCCACCGCCTGGTGTGCAAGGTGGAGATTATCGACAACGGCCCGGGCATCCCGAGCGAACTGCAGGACACCATCTTCTATCCCATGGTCAGCGGCCGTGCCGACGGCACCGGCCTGGGCCTCGCCATCACCCAGAACATCATCAGCCAGCACCAGGGCTTGATCGAATGCGACAGCCATCCAGGCCACACCGTATTCAGTCTGTTCCTGCCCCTGGACCAAGGAGTGCATTGACCATGAGCCGATCAGAGACCGTCTGGATCGTCGACGACGACCGCTCCATCCGCTGGGTACTGGAAAAAGCCCTGCAGCAGGAAGGCATGACCACTGTCAGCTTCGACAGCGCCGACAGCGTGATGAGCCGCCTGGGCCGGCAGCAGCCGGACGTGATCATCTCCGACATCCGCATGCCCGGCGCCAGTGGCCTGGACCTGCTGGCGCAGATCCGCGAGGTGCACCCGCGCCTGCCGGTGATCATCATGACCGCGCACTCGGACCTGGACAGCGCCGTGGCCTCTTACCAGGGCGGCGCCTTCGAATACCTGCCCAAGCCATTCGACGTCGACGAGGCCGTGTCCCTGGTCAAGCGCGCCAACCAGCACGCCCAGGAACAGCAGGGGCTGGAAGCGCCGGCCAACCAGACACGCACCCCGGAAATCATTGGCGAGGCGCCGGCGATGCAGGAGGTGTTCCGCGCCATCGGCCGCCTCTCCCACTCCAACATCACCGTGCTGATCAACGGCGAATCGGGTACCGGCAAGGAGCTGGTTGCCCACGCCCTGCACCGCCACAGCCCGCGCGCGGCTTCGCCGTTCATCGCACTGAACATGGCGGCGATTCCCAAGGACCTGATGGAGTCCGAGCTGTTCGGCCACGAGAAAGGCGCTTTCACCGGCGCGGCCAACCAGCGCCGCGGGCGTTTCGAGCAGGCTGACGGCGGCTCGCTGTTCCTCGACGAGATCGGCGACATGCCAGCGGACACTCAGACCCGCCTGCTGCGGGTGCTGGCCGACGGCGAGTTCTACCGCGTGGGCGGCCACACGCCGGTGAAGGTGGACGTGCGGATCATTGCCGCGACTCACCAGAACCTGGAAAACCTGGTGCGCGAGGGCAAATTCCGCGAAGACCTGTTCCACCGCCTGAACGTCATCCGCGTGCATATCCCCCGCCTGGCCGACCGTCGCGAAGACATCCCTGCCCTGGCCCGGCACTTCCTTTCCCGCGCGGCGCAGGAACTGGCGGTCGAGCCCAAGCTGCTCAAGCCGGAAACCGAGGAATACCTGAAGAACCTCGGTTGGCCGGGCAACGTGCGCCAGTTGGAGAACACCTGCCGCTGGATCACCGTCATGGCGTCCGGCCGCGAAGTGCACATCGACGACCTGCCGCCGGAGCTGATGACCCAGCCGCAGGACAGCGTGCCCGCCGCCAACTGGGAACAGGCCCTGCGCCATTGGGCGGACCAGGCGCTGGGACGCGGGCAGTCGAACCTGCTGGACACCGCCGTGCCGGCCTTCGAGCGGATCATGATCGAGACTGCACTCAAGCACACCGCCGGCCGCCGTCGCGATGCCGCGGTACTGCTGGGCTGGGGTCGCAATACCCTGACCCGCAAGATCAAGGAGCTGGGCATGAAGATCGACGGCCCGGACGAGGACGGCGACGACTGAGGTCCTGCGATTAAAAAGGGGCCGGAAGGCCCTTTTTTCTTGCATCACCGTGAGCACCGTGCCGGCTTTGGCCAATCGCGGACAGAGTCCGCTCCTACGCTCGGGGTCAGGTGTAGGAGCGGACTCCGTCCGCGATCAGCGTCAGCAAGGCGCGGTCACTTCCCGGCAACATCCATCCCCAGAACCTGTGGATAACACTGTGCACGGAACGGGGAAGGAACGTGCTACAGCCCAGAGCATGCGCGGTCTGGGGGTTTGCTCGGTTTCTGTGCAGGAATTTGTCGGTTGCCCACATCGGCTGTGCGCCCGCCTGTGGATAAGCTTGGGGCAAGCCGCTGCGCTTCATAGCCCACGCGGGTTTGCGCGAGCCGTACAAAAAACGCTCAATCCATGGCGAAGCCGTGCTGACGCCAGGCTTCATAGACGGTTACGGCAACGGTATTGGACAGGTTCAGGCTGCGGCAGCCCGGACGCATCGGCAGGCGCACACGCTGCTCCGGCGGCAGGGCATCACGCACCTCCTCCGGCAGGCCGCGACTTTCCGGGCCGAACAGGAAGGCGTCGCCGCGCTCATAGGCCACCTCATGGAATGGCTGCGAGCCCTTGGTGGTAAAGGCGAACAGGCGCGGTTGGCCGAGCTGCTGCAGGCATTCCTCGAGGCTCGCGTAGCGGCGCACGCTGGCGTACTCGTGGTAGTCCAGGCCGGCGCGGCGCAGGCGTTTGTCGTCCAGCTCGAAGCCCAGCGGCTCGATCAGGTGCAGGCTTGCGCCCGCGTTGGCGCACAGCCTGATAATGTTGCCGGTGTTGGGGGGGATTTCCGGTTGAAAAAGGATTACGTGGAACATGCAGCGCTCCGAGCCTGAGAACGGCGGGCATTCTACCTCCGCGCAGGAGCAAATGCGGCCCAGGCCGTGGCTCAAGGTCATGCTTTCACTGTGCGTGCTCGGCCTGCTGCTGGGTTTGATGATCGGCCGGCTGGTCAATCCCGCGCACGAGGGGCCAGCGCAAATTCTCGGGATAGAGCCTTCGGAGAATGGCCTGGTACTCATTCTGGATGCGCAGCCTGCTGTCCGCGCCGGGCATCTGGACGGCGCACTGGCATTGCAGATCGACGCCAGCGGCAAGGCGCAACAGGGCCAGATGCGCATCGGCGATGCACCGGCGCGCTGGAAACTGCAGCCACAGGATAACGGTGTTGTGCTGACGCTACTGTCGACCCGGCGCCTGCAAGGCACCTGGGATAGCAGCGAAGTCCAGGGCCGGTGGCGACTGAACATCAGCGCGCGGCCCGAATAAAAGCGGGGTTTTCCCGGCCTGCCTGGTCCGGGGCCCCGAAGCGGGAGACGCCGCTCCGCAGAGGAGGGGCGTGGGCAAAAAAGAGGGGTTTCCCCGGCCTGCCTGTACCAGGACCCCTAACGGGTGCGCAGGGCGCCGTGGCACGCCTGCTGGCATAAAAAGGGGGCTTTCCCGGCCTGCCTGTACCAGGACCCCCGAACCGGCCGCGACGGCCACCGCTTCGGGTGACACGCTCGCAAGATGTAAAAGAGGGGTTCCCCAGCCTGCCTGTACCGAGGCCCCTGAAATCGCTGTTGTCAGGGGTATTGCAGAGGGCGTGCCAAAACCCGCCCTGAGCCTTGCCGGTGAGCCGAGGCACAACACGGAAAACCTCTACAGGCATTGCTACATAAGGCTTTCAGCGATTTTCGCCCGATAACTGAAACGCGCTGACGGCAGCGTTACCCAGGCATTTCCCGGCGCGTCGAGTGTCGCTGCACCTGCGCCCTGCTAGTGCGCATGCACCAAACTTGAACGCTCAGCCCGCATTCCCTTCCTGTAGGAGCGAGCTTGCTCGCGAACAGCCATGGCACCAGCGCCACCGGCAAAAGCGCTTCGCGAGCAAGCTCGCTCCTACAAAAGAGCCCGCAGATTTACCCACAACAGGCTTGAGCAATTGCTGGAACAGTCTGTGGATAAACAGCTCAACAGCAGGCTGTGCATGGCCTTCGCACAGCTGTTCGAATTTCGTACAAACCAAATCCCAGGCAAAGAAAAAGGCGCCCGAAGGCGCCTTTCTCGTCGGGCGTCAGCGATTACTGAGCCGGGATCTCGCCGGAAGCCTGCATGCGGGCGATTTCCTGCGCGTACAGCGCATCGAAGTTCACCGGGGACAGCATCAGCGCCGGGAACGAACCACGGACAACCAGGCTGTCCAGGGTTTCGCGGGCGTACGGGAAGAGGATGTTCGGGCAGAAGGCACCCAGGGTGTGGCTCATGCTGGAAGCGTCCAGGCCCTTGATCAGGAAGATGCCGGCCTGCTGAACTTCAACGATGAAAGCAGTTTCCTCGTTGTTCTTCACGGTCACCGAAACGGTCAGGACCACTTCGTAGAAGTCACCGTCGAGCTGCTTCTGACGGGTGTTGAGGTCCATCGAAATGGCCGGCTGCCACTCCTGGCGGAAGATTTCCGGAGCCTTGGGGGCCTCGAAGGAGAGGTCGCGTACGTAGATGCGCTGCAGCGAGAACTGCGGGTTGTTGTCTTGTTCGGCTGCGCCGTTGCTGGCTTGTTCAGTCATTTCGGGACCTTCTTGTGCATCGTTTCAGAATGAGGGATCACGCCGAGAGCAGCGTATCCAGCTTGCCCGCGCGTTCCAGCGCGTAAAGATCGTCGCAGCCGCCGATGTGGGTTCCGTCGATCCAGATCTGCGGCACCGAAGTGCGGCCCGCCTTGCTGGCCATCTCGGCGCGAACGCCAGGCTTGCCGTCCACGGAGATTTCCTCGTAGGCGACACCCTTCTTGTCCAGCAGGGCCTTGGCGCGGATGCAATAAGGGCACCACGCGCTGGTGTAGATCAAGGTCGACGGCATCTCACTTCACCAGGGGCAGATTATCGCCACGCCAGCTGCCGATGCCGCCGGAGAGCTTGGCAGCGGTGTAGCCGGCCTTCTGCAGCACGCTGCACCAGGTGCCCGAGTGCTGGCCCATGCCGTCGACCACGATGATGGTCTTGGCCTTGTGTTTGTCCAGCTCGCTCATGCGGGCGTTCAGTTTGTCCGCCGGGATATTCAGCGCACCAACGATATGGCCGGTGGTGAACTCCTTGGCCGGGCGGATATCCAGCACCACGGCCTGTTCGGCGTTGACCATGGCGGTCAGCTCGCGGGTGGACAGCGCGCGGCCGCCCTTGCGCATTTCGTGCAGGGCCAGGAGCACCAGCAGGATGACCAGGGCACCGACCAGCAGGTAGTGGTGGGTGGCGAATTCGATCAGACGAGGAAGAAACGAAGACATGCGCAGGACATCCAGACGTAAAAATGCCGGCCAGTATACACGCGCGTATCTGACGGCTGAACCCTAGGGATCATGGCGTCTGTCGGCACCAAAAGGTAAAATGTGTGTCCTTTTCTGACCCCTATTCTCGGAAAGAGCCGTACCTATGACTGCAACGCGCAAACCGCTGGTCCTGATCATTCTGGACGGCTTCGGCCATAGCGATAGCCCTGAATTCAACGCCATCTACGCCGCCAAGAAGCCCAACTGGGACCGCCTGCTGGCCAGCCAGCCGCACGGCCTGATCTCCGGTTCGGGCATGGACGTCGGCCTGCCCGACGGCCAGATGGGCAATTCCGAGGTGGGTCACATGAACCTGGGCGCCGGCCGTGTCGTCTACCAGGACTTCACCCGCGTCACCAAGGCGATCCGCGACGGCGAGTTCTTCCAGAACCCCGTGCTGACCGCCGCCGTGGACAAGGCAGCGAGCGCCGGCAAGGCCGTGCATATCCTCGGCCTGCTCTCCGATGGCGGCGTGCACAGCCACCAGGACCACCTGATCGCCATGGCCGAGCTGGCCGCCCAGCGTGGCGCCGAGAAAATCTACCTGCATGCCTTCCTCGACGGCCGCGACACGCCGCCCAGGAGCGCCGAACCCTCGCTGAAGCTGCTCGACGACGCCTTCGCCCGCATCGGCAAGGGCCGCACCGCCAGCATCATCGGCCGCTACTTCGCCATGGACCGCGACAACCGCTGGGACCGCGTCGAAGCCGCCTACAACCTGATCACCGACGGCACCGCCGAATTCACCGCCGATTCCGCCGTGGCCGCACTGAACGCCGCTTACGAGCGCGGCGAGAGTGACGAATTCGTCAAGGCCACCCGTATCGGCGCGCAGGTGCGCGTGGAAGACGGCGACGCCGTGGTCTTCATGAACTTCCGCGCCGACCGCGCCCGCGAGCTCTCGCGTGCCTTCGTCGAGCCGGGCTTCAAGGAGTTCCCGCGACAGCGCGAGCTGCACCTGGCCGAGTACGTGATGCTGACCCAGTACGCGGCCAGCATCCCGGCACCCAGCGCGTTCAAGCCCGAGTCCCTGGACAATGTCCTGGGCGAATACCTGGCGAAGAACGGCAAGACCCAGCTGCGCATCGCCGAGACCGAGAAATACGCCCACGTGACCTTCTTCTTCTCCGGCGGCCGTGAAGAGCCGTTCGAAGGCGAAGAGCGCATTCTCATCCCTTCGCCCAAGGTCGCCACCTATGACCTGCAGCCGGAAATGAGCGCGCCGGAAGTCACCGACAAGATCGTCGACGCCATCGAGAACCAGCGTTTCGACGTGATCATCGTCAACTACGCCAACGGCGACATGGTCGGCCACACCGGCGTGTTCGAGGCCGCAGTGAAGGCCGTCGAGTGCCTGGATACCTGCGTCGGTCGGATCGTCGAGGCGCTGGACAAGGTCGGCGGCGAAGCCCTGATCACCGCCGACCACGGCAACGTCGAGCAGATGGAAGACGCCATGACCGGCCAGGCGCACACCGCGCATACCTGCGAGCCGGTGCCCTTCGTCTATGTCGGCAAGCGCAAGCTGAGCATCCGCGAGGGTGGCGTGCTCGCCGACGTGGCCCCGACCCTGCTGAACCTGATGGGTCTGGAACAGCCAAAAGAGATGACCGGGAAATCGATCGTCACCCTGCTTTAATAGGTATCGATTGGGCGGGAACGTGAGCCAGCTCCCGCCGGTCAGAGCAAACGCCCCACGCCATGCGGCCTGGGGCGTTTTTTTTAATGCCCGCCACGGGCATACTAGGCCGTCCAGACTTCAGGTCCCCGCCGCCCAATGCCTCGCGCCCTCCTTCCGTTGCTGCTGATCTGCCTCCTGAGCCCGCTCGCGGTCGTTGCCGACGAACGCGCCGACGCCCAACGTCAGCTGGAGCAGACGCAGAAAGACATCAACGAGCTGAAGAAGAACCTGAAGAACATCCAGGACGAGAAGTCCGGGGTGCAGAAGCAGCTCAAGTCCACCGAGACCCAGATGGGCGACCTGGAAAAGCAGATCCGGCAGATCCAGGACGAGATGAAGAAGAACGAGGAAGAGCTGCAGCGCCTCGACTCCGAGAAAAAAAAACTCCAGGGCGCACGCCTTGAGCAGCAGCGCCTGATCGCCATCCAGGCGCGCGCCGCCTACCAGAGCGGCCGCGAGGAATATCTCAAGCTCCTGTTGAACCAGGAGCACCCGGAGAAATTCAGCCGCACCCTCACCTACTACGACTACATCAACAAGGCGCGCCTGGAGCAACTTTCGGCCTTCAACGAGACCCTGCGCCAGTTGAACAACGTCGAGCAGGAAATCACCTCGCAGAAGGACGAGCAGGTCGCCCAGCAGAGCGCCCTCGAGGCACGCCGCCAGGAGCTGGCCGATGCCCGCAAGGCGCGCCAGGAGACCCTGGCCAAGCTCAACAGCGACCTGAAGGACGGCAGCAGCAAGCTCAAGGACCGCGAACAGAGCCAGGAAGACCTCAACAAGGTCCTCAAGACCATCGAGGAAACCCTTGCCCGCCAGGCCCGCGAAGCCGAGGAGGCGCGCCAGCGCGCACTCGCCGCCGAGCGTGAACGGGTCAAACGCGAGCGCGAGCTGGCCGAACGCGGCGAGAAGCCCGAAACTCCCTCCAAACGTAGCGATTACAGCGGCCCGCTGGTTTCCAGCGGCGCGGGCTTTGGCGGCGCCTTCGCCGCCACCAAGGGCAAGCTACCCTGGCCGGTGGATGGCCGCGTCCTCGCGCGCTACGGCAGCCCACGTGGCGATGACCCCCGCGCCACCTGGGATGGCGTGCTGATCGGCGCCTCCGCCGGCAGCACCGTGCGCGCCGTGCATGGCGGCCGCGTGGTGTTCGCCGACTGGCTGCGCGGCTCCGGTCTGCTGGTGATTCTCGACCACGGTGGTGGCTACCTCAGTCTTTATGGGCATAATCAGAGTCTTCTGAAGGACGCCGGCGATACCGTCAAAGCGGGCGATCCCATTGCAACCGTGGGAGCCAGCGGGGGTCAGAGTACCCCGGCGGTGTATTTTGCCATTCGCCATCAGGGCCGCCCGGCGGACCCTTCGACCTGGTGTCGCACGCAGGGATAAGCGGCGAACACGCATTAGGAGCCAAACATGTCGCAAGCTTTCCGTCTCACTACCCTGGCCCTGGCCTTGCTGCTCGGCGTCGGTGCGGTCCAGGCCGCCGACGCGCCGGCCGCATCTCCTGCGGCCAACGGCAAGGAGGCTCCGCTGCCGCTCGACGAACTGCGCACCTTCGCCGAGGTCCTGGACCGGGTCAAGGCAGCCTACGTCGAACCGGTGGACGACAAGACGCTGCTGGAGAATGCCATCAAGGGCATGCTCAGCAACCTCGACCCGCACTCGGCGTACCTCGGCCCGGAAGAGTTTGCCGAGTTGCAGGAAAGCACCAGCGGCGAGTTCGGCGGCCTGGGCATCGAGGTCGGCAGCGAAGATGGCTTCGTCAAGGTGATCTCGCCGATCGACGACACTCCGGCGGCCACCGCCGGCATCCAGCCCGGTGACCTGATCGTCAAGATCGACGGCAAGCCGACCAAGGGCCAGTCGATGAACGAGGCCGTGGACAGCATGCGCGGCAAGGCCGGCTCGCCGATCACCCTGACCATCGTGCGCGGCGGCGGCAAGCCATTCGACGTCACCCTCAAGCGCGCCATCATCAAGGTCAAGAGCGTGAAGAGCCAGTTGCTCGAACCGGGCTACGGCTACCTGCGCATCACCCAGTTCCAGGTCAACACCGGCGAGGAAACCGTCAAGGCGCTGTCCAAGCTGCGCAACGACAACAAGGGCAAGCTCAAGGGCGTGATCCTCGACCTGCGCAACAACCCCGGCGGCGTGCTGCAGTCGGCGGTGGAAGTGGCCGACGCCTTCCTCACCAAGGGGCTGATCGTCTACACCAAAGGCCGCATCCCCAACTCCGAGCTGCGCTTCTCCGCCGACCCGGCCGACCCGAGCGACGGCGTACCGCTGGTGGTGCTGATCAACGGCGGCAGCGCCTCGGCGGCAGAGATCGTCGCCGGCGCCCTGCAGGACCAGAAGCGCGGCATCCTCATGGGCACCGACAGCTTCGGCAAGGGTTCGGTGCAGACCGTGCTGCCGCTGAACAACGACCGCGCCCTGAAGCTCACCACCGCGCTCTACTACACCCCCAACGGCCGCTCCATCCAGGCCCAGGGCATCACCCCGGACATCGAGGTGGAACGTGCCAAGGTGACCCGCGAGAAGAGCGAGTTCGACGGGTTCAAGGAAGCCGACCTGCAGGGCCACCTGGCCAACGGCAATGGCGGCCAGGATCGCCCGACCGCCTCCGGCAAGGCGCCGGAGGATCGCCCGCAGGATGGCGACTACCAGCTCAGCCAAGCCCTCAGCCTGCTGAAAGGACTCAGCGTCAGCCGCGGCAACAACTGACCGATGCGCCCGGCCCGGCTGCTGTTCGGCCTGTGCCTGGGTGCGCTGCTGTGCCTGCCGGTGGCCGCCGCGCCCCGGCCGGACAGCGGCAAGCCGCTGGTCAGCATCGTCATCGACGACCTCGGGCAGAACCTGGCGCGCGACCGCCAGGTGCTCGACATCTCCCCTGCCATCGCCCTGGCGATCATTCCCGACACGCCCCACGCCGCCGAGCTTGCGCGCGAGGCGCACCAGCGTGGGCGCACCGTGATGCTGCACATGCCGATGGACCCGGCCGGCGGTGACTACGCCTGGAGCCCTGAGCTGACCCAGCAGGAGCGCGAGCGCCGCCTGCAAGCCGCGCTGGCGAAAGTCCCGTATGTGCAAGGCCTGAACAACCACGAAGGCAGCCGCATGACCGCCGACCGCCCGGCCATGGCCTGGCTGGCGGCGGAGCTGCAGCGGCGCCACCTGTTCCTGCTCGACAGCCGCACCAGCGCCGCCACCGTGGCCGCCGCCGAGGCGCAAAAGATCGGCCTCGCCAGCCTGTCACGGGACGTATTCCTCGATGACGACCCGAGCGAGGCTGCGGTGATGCAGCAGATGCAGCGCGGCCTGCAACTGGCGCGCAAACAAGGAACCGTGGTGATGATCGGCCACCCGAAGCCGGCGACCCTGGCGGTGCTCAAGCGTGTTCTGCCGACGCTGAAGGCCCAGGGCTTCGAGCTGGTGCAGCCATCGCTGATGATCGCCGAGCGCGGCAACCGCGCCATGGCGGGGCATGGCCGGGATGGGATTTACCGATAGATGTAGCCAGGATCGGCTTTCTGTAGGAGCGAGCTTGCTCGCGAACAGCGCCCGGCACCGAAATCCGCGGAAGCTGGGTTCGCGAGCAAGCTCGCTCCTACAACGATAAGCCGACCTTAGAGGTAGTTATTGGTCGCCTGCTCGATAAAGCCATCGGCGCGCATCTCATCCAGCGCCTTCTGCAGCTTGGCTACCACCTCGTCCGGCGTGTCCTTGTTGATCGCCAGGTACAGCTGCGCCTCGTTGAAGCGCAGCACGGTCTGCAGACCGGAAACGCCTTCCTGCTTGGCCAGGTAGCGACCGACCGGATCGGTAGTGGCCCACAGGTCGATCTCGCCAGTGGTCAGCTTCTTCACGTTTTCCTGGTCGCGCAACGCGTTGAGCACCGGAATGCCCTGGCTCTCCAGGTTCTGGCTGACGGCGTCGTTCTTGTAGGCACCCAGCTTGTACCTGGCGGCGTCCTTCAGGTCCTTGACCTTGATGCTGCTGCCCGGCGGCGCCAGCAGTACCCAACTGGTCTTGGCGATCGGGCCGACCCACTTGAACAGCGGCACGCGCTCGGGCGTGTAGGTGGTGGAGAACAGTCCGTAATCCGGCTTGTCGAGGGTCAGCTTGTACAGGCGATCCCAGGGGAAACGCAGGCTCAGGCTGTACTGGATGCCGGCGCGCTTGAACATCTCGCGGACGATGTCGGCGCTGATGCCGTCGATTCCCTCGTCGCGGGCGAAGTTCTTGTCGTCCACCGCCATGTTGAACGGCGGGAAGTTCTCGGTGAGCAGCACCATCTTGTAATCGGCGGGCAACTCGGCGCGGGCCGTGGCGGCCCCCAGCAACAGACCCAGGGTCAGGGTCTTGGTCAGGACTTTCAGCATGGTCATACCGCTCGCTTGGTTATCGTTATTGGGCTTGCGGCATCCCTGCAGAGGGGACGGAATACTTCGCTCGTCTGCCTTCCGTGGCAAAACCGGCGCCGAGGGGTGTCGACGCCAAACACGAAGGCCGGCGAGTGGCCGGCCTTCGGGTGTTACAGGTAACTGTTGAGCACGTCGTCGACGAAGCCTTCAGCGCGCATCTTGTCCAGCGCCGCCTGCAGCTTCTGCACCACGGCATCCGGGGTCTCGCGGTTCAGCGCGAGGAACAGCTGATCGCTGTTGAAGCGCAGCACGGTCTTCAGACCGGTGACGCCAACCTGCTTGGCCAGGTAGCGGCCCGCTGGGTCGCCGCTGGCCCACAGGT
Organism: Pseudomonas sp. GD03903; assembly: GCF_029840045.1. NCBI lineage: Bacteria > Pseudomonadati > Pseudomonadota > Gammaproteobacteria > Pseudomonadales > Pseudomonadaceae > Pseudomonas > Pseudomonas sp. GD03903. The sequence goes on along the minus strand of NZ_JAOCBT010000001.1, from coordinate 283,887 downwards.
CGATCTGGCCGTCGCGCAGCTTGGCGGCGTTCTCCTGGTCACGTAGCGCCAGCACCGGCTCGAAGCCATGCTCGCCCAGGTATTGCGCCATGGCGTCGCCCTTGTAGGCGCCGACGCGGTATTTCTTGGCTTCATCGAGATTGTTCAGGCTGATCGGGCTGTCTGCCTTGGCCAGCAGGACCCAGTCGTCCGGGCCGATCGGGCCGACCCACTTGAACTGGCTTTCGCGCTCGGGCAGCCGCGCGGTGACGAATACGCCGTAGCCGGGCTTCTCCAGCGCCAGCTTGTAGATGCGGTCCCAGGGGAAGCGCAGGGTCAGGCTGTACTGCACGCCGGCACGCTTGAACATTTCCTTGACGATATCCACGGCGATACCGTCGATGCTGTCTTCCTGGGCGAAGTTCTTGCCATTGATGGCCATGTTGTAAGGCGGGAAGTTCTCGGTGAGCAGCACCACGCTGTAGTCCGAAGAATCCGTTTCAGCCCTTGCCGCACTGGCCAGAAGCAGGCCGCAGCCTAGCCATGCGAGCAGAATGCGCTTCAGCATCGAGATATTTCCTGCGTATGACATTTCTGAGAAGGCGCAGAGCTTACTCGGAGAATTGACGCCAATAAACCCTATGAATATGGCAATGGGACATGGATGCGCCATTACCTTGACTGGAGCCTTGGGCTAGCAAGCTTCGTGCGCAGGAAAGAGATGCGGCCACCGGACGCAGGAGAGAAAGGCTCGCGATAGAGCCATCGGGCCGGGAGATCCCCGGCCCGGAAGGGATCAGCGCACGACGATGCCGCGGCTGGCCAGGTAGGCCTTGGCCTCCGGCACGCTGTACTCGCCGAAGTGGAAGATGCTCGCCGCAAGCACCGCGTCGGCCTTGCCTTCGATGATGCCGGCGGCCAGGTGCTCCAGGTTGCCGACACCGCCGGAAGCGATCACCGGAACGCCCACAGCCTCACTGATGGCGCGGGTCACGCCGAGGTCGTAGCCGCTCTTCACACCGTCCTGATCCATGCTGGTCAGGAGGATTTCACCGGCACCCAGGCCTTCCATCTTCTTCGCCCACTCCACTGCATCCAGCCCGGTGGGCTTGCGACCGCCGTGGGTGAAGATTTCCCAGCGCGGGGTTTCGCCGGGGGCCGACACTTTCTTGGCGTCGATGGCGACCACGATGCACTGCGAGCCGAAGCGCGCGGCGGCTTCGCCGACGAATTCCGGGGTGAACACCGCGGCGGTATTGATCGAGACCTTGTCCGCACCGGCATTGAGCAGGTTGCGGATGTCCTGCACCGTCCTGACGCCGCCGCCCACGGTCAGCGGGATGAACACCTGGCTGGCCATGCGCTCGACGGTGTGCAGAGTGGTGTCGCGACCATCGACGCTGGCGGTGATGTCGAGGAAGGTGATCTCGTCCGCGCCCTGCTCGTCGTAGCGGCGGGCGATTTCCACCGGGTCGCCGGCGTCGCGGATGTTCTCGAACTTGACGCCCTTCACCACGCGGCCGTTGTCCACGTCGAGGCAGGGAATGATGCGTTTAGCCAGTGCCATAGCAATGCTCTCGTAGGATGGGTGGAGCGCAGCGATACCCATGCTGTCTCGCCACCCGATGCCCTCATCGGTGGGTTACGCCGCTGCACGGCTAACCCACCCTACGTTCGAATCAGCCCTTGAAGGCGTCGCACAGCGCCTGGGCTTCGGCGACGTCCAGGGTGCCTTCGTAGATCGCCCGGCCGGTGATGGCGCCAACGATGCCCGGCGTGCGAGCGTCCAGCAGTTTCTGGATGTCGCCCAGGTTGTGGATGCCGCCCGAAGCGATCACCGGGATGCGCGTGGCGTTGGCCAGCGCGGCGGTGGCTTCGACGTTGCAGCCCTGCATCATGCCGTCCTTGGAGATGTCGGTGTAGACGATGGCGGAGACGCCGTCGGCTTCGAAGCGCTTGGCCAGGTCGATCACCTGCACTTCGCTGACTTCAGCCCAGCCGTCGGTGGCAACGAAGCCGTCTTTGGCGTCGAGGCCGACGATGACCTTGCCCGGGAAGGCGCGGCAGGCTTCGGCGACGAACTCCGGCTGCTTGACCGCTTTGGTGCCGATGATCACGTAGCTGACGCCGGCGCGGACGTAGTGCTCAATGGTTTCCAGCGAGCGGATGCCGCCGCCGATCTGGATCGGCAGGTTCGGGTAGCGCTTGGCGATGGCGGTGACCACTTCACCGTTGACCGGCTTGCCTTCGAAGGCGCCGTTCAGGTCCACCAGGTGCAGACGGCGGCAGCCGCCCTCCACCCACTTGGCGGCCATGGATACCGGGTCGTCGGAGAAGACGGTGGCGTCTTCCATCAGGCCCTGGCGCAGGCGCACGCAGGCGCCGTCTTTCAGATCGATTGCGGGGATGATCAGCATGGGTTGAACCTGCTCGAATCCAAAGATGAATGGGGTCGGGTCAGCTCTTCTCGAGCGCCCACAAGTCGCTTTCGATGCTCTCGAACCGGTCTTTCAGGTGAGATTGCACGTCGAAGATCGCCTTGTTGTAGAACAGCGGGCCGAACTCGCGCAGGAAGAAATCCAGCGCCTCCTCGGCCTCGAAGGAACCTACATCCAGCTCGAAGCGGTCTTCGAGAAAACGCTGGATGGCCCGCGCCGCGCTCTGGCGCTGGGCGCCATCGAGCTCGAGGATCGCAGGCTTGTCCTTCTGCCGAGCCATGGCTTACCAGCGCCCATCCCAGGCGGCGAAGTTCTGCAGCAGCTGCAGGCCATGGGTATGGCTCTTCTCCGGGTGGAACTGCACGGCGAAGCGCGAGCCATCGGCCAGTGCGGCGGCGAAATCACGCCCGTAGTGGCCGCGGCCAACCACCTGGCGCGGGTTGCCCGCCTCGATGTAATAGCTGTGCACGAAATAGAAGCGCGCGTTGTTCGGGATGTCGTGCCACAGCGGGTGATCGACGCCCTGCGCCACTTCGTTCCAGCCCATGTGCGGCACCTTCAGGTGCTCGCCGTCCTCGTGCAGGTCCTTGCCGAAGAAGCGTACCTGGCCGGGGAACAAGCCGATGCAGTCGACGCCGTCGTTCTCTTCACTACGCTCCATCAGCGCCTGCATGCCGACGCAGATGCCGAGGAACGGACGGTCCTGACTGACTTCACGTACCAGGCTGTCGAAGCCCAGGCGCTTGATCTCGGCCATGCAGTCGCGGATCGCGCCGACGCCGGGGAACACCACGCGGTCCGCCTCGCGGATCACGTTGGCGTCACTGGTCACCAGCACGCGCCCGGCGCCAACGCGCTCCAGCGCCTTGGACACCGAGTGCAGGTTGCCCATGCCGTAGTCGATGACGGCGACGGTCTGCATTACAGGCACCCTTTGGTGGACGGCATCTGGCCGGCCATGCGCTCGTCTAGCTCGATGGCCATGCGCAGCGCACGGCCGAAGGCCTTGAACACGGTCTCGATCTGGTGGTGGGTGTTGTGCCCGCGCAGGTTGTCGATGTGCAGGGTGACGTTGGCGTGGTTGACGAAGCCCTGGAAGAACTCCATGAACAGGTCCACATCGAAGCCGCCGACGCTGGCGCGGGTAAACGGCACGTGCATCTGCAGGCCGGGGCGCCCGGAGAAATCGATGACCACGCGCGACAGCGCCTCGTCCAGCGGCACGTAGGCGTGGCCGTAGCGACGGATGCCTTTCTTGTCGCCGATGGCCTTGGCGAAGGCCTGGCCGAGGGTGATGCCGATGTCTTCGACGGTATGGTGGTCGTCGATATGCAGGTCGCCCTTGCACTCGATGTCCAGGTCGATCAGGCCGTGGCGGGCGATCTGGTCCATCATGTGCTCGAGGAAGGGAACCCCGGTATCGAAGCGGGCCTTACCCGTTCCATCCAGGTCGATGGAAACCTTGATCTGGGTTTCCAGGGTGTCGCGCGCGACGGATGCCTTGCGTTCGGCCATCACCAGCTCCACAGCTAACACTGCACGTAATTATAAGAAGGGCCGGCATTATAGGCGCGCCGGGCGCTGCGCGGCTACGGGCGGTGGTCGGCGCTGGCCGATGGTCCTAAACTGCGCGCCCCGAACACGAGGATCGCCCATGCCCGTCGTCGTCCAGCACCTGACCCAGCCCAGCGACCAGGACCGCCAGGACCTGCTGAAGATCTACGTCGATGCGCCACAATGGCTGCTGGCGCCCTTCGCCGACGCCGCCGAACTGGTCGAGCGCGGGCTTGCCGAAGGCCAGCTGTTCACCGGGCGCTTCAACGATCGCCTGCTGGGCGCCGCCTGGATCGAGCGTGACAGCGATACCTGGCGACTTTCCCGCCTCTGTGTACGCCAGCTCACCCGCAATCGCGGCGTGGCCCGCCGCCTGCTCGAAGAAGCGCAGCGCCTGGCCGTGCTGCAGGGCGCCGCGCTGCGGCTGGCAGCGCCGGAGGGCCAGCACGACGTGGCTGCCTTTGCCGAGCATCTCGGCCTGACACTGGAAACGACCTGATCTCGCTCAAGGCGGGAACCGAGCGCCGCGTCCCCGTTCCAAACCCGCAGTAGCGGCACCTTGCCTTGCGGGCTGGGGTGCCGGCCCGTCATTGGTATACTTTCTCGCCATTCCATTCGCCGCCTGAACAAGGACCCGTCCATGAAAGCGTTCGGCAAAATCATCGGCATCATTGCCCTGGTCCTGCTGCTGCTCATCGTCGCCGCCGGCTTCGTGCTGACCCATTTCTTCGATCCGAACGACTACAAGGACGAGATCCGCCAGCTCGCCCGGGACAAGGCCAACCTCGAACTGAACCTGAAGGGCGACATCGGCTGGAGCCTGTTCCCCTGGCTCGGCCTGGAGCTGCATGACACCAGCGTGGCGAGCCTGCAGGCACCGGACAAGCCGTTCGCCGACGCACAACTGCTGGCCATGTCCGTGCGCGTGCTGCCGCTGCTGCGCAAGGAAGTGCAGATGAGCGACATCCGCGTCGAAGGCCTGACACTTTCCCTGAACAAGGACAAGAACGGCGTCGGCAACTGGGAAACGATCGGCAAGCCCCTGCCACCGGCCAACGGCACGCCACCCGCTGCACAGCCTGCTCCAGCACCGAGCGAACAGGCCAAGGCGGACGCGCAGCAATCCCACCAGGCAATGAAGCTGGATATCGACAGCCTGAGCGTGAAGAACGCCCGCATCGACTACGCCGACGCCCAGAGCGGCAAGAACTACAGCGTTGAAGGTATCGAGCTGAGCACCGGCGCAATCCGCGAAGGCAGCAATATCCCGCTCAAGCTCAGCGCCTACCTGGGCACCAACCAGCCGGTGATCCGCGCCCGCACCGAGCTGACCGGCAACCTGCGCTTCGACCGCGCGCTCAAGCGCTATCAGCTCGAAGACGCCAAGCTTTCCGGCGAAGTCTCCGGCGATCCGTTCCAGGGCAAGACCGCCAACTACAGCGCCCAGGGCCAGCTGGTACTCGACCAGGCGGCCCAGGTTGCCGAGTGGAATGGCCTGAAAGTCAGCGTCAATCAGCTGCGCGCACTGGGCGAGATCAAAGCCCGCGAATTGGACAAGGAGCCGAAGTTCGATGGCGGCCTGTCCCTGGCGCCATTCAACCTGCGTGAGTTCCTCGAAGGCATTGGCCAGACCCTGCCGGAAATGGCCGACACCACCACCCTGACCAAGCTGGAGCTGGCCGCCCGCATCAGCGGCACCCGCAACAGCCTGGCCTTGAACGATATCAAGCTGAAGCTGGACGACAGCACCTTCAGCGGCAGCCTCGGCCTCGCCGACTTCAGCAAGCAGGCCATCCGCGCGCAGCTGGCCGGCGACAAGCTGAATCTCGACCGCTACCTGCCCGCCAAGGTGAAGCAGGCCCAGGACGCCAGCAACAGCGCACGCAAAGCGGAAGTCGCGAGCACCGAGCAAAGCGCCATCAAGGGCGACACCCCGCTGCCCAGCCAACCGACCCAGCAGGCCTGGAGCGACGCCCCGCTGCTGCCTGTCGCCCGCCTGCGCGCGCTGGACCTGGACACCGGGCTGACCCTAGGCCAACTGACCCTGGACAAGCTGCCCATCGACAACGCCGTGCTCAAGCTGCGCGGGCAGGGCGGCCTGCTCAACCTCGACGACCTGCGCGGCGAGCTCTACGACGGCAAGTTCAACGCTACCGCGACGCTTGACGTGCGCCAGGACGTACCGACCCTGCAGGCGAAGAAGCATATCGCCGACGTGCCGGTGGAGCGCCTGCTCGAATCCCAGGGCCAGAAGCCGCCGGTGAAGGGCCTGCTGGACCTGGATGCCGACATCAGCACCCAGGGCAACAGTCAAAAGGCCTGGATCGACAACCTCAACGGCACCGCGCGCTTCGTCCTGACCCAGGGCGTGCTGCTCAATGCCAACCTGGAACAACAGCTGTGCCAGGGCATCGCCACGCTCAACCGCAAGTCGCTCAGCGCCGAGCACGGCGGCAAGGACACGCCGTTCCGCGAACTGCAGGGCAACCTCACCTTCCGCAACGGCGTGGCCAGCAACCCCGACCTCAAGGCCAGCATCCCCGGCCTGACCGTCAAGGCTGACGGCGACCTCGACCTGCGCGTGCTGGGCATGGACTATCGCGTTGGCGTGACCATCGAAGGTGACAAGAGCGACATGCCCGACCCGGCCTGCGAAGTGAACAAGCGCTACGTCGGCATCGAATGGCCGCTACGCTGCCGCGGCCCGCTGGAGCTGGGCGCCAAGGCCTGCCGCCTGGACAAGGACGGCATCGGCAAGATCGCCGCACGGTTGGCCGGGGACCGGCTGAACCAGAAACTCGAAGAGAAGCTCGGCGACAAGGTCAGTCCCGAACTCAAAGACGCACTCAAAGGGCTGTTCAAGAAGTGACCCCGCAAAGCTTCAATTCGGCCGTGCTCGACTGGTTCGACACGCACGGCCGCCATGACCTGCCCTGGCAGCAGAACATCACGCCCTACCGGGTGTGGGTTTCGGAAATCATGCTGCAGCAAACCCAGGTCAGCACCGTGATGGGCTACTACGACCGCTTCATGACGGCGCTGCCGACGGTGGCGGATCTCGCCAACGCGCCGGAAGACGAAGTGCTGCACCTGTGGACCGGGCTGGGCTACTACACCCGCGCCCGCAACCTGCACAAGACGGCGAAGACGGTGATGGAACAGCACGGCGGAGAATTCCCCCGTGACGTCGAGCAGCTCGCCGAGTTGCCCGGCATCGGCCGCTCCACCGCCGGCGCCATCGCCAGCATCTCCATGGGCCTGCGCGCGCCGATTCTCGACGGCAACGTCAAGCGCGTACTGGCTCGCTACCTCGCCTGCGACGGCTACCCGGGCGAGCCCAAGGTGGCCAAGCAGCTGTGGGAGGCCGCCGAGCGCTTCACCCCGCACGAGCGGGTCAACCACTACACCCAGGCGATGATGGACCTGGGCGCCACCCTCTGTACCCGCAGCAAGCCGAGCTGTCTGCTCTGCCCGCTGCGCGAGGGCTGCCGTGCGCACTTCCTCGGCCGCGAGACCGACTTCCCGGTGTCCAAGCCGCGCAAGGCGCTGCCGCAGAAGCGCACGCTGATGCCGATCCTGGCCAACCGCGAGGGAGACATCCTGCTCTATCGCCGCCCGTCGACCGGTCTCTGGGGGGGTCTGTGGAGCTTCCCCGAGCTGGACGACCTGGCCGCCCTCGACCCGCTGGCCCAGCGCCACGCCCTGCGCCTGGGCGAGCGCCGCGAGCTGCCCGGCCTGACCCATACTTTCAGCCACTTCCAGCTGGCCATCGAGCCCTGGCTGGTGCGCGTCGAGGACGCAGCCCCCGCCGTGGCCGAGGCCGACTGGCTCTGGTATAACCTCGCCACCCCGCCGCGGCTCGGCCTTGCCGCCCCGGTGAAGAAGCTGCTCAAACGAGCCGCCGACGTGTTGAACGCAGGAGAAATGTCATGACCCGACTGGTGATGTGCCGCAAATTCAAAGAAGAGCTGCCCGGCCTCGATCGCGCGCCCTATCCCGGAGCCAAGGGCCAGGACATCTTCGAACACGTTTCGAAGAAAGCCTGGGACGAATGGCAGAAGCACCAGACCATGCTGATCAACGAGCGTCGCCTGAACATGATGAACGCCGAGGATCGCAAGTTCCTCACCGCCGAAATGGACAAGTTCCTCTCCGGCGAGGAATACGCACAGGCCGAGGGCTACGTCCCGCCCAGCGCGTAAGCTTCGGTATTATTTGAAAAATTTTTTCGCGGCACGCTTGACACCCTTTCCGAAAACCCTTTTAATGCGCGCCACGTTGCCCAGGTAGCTCAGTTGGTAGAGCAGGGGATTGAAAATCCCCGTGTCGGCGGTTCGATTCCGTCCCTGGGCACCAAGCCTTCCGAAAAGCCCCTGAAATCGCGAGATTTCAGGGGCTTTTTCATTCCCGTCCGAACAAGTCACTCCCCCGCCCTGGCTCGCTCCCGCGATTCGTATCGAATGTTTGCCTAAGTACAGTGTCTACTGGCACATAGCACACCGATCTTTCAGAATCATGACCATCCGGGCGATTTCCACACATCAGTGGGATACCCTCCGGGATTCGATGTTTGGTAGCGGAGTCACTGTGCGCAAACTCATTAGCTGGTGGAATTCCCGGGGCAACCTGGTTTCCCTGTCTGCCCTCTTCCTGCTGGTCCCTCTGGTCGGCCGCTACAGCCTTGGCTGGGGTTCCCCGCTGGGCTACCTGTCGGACCTGGCACTCGGCACACTGCTGGTCGTCGCCCTGCACAACCGCCGACTGTTCATCGCCCTTCCGCTCATGCTGGTCTGGGCACTGTCGGTAATCGGCACCGCCGAGCTGGTCAGCGCCGTGGGCCGCATGCCCGCACCGGAAGACCTGCACTTCCTCGCCGACCCGACCTTCGTCGCCAACTCCACCGAGGGCGGCGGCCTCAACCACCTGCACCTGGCGATCCTGATCGGCGCCGGCATCCTGCTCAGCGCATTGCTCTGGCGCCGCCGCGAGAAGCCGCTGCCGCGCTACGCCTATGCCGTGCCCGCGGTTCTGCTGGCAAGCCATGCCGCGGTGCAGTACTTCCAGCCCAGCGATGCGGAAATGTGGAAGCAGTTCAACCTGCCGCACCAACTCGTCTCCCGCGCTGTCACCAGTGGCGAGATCGCCTATCAGGACTGGCGCGACCGCGACCTTCCTGAAGTCCGCCCGGACGTCACCGGCCTGACCCAGCATGACCTCAATGGAACGCCGCTGCTGGCCGGCCGCGGCCAGGCGAAGAACGTGCTGATCATCGCCATGGAAGGTATTCCTGGCGCCTACGTGGCCACCAACCGTGCCGCATTGAGCAGCAGCTACGAAGAATCCATGATGCCGCGCCTGAGCACCTGGGCCGAGCGCGCCATGACCACCCCGGACTACGTGGTGCACAGCCACCAGACCATCCGCGGCCTCTACGCCATGCTCTGCGGTGACTACAGCAAGCTCGACAACGGCACGCCCAAGGGCGTCGAGCTGCTGGGCAATCCGACCCGTGCCGCCGAATGCCTGCCGGCGCAGATGCACCAGGCCGGCTTCAGCACCCACTTCCTTCAGGGCGCCGGGCTGCGCTTCATGGCCAAGGACAAGGTGATGCCGGCCATGGGCTTCGACAAGACCCTGGGCCGCGACTGGTTCAAGAAGAAGCCCTACCTGGAATTCGCCTGGGGCATGGATGACAAGGCCTTCTTCGAAGGGGCGCTGGACTATGTCGGCCAGCTGCGCCAGAAGAAACAGCCGTGGATGCTCACCCTGCTCACCGTCGGCACCCACCAGCCGTATTCGGCCACCCCGGAATACCTGGCCAAGTACCCGACGCCACGCCAGGCGGCCGTCGCCTACCTGGACGACGCCGTCGACGCCTTCCTCAAGGGCCTGGAAGAAAAAGGCGTGCTGAAGGACACCCTGGTGATCGTCACCTCCGACGAATCCCACGGCATCGACAACGTGCGCCTTGCCTCGGCCTGGGGCCTGAACCTGATCCTTGCACCGGAACAGGCCGCTTTGCCGCCCGTGAAGGCTGGCGTCTACGGCCACGTCGACCTGGAGTCCTCGGTGCTCGACTACTTCGCCATCAAGGCGCCGCAGGATATCGCCGGCCGCTCGCTGTTCCGCGAATACACCAATGGACGGGAGATGGTCTCCTTCACCAACGGCATGCAGCGTTACCACGACGGCAAGGGCAACTTCACCGAGTGCGACTTCCAGCAGGTCTGCCGGCGCTACCAGAGTGACGGCTTCATCGCCGACAGCGCCAAGTTCGTCGGCCGCTTCAGTGGCCGTGACGCCCGCCTGATGACCGCCCGCGCCGATATCCTCGACCAGTCGGTAACCAAGGCTCAGTCGGCCCGCGAATACCAGTTCGCGACCAAGGAACGCATCCGCCTGAAGCCGCAGATCGACAACGAGTACACCGACAACCTGATCGGCGCGCAGTACCTGGAGTTCCCGGCCAACACCCACACCACGGTGAGCCTGAAGATCCGCGCGATCCAGATGGACGCCAATGGGGCGAAAGTGACGCTCAAGACGCGCTCCTTCGAAAAGCCGGTGCCGATCGAGATTCCCGAACTCCCGCTGGTCAAGCGCAACCAGCCGCTGGAAGTGACCTTCGGCTTCGACAACGAGGAGGCGCGCAAGGCCTTCTCCTTCCACCTGCTGGCCGAAGGCAAGGGCATCATCGAGATCACCGACTTCCACGTGCTGACCCAGCCGCGCAAATCGACGATCAATGCCACCGAGGCTGGCGGTACCGGCCTGGCCGACGCCAAGCCACTGCCGATCCCGCGTCTTTCCGGGCACCCGAACCTGATGGCCAGCCAGCCTCCGGAATCCCAGGACGACATCACCCCCGCCGAAGCGATCGAAGACCCGAGCCCGCAACTGCGACAGATGATGCAGTGACCCAACCGGCGGCCCCAGCGCCGCCGGGCTTTTACTGGTCGGTCCAAACTGGCACTATCGCGCCCCCGCGCCATCAGCCGACGCCCTGATCCGGCGCAGCTAGTTCAGCCCAGGCGACAACGCCGAGCGGCAATGCGACAACTTGCCACTACAGCCGACGACCGCGGCAGATGGGCGCTTGGCGCACCCCGGAGTGCGTGTTAGGTTGCCCCTCGCCAGGATGGCCCCGATTCTGCAGCGAACTGCTGTGAAAGCCTGCTGCGAAAGCGTCCGAATAACAATAGAGGAGCCCCCTATGGCCACGGCCATACCCGCATTGGAAATCCGTAACCTGCACAAGCGTTACGGTGACCTGGAAGTGCTCAAAGGCATTTCCCTGACCGCCCGCGACGGCGATGTGATTTCCATTCTCGGCTCTTCCGGTTCCGGTAAATCCACGTTCCTGCGCTGCATCAACCTGCTGGAAAACCCGCACCAGGGCCAGATCCTGGTCGCCGGCGAAGAACTCAAGCTGAAGAAGTCCAAGGACGGCTCGCTGATCGCCTCCGACAGCAAGCAGATCAACCGACTGCGCAGCGAACTGGGCTTCGTCTTCCAGAACTTCAACCTCTGGCCGCACATGAGCATCCTCGACAACATCATCGAGGCGCCGCGCCGTGTGCTGGGCAAGACCAAGGCCGAAGCCACCGAGATCGCCGAGGCCCTGCTGGCCAAGGTCGGCATCTCCGACAAGCGCCACAGCTTCCCCGCGCAGCTTTCCGGTGGCCAGCAGCAACGCGCCGCCATCGCCCGCACCCTGGCGATGCAGCCCAAGGTCATCCTGTTCGACGAGCCGACGTCGGCACTGGACCCGGAAATGGTCCAGGAAGTGCTTAGCGTTATCCGCGCGCTCGCCGAGGAGGGTCGCACCATGCTGCTGGTGACCCATGAAATGAACTTTGCCCGCCAGGTGTCCAGCGAGGTGGTGTTCCTCCACCAGGGCCTGGTAGAAGAGCAGGGACCGCCGCAGCAGGTATTTGACAACCCGCAATCGGCACGCTGTAAACAATTCATGTCCAGCCACCGCTAACGGAGCATCACTGCATGAACAACTATAAGAAGATCGTTCTGGCTATCGCGGCCACCTTTGCACTGGGGAGCCAGGCCATCGCCGCGGACAAACTGCGCATCGGTACCGAAGGCGCCTACCCGCCCTTCAACGGCATCGACGCCAGCGGCCAGGTTGTCGGTTTCGACATCGAGATCGGCAAGGCGCTGTGCGCCAAGATGAAGACCGAATGCGACGTCGTCACCTCCGACTGGGACGGCATCATTCCGGCACTGAACGCCAAGAAGTTCGACTTCATCGTCGCGTCCATGTCGATTACCGACGAGCGCAAGCAGGCCGTCGACTTCACCAACCCCTACTACACCAACAAGCTGCAGTTCGTGGCGCCGAAGTCGACCGACTTCAAGACCGACAAGGGCTACCTCAAGGGCAAGGTGATCGGTGCGCAACGCGCGACCATCGCCGGTACCTGGCTTGAGGACAACATGGCCGACACCGTCACCATCAAACTGTACGACACCCAGGAAAACGCCTACCTCGACCTGTCCTCGGGCCGCCTTGACGGCGTGCTGGCCGACAAGTTCGTGCAGTACGACTGGCTGAAGAGCGATGCCGGCAAGGACTTCGAGTTCAAGGGCGAGCCGGTGTTCGACAACGACAAGATCGGCATCGCCGTGCGCAAGGGCGACCCGCTGCGTGACAAGCTGAACGCCGCTCTGAAGGAAATCGTCGACGACGGTACCTACAAGAAGATCAACGACAAGTACTTCCCCTTCAGCATCTACTGATGCACGTGCCGCGCCGCCCATTGCCGGGCGGCGCGCGCCTTCAGGCGTGACTCCCCATGATTTTCGACCTGCACGGCTTTGGCGATCAGTTGATCGCCGGCACCTGGATGACGCTCAAGCTCTCGCTCGCCGCAGTCTGCGTGGGACTGATCCTCGGCCTGCTCGGCGCCGTCGCCAAGACCTCGAACAACAGCTTCCTGCGCATGCTCGGCGGCTTCTATACCACCGTGGTGCGCGGCGTACCCGAGACACTCTGGGTACTGATGATCTATTTCGGCACCGTGGCCGGCCTCAACGCCATCGGTGACCTGTTCGGCTACCCCGAATTCGCTCTCTCGCCCTTCGCCGCCGGCACCTGCGCCCTGGGCCTGTGCTTCGGCGCCTACGCCACCGAAGTCTTCCGTGGCGCGCTGCTGGCGATCCCCAAGGGCCATCGCGAGGCAGGCCAGGCGCTGGGCCTCTCGGCTCCACGGATATTCTGGCGCATCGTCCTGCCGCAAGTGTGGCGCGTGGCGCTACCGGGCCTGGGCAATCTCTATCTGATCCTGCTGAAGGACACCGCCCTGGTCTCGCTGATCACCCTCGATGAAATCATGCGCAAGGCCCAGGTCGCTTCCAACGCGACCAAGGAGCCCTTCACCTTCTACATGACCGCGGCCTTCATCTACCTGGGCCTGACCGTCTTCATCATGGCCGCCCTGCACTTCCTCGAGCGTCGCGCCGGCCGTGGCTTCGTGAGGAACGAGCTATGACCGATCTCGAGCTGATCCTCAAATGGCTGCCGAAGATGCTCCAGGGCGCCACCCTGACCCTGGAGCTGCTGGCCATCGCCGTGGTCGCCGGCCTGTGCCTCGCCGTACCGCTGGGCATCGCCCGCGCCTCGCGGCACTGGTATGTGCGCGCAGTGCCCTACGCCTACATCTTCTTCTTCCGCGGCACGCCTCTGCTGCTGCAGCTGTTCATCGTCTACTACGGCTTTGCCCAGTTCGAGAGCGTGCGCAAGGGACCGCTCTGGCCATACCTGCGCGACCCGTACTGGTGCGCGCTGCTGACCATGACCCTGCACACCGCGGCCTACATCGCCGAAATCCTGCGCGGTGCCATCCACGCCATCCCCGTCGGTGAAGTGGAAGCCGCCCGCGCGCTGGGCATGTCCCGCCGCCAGGCGCTGTTCCACATCATCCTGCCGCGTGCCGCACGTATCGCCATGCCTGCCTACAGCAACGAGGTGATCCTCATGCTCAAGGCCAGCGCGGTGGTCTACACCGTGACCCTGTTCGACATCATGGGCATGACCCGCACCATCATCGCGCGTACCTACGAGGCCATGCTGTTCTTCTGCCTCGCCGGGGTGTTCTACCTGGTCATCACCCTGCTGCTGACCCGCATCTTCCGCCTGCTGGAACGCTGGCTGAAGGTCGACTCCATGCAGGGCCGCTGACCGGCGCACCACTCGCCCATGGGGCCGCTATAATGCGCGCCCCGTGGTTTGCCTCCGCTTCGCATCGTGCTTCCGAACGACACTCTCCTCACCGGCCCCGACCTGCTCCAGCGCTTCCTCGCGCTGGACAGCTTCCTGCTGGAACACCAGGCACTGTGGCGACCGAAACCCTTCACGATGCAGGAGATACCCTGGGAACGCGACCACCCGGAATTGGCCGCCTGGCTGCGCAGCCGCAGCCTCGAAGACGCTGACGCCGTGCACAACGAGCCAGAGCATCTCGACGCCCCTGCGCCCTTTCCCGCCCTGGCCGCCGAGGCAGCCAGGCTGTCCGCCATCGGGGCATTCCCGGCAACACCGCTGGGCAAGCTGCCAAACCAGCTGACCGTCGATGTTCCCGGCCGCAAATGGCAGCAGATCGAAGCCTTCGCCAGTTGCCTGGGTTTCACCGAAGCGCCGCAGCAATGGCTCGACTGGTGCGCCGGCAAAGGCCATCTGGGCCGCCTGCTGGCCCGCGACGGCAAGCCGCTGCTGAGCCTGGAGTTCGACAGCGCACTGGTGGAAGACGGCCAGCGCCTGAGCGACCGGCTTCAGTTGCAGGCCCGCCACCGCCAGCAGGACGTGCTCGCCCCGAGCGCCCATGAGCACCTGCAAGCCGGGCATACAGCCGTCGCCCTGCACGCTTGCGGCGACTTGCACGTACGCCTGTTGCAGCTCGCCAGCCGCCATGGCTGCCGGCAGCTTGCGGTGGCACCGTGCTGCTACAACCGCATCGATAGCGAGCACTACCGGCCGCTTTCGCACGCCGCGCAACGCTCCACCCTTCAGCTCTCGCGGGACGACCTGCGCCTGCCGCTGGCCGAAACCGTAACCGCCGGCGCCCGCGTGCGCCGCCAGCGCGACGCTTCGATGGCACGTCGACTGGCCTTCGATCTGCTGCAACGGGATATCCGCCGCAGCGATGACTACCTACCCACCCCTTCATTGCCGCCGGCCTGGCTGGACAAGCCCTTCGCCGACTATTGCCGCGACCTCGCCGCCCTCAAGGGACTCGAACTGCCTACCGACGCAGACTGGAAGGACCTGGAGGCCAGGGGCTGGCAGCGACTGGCTCAGGTCCGCAACCTGGAACTGGTGCGCGGACTGTTCCGCCGGCCCATGGAATTATGGCTGCTGCTCGACCGCGCACTATTCCTCGAAGAGCAAGGCTATCGCGCCATCCTGGGGGCCTTCTGCGCCGCCCGGATGACCCCACGCAACCTGCTGTTGCTGGCCGAACGCATCTGAGACGGGCGTTCCAGAGATTCACTCACAGCACCTGTGGATAACTCTGTTGGTAAGCCGGGAAAAACATCCTCTTGCCGGGCACCTAGACCGCCTCGCCACAATCTGATCATTTTCTGTACAGCCGATTTTAATCCTTTAAAAACAAATAGTTATCGAATTGCGTGATTGCTATCACATCTCATATGCGATTTACGCCCTATAGCCTTCCTGCTTGTGCATAAAGAGCCGTCGACGGTGTAGGAAATCGGCTATTCGTGTTGCCAATCCTGAACCAATAGCGCTTCGTCGAACGGATTGTTGCGTAATCGCGACAATTGAGCCTTGTCAATCGCTGCCTAGGCAGTATCATTTCGAAACATTTCACTGCCTAAGCAGCTTTTTGTTTTGACATGAATCACTACAACGTCGCGGACTTTCCGTTCAAAGGCTCCATCGGCCAGCTGCTGGGCGCTACGGCGATCCTCAAGGATCGTCTGATGGACAAGCACCTGGCACACCTGGATATCACCGCCGCCCAGTTCAAGGTCCTGTTCTTCGTTGGCCAGGGGCGCGCCAACACTCCGGCCGAGCTGTGCCGCGAGCTGTCCATCGATAGCGGCTCGATGACCCGCATGCTTGATCGCCTGGCGCGCAAGGACCTGCTCGTTCGCGAACCCTGCCAGAACGACCGCCGCAGTGTGCGCCTGAGTCTCAGCCCCGCGGGCGAGGCAGTGAACGACGAAGCGCCGCGCATCGCCGCCGCCGCGATGAACGAGCTGGTTGGCGGCCTCTCCCGCGATGAACTGCAGACCCTCACCGGCCTGCTCGACAAGATCCTGCGCGCCCACGGCGCCGCGGCCCATTGCGCGGCGCAGGAGAAATGAACATGAACCACCCTCGTATCGCCCTGCTGCCCGCCGCCGTGTTCGCTGCGATGCTGGGACTTTCCGGCTGCGTCAGTTACTCGGGCCTGGATACCAGCGGCAAGGCCGTCGACCCCGCCAGCCTGAAGGCGGGTGTCAGCCTCGACGGCACTCCGCTATCGCCGGCCGCATGGCCCAGCGAGCACTGGTGGACCAGCCTCGGTGATCCGCAACTGGACAGCCTGATCGGCGAAGCACTGCGCGGCACCCCGGACCTGGATATCGCCAGCGCCCGTGCCCGCCAGGCCATCGCCGCCGCGCAAGCGCAGGACGCCGCACGCATGCCCAGCGTAAAGGGCAGCGCCAGCTATGCCGGTATCCGCGCGCCGGAGAGCGTCCTGCCGGCACCGACGGGCGGTCGCTACTCGGCGGTGAAGTACCTGTCGATGAGCTTCAGCTACGACCTCGATCTCTGGGGCGGCCAGCGCGACGCCTGGGAAGCGGCCCTCGGCCAGGCCAACGCAGCCGAGGTGGATCGCCAGGCCGCGTCGATCACCCTCTCGACCAATGTCGCCCGCGCCTACAGCGAACTGGCCCACGCCTTCGTTGCGCGTGACCTGGCCCGCGACGAACTGGACCGCTCCCAGCATCTGTTCCAGCTCAGCCAGAAACGCATGGACGCCGGCCTCGACAGCAAGGTCCAACTGCAGCAGACGCAAACCCAGGTCGCCAGTGCCAAGCAGCAACTGGCCGCCGCGGAGCAGGACATCGCCAGCGACCGCATTGCCCTCGCCGTCCTGCTCGGCCAGGGTCCGGACCGTGGCCTGGATCTGCAGCGCCCCCAGGAGCTCAAGCCCGGCGCACTGAGCCTGCCGTCGAACCTGCCGGCTGAGCTGCTGGGGCGGCGCCCGGATATCGTCGCCGCGCGCTGGCGGGTCGAAGCCGCGTCGAAAAGCATCGACTCGGCGAAGACCGAGTTCTACCCCAACGTGAATCTGGGTGCGATGGTCGGCCTGGCCGCCCTGCACACCAGCGACGTGCTGAAGGCGCCGAGCCGTTTCTTCCAGATCGCCCCGGCGATCTCCCTGCCGATCTTCGATGGCGGCCGCCTGCGCGCCAGCCTGGCCGGGAAGGACGCCGACTACGACCTCGCCGTCGCCCAGTACAACAAGACCCTGGTCAACGCCCTCGGCGAGGTCGCCGACGATCTCGGCAAGCTGCGCTCGCTGGAGCAGCAGCTCGACGACCAGCGCGATGCCCGCGACATCGCCAAATCCAACTTCGACCTGGCCATGCGCCGTTACGGCGAAGGCGTCGGCAACTACCTCGACGCCCTCAGCGTGCAGCAGCAGTTGCTCCTCACCGAGCGCCAACTGGCCAGCCTGGACGCCCAGCGCATCGATATCTCGGTGCAGCTGGTCCAGGCCCTGGGCGGTGGCTACCAGCCCGACACTACTTCCACTCCCGCCCCGCTCGCCCAGGCGAACGCGGCCGCCGCGCACTGAACGAGGCACCCGACATGAGCACCGCCACCCAAGAAACCCCGAACAGCAATCCCAAGCGCAAGCGCTGGCTGCTGATCCTGCTCGCCGTCGTCATCCTCGCCGGCCTCGCCAGCATCGCCTGGGAAATCCTCTACGGCCGCTGGCACGAGGACACCGATGACGCCTACGTGAACGGCAATATCGTGCAGATCACGCCGCAGATCACTGGCACCGTGGTCAGCATCGGCGCCGATGACGGCGACCTGGTGCACAAGGGCCAGGTACTGGTGAAATTCGACCCCAGCGACGCCGATATCGCCCTGCAGCAGGCCGAAGCCAACCTGGCCCGCACCGTGCGCCAGGTGCGCGGGCTGTTCAGCAACGTCGACGGTTACAAGGCCGACGTGGCCGCGAAGAAAGTCGCGCTGACCAAGGCCGAGGCGGACTTCAAACGTCGCCAACATCTGGCGAGCGACGGCGCCATCTCCCAGGAGGAGCTGGCCCACGCCCGCGACGCGCTGGACACGGCACGCAGCTCGCTGACCACCTCCGAACAGCAACTGGACACCAATCGCGCGCTGGTCGACGACACCGTGATTGCCTCCCACCCTGACGTCAAAGCCGCCGCCGCCAAGCTGCGCCAGGCCTACCTGGACGACGCCCGCGCGGTGATCATCGCGCCGGTCACCGGCTATGTCGCCAAGCGCACCGTGCAGGTTGGCCAGCGCGTGCAGCCGGGTGCGGCGCTGATGGCGGTGATCCCGCTGGACCAGGTGTGGATCGACGCCAACTTCAAGGAAACCCAGCTCAAGCACATGCGCATCGGCCAGCCGGTGGAGATCCGCTCCGACCTTTACGGCAGCGAAGTGAAGTACTCCGGCACCGTCGACAGCCTCGGCGTCGGCACCGGCAGCGCCTTCTCCCTGCTGCCAGCGCAGAACGCCACCGGCAACTGGATCAAGATCGTCCAGCGCGTCCCGGTACGCATCCGCGTCAACGCCGAGGAGCTGGCGAAGAATCCGCTGCGCATCGGCCTGTCCATGGACGTCAATGTCAGCCTGCACGACCAGAGCGGCCCCGCACTGGCCCAGCAGGCACCGCACGAGGCGGTGTTCTCCACCGATATCTACCAGGAACAATTGGCCTCTGCGGACCAACTGATCGAGAAGCTGATCCAGGCCAACCTGGCCGACGCCAACCACAGCACCGCGCAGCGCTGATCCGACCGCCGCCATGAGCCAGTCCAACAGCAGCAGTTTCAGCCCGCCCAGCCTGGTCATGGCGACCATCGGCCTGTCGCTGGCGACTTTCATGCAGGTGCTCGACACCACCATCGCCAACGTCGCCCTGCCGACCATCTCCGGTAACCTCGGGGTCAGCTCCGAGCAGGGCACCTGGGTCATCACCTCGTTCGCGGTGAGCAACGCCATCGCCCTGCCGCTCACCGGCTGGCTCAGCCGCAAGGTCGGCGAGGTACGCCTGTTCATCGCCGCCACCCTGCTCTTCGTGATTGCCTCGTTCCTCTGCGGCATAGCTCAGCAGATGGGCATGCTGGTCGGCTTCCGCGCCATCCAGGGCTTTGTCGCCGGGCCGCTCTACCCGATCACCCAGACCCTGCTGATCTCCATCTATCCCCCGGCGAAAAGGGGGATGGCACTGGCACTGCTGGCGATGGTCACGGTGGTGGCACCGATCGCCGGGCCGATCCTCGGCGGCTGGATCACCGACAGCTACAGCTGGCCGTGGATCTTCTTCATCAACGTGCCCATCGGCCTGTTCGCCGCCATGGTCGTCTACCAGCAGTTGCGCGCCCGCCCGGTGGTGATCAAGCACGCGCCCATGGACTACATGGGCCTGGCGATGCTGGTGATCGGCGTCGGCGCCCTGCAGATCGTGCTCGACAAGGGCAACGACCTGGACTGGTTCGAATCCGG
Organism: Pseudomonas sp. GD03903; assembly: GCF_029840045.1. Classification (NCBI taxonomy): domain Bacteria; kingdom Pseudomonadati; phylum Pseudomonadota; class Gammaproteobacteria; order Pseudomonadales; family Pseudomonadaceae; genus Pseudomonas; species Pseudomonas sp. GD03903. The sequence continues at coordinate 264,174 of NZ_JAOCBT010000001.1, read as the reverse complement.
CTTCATCATCGGTGGCACGGTCATCGCGGTGATCGCCCTGGCGGTCTTCGTGATCTGGGAACTGACCGACAAGCACCCGATCGTCAACCTGCGACTGTTCGTGCACCGCAACTTCACCGTCGGAACCCTGGCGCTGGTCGGCGGCTACGCCGGCTTCTTCGGCATGAACCTGCTGCTTCCGCAATGGCTGCAGACCCAGATGGGCTACACCGCCACCTGGGCCGGACTGGCGGCGGCGCCGATCGGCATCCTGCCGGTCTTCCTCTCACCGCTCGTCGGACGCTACGCGAACAATTTCGATCTTCGCCTGCTGGCCGGCCTGGCCTTCCTGGCGATGGCGGCGACCTGCTTCATGCGCGCCGACTTCACCACCGAAGTCGACTATATGCACATCGCCCTGGTGCAGTTGTTCATGGGCCTGGGCGTGGCGTTCTTCTTCATGCCGATCCTGAGCATCCTGCTCTCGGACCTGCCGCCGGACCAGATCGCCGACGGCTCCGGCCTGGCGACCTTCCTGCGGACGCTGGCGGGCAGCTTCGCCGCGTCCCTCACCACCTGGATCTGGAACCGCCGCGCCACCATGCATCACGCCTACCTGACCGAGAACATCAGCCAGTACGACCCGGCCACCCGCGCCACCGTCGAACAGCTCGGCGGCCCTGGCCAGCACAGCGCCGCGCTGCTTGAGCGCATGGTGGAAAGCCAGGCCTACATGATCAGCACCATCGACTACTTCACCCTGCTCGGCTGGCTGTTCCTCGCCATGCTGGTGATCATCTGCCTGGCCAAGCCACCCTTCGGCGCCAAGCCCGGCGCTGCCGCAGCCGGAGGACACTGACAGAAACGGTCGGATCATTCTGACAAATCAGTGGTTTACACCAAGGACGGCGTAGATATAATGGCCGCCCTCCTTGCCGGTATAGCTCAGCTGGTAGAGCAACTGACTTGTAATCAGTAGGTCCCGGGTTCGACTCCTGGTGCCGGCACCAAACTTCAAGAAAGCCCACCGGTCGGTGGGCTTTTTGCATTTTGAACCGAACCATTTCCGGGCACTCCAAAACTTGGAGTAACTGCGCATTACCGGCTCAGTGGTCGGATGGTCTATGAGCATCGGGTGCCATTGCGGTAATCTTACGCGCTCGCCTGGAGGTTCGAGTTTCGCCATCCGCCGGATCGGGACTCACTACCAAGTGACGCAGCGCAGGACGACTTTTGCAAAGGAATTTTCATAGATGCTGATCCCAGTGATCATTTGCGGCGGCGCAGGCAGCCGGTTGTGGCCGGTTTCGCGCGAGGCGCACCCCAAACCCTTCATGCCCCTTCCGGATGGGCAGAATCTCCTGCAGAAGACGCTGCTCCGTGCTGTCGCCCTGGATGGCGTGTCGGAAGTGATGACCGTCACCAACCGCGAATTGTTCTTCAAGACCGAGGACGAGTACCGTTCGCTCAAGCATCAGGCTGAGTGCCTGAGCTATGTGCTCGAGCCGTTCGGCCGCAACACCGCTGCCGCTGTCCTGTCGGCCGCACTGCAACTGAATCAGGCTCACGGCCCCGAAGCTCTGATGCTGGTGTTACCGGCAGATCACCTGATCAAGCACACCGATGCATTTGCCGAAGCGGTTGCGAACGCGACCCGACTGGCAGCCGCAGGCTGGCTGGTGACTTTCGGCATTCAGCCGCAGTACCCGGAAACCGGCTTCGGCTACATCGAAAGCGACAGCGATGTGCTCGATGGCGGCCTGAAAGTCAAACGTTTCGTCGAGAAGCCAAGCCTGGAGAAAGCCGAGGAATACCTCGCCGCAGGCAACTATTTCTGGAATTCCGGCATGTTCTGCTTCCGCGTGGGAACCCTGCTGGAAGAAATGAAGACTCATGCACCGGAAGTTCATGATGCCGTGGCAGCCACCCTGGCACAGTCCCGCCTGACCGAGGCCCCGTCGCATCGCTGCCTTTCCCTGGAAGGCGAGCCGTTCAAGCGCGTCCCCGACATTTCCATCGACTATGCACTGATGGAGCGCTCCAACAAGGTCGCCACCGTTCCCTGTAATCTGGGCTGGAGCGACATCGGCTCCTGGAACGCGTTGAGCGAGCTGACGGTCGAAGACGGGAACGGCAATCGCTGCGAAGGGGAAGTCCTAGTCCACGGCGCCAACAATAACTACGTACATAGCCCGGAGCGCCTGGCGGCCCTGGTTGGCGTCCAGAACCTGATCGTGGTCGATACGCCCGACGCCCTGCTGATCGCCCACAAAGAGCACACCCAGGACGTCAAGCAGATCGTCGCACAATTGAAGAAGAACGGTCACACCGCACACCTGTTACATCGTACGGTTCACCGCCCCTGGGGTACCTATACCACCCTCGAGGAAGGCCACCGTTTCAAGATCAAGCGCATCGTCGTGAAGCCCGGGGCGTCGCTGTCGCTGCAGATGCACCATCACCGCAGCGAGCACTGGATCGTAGTGACCGGCATGGCGCAAGTAGTCAATGGCGAGACCACCATGATGCTCAACAGCAATGAATCGACCTTCATTCCTGCTGGCCACAAACACCGCCTGGAGAATCCCGGCGTGATCGATCTGGTATTGATCGAAGTGCAAAGTGGAGACTACCTCGGCGAGGATGACATCGTGCGCTTCCAGGACAACTACGGCCGCGCTCCCTGCTGATCCGAGTCACTGATCGCTGCGCACCGAACGCACAGCGATCAGGCCATTGCAACGCCCCGAGCAGGCCGCTTGGCCTGCTCTGCATTCATCGAACAGGATCATCCTTGCATCCAAGCCTGACCATGACATCCCTTGCGGTAACGGGAACTCCAGGACGGCGATGCGGATCCTTGCTGGGCCCGTAGAATGATCGGACTACTCAAGAACATCTGGCTTTACCGGCACTTCATTCTTTCTTCAATCAAGAACGAATTCCTGGTCCGCTTCTCGAGAAGCCGACTGGGCGCACTCTGGATGCTGGTCCACCCGCTGACCCAGGTCCTAATTTATGCGCTGGTGCTGTCCAATGTGCTGGCAGCAAAGCTGCCAGGCGTCAGCAATCACTATGCCTACGCAATCTACCTTCTGGCAGGGATGCTCGGCTGGAATCTGTTCTCCGAAATAGTTAGTCGCTGCCTGACCATTTTCACCGATCAGGGAAACCTGATTAAGAAGATGCTGTTCCCCCGAATCACGCTCCCTGCCATTGCCGTCGGCGCCTGCCTGGTCAATAACGCGTTGCTGGCAATCGCCATGGTGGCCGTACTCTTTGTGCTGGGTCATCCGCCAGGCCTGGAAATGCTCTGGCTGGTCCCGCTGACCCTGCTAGTGATTGCTCTCTCCGTTGGCGCAGGCCTGACGCTAGGCATCCTCAACGTCTTCGTGCGGGACATAGGACAGGTCGTACCAATCTTCCTGCAGATTCTTTTCTGGTTCACCCCGATCGTCTATCCCGTGAACATCATTCCGGAAAGCTTGAAGGGCCTTGTGGAATACAACCCGCTCTACCACATCATTGGCGCCTATCATCAGGTCATTCTCTACAATGCCCCGCCACAACTAGACGCTACCGCCCTGATCCTGTTGGCGTTCGCACTCGGACTGCTGGCTTTCGGCCTGTTCATTTTCCGCCGCGCCGCGCCTGAAATCGTGGACTCGCTATGAGCCTCCTGACTGTCGTCAACCTCGGAAAATCCTATCGGCAGTACCGCAGCGAATGGCAGCGGTTCGCCCGCTGGTTTGGCATTCCCACCACGCCCGCACAAGAGCACTGGGTTGTTCGCGGCATCGATTTCGAAGTGTCCGCTGGCGAAAAGATAGGGATTCTCGGTAAGAACGGCGCCGGCAAGAGCACACTGCTGAAAATGATCACCGGCACGCTGCAACCCAGCGAAGGCACAGTGACCGTGAATGGTCGTGTGGCGGCGATTCTGGAACTGGGCATGGGATTCAATCCTGAACTCACCGGCCGCCAGAATGTCTTCCACGCAGCGGGCCTGATGGGCTTCACCCAGCAACAGATTGAATCCGCCGTTGATGAAATCCAGGATTTCGCGGATATCGGGGAGTATTTCGACCAGCCGGTTAGGATCTATTCCAGCGGCATGCAATCGCGTGTCTCTTTTGCAGTGGCCACCTGCTTCCGTTCGGACATCCTGATCATCGACGAGGCACTCGCCGTAGGTGATGCCGCCTTCCAGCGCAAATGCTTCCGCCGTCTTGAGGAGCTTTGCGAGCAGGGAACGGCCCTGCTGTTCGTCAGCCACGATATCGAGAGCGTCAAGAAGATCTGCCAACGCGCCGTCCACATCGAAGCGGGAGCGCTGGTAGAGGTCGGCGAGGCGAAACCCGTTTGTGATCGCTACGAAAAGGCCCTATTCAGCCGGACACCGGCAAAGGCTGCCCCCCCGCAGGCGCAACCGGTAGTGGATGCCGCGCTGGTAAGCGACTGCGAGCTGTCGTACGGCGATGGCCGGGCCTTGATCACTGATGTCGCGCTGGCAAACAGTGAGGGTATCCGGGCCAATGTCCTTCGGTGCAACGAGATGATGAAAATCCTCTTCACCGTGAACTTCCATCACGCCGTTGGAAATCCCATATTCACTTGCCTGGTAAAAACCAGAGAAGGAATCGCCATATTTGGAACGGATTCAGCATTCCTCAAGCAGGAACTTCGCGACGTCAGAGCGGGTAGTTCCGTGCAGGTGGAGTTCGCATTCAAGGCTGCGTTACTGCCGGGTATCTACTACATCAACTGCGGCGTTCGCGACCCCAGCGAATCCGATACCGATTTCCTTCACAGAAGGGTGGATGTGGCGATGTTCAGAGTCACCAGCAGTGAAAGCTCCACGGCTCTTGCGGGCCTGACCGATCTTCAAGCCATTGCCAGCGTGCAGCTTTGCCATGAATAACAGCCCGATCTTCATCCACTCGCTGTTCCGCTCCGGCAGCACCTACCTGTTCAACGTATTTCGGCGGACTGGGAATTATTGGTGTTATCAGGAGCCGGAGAACGAATGGCTCCTGGAGCTGGACAACAAGCCCGAGGCATTGCTCGCCGTGACAACCAACAACGGCGGTAACATTCATCACCCGGACATCGGCAAGCCCTACTTCTGGGAGTTCCATGAGGTTCGCGACTCGCTGAGGGGACTATTCAAACAGAGCTTCTGCTTCGACGATCTGTTCCTCGAGGAACTCTCCGCGGACCAGCGGGCTTACTACCAAGCGCTGATTGAGGCCTCACGCGCACGGACCATGTTCCAGTTCTGTCGAAGCTTCGGCCAGCCGCAGGCATTCAAGTCGCTCTTCGGCGGTATACATGTGCATCTCTGGCGCGAACCTCGCAGCCAATGGTGGTCGTTCAAGATCAACGACTACTTCGATGCAGCCACCCAGTTGATCTACGGCGCGGCACACCTGCCGCCGGCGCTTCAGGCAATCAAGACCTCTTGCAGAATTAATCCGCCCGCTAGCGAAAACCTGGGAACTGCCCGCGCGCAGGCCGAGCGGAGCCCACTAAAATGGCGGGAGAATTACCGAGCGTTCTTCGCACTCTGGCTGTACGCACAGCTAGAGCTCAGGCAACAGGCCGATCTTGACCTGAGTATCGATCGCCTCTCCCAGGACGCAGCCTATCGTGACGCCAAACTGGTGGAGTTTCGCACACTAGGCATCAACGATATCGATCTTTCGGATAGCCGCTCCCCTTTGATCCGGCTGACCTCCGAGGAAGCCGCGCTCTTCCGCGAAATCGAGGAAGAGGTCGCAAACGTCTTCAAGACCAACGGCTTCACCTACAGCGATATCCAGACCATCTTCGCCATGATCGACGAGATCCAGGATCAAGACAGGACGTCTGTGTCCGGCGCGGCCGCCAACATTCGCGGGGTGGCATTGCGCTTGCTGGATCGCCGTGCGGAGGTGCTCAACGAGAACCTCAATCTGCAGGATACTTTGCAGCGCCTTAGCGACCACATCGCCAATCAGGACCGAGCCATCAAGCTTCTGAACGATCACGGCGACGCAGCACGAAAACAGATCGCCGACTATGACAACGCGGTATCACGCCTGCAAAGTTACTCCGCTGACCTTGAGGAAGCGCTGAAAAAGGTGCAGGACTACGCAGAGAATCTGGACCGCGCGCGACTCCAGGCACTGGAGCAGATCGAATCGCTGGAGACTGAGCTGAGCCAATTGAGGCCAACCGAGTAAAGCGGCTCATTCACTATCCATGGAAAGCACTAGAAACAATCGGGACCGTACTTTGAACACGAATAGCATTTGGCTGGACATCACTACTTCCATGCAATGGCCTGGTGGCGTCGTCGGAATCGTGCGCGCGGAACTTGAAGTGGCCGCAGCACTGAATCGGCAGTTCCCGGAACTGCGCTTCAGCATGTTCAGTAATGGACGTTTCGTCGAGATCGCCAAAAGCGAACTGCTTTGGCTCCACGGCGAGCACAACGTCGCCGAAAAATATCTTGAGACGCGCAACCAGAAAGGCCAGCAGTTGGCCAAACTAGAAGCGGCCGAACAGAACAGCAAAGTAGACAACTACCTGGCCAACCTGAAGGCCGAGACTCCTAGCCGCTCGCTGCGCCTTGAGCGTGCGATGCTGCTAGCGGCCAGTGCCCTGCCGTATCGCTATCAACCCACCGGACTCGCGCTGAGCTGGCTGCCGCGCAAGGCATTGGGTGCGGCCATTCGCAGCTACAGTCTGCTACGCAAAGCGTTGCCCAGTGCTCCGGTTCAGAGCGTTGCGCCAGTTGCGGCTCCACTGTCGGCAGTTGCCCCCCTCAGCTATCCGTACAAGAGCGGCGACCTGGTCGTCTGTCTAGGCTGGCTCGACAGCGGCAAGGAGCGTTTCTATACCCAGGTGAAGGAGCGCGAGCCGGGCGTGGCACTGGCTTACATGTGCTACGACACCATCCTCCTGGGCGAATCCACCCACCACCTCTATCGCCCCCAAGAAGAAGAAAGCTTCCGCACCTACTTCAAATGGATTTCGGAGAACTGCGACTTCATCCTTTATGGCGGCCGCAGCCCGCAGCGCGATGGCGAGTACTACCAGAAGAAATTCGGCTGGCCGACGCCGGCTAGTATCGCCATTCCTTACGGCGGTACCGATCTCACCAAGAAGACCGGCGATGGCGACGACCAGCAACTGCTGAAGAGCATTGGCATCGAAGGCCCGTTCATACTCACCGTCGGCACAGTGGAGGTGCGCAAGAACCACGACACGCTCTACAAGGCTTATGTGTCGCTCATCGAGCGCGGCGCCAAGAACCTGCCCACCATGGTCTTCGCCGGCAAGCCGGGGTGGCGTACGGGCGACCTGATCGACACCATCAAGCGCGACCCTCGCGTGGCCGGCAAGCTCCTGGTCCTGTCGCCCAGCGATGCCGAACTGGATGCGCTGTATCGCAATTGCCTCTTCACCATGTTGCCCAGCTTCTATGAAGGCTGGAGCCTGCCGATGCCCGAAGGCCTCAGTTACGGCAAGTTGTGCCTGGCGTCGGATGTCGAACCGCTGCGCGAAATCGGCGGCACGTTCCCCGACTACATCCACCCGCTAGATGTGATGGGCTGGGCCGATCGCATCGAGTACTACAGCAACCACCCTGAAGCCCTGCGCGAGAAAGAGCAGAACATCCGCGACAACTGGCAGGGCACCTCCTGGGAAAAATGCGGCGCCGACGTACTTGAAGCCATTCGCAGCTTCGCCACCATCGCCCAGACCCGTCGCCGTACCGGCCATCTGTGGGTGGACCTGACGCTGTCCTATGCCGTCTGGCGCGGTGGTGTCACTGGCATTATCCGCTCCGAGTTGATCCTCGCACACCACCTAGAGAAGCTGGTGCCGGGGGTACGTTTCTTCGCGTTCCACGAAGGGCGCTATTTCGAAATTCCCCGTGATCGCCTGATCTGGTTATTCGAGGATTCGGACGTCAACACGTCCTATGCGCACTTCCAGAAATTCTGGGGCGAGAAAGAAGCGACCGGGGAAGCGCACCGGATACCCAACTACGGTGTTCAGCAGGGCACCGTCAGCCAAGGTCCCATTCTGCAACCTCACATCCCTGCGCTGGCCCACGTGGCCTCTCCGGCACTGACAGGACGCGGTCGCCTAAAGATCGCCGCTGCCTATGTCGTCAGCGTTCTGCCCAAGGTCTTGCGCGACATGGCCATCAGCTACGCCAAGCGCAGCGGCAATATCCCCGCCCACGCTCTGACAGATGAAGAGTACAAGCGCAACCAGGAAGCCAGCCCCGGCCAGGGCGATATCCGCATCGACCTTCAGCCATTGCTGGAAGGACCCGCGCAGAAGTTGCCGTTCGGCCGCGAAGATATGGTGTTCTCCGCCGGCATCAACTGGGACCCGAAACCGCTGGCCGAGATCATAAAGGCCAAACGCCAGTCGCCGTTCCACTTCGCGCAGATCATCTACGATCTGACACCGCTGAATACTCCCCACCTGCACGCCAAGGAAGCCTATGACTGGTACCAGAAGTTCTTCTACCTGGCCGGATTGGCGAGCGACAAGATCATTTATGGTGGCGAGACCGCGATGATCGATGGCCAGAAGTGGCAGAAAGATCATGGCTGGGAGGTTATCGACGGCCTGCCGATCAAGTTCGGCTCCGACATCGCGCCGCACACCGATCACTCTCGCGATCAGCAATTGCTTGAAGAAATGGGCGTAACCGGCCCGTTCATCCTGAGCGTCGGCACGCTGGAAATCCGCAAGAATCACGAAACGCTCTACAAGGCGTACCTGAAGCTGCTGGAAAATGGGGTGGAGAATCTGCCTCAGATGGTCTTCGTCGGCGGCCCGGGCTGGAAGGCCCAGGACCTGTTCGAGGTGATCATGCGGGACGAGCGCGTCAAAGGCCGCCTGCTGATCCTGCGTACGACCGATCAGCAACTGGACGTGCTCTATCGGCACTGCCAATTCACCCTGCTGTCCAGTCTCTATGAAGGATGGAGTCTGACGCTTCCCGAAAGCTTGGGTTACGGCAAGTTCTGCCTGACCTCCGACGTTCCGCCTCTGCGTGAGACAGGGCGCGACCTAGTCGAATTCATCCATCCGTGGGATGTGGTCCGCTGGGCTGACCGCATCGCCTTCTATTCCAGCAACCCCGACGAACTGAAAAAGCGTGAAATCCGCATCCAGGAAGAGTGGCACACCATCACCTGGAAGGAATGTGCCTCGAATCTCACCGGCTATTTCCAACTGATAGCCCAAAGCAACTCGGAGGAAAAAGCATGAAAGGCTCCCGCGTTCTCGTCACCGGTGGCAGCGGTTTCATCGGCCAGTACCTGATCCATGAACTCAAGGAGCGTGGCGCCACGGTGCTTGGCACGTCCATGGGTATCAAGACCAACGACCTAGTGCCGATTTCGCTGTCGGACAAAGAGGGACTGACCCGCACGATTGAAGAGTTCGCCCCTGACTGGATTGTCCACCTTGCCGCCATTGCGCTGGTCACCCACGGCGACATCCAGCAGATCTACGGCGTCAACGTGCTGGGCTCCGAGAATCTCTTCGAAGCGGTATTGGCCGCCCAGATCAAGCGTCCCACCATGTTGCTGGCCAGCACCGCTGGCGTGTATGGAAACCAGAGCGTCGAGTATCTTTCCGAAAACCTGGCATACAACCCCTCCAACCATTACTCGTACAGCAAGATGGTCATGGAGATGTTGGCCAAGCAATACGCCGACGACATCAAGATCCACATCGTGCGGCCCTTCAACATCATAGGCTCGGGTCAGGCAGAATCCTTCCTGATCCCAAAGATTGTTCGCCACTTCGTTGACCGCGCACCGGAACTGAAGCTGGGCAACATCAACTCAGTCCGCGACTATGTCGATGTTCATCGCTGCGCATGGATGCTCGCGGAATTGATGTCGAAGAGACACGAGTCGCCATTTACGGTGAACCTGTGCTCCGGTCGGGGCTGGACGGGTTACGACGTTCTCGACTGCCTGACCGAGATCGCCGGCTATCGCCCTTCGATCGAGGTCTCGAACATGTTCGTACGCAAGAACGAGGTGTGGCGCCTGGTCGGTGACAACCACCGCCTGCATGAGCTGCTGCAGGTCAACCCGCAACTGCCAGATCTGAAGCAGATACTGGAGTCAATGTATAACTCCCTCAAGCAGGAAGCCTGAGGATGTGGGTCGAGCTGTCCTATTTATTGCTGACGATTGTCAATTTTCTGCTTGCTTGCCTGATCCTGACGTTTTTAGGCAAGCGCCTGGGTATCCATGAATCGCAGCAAGCAGGCTTTTCCAGTTCTCTGGAAGTGCTACGCGGCATGACTGCCTTCCTGGTATTCGGGGCGCACTCGACCATGTATTTCGGTTTGGCGCCCAAGCAGGTCATGGCAGCATCCATGGGAGAGCTCGGCGTACTGCTGTTCTTCATGCTCACCGGCCACCTGTTCTGGAGTCAGATCAAGGCTGGCAAGTACGACGGCAATAGCTTCTTCATCAAGCGTATCCGCCGTCTGGTCCCCATCATGCTGGTGGTGATAGCGACGTTCAGCTTCCTGGATTGGATCATGGGAGGCCTGCCGATTCCCACCGCCCAGCAACTGGTCAGCCTGTTCCGCAACTTCGGTTTCGGCAAGGTGGTGGCCAGCACCGGCGATGTGAACGACGTGTTCACCAAGGACATGTACCTTCGTATCAACACCACCTGGACGTTGCGTTGGGAGTGGCTGTTCTACCTCTGCCTGCCGCTGGTGGCGGCTCTGGCGCGCTTTCGTTGCGTCACCGTTTTCGCCATCGCCGTCGTGTTGATGTTCATGGATCCGTTCCAGATCACCAGCGGCGGTACCGATGCCGTCTTTGTCCTGGCCTTTTGGCTAGGCGCCCTGAGTCGGTCCCTGGAAGATTTCAGCGGTAGCTGGTTAGCACCCTTGTTCACTCGGTCGGGTAGCGTGCTCGCCCTGCTTATCGGCATTGCGGCAACCGGTTACTATCTGGTCGGCGGGCCAGAATTGGTCCAGAAGAGTGTTCGCGTTCCAGTGATGGTCTTCACGATCTTCCCGGTATTCCTGTACTTCGTCGTGAGCAAGCGATTCCCTGACCGTCTCGCCTTGCCCTCGTTCCAACTGGTAGGGAAGGTCAGCTACTCCTTCTATCTCTGGCACCTGGGCATCAACTACTTCGTGGTCCGCATCATGGCCCGGCTGTTCGAACAGCCCCAGTCGCCCACAGCATTCGTCCTTACCTGCATGGCCATGATGGTCATCGGGGTAACGATTTCGGCATTCACCTATCGATTCGTCGAAGAACCATTCCTTAAAAAAAAGCAAACACAACACCATCTGAATTCGCACTACAAAGGAGCTAAGCAGGAGGCTTTATGAAAACCGCACTGATCACCGGTATCACTGGACAAGATGGCGCTTACCTGGCGCAGTTGCTGCTGGAAAAGGGCTACACCGTCTATGGAACCTATCGCCGGACCAGCTCCGTCAACTTCTGGCGTATCGAGGAACTGGGCATCAGCCAACACCCGAGCCTGCATCTGGTCGAATATGATCTGACCGATCTTTCCGCCAGCATCCGCCTGCTGCAGACCACCCAGGCCACCGAGGTTTACAACCTCGCCGCGCAGAGCTTCGTCGGCGTGTCGTTCGAGCAGCCAGCAACCACCGCCGAAATCACCGGCATCGGCGCTCTGAATCTTCTCGAAGCCATCCGCATCGTCAATCCGAAGATTCGCTTCTATCAGGCATCGACTTCCGAGATGTTCGGCAAGGTGCAGGCTATTCCACAGAAGGAAGACACCCCCTTCTATCCGCGCAGCCCCTACGGCGTAGCCAAGCTCTACGCTCACTGGATCACCATCAACTACCGGGAAAGCTATGGCATCTTCGGTAGCAGTGGCATACTTTTCAACCATGAGTCTCCGCTGCGTGGTCGTGAGTTCGTGACCCGCAAGATCACCGACTCCGTCGCCAAGATCAAACTGGGAAAACTGGACGTGCTGGAACTGGGCAACCTCGACGCCAAGCGCGACTGGGGCTTTGCCAAGGAGTACGTGGAAGGCATGTGGCGCATGCTGCAGGCCGATGAGCCGGACACCTTTGTTCTGGCCACCAACCGCACCGAAACTGTTCGCGACTTCGTGTCCATGGCCTTCAAGGCTGCCGGCATCGAAATCCGCTTCGAAGGTAGCGACGAAAATGAGATCGGTATCGACGCCACCAACGGCAAAACGCTGGTGCGCATCAATCCGAAGTTCTATCGTCCGGCGGAAGTGGAGTTGCTCATCGGCGACCCGGCTCATGCGCGCAATACCCTGGGCTGGGAGCCCAAGACCACGCTGGAAGAGCTGTGCAAGATGATGGTCGAGGCCGACCTACGCCGCAACGAAGCGGGCTTCTCGTTCTAAGACCGCCTTGAAGGACGTGCCTGGCCAGGCACGTCCTTTCTTCACTCTTCATTCAAGGAGCCCTCGCATGCGCGTTGGTCTGGGAGTCACTGTCTGGGCCAAGGGCAGCATCGCTGGTCATCTTGATGGAATCGGCGTCTACACTCGCGCGCTCTGGTATGCACTGAGCCAGCACGCTCAGCAGAAAAACTCCGATCTTTCCCTGTATCCCTACGCATTTGGCCGGCAGTTACCCGAGCTCGAATGTGGTCTGCCTGCAAAGCTGGGCGACCGATTTTCCATCCATGCCCTGCGCAGCACACTCTGTGGCGCCCCGGTTGGGCTCTCGGCGAAAACCCGCGAGCGGATCGAATTGTTCCACGCAACGGACCATCACATCCCTCGGCTACGAGGGGTCCCCGTAGTGGCCAATGTCATGGACCTGATACCCCTCCTGCATCCGGAATGGGCAGCCTCGGGTCTTCGCTCGTTGAAAAATTGGCTGTTCACGCGGACTGTTCGCAGCGCCGAACACCTGATCACCATTTCCGAGTACAGCAAACAGGACCTGATCAATCATCTTGGCATCGCTTCGGAGCGAATCTCCGTCACACCGCTGGGCGTGGCGCCCGAATATTTTGAGAAAATTTCGCCCGCGGAAGTCACCCAGACGCTTGCTGAATTGCGCTTGCAACCGGGGTTCTTCCTTTTCGTCGGAACCCTGCAGCCGCGCAAAAACCTCTCGCGCGTACTGGCTGCACACAAGTCCCTGCCCGCAGACATCCGCCGACGCCACCCGCTGATCGTCGTGGGGAGAACGGGATGGAAGGCCGATGAACTGCTAACGGAACTGCAGGACCTTGAACGTCGCGGAGAAGGGAGGCGGTTCGAATACCTTCCAGGGCGGACCGTCCGCGCACTGCTGCAGAGTGCCAGCACCCTGGTATTTCCGTCTTTGTATGAAGGATTTGGCCTGCCCGTGATAGAGGCGTTCGCGGCGCGATGCCCGGTCATTACTTCCAATACCACCTCGCTGCCAGAGGTGGCCGGCGATGCCGCGATATTGATCGATCCCACCCAGACAGATGCAATTGCCGCGGCCATGCGTCGGATCCTCGAAGAACCGGAGCAAACGGCGCTGCGCGCCGACCTAGGCCTGCAGCGGGCGTCCAGCTACTCCTGGGAAGCCTGCGCGTCGGAGACACTGGAAGTCTATCGACGCATTCGTGCTTTGCACGACTAACGAGGCTGTCCTGTTTGACGTAGACCCTGTAACTTTCCGCGCCTTCAATTTCCGCAATCCGCCGCTACGCTGAGCAATATCCCCGCGAGATGAACAATGGCGAATAAACGCATACTGCTAGTCAACAAGTACTACGCTCCCTCAACCGGCGGGATCGAAACGGCGGTCAAGCAATACGCCCATTGGTATAATGAGCGCGGCTACCAGGTAACTGTTCTGTGCTGCGCCAACGTCCGCATGTTGCGCTCGCGTCTGGAGATGATCGATGGCATCCGCGTACTGCGCGCCGCCTCGCTGGGGAACCTGCTCTCGGTACCCTTGAGCTTCGCCTTCTTCTGGCATTTTCTTCTTCGAGGGCTCAAGGCTGACATCGTCCACATCAATCTTCAGTTCCCCTCGGCAAGCCTGGCGCTGCTCCTGACTCACTGGCTGATCCGCGGCAAGACCATCGTAAGCTATCACTGCGATGTCTACCGTCAACGCTACCTCAAGCGTGTCACCTACCTGTTCGATCGACTCGCGGTACGCAAGGCTGACCTGGTGATCACCGGCAGCCCCGCCCTGCGCGAGCACTCCGAAGTGCTCGGCGATATCGTTCGCGATATCCGAGCCATTCCCTACACCGTGAGCCTCAAACATATCGACGACTGCCTGTCGCGCAATCCTGAACAGACGTTACCCGCGCATTTCCGCGAGGAAGGCTACTGCGTCTTCTTCGGCCGTCTGGTGAGCTACAAGGGTACCGAAACACTGGACGCAGCCTTCCGCCAGCTGATGTCTCGTGGCGAGGCGGTAAATCTGGTGATCTTCGGTATCGGACCGGAAGAACAGCGCTTCTGGAAGCTGGCCCAGGATTTCCCCGCCCGCGTGCACTTCATCAACGCCTTTGTCAGCGATACCGACAAATACCACCTGATAAAGGGCGCGAGGATGTTCCTGTTCCCATCGGTCTACTATTCAGAAGCTTTTGGCATTGCCCAACTGGACGCCATGGCGTGCGCAAGGCCGATCATCAACTGCTGGCTGCAAACCGGGGTAAATTGGGTGGCGCCCGAGGGCGAGGCCGCCCTCACCATCCAGGCAGGTAGCTCGGAAGAGCTTGCCCAGGCGATTCTTGCCCTGCAGAAAAATCCTGAACAAGTTGCCGCGCTTGGGAAAAACGGAAAGCGACGCTGCCAGGAGCTCTTTGCCGAAGAAGTGGTGCAGGCAAAATTCATCGAGTTAATCGATCAGCTCTGAACACATTGCGGCACCCGCGACCTGCTCGCTATCGAGAGAAAGAGGCCCCAGAAAAACTGACTGACCAGTCACCGCGAAGCAGGGTTGCCGGGGTGCATTGCAGACACTTATCCTGCTCGATAAAAGCAAAAAAATAACTAATAAAAAGTAGGGGATCCCGCTTTGGAAAGACAGTTTTCTGCGCTTGCCATGCCTTTTGCGAACCCCAACCGCGTGGCCAGGATCGCCATTCTCCTGTCGACCTACAATGGTGCTGCCTATCTCAGCGAGCAGTTGGAGTCGCTTCTCTCCCAGACAGTGAAGAACTGGGTGATACACGCCTCGGACGATGGTTCGAACGACGCCACGCTGGAAATTCTGTTCCAGTTCCAGCGAAGAGTCGGTGCAGATCGTTTCCATATCCATGCGGGGCCGCGCCAGGGATTCGCCGCGAACTTCCTTTCTGCGCTCAAACGCACCAAAGGCCAGGCCGAGTACTTCGCCTTCTGCGACCAGGACGACCTTTGGGAGCCGGACAAGCTCGAGCGCGGCCTGCAGTGGGCATCGTCCCAGCCGCCAGACAGCCCTCTTCTTTATTGCTCGCGCACCCGCCTGATCGACTCCAGCGGGCAGTGCATCGGCTACTCGCCGCTGTTCCGCCGGGCACCCAGCTTCGCCAACGCCCTGGTGCAAAGCATCGCGGGCGGCAACACCATGCTGTTCAACAGCGTGACTGCAGAGCTGCTCTGTCGCACTCCGCGCCACACACCCATCATCTCCCACGACTGGTGGGCATATATCCTGGTGACCGGTTGCGGCGGGTGCGTGAACTACGACGAGCATCCGGCAATCAACTACCGCCAACACGGCAATAACCTGATAGGCTCAAACTCCAGCGTCAGAGACCGATTTGTTCGTCTCCAACGCATGCTGAAAGGGACGTTCCGACACTGGAACGACGTGAACCTGGAGGCCGTCTCCCATTTCAGGGAGCACCTGACCCACGAGAACCAGCAGATCCTCGAGTTGTTCGGCAGCGCGCGCCGTGCGCCGCTGCATCGCAAGCTGTCGCTGATCAGTCAGTCAGGGGTTTATCGACAAACGCTTCCCGGCAACCTCGGTCTGGTTGCCGCATCGCTTATTCAGAGGCTGTGACCCAATGACGATCCTCGTAACAGGCAGCGCCGGCTTCATCGGCGCCAACTTCGTGCTCGACTGGCTGGGGGTTCAGGACGAAACCGTCGTCAGCCTGGACAAGCTGACCTATGCGGGCAATCGCGAAAACCTGGCGAGCGTGGATGGCGATGCACGCCATCATTTTGTGCACGGCGATATCGGTGATACGCAGCTGGTAGCGGCCCTGCTGCAGCAATATCAGCCTCGCGCCGTGCTGAACTTCGCGGCCGAGTCCCACGTGGATCGCTCGATTCTCGGCCCGGAAGACTTCATCCAGACCAACGTGGTCGGAACATTCCACCTGCTTGAAGCAGTGCGCGCCTACTGGAGTGCGCTGGACGAGCAGCGCAAGAGCGAATTCCGCTTCCTCCACGTATCCACCGACGAAGTCTATGGCTCCCTGGAGGCCAACGCTCCGGCGTTCACCGAACAGCACCCCTACCAGCCCAACAGCCCGTACTCGGCATCCAAGGCGGCGTCCGACCATCTGGTGCGCGCCTACCATCACACCTACGGCTTGCCGGTGCTGACCACCAATTGCTCGAACAACTACGGCCCGTACCACTTCCCCGAGAAGCTGATCCCACTGGTAATCCGTAATGCACTGGCCGGCGAAACACTGCCGATCTACGGTGATGGCCAGCAGATCCGCGACTGGCTGTACGTCAAGGATCACTGCAGCGCCATTCGCCGCGTGCTGGAGGCGGGCCAGGTGGGCGAGACGTACAACGTCGGTGGCTGGAACGAAAAAGCCAACCTGGAAGTCGTGCACCGCATCTGCGACACCCTCGACCAGGAGTCGCCCCGTGCAGACGGTCGCAGTTACCGCGAGCAGATCAGCTTCGTGAAGGATCGCCCCGGCCACGACCGCCGCTACGCCATCGATGCTTCCCGCCTGGAACGCGAACTGGGCTGGAAGCCGGCCGAAACCTTTGAAAGCGGTATTGCCAAGACCGTTCGCTGGTACCTGGACAATCAGGCCTGGGTCGAGAACGTCGCCAGTGGTGCCTATCGGGAGTGGCTGAGCCAGCAGTACGCATGAACGATATCCTGATCCTGGGCGCCAACGGCCAGGTTGGCTGGGAGTTGCAGCGCTCGCTGGCCCCCCTCGGCCGACTGCTCGTCTGTGACCGCCAGCGTGGCGATCTGGAAGACCTCGATGGCCTGCGAGCCATGATCCTCCAGCAACGGCCGGCGATCATCGTCAATGCCGCTGCCTACACGGCGGTGGACAAGGCCGAATCCGACCCGGAGCGCGCGCAGCAGGTGAACGCCGCGGCCGTCGGCCTGCTCGCCAAGCTGGCCGGCGAACTCGATGCCTGGCTGGTGCACTACTCCACGGACTATGTATTCGATGGCCAGGGCGACCGCCCATTCCGTGAAGATCACCCGACCGCGCCACTCAACGTTTATGGCCGGACCAAGCTGGCCGGTGAGCAGGCGATCCGTGAAAGCGGCTGCCGCCACCTGATTTTCCGCACGAGCTGGGTCTATGCGACTCGCGGCGCCAATTTCGCCAAGACCATGCTGCGCCTGGCCGGCGACCGCGACGAGCTGCGCGTGGTTGCCGATCAGGTCGGCGCTCCGACCAGCGCCGAACTGATTGCCGATGTGACCGCCCAGGCGCTCTCTACCCTGCGCCAGCATCCACAGGCGGAGCAGCTGACGGGGATTTATCACCTGGCCGCGGGGGGCGAAACCAGCTGGCACGGTTTCGCGCGTTTCGTCATCGCGGAAGCGACGAACCTGGGCATGTCCCTGCGCACGCCCGCCGAGCGGGTACTGCCAATTACCACGCAGGAATATCCGCTGCCTGCCGTCCGGCCTGCGAACTCCAGGCTCGACACGACACGACTCAGAGAGACTTTCGGCCTCACCTTGCCGGACTGGCAGTTCCACGTCCGGCGCATGCTGGTCGAACTGATTGGAAACAAGGCTACATGAAACGCAAAGGCATCATTCTCGCCGGCGGCTCCGGCACCCGGCTGCATCCGGCCACGCTGTCGGTATCCAAGCAATTGCTGCCGGTCTACGACAAACCGATGATCTACTACCCGCTGAGCACCCTGATGCTCGCGGGCATCAGGGAAATCCTGATCATCTCCACCCCACAGGACACGCCGCGCTTCCAGCAATTGCTGGGCGATGGCAAACGCTGGGGCGTGGAGTTGCAGTACGCGGTACAGGAGTCTCCCGACGGTCTGGCGCAAGCCTTCCTGATCGGCGAGGAGTTCATTGGTGACAACCTCAGCGCCCTGGTACTCGGCGACAACATCTACCACGGCCATGACTTCCAGGAACTGCTGGTCAGCGCCATGCAGCGCGATAGCGGCGCCAGCGTATTCGCCTATCACGTGCACGACCCGGAGCGTTACGGCGTTGTGGAGTTCGACAGCCAGGGCAAGGCGATCAGCCTGGAAGAAAAACCGACCGCGCCAAAGTCCAACTACGCAGTGACCGGCCTGTATTTCTACGACAAACACGTGGTCGAGATCGCCAAGAGCATTCGCCCGTCGGCTCGCGGCGAGCTGGAGATCACCGACGTCAACCGTGCCTACCTGGAGCGCGGCGAGCTGTCGGTCGAGATCATGGGGCGCGGCTATGCCTGGCTCGACACCGGCACCCACGAATCGCTTCTGGAGGCCAGCCAGTTCATTGCCACCCTGGAAAACCGCCAGGGCCTCAAGGTCGCCTGCCCCGAGGAAATCGCCTTCCGCCAGGGCTGGATCAGCGCCGAAGAGCTGCAACGCCTGGCCGCGCCGCTCGCCAAGAGCGGGTACGGCCTCTACCTCCAACGCCTTCTGACGCAAACGGTCTACTGATGAAAGTCACTCCGCTGGCGATTCCCGATGTACTGCTGCTGGAGCCACAGGTTTTTGGCGACAGTCGCGGATTCTTCTTCGAAAGCTTCAATCAAAAGAAATTCGAGCAGGCCGTGGGACATCCGGTCGACTTCGTCCAGGACAACCATTCCCGCTCGGCCCGCAACGTCCTCCGCGGCCTGCATTACCAGATTCGCCAGGCACAGGGAAAACTCGTTCGCGTGGTTCAGGGCGAGGTATTCGACGTAGCGGTCGACCTGCGCCGTGGCTCTCCTACCTTCGGTCGCTGGGTCGGCCAGATGCTGAGCGCCGAGAACAAGCTGCAAATGTGGGTTCCCGAGGGTTTTGCCCACGGCTTCGTGGTCACCAGCGAGAGCGCCGAGTTTCTCTACAAGACCACCGACTTCTGGGCGCCCGAGCACGAGCGCTGCATCGCCTGGAATGATCCGCAGCTGGCCATCGAGTGGCCATTGCAGGGCGAGCCCGAGCTGTCCGGCAAGGACCGCCAGGGCGTCGCTCTGGGAGAGGCCGAGCTCTTCTCGTGACCGACGGCCGCCTGCCTGAGGCGGCCAAGATCGACCATAACTACAAGAACGACGGAGATTCAGTGTGCAAGAGCGTCAACGAGCCATAGTCGTTCTCGGCATGCACCGCAGCGGTACCAGTGCGATTGCCAGGGGGCTCACGACACTGGGCGTGGAGTTGGGCGATAACCTGATGCCAGCGGCGCAGAGCAATAATGAGCGCGGTTTCTGGGAAGATCAGGAAATCGTCGACATCAACACCGATGTCCTCGAGGAACTCGGACACACCTGGCACTCGCTCAAGCCATTGAGTGCGGAGGGGCTAGCCAGTTTCGAAGGTTCCGCACTGCAGAAGCGAGCGCTGGATTACCTTCGCGAGTTCTTCGGCCAGGCCCCGCTCTTCGGCCTGAAGGACCCACGCATCTCCCTGCTGCTGCCCTTCTGGCTGCGCGTCTTCGAGTTGGCCGGTATCGAACCGGCCTTCATCCTCAGCCTGCGCCACCCCCTGAGCGTGGCCAGCTCGCTGCACAAACGCGACGGTTTCAGCGAAGCCAAGGGGCTTTACCTCTGGCTCGACTACATGCTGCAGGGGCTGCTGCACAGCCGCGGCCAGCAGGCCGCCGTACTCAGCTACGACCGCCTGATGAGTGCGCCGGCCGAGCAGATACGGCGACTGGCCACGCAACTGAACCTGCCGGCTCCTGCGCAATCGGAACTCAGCGAGTACATCGAGAAGTTCCTCAGTGCCGATCTGCAGCACAGCCGTTTCTCCCGCGACGGTAATCAGCTGGTCGAGCGTGCTCCTGGCGAAGTCGTCGAATGCTTTGAACTGCTGCATCGCCTGGCCGACGACGAACTGGCCCTCGGCAGCCCCGAAGCCCTGCAGCAGATCGAGCGGCTGAGTGAACATTGCCGAGCGCTACGCCCCACACTGGAGGCCCTGCACCAGCAGGACTGCCTGCACCTCGCGGCGCTCCAGGAATCGCGCGCCACCATCGACAGCCTGCAGTTCGTGATTGCCAAACAGAATCTGGAGCTGGAAGACGCGCAACAGCGGCTGAACGATATTGCCCGCCTCACCGCCAACCTGGAGCACAGCGAATCGCTCCTGGCCAGCGCCCGTGGATCGCTGGACGAGATTCAGCGCTCGGTCTCCTGGACGCTGACCAAGCCCGTGCGTTTTGCCTCGCGCATGGCCCGCGGCCGACGCGGGGAAGCGCTGGTCAGCCTGCGCAACTACCTGCACCAGATCGGACGCTCGATCTACTGGCGCATCCCGGCCGCGCAGCGCGAAAGGCTACTGCTGACTGCCTATCGCCGCTTCGGCTTCGCGTTCCAGGGACTGGGCCATTACGAACGCTGGAAGCGCCAGCTCGACCAGCAGGCGCAGCCGCCGGCACACTGGCCCACTGAGCTGACGGATATCTATCAGGTCGCTCCGTGCGAGGCGCTGGATGGCCGCATCGCCATTCACCTGCACATGTACTACTGCGATCTGGCCGAGGAATTCCGCGGCTACCTGAGTCACATGCCGTTCCCCTACGACCTGTACGTTTCGGTCAAGGACGAGGTGGGGCTGCGAGCCTGCAAGGCAACCTTCGCCAACCTGCCCCACCAGGGCTCCCTGCAGGTCGAGATCGTCCCCAACCGTGGCCGGGACATCGCTCCCATGTTCTGCCAGTTTGGCGAAGCACTGAAGCAGTACGATTATCTGCTGCACCTGCACAGCAAGAAATCGCTGTTCAACAACGGCGCCACCGATGGCTGGCGCGAGTACCTGTGCCAGAGCCTGGCCGGCAGCGAGCGGCAGATCCGCGCGATCTTCGAGCTGTTGTCGTCGCGCCAGGCCGGCATCGTCTATCCACAGAACTTCGAACGCCTCCACTACGTGGCCAACACCTGGCTGGCCAACCGCGCCATGGGCCACCAATGGTGCCAGCGCCTGGGTATCACCGACATCCCGGAGAGCTATTTCCACTTCCCCGCCGGCAGCATGTTCTGGGCCTCGCGCGAAGCACTGGCGCCGCTGTTTGAAGCCGGCATCAGCCTGGACGACTTCGCCGAAGAGGCCGGACAGACCGATGGCACGTTCGCCCACTGCCTGGAGCGCCTGCTGGTGCTGACCAGCCGCAGCCAGGGCCTGCCTCCCGCCATCCTGCGCTGCCAGCACACGAACTCCTGGTCGGCCTGGCGCTTCGACACCTACCTGGCGCGCAACGAGCAGGACCTGCAACGGCAGATTTCCAACCCCACCATCAAGACAGTCGCCTTCGACATCTTCGATACCCTGCTGCTGCGCCCGCTGCTCGATCCGGAGTCGATCAAGCGCCTGACGGCCCAGCGCGTCGACAAGGGCACTGCGGAAAAATACCTGCGCTATCGGGCCATCGCGGAGGCTCGCGCCAGGGAGAAAGCCGGCCGCGACATCACCACCGCGGAAATCTTCGATGAACTGGGCCGCCTGGCCGGCATCGAGAAAGGTACCCTCCTGGCCCTGCGCCAGCGCGAGGAAGAGACCGAGTTCGCCTGTGTCACTCCGCGCCCCGACAGCATCGCACTGCTGCGCTATGCCAAGCGCCTGGGCAAACGTGTCGTGCTGCTCAGCGACATGTTCCTGCCACAGCCGGTGATCACCGCCATGCTGCAGAAGTCCAGCATCCTGCAGTGGGACAAGCTGTACATCTCCGGAGAAGTCGGAGTACGCAAGGATACCGGACAGCTCTACGAGCTGGCCCTGCGCGAGGAGCAATTGCTGCCGGAACAGATGCTCATGATTGGCGACAACGAGCGCTCCGACGTACAGATCCCCGGTGACATGGGTCTGGACCTGCTGCATGTGCTCAAACCGGTAGACCTCGCGCGCGGCCTGCCGCACTGGAGCCGCCTGGTGGAAAGCATCCGCGGTCGTGACGACCTCAGCGCCGAACTGGCACTGGGCCTGCTGCTGCGCCGCAACTTCGCCAAGATCGCCTTTGGCACCTTCCGCCCGGCGGCCTTCTCCCAGGGCTCGGCGGAGTTGCTTGGATACAACGTGGTCGGACCGCTGCTCACCCACTTCGTGACCTGGCTACGCGAGCGCGCCGAGCGCGATGGCACCGAGCGCCTCTACTTCCTCTCCCGCGAAGGCAAACTGCTCAAGGCGGCCTTCGATCTGTGGGAGGAACGCGAGCCTGGCACGGCCTCAGCACACTACCTGGTGCTGTCGCGCCGGGCAGTCAGCGTTCCGCGTCTAGGTGATTTCGACGACATTCTGACCCTCGCCCGGCCCAACTACTTCTCCGGCACTCTGGAAAATCTGCTCGCCGCTCGCTTCGGTGTCGTTCTCGACGACGTCGAGCTGCACGACCTGGAAGCACGAGGTCTGTGGAATGCCGGGCGGTTGCTCGATATCGGCAACAACGACGTCAGCCATATCGAGCCGGTGCTGCGCCATCTGATGCCACGCATTCTCGCCCAGGCCGAACTCGAGGCCCCGGCACTGCAACGCTATCTGGAAGAATCCGGGCTGACCGACGAAGGCAAACTGGCCGTCGTCGATGTCGGCTACTCCGGCACCATCCAGCGCCACCTGAACGCCTGGCTGGAAAGACCGATCAACGGCTACTACATGGTCACCGACGAACTGGTCGATACTTTCGCTGGTCACTATGGGGTGATCGCTGACGGATGCTTCTCCGACCGCGTATCCCGTGCTACCCGTGGCAACTGCAGCCTGTTCGACCAGAACTTCCTGCTCGAGCAACTGCTCAGCGCCGACGACGCCCAGGTCAATCATTACCAGCTGGAAGACGACGGCAGCCTGGCTGCCCGGTTCCAGGATCTGGGCGATGAAGAGTTGGCCGCGCGGGATATCCGCCAGCAGATCCAGGGCGGGGCGCTGGCGTACCTGCGGGACGTACTGGACATCCGAGCGACCCTGCACGCAGATTTCCTGCCGCCGCGCGACCTGGCCAAGGACATCTGGGCGACCTTCAGCGTCAGCCCCGATGAAGAAGAACGTAAGCTGCTCAAGCAACTGGTGCTGGACGACCACTACTGTGGCCGCGGACTGGTCAGTTGAGCGAGCCAGAAAGGAACCCATGCAGAACATGAGCACCAACCAGAATATCCGCTGGCACACTGGCCGTCTGAGCGCCGAAGAACGTGCCACCCGCATGCGCCAGAAGCCGGCGACCCTGTGGCTGACCGGGCTGAGCGGCTCGGGCAAGTCCACCCTGGCCTTCGCCCTCGAATACACCCTGCACGAGCTGGGCTACTCCGCCGTTGTGCTCGACGGCGACAACGTCCGCCATGGCCTGTGCAAGGACCTGGGATTCAGCCATGAAGACCGCACCGAGAACATCCGCCGGGTCGCGGAAGTGGCGAACCTGATGAACGATGCCGGGCTGATCGTCATCACCTCCTTCATCTCGCCCTTCCGCGAAGACCGCGAGCAGGCGCGGCAAATCATTGGTGAGGAGCGTTTCCGCGAGATCCACCTGAGCACCGAACTCAGCGTCTGCGAAGAGCGCGATCCCAAGGGGCTGTACAAGAAAGCGCGAGCCGGCAAGCTGCCGGACTTCACCGGCATCGGCTCGCCCTACGAAGCGCCGCTGGAGCCCTTCGAACGTATCGACACCGACCACCTCAGCCTGGAGGAAAGCGTGGCGCGGCTGATGAAACTCCTGCAGTTGCAGCCCATCGTGCGCTGATCGGTGTAGCATCGGCGGCGGAAACAACCGTATGCGACGTACGCCGCCTTGAACCCACACCTCACCCGCTGGCGATCCCTGGCCCTGCTGGCGCTGCTGATCGCCCCGCTGCTCTGGCCTCTGCACTACTTCGCCGAGCGCTACTACAGCCAGCAACTGGCCGAACAGAACCAGCAGACGCTCGACCTCTACGTCGCCAACCTGCTGGGCACGTTGCGTCGCTACGAAGACCTGCCGCCCATCCTCGGCGAACTGCCCACCCTGCGCGCCGCCCTGCAGGCGCCCGATAGCCTGGCGGCACAGAACGCCGCCAACCTCGAGTTGCAACGCATCCGCGGGCGTACCGGCGCGGACGTCATCTACCTGATCCAGGCCGACGGCATGACCCATGCTGCGTCCAACTGGGACCAGGCAGACAGCTTCGTCGGCCGCAACTTCGCCTTCCGCCCCTACTACAAGGAAGCGACCCAGGGCCGCCAGGGCCGTTTCTTTGGCCTGGGAACCACCTCCAAGCGACGTGGCTACTACTTCGCCAGCGACGTGCGTGACGGCGGCAAACTGCTCGGCGTGCTGGTGGTGAAGGTCGACCTGGAGCACATGGAGCAGCTCTGGGGAAATACGCCGGAGCAATTGCTGGTCATGGACTCCAACGGCGTTGTCATCCTCTCCTCAAGCAATGCGTGGCGCTTCCACACCGGCAAGGAGCTCTCGCCTGCCAAGCAACGGGAGATCGCCGAGAACATTCCCTATCCGGTGCTTCACCCGGCGCCCCTGAAGATCGACCAGCGCCGCTGGATCAGCCAGAGCCGCCATCTGCCGGAGACCGGCTGGACGGTAAGCATCTACACCCCGCGCACTCAGGTCGACGCACCCGTGCGCAGCGTCGTGCTGATCGGTGCCGCGACCCTGGTCACATTGCTCCTGCTGCTCTCCCTGCTGACTATCAGCCGCCGCCACTACCTGGAGAGGATCGCGCTCGAAGCCCAGGCCAAGCACGAACTGGAACTGCGCGTGCAGGAGCGCACCCAGGAGCTGGAAGGAGCCAATACGCGGCTGCTGGAAGAGATCAGCAACCGCGAGCAGGCGCAACGCGAGCTCATGCACGCCCAGGACGAAGTGGTGCAGGCCGGCAAGCTCACAGCCCTGGGCACCATGTCTGCAAGCATCAGCCACGAGCTCAATCAGCCACTGGCGGCAATCCGCAGCTACGCCGACAACGCCCGCGTGCTGCTCGACCACGAGCGCTACGACGACGCCCGTGGCAACCTGCAGCAGATCGGCGAACTGACCGGGCGCATGGCCTCGATCATCGGCCACCTCAAGGCCTACGCGCGCGGAGCTCGCCGTGCGCCGGAGAACGTCGCCCTGCAGCCGGCAATCAACGACGCCCTGGCGCTGGTCGCCCAACGCCGCCAGGCGATGAACGTGGAACTGCTGCGCGACCTGCCGGATGCGGCGATCTGGGTGCAGGCGGGCGAGACACGGCTGCGGCAGATCCTCTCCAACCTGATCTCCAACGCCCTCGATGCCCTGACCGAGAAGGGCCTGCCCCGGCGAATCTGGCTGACCGCCGAGCAGACGCCGGAACGCATCATCCTGTCCCTGCGCGACAACGGCCCCGGGTTCTCCGAGGAGGCCCTGGCCCACGCCCGCGAGCCGTTCTTCACCACCAAGACCAGCGCAAAAGGCCTGGGCCTGGGCCTGGCCATCTGCGACACCCTGCTGCGCACGCTGGGCGGACATCTTGAATTGGGCAATCACCCCGAGGGCGGCGCTCTCGTACAATTGCACCTGTTGCCGGGTATCCCCGGCGTGACCCTGACGCCGCAAGAGGAAACCCGCGCATGAGTTTGGCCGAGCCGTTCGACTCCACCACCCAGGTGCTGCTGATCGATGACGATGCGCACCTGCGCCAGGCGCTCTGCCAGACCCTCGACCTCGCCGGCTTCAAGGTGGTTGCCCTGGGCGATGCGCGGCAGATCGACCCGCAACAGGCACGCGACTGGCCGGGCGTGATCGTCAGCGACATCCGCATGCCGGGCATCGATGGCCTGCAACTGCTGGAGCAACTGCACGCGCAGGATTCCGGACTGCCGGTGATCCTGATCACCGGCCATGGCGATGTACCGCTCGCCGTGCAGGCCATGCGCTCGGGCGCCTACGACTTCCTCGAGAAACCTTTCCCCAGCGATGCACTGCTGGACAGTGTGCGTCGCGCACTGGACGTACGCCGACTGGTGCTGGAAAACCGCAGCCTGCGCATGGCCCTGACCGAACAGAAGGAAGTCCGCGGGCGTCTGGTCGGACAGTCGGCGCCCATGCAGCGCTTGCAGCAGCAGGTCGCGTCGCTCGCGGCAATCCAGGCGGACGTGCTGGTCCTGGGTGAGACCGGCTCGGGCAAGGAAGTGGTCGCACGCGCCCTGCATGACCTGTCGAGCCGCCGCAACGGCCCCTTCGTCGCCATCAACGCCGGCGCACTGGCCGAGTCGGTGGTGGAGAGCGAGTTGTTCGGCCATGAGCAGGGCGCTTTCACTGGCGCGCAGAAGCGCCGTATCGGCAAGTTCGAGTTCGCCAACGGCGGCACACTGTTCCTCGACGAGATCGAGAGCATGAGCCTGGACGTGCAGGTCAAGCTGTTGCGCCTGTTGCAGGAGCGCACCGTCGAACGCCTGGGCTCCAACCAGCTCATCCCCCTGGATATCCGCATCATCGCGGCGACCAAGGAAGACCTGCGCCTGGCCTCCGATGAAGGCCGTTTCCGTGCCGACCTCTACTACCGCCTGAATGTCGCCAGCCTGCGCATCCCACCGCTGCGCGAGCGCGGCGATGACATCCTTATTCTGTTTCAGCACTTTTCCGAACGTGGCGCGGAACGCCATGGCCTGGCCGCTCGCCCCCTGGATTCGGCGCAACGTGCGCAACTGCTGGCACATGGCTGGCCGGGCAATGTCCGCGAGCTGCAGAACGCCGCGGAGCGCTATGCGCTCGGCCTGGACCTGGGGCTGGATGACAGCCATGGCCAGGCCATGGCCATTGCGCCCGGCGCAGGCCTGAACGAGCAGGTGGAGTCGTTCGAGCGCTCGCTGATCGCCGCGGAGATGAGCCGAACGCACAACTCCCTGCGCAGCCTTGCCGAAGCACTCGGCCTGCCGCGCAAGACACTGCATGACAAGTTGCGCAAGCACGGCCTGCTGTTTTCCGGCAGTGGCGGAAATTCCGCCGATGACGCCGACGGCTGAGCAGAAATCCGCCGATCGCTTCGACTGCGACCAAGGGCGAACAGCGTTGCAGAGCGCTCTGGCGTAGTCTCCGGCTCTGGCACACACCTTGCTCTGCGACACGGGTGCGATTGCCTTGCGCATCACATCTCGCGACGTGCTCGCCACGCCGCGCCCGCCAGGCCACGAACCCGGCGGTGTCCTTCGGGCTTCTTGCCATCTCGCGCCTTCGCTTCGACAGGCGCACCGCCGGGTGCAGTGATCCTGCCCCGGCCAATTCCCTCCTCGCAGATCCTCGTTCAGGACATTCCTACATAGCGGTCCTGCGCCTGCCAACACCTCGGAATCCAGCGCTACCGCGCGCCCTGCGCGGGTCCGCAAATTCGGCTGCCATTCTGCGGTCATGAAAGCGCGCTCAAATCTTCACGAAATCCCCTCTAAATCGGGCGCTAATGCAAAACCTCTCCTATGGTTTATCCGGGGTGGGCAGAGCAGGAAGTACTGCCCAATACATTGGATAGCAAGCTATTGACCTGAATCAGGGGCGAGCCCCGGGGAC
The DNA here is from genome assembly GCF_029840045.1 of Pseudomonas sp. GD03903. Lineage (NCBI taxonomy): Bacteria > Pseudomonadati > Pseudomonadota > Gammaproteobacteria > Pseudomonadales > Pseudomonadaceae > Pseudomonas > Pseudomonas sp. GD03903. The sequence continues at coordinate 236,345 of NZ_JAOCBT010000001.1, read as the reverse complement.
AAGCGCCTAATAGCTTCACTCTCCAACTTCCTATAGGGAGATTCTTAAATGTCGCAAGAAAGCAGCCAAAAACTACGACTCGGCGCGCTGACAGCGCTGGTCGTAGGATCCATGATCGGCGGGGGCATTTTCTCCCTTCCGCAAAACATGGCGGCCAGTGCAGACGTCGGCGCCATCCTCATCGGCTGGGCCATCACCGCGGTCGGCATGCTGACCCTGGCCTTCGTCTTCCAGACCCTGGCCAACCGCAAACCCCAACTTGACGGCGGTGTGTACGCCTACGCCAAGGCCGGTTTCGGTGACTACATGGGCTTCTCCTCGGCCTGGGGTTACTGGATCAGCGCCTGGCTCGGCAACGTCGGTTACTTCCTTCTGCTGTTCAGCACCCTGGGCTACTTCTTCCCGATCTTCGGCAAGGGTGACACCGTCGCGGCGATCGTCTGCGCGTCGATCCTCTTGTGGGCCCTGCACTTCCTGGTGCTGCGCGGGATCAAGGAAGCGGCGTTCATCAACACCATCACCACGGTGGCGAAGATCGTCCCGCTGTTCCTGTTCATCCTGATCTGCCTGTTCGCCTTCAAGCTGGACATCTTCACCGCCGACATCTGGGGCAAGAGCAATCCTGACCTGGGCAGCGTGATGAACCAGGTGCGCAACATGATGCTGGTCACCGTGTGGGTGTTCATCGGCATCGAAGGCGCGAGCATCTTCTCCTCCCGTGCGGAAAAACGCTCGGACGTCGGTAAAGCTACCGTGATCGGCTTCATCACCGTCCTGCTGCTGCTGGTACTGGTGAACGTGCTGTCCATGGGCGTGATGACCCAGCCGGAACTGGCCAAGCTGCAGAACCCGTCGATGGCGCTGGTGCTGGAGCACGTGGTCGGTCACTGGGGCGCTGTCCTGATCAGCGTCGGTCTGCTGATCTCCCTGCTGGGTGCCCTGCTCTCCTGGGTACTGTTGTGCGCCGAGATCATGTTCGCCGCCGCCAAGGACCACACCATGCCGGAGTTCCTCCGCAAGGAGAACGCCAACCAGGTGCCGGCCAACGCCCTGTGGCTGACCAACATCTGCGTGCAGGTCTTCCTGGTCATCGTGTTCTTCACCTCCGGCAGCGCCGATGGTGGCATGGACCCGTACACCAAGATGCTGCTGCTGGCCACCTCGATGATCCTGATCCCGTACTTCTGGTCCGCGGCCTACGGCCTGCTGCTGGCAGTCAAGGGCGAGACCTACGAGACCGACTCGGCCGACCGCACCAAAGACCTGATCATCGCCGGTATCTCGGTTCTCTACGCGGTGTGGCTGATCTACGCAGGCGGTCTGAAATACCTGCTGCTGTCGGCGCTGCTCTACGCGCCCGGCGTCATCCTCTTCGCCAAAGCGAAACATGAAGTGGGTCAACCCATCTTCACCAATGTCGAGAAGCTCATCTTCGCAGTAGTCGTGATCGGTGCACTGATCGCGGCCTATGGCCTCTACGACGGCTTCCTCACTCTGTAACTCCTGGAGACATCTCATGAGCACGGAAAAAACCAAACTTGGCGTCCATTCTGAAGCTGGCAAACTACGCAAAGTGATGGTCTGCTCGCCCGGACTCGCCCACCAACGCCTGACCCCGAGCAACTGCGACGAGTTGCTGTTCGACGACGTTATCTGGGTGAACCAGGCGAAGCGTGACCACTTCGACTTCGTCACCAAGATGCGCGAGCGTGGCATCGACGTCCTCGAAATGCACAACCTGCTGACCGAGACCGTCCAGAATCCCGAAGCCCTCAAGTGGATCCTCGATCGCAAGATCACCAACGACAGCGTTGGCGTCGGCCTGACCCAGGAACTGCGTGGCTGGCTGGAAAGCCTGGAGCCCCGCAAGCTGGCTGAATTCCTCATTGGTGGCGTGGCCTCCGATGACATCCCGGAAAGCGAAGGCGCGAAAGCGCTGAAGATGTACCGCGACTACCTCGGCCACTCCAGCTTCCTGCTGCCGCCGCTGCCCAACACCCAGTTCACTCGTGACACCACCTGCTGGATCTACGGCGGTGTGACCCTGAACCCGATGTACTGGCCGGCGCGACGTCAGGAAACCCTGCTGACCACCGCGATCTACAAGTTCCACCCGGAATTCACCAACGCCGAATTCGAAGTCTGGTACGGCGATCCGGACAAGGACCACGGCATGTCCACCCTCGAAGGCGGCGACGTCATGCCCATCGGCAACGGTGTCGTGCTGATCGGTATGGGTGAGCGCTCCTCCCGCCAGGCCATCGGCCAGGTCGCCCAGGCACTGTTCGCCAAGGGCGCTGCCGAGAAAGTCATCGTCGCCGGCCTGCCGAAGTCCCGCGCCGCGATGCACCTGGACACCGTCTTCACCTTCTGCGACCGCGACCTGGTCACTGTCTTCCCGGAAGTGGTGAAAGAGATCGTTGCCTTCACCCTGCGCCCGGACGAGAAGAGCCCCTACGGCATCAACGTCCAGCGCGAAGACAAGGACTTCATGACCGTCGTCGCCGAGAGCCTGGGCCTGAAGAAACTGCGCGTCGTCGAAACCGGCGGCAACAGCTTCGCCGCCGAGCGCGAGCAGTGGGACGACGGCAACAACGTGGTCTGCCTGGAACCGGGCGTGGTGGTTGGTTATGACCGCAACACCTACACCAACACCCTGCTGCGCAAGGCCGGTGTGGAAGTCATCACCATCAGCGCCGGCGAACTGGGCCGGGGCCGTGGCGGCGGTCACTGCATGACCTGCCCGATCATCCGTGACCCGATCGACTATTGATCCGCGGTCACACCAGGAACGCAATTACCTCCAACAGAGCGCATTGATCTGAAAAAGGCGGCCCTAGCCGGGGCCGCCTGCCCCGCCAGCCACGAGCTGTACTGACGAGGCCTAGCTTTCCATCCCACAAGGAGAACGAACATGGCTTTCAATATGCACAACCGCAACCTGCTCAGCCTGATGCACCACAGCACTCGCGAGTTGCGCTATCTGCTCGACCTGTCCCGCGACCTCAAGCGCGCCAAGTACACCGGTACCGAGCAGCAACACCTCAAAGGCAACAACATTGCGCTGATCTTCGAAAAGACCTCGACCCGCACCCGTTGTGCCTTCGAAGTCGCCGCCTATGACCAGGGCGCCAACGTCACCTACATCGACCCGAACTCCTCGCAGATCGGCCACAAGGAATCGATGAAGGACACCGCCCGCGTTCTGGGTCGCATGTACGACGCCATCGAGTACCGTGGCTTCAAGCAGGAGATCGTCGAGGAGCTGGCCAAGTTCGCCGGTGTTCCGGTGTTCAACGGCCTCACCGACGAGTACCACCCGACCCAGATGCTGGCCGACGTGCTGACCATGCGTGAGCACAGCGACAAGCCGCTGCACGACATCAGCTACGCCTACCTGGGTGACGCCCGCAACAACATGGGTAACTCCCTGCTGCTGATCGGCGCCAAGCTCGGCATGGACGTGCGTATCGCCGCACCGAAGGAACTCTGGCCGACCGACGAACACGTCGCCGCCTGCAAGAAATTCGCTGAAGAAAGCGGTGCGCGCATCACCATCACCGAAGACCCGAAAGTGGCAGTCAAGGGCGTGGACTTCATCCACACTGACGTCTGGGTTTCCATGGGTGAGCCGGTGGAAGCCTGGGGCGAACGCATCAACGAGCTGCTGCCGTATCAGGTCAACATGGACATGATGAAAGCTGCCGGCAATCCGCGCGTGAAGTTCATGCACTGCCTGCCCGCCTTCCACAACAGCGAGACCAAGGTCGGCAAGGAAATCGCCGCCAAGTACCCGAACCTGAAGAACGGCATCGAAGTCACCGAAGACGTCTTCGAATCCCCGTACAACATTGCCTTCGAGCAAGCGGAAAACCGCATGCACACCATCAAGGCAATCCTCGTATCGACCCTCGCCGACATGTAATGCCGGGCCGCCCCGGGGCCGCGTTGAAGCGCAGGCCCCGGGCGCGTTTCCACTCTTTCGGAGGTACTGAATATGCGTATCGTCGTCGCATTGGGCGGTAATGCCCTGCTGCGTCGTGGCGAGCCCATGACTGCTGACAATCAACGCTTGAACGTTCGGATCGCCGCCGAACAGATTTCCAAGGTCGCTCCCGGCAACGAGCTGGTGATCGCCCACGGCAACGGCCCGCAGGTCGGCCTCCTGGCCCTGCAGGGCGCTGCCTACGACAAGGTTGCACCCTATCCGCTGGATGTCCTCGGCGCCGAGACCGAAGGCATGATCGGCTACATGATCGAACAGGAAATGGGCAACCTGCTGCCGTTCGAAGTACCGTTCGCCACCATCCTCACCCAGGTCGAAGTCGACGCCAAGGACCCGGCCTTCCAGAACCCGACCAAGCCCATCGGCCCGGTCTACTCCAAGGAAGAGGCAGAAGCCCTCGCCAAGGAGAAGGGCTGGAGCATCGCCCCGGACGGCGACAAGTTCCGCCGCGTGGTCGCCAGCCCGCGTCCGAAGCGCATCTTCGAGATCCGCCCAGTCAAGTGGCTGCTGGAGAAAGGCACCATCGTCATCTGCGCAGGCGGCGGCGGCATCCCGACCATGTACGACGAATCCGGCAAGAAACTCTCCGGCGTCGAAGCGGTGATCGACAAGGACCTCTGCTCCTCGCTGCTGGCCCAGGAGCTGTCGGCTGACATCCTGATCATCGCCACCGACGTGGACGCCGCCTACATCGACTGGGGCAAACCGACCCAGAAAGGCATCGCCCAGGCCCACCCGGACGAACTGGAACGCCTCGGCTTCGCCGCCGGCTCCATGGGTCCGAAGGTCATGGCGGCCATCGAGTTCGCCCGCGCCACCGGTAAAGATGCAGTGATCGGCTCGCTGGAAAACATCGTCGCTATCACCAAAGGCGAATCCGGCACCCGCGTCAGCACCAAAAAGGCTGGCATCGAGTACCGTTAAGCCCTGCCCTCAGCAAAGGCAATATCGAAACGGGAGCCCGGAACGGCTCCCGTTTTCGTTCAGAGTCCCCTGAGCGATCTGCCTGGAAACTCGTCGCCTTCTTCCGACAATTCCTGGCGCGAGCGTGACTCGGCGGTCATGATCCTCGTCAGCTAAAGCATTCGAATCACTAGAAGCCACCGCCTGGCTTTGTGCCACCGGGCCGCGCCTCCATGCGCAACTGGCGCCCAGTCGCACAAGATGCACTTGCTGAAGGAGTTTCCGAGAGATGTCTCGACTACCGGTCATCGTTGGTTTTGGTGGATATAACGCGGCTGGCCGCAGTTCCTTCCACCATGGGTTCCGCCGCACCGTCCTCGAATCCATGGAGCCCGCCGCCCGCCAGGAAACCCTCGCCGGCCTCGCGGTGATGATGAAGCTGGTCAAGGTCGTCGACGGCCAATACCAGGATGCCGACGGCAACGCCCTAGATCTGGCTGCCATCGAGCAACGTTTCGAGCAGCAGATTCGCCAGTCCACCCTGATCCGCCGCATCGAGCTGCAATACCTCGACGTCGACGCCGCGCATTGCCACAAGAGCCTGACCGTCAATGCCGCCGGCAACCCGGTGAGCTTCAGCACCCTGCGCAAGCAACTGCCCGAGCCACTGCCGGCCAACTGGTCGGTGGAAGAGCTCGAAGGCGGTGAAGTTCGCGTCACCCTGCACGACAGCTGCGAATTCAAGGTCGACAGCTACCGTGCGCTGCCGGTGAAATCCGCCGGCCAACTGCCCACCGGCTTCGAGCCGGGCGAGTTGTACAACTCGCGCTTCCACCCACGCGGCCTGCAGATGTCCGTGGTCGCCGCCACCGACGCCGTGCGCTCCACCGGCATCGATTGGCAGACCATCTGCAACGCGGTGCAACCCGACGAAATCGCCGTATTCTCCAGCAGCATCATGAGCCAGCTGGACGAGAACGGCTTCGGCGGCCTGCTGCAATCGCGCCTGCGCGGCCACCGCGTGTCGGCCAAGCAGCTGCCGCTGGGCTTCAACAGCATGCCCACCGACTTCATCAACGCCTACGTGCTCGGCAGTGTCGGCATGACCGGCAGCGTCACCGGCGCCTGCGCGACTTTCCTGTACAACCTGCAGAAAGGCATCGACGTCATCACCACCGGCCAGGCCCGCGTGGCCATCGTCGGCAACGCCGAGGCGCCGATCACCTCGGAAATCATCGAGGGCTACGCCGCCATGGGCGCGCTGGCCACCGAGGAAGGCCTGCGCCTGATCGAAGGCCGCGACGACGTCGACTTCCGCCGCGCCAGCCGCCCGTTCGGCGACAACTGCGGTTTCTCCCTGGCGGAGTCCGCGCAGTACGTGGTGTTGATGGACGACGCCCTGGCCCTGGAGCTGGGCGCCGATATCCATGGTTCGGTGCCGGACGTGTTCATCAACGCCGACGGCTTCAAGAAGTCCATTTCCGCTCCCGGCCCGGGCAACTACCTGACCATGGCCAAGGCCGTGGCCGCCGCCGCGCAGATCGTTGGCGAGAAAAGCGTGCGCCAGCACAGCTTCGTCCACGCCCACGGCTCCAGTACCCCGGCCAACCGCGTGACCGAGTCGGAAATCCTCGACCGCGTCGCCACCGCCTTCGGCATCGAAGGCTGGCCGGTCACCGCAGTGAAAGCCTTCGTCGGCCACTCCCTGGCCACCGCCAGCGCCGACCAGTTGATCTCTGCCCTGGGCACCTTCCGCTACGGTGTGATTCCCGGCATCAAGACCGTCGACAAGTTCGCCGACGATGTCTTCAAGGATCACATCGCCCTGTCCAACAGCGATGTGCGCCGCGACGACCTGGAAGTCTGCTTCATCAATTCCAAGGGCTTCGGCGGCAACAACGCCACCGGTGTGCTGCTGTCCCCGGCCGTCACCGAGAAGATGCTGCGCAAGCGCCACGGCGATGCGGCCTTCAACGACTACCAGGCACGCCGCGAAGCCACCCGCGCCGCCGCCCGCCAGTACGACGAAGCCGCGACCCAGGGCCGTTTCGACATCATCTACAACTTCGGCAACGACATGATCGACGAGCAGGCCATCGAGATCAGCGACCGGGGCATCCAGGTCCCCGGCTTCAGCCAGACCATCGCCTACAAGAAGGACGAGCGTTTCAGCGACATGATCGACTGATCACCGACGTTGAACGAAAAAGCCGGGCAGATGCCCGGCTTTTTCATGCCTGACGAGTCACAGGGCGTGTCGGTAAATGTGTAGGAGCGAGCTCGCTCGCGAACCGCTCAACGCCGTCGTCGTCGGGAAAATTCGTTCGCGAGCAAGCTCGCTCCTACAGGGACACCTGGAGGTCCGACCGGCCGAGTAGGAGCGGATTTATCCGCGATCGCTACCCGCCGCTTCGGGGCGCCAGATCAGTAAGTTCCCTGCCCCACACCCAGTTCGAGAATGCTGCCCTTGAGGTTCTCGAAGTCGTACTCGGTGAGGCCGACGTAGTCCAGTACCAGCGCGCGCACGCTCTCCCATTCGTGGTCCTCGTCCTGGTTGCCCAGTACGCGGTAGGAGCCGCAGATGTGCTCGGCCATCTTGAGGATCGCCAGCAGGTTCTTCAGCTGGGTATCGCGGGAGTTGTCGTCACTGAAGATCGACAGCGCGTTGTGATGGTTGGCGATCGCTTCGCAGACGTGCTCCGGCAAGCGCCAGGAGCGCGCGGTGAAGTAGCCGACCACCGCGTGGTTGGTGTTCAGCACGCGGTTCTCGGTATCCACCACCCGACGCTCGTCGCTCGCGCTGGCATAGGCCTCCTCCAGCACCGCCATGTAGTGCGGGAAGCGCTTGAGCATCAGCGGGATGCCGCAGTTGTGGAACAACCCCAGCGCATAGGCCTCGTCCACCGATTCGTAGCCGATGCGCTTGGCCAGGGTCAGGCAACTCATGGCGACGTCCTGGGCGGTGTCCCAGAAGCGGTTGAGAGTGACGATGGTGGCGTCGGTCATCTCGCCCTTGATCGACTGGGCGTTGATCAGGTTGATCACCGAGCGGCTGCCCAGCAGGTTCACCGCGCGCTGGATCGAGGTGATGCGATTGGCCAGGCCGAAGAACGGTGAATTCACCAGTTTCAGCAGTGCACCGGACAGCCCCGGGTCCTGGCTGATCAGCTTGGCGATCGCCTTCAGGTCGGGGTTGGGCATGAACTGCTCCATCTGCAGGTCAACCATGATCTGCGGCTGTGGCGGCACGCTGATGCCCTGCAGGGCCTGACGGATCTGTTCGGCGGAGAGTTCTTGGGACATGGGGCGCGCTGTGAAAAGTTGACGGGGCGCACAGTTTACCCAGAGCCGAGGCTTCTGGAACGTCTGCTTTTGATTGAACTTTCATCGGCAGCTGTGTCGGAACCTTTACACCCAAGCGGAAGAAATGGGAGACAAGCCATGAGCCAGACACTCAAAGGCAAGACCATTGCCATCCTGGTCACCGACGGCTTCGAGCAGGTCGAACTGACCGGCCCGCGCGAGGCGCTCGAGGAGGCCGGCGCCAAGGTGAAAATCCTCTCCGACAGTACCGACAAGGTACGCGGCTGGCACCACGACAAGCCGGCGGACAACTTCAAGGTCGACGGCACCTTCGAGACCGCCCGCATCGATGACTATGACGCGGTGCTGCTGCCCGGCGGCGTGATCAACGCCGACCAGATCCGCAACCTGCCCAAGGCCCAGGAAATCGTGCAGAAGGCCGCCGGGGCCGACAAACCCATCGCCGTGATCTGCCATGGCGCCTGGCTGCTGGTATCGGCCGGGCTGGTGAGGGGCAAGACCCTGACCAGCTGGAACTCGCTCAAGGACGACATCAACAATGCCGGCGGCCACTGGGTCGACCGCCAGGTGGTCAAGGACGGCCTGCTGATCAGCAGCCGCAAGCCCGATGATATCCCCGCCTTCAACAAACAGCTGATCGAAACCCTGGCCGCCTGAACGCCGCCGATCAAAAGCCCGTGCGCCGCGCTCCGGCGGCGCACGTCGCTGCGCTATAATCCCGCTCTTTTGCCGGAGCCCTTCCCCATGACCCTGCCCAGCCTGCGTCTGAAAGCCAACGCCGAGCGCCGCCTGCGCGCCGGCCACCTGTGGGTCTACAGCAATGAGGTGGACGTCGCCGCCACCCCGCTGAACGGATTCGGCGCCGGCGAACAGGCCATCCTCGAAATGGCCAACGGCAAGCCGCTGGGCATCGTCGCGATGAGCCCGAACAACCTCATCTGTGCCCGCCTGATCTCCCGCGATACCAAGCACGTTCTCGACAAATCCCTGCTGGTTCACCGCCTGAACGTGGCCCTGAGCCTGCGTGAGCGCCTGTTCGACAAGCCGTTCTACCGCCTCGTCTATGGTGACGCCGACCTGCTGCCGGGCCTGGTGGTCGACCGTTTCGGCGACGTGCTGGTAGTCCAGCTCGCCTCGGCGACCATGGAGAAGCACCGCGACGACGTCCTCGCCGCCCTGCTGCAGGTGCTCAAGCCCAGCGCCGTGCTGTGGAAGAACGACTCCAGCGCCCGCGATGCCGAAGGCCTTGAGCGCTACGTCGAGAACGCCTACGGCGAAGTCCCGGAATGGGTCGGCCTGGAAGAGAACGGCGTGAAGTTCGAAGCCCCGGTATTGGCTGGCCAGAAGACCGGCTGGTTCTACGACCACCGCATGAACCGCGCGCGCCTGCAGCCCTATGTGCAGGGCAAGCGCGTGCTCGACCTGTTCAGCTACATCGGCGGCTGGGGCATCCAGGCGGCGGCCTTCGGCGCCAGCGAAGTGATGTGCGTCGACGCCTCCGGCTTCGCCCTGGATGGCGTCGAGCGCAACGCCACCCTCAACGGCCTGGCCGAGAAAGTCGCCTGCGTGGAAGGTGACGTGTTCGATGCCCTGCGCGAACTGAAGGCCGCCGACGAACGCTTCGATGTGATCGTTGCCGACCCGCCCGCCTTCATCAAGCGCAAGAAGGACCTGAAGAACGGCGAGGCCGCCTACCGCCGCCTCAACGAACAGGCCATGCGCCTGCTGTCCAAGGACGGCGTGCTGGTCAGCGCCTCCTGCTCGATGCACCTGCCCGAGGACGACCTGCAGAACATCCTGCTGGGCAGCGCCCGCCACCTGGACCGCAACATCCAGCTGCTCGAGCGCGGCGGCCAGGGCCCGGACCATCCGGTCCACCTGGCAATCCCGGAAACCCGCTACATCAAGAGCCTGACCGTGCGCCTGCTGCCCAACGGCTAAGACGGTTCAGCCCGAAAACGGGGCGCCTCCAGATAGAAGGCGCCCCGTTTTTCGTTTCAACGGCGGACGGCGGATAACGCTTGAGGCGTTATGCACCCTACGACCGGCAACGCTGCATCATTTCAGTAAAGTAGGGCGCGTAAAGCGGAACGCTTTATCCGCCGGCTCCATCCACGAGTCGGCGGATAACACCAGGGGCGTTATGCGCCCTACGAGATAAGGTCCCTCACCCCCTTACTTCACCGGCATCAGCGAATCCGCTTCGCTGATCACCGCCTTGCCGGTGCTGCGCTGGAACAGGCACAGCTCGCGGCCCTGCTTGCCCTGCATATGTTTCTGCGGGTAGCGACCGCCGATCATCAGTGCCGTATAGCCGACGCTATCGTCGAACAACACCGGCGCGCCCAGCACCTTCTTGTTCTGCAGATGGCTCAGCGCCAGGCAGGCCTCGCGCTGCTGCTTGTCCTGCGCCTGCCAGGCCGCGTCGGACGAGGCCTGCACGCTACCAACGCAGAGCGCGGCCAGTAGGGCGACGGAGATGACTTTCATGGGGTTGCTCCTTCAACGAACGGGATCGAAAAGCCTCAATGGCCATTCTGACCACGCCAGCGCGGCGAAAGTCTATGGCCCGCGCCGACCGCCAGCCTTTCCCTGGCGGCAAGGGCCGGCGTAGAATCCGGCTCATTCCTGCCATTTATCCCCCGGCGGGCCTGTGAGCCCCGGCCGAGCAGGCGGTGACCCCGCCACGCCCCGCGCCGACCTCGCCCATGCAAGGCCATCTGCTGTTTGCATCCGGTGCGTACCGCGCTCACGATACGACTTAGAGTCTGCTCAAGGTCTCGCCGGCCAGCCCTACCCGCTGTACGCCGCCGCACAGAAGACCCGGATCGACTCCCACCGTGACCTGATGCGCAGGAACCTGTCATGCCCGATTACCGCTCGAAAACCTCCACCCATGGCCGCAACATGGCCGGCGCCCGTGCCCTCTGGCGCGCCACCGGGATGAAGGACGAAGACTTCAAGAAACCGATCATCGCCATCGCCAACTCCTTCACCCAGTTCGTGCCCGGCCACGTGCACCTGAAGGACCTGGGCCAACTGGTCGCCCGCGAGATCGAAAAACACGGCGGCGTGGCCAAGGAATTCAACACCATCGCCGTGGACGACGGCATCGCCATGGGCCATGACGGCATGCTCTATTCCCTGCCGTCGCGCGAGATCATCGCCGACTCCGTGGAATACATGGTCAACGCCCACTGCGCCGACGCCATCGTCTGCATCTCCAACTGCGACAAGATCACCCCCGGCATGCTGATGGCCGCCCTGCGCCTGAACATCCCGGTGGTGTTCGTCTCCGGCGGCCCGATGGAAGCCGGCAAGACCAAGCTGGCCAACCACGGTCTGGACCTGGTCGACGCCATGGTGGTTGCCGCCGACGACTCCTGCTCCGACGAAAAAGTCGCCGAGTACGAGCGCAGCGCCTGCCCGACCTGCGGTTCCTGCTCCGGCATGTTCACCGCCAACTCGATGAACTGCCTGGTCGAAGCCCTCGGCCTCGGCCTGCCCGGCAACGGCTCCACCCTGGCGACCCACTCCGACCGCGAGCAGCTGTTCCTGCGCGCCGGCCGCCTGGCCGTCGAGCTCTGCCAGCGCTACTACGGCGAGGGCGATGAGTCCGTACTGCCGCGCAACGTCGCCAGCTTCAAGGCGTTCGAGAACGCCATGACCCTGGACATCGCCATGGGCGGTTCGACCAACACCATCCTGCACCTGCTGGCCGCAGCGCAGGAGGCGGAGATCGCCTTCGACCTGCGCGACATCGATCGCCTGTCGCGCAAGGTGCCGCAGCTGTGCAAGGTGGCGCCGAACATCCAGAAGTACCACATGGAAGACGTGCACCGCGCCGGCGGCATCTTCTCCATTCTCGGCGAACTGTCCCGTGGCGGCCTGCTGCACACCGACGTGCCGACCGTGCACAGCCCGAGCATGGCCGACGCCATCGCCCAGTGGGACATCACCCAGACCCGGGACGAGAAGGTCCACACCTTCTTCAAGGCCGGCCCTGCCGGCATCCCGACCCAGGTGGCGTTCAGCCAGAGCACCCGCTGGGACACCCTGGACGACGACCGCGCCGAAGGCTGCATCCGCAGCGTCGAGCACGCCTACTCCCAGGAAGGCGGCCTGGCCGTGTTGTACGGCAACATCGCCCTCGACGGTTGCGTGGTGAAGACCGCTGGCGTGGACGAATCCATCCACGTGTTCGAAGGCCGCGCAAAGATCTTCGAAAGCCAGGACGGCGCCGTGAAGGGCATCCTCGCCGACGAAGTGAAGCCGGGCGACATCGTGATCATCCGCTACGAAGGCCCGAAAGGCGGCCCGGGCATGCAGGAAATGCTCTATCCGACCAGCTACCTGAAATCCAAGGGCCTGGGTAAGGAATGCGCCCTGCTCACCGACGGCCGCTTCTCCGGCGGCACCTCGGGCCTGTCCATCGGCCACGCCTCGCCGGAAGCCGCCGCGGGCGGCGCCATCGGCCTGGTGCAGGACGGCGACAAGGTACTGATCGACATCCCCAACCGCAGCATCAACCTGCTGGTGAGCGATGAAGAACTGGCCACCCGCCGCGCCGAGCAGGACAAGAAAGGCTGGAAGCCGGCACAGCCGCGCGCGCGCAAGGTGAGCACCGCGCTGAAGGCCTACGCCCTGCTGGCCACCAGCGCCGACAAGGGCGCAGTGCGCGACAAGTCGCTGCTGGACGGTTGAGTCAGGCGGTGAGATGAAAAAGCCCGGCGAATGCCGGGCTTTTTTGTGCGCGATGAAACCAGGAGATCAACCGTCCTTCGAGTCGGTCTTGGCACAACCGCCCGTACCGGGCTTGATGCCACGCTCGGCGTCGCAGATGGTGCCCGACACCTCCCAGATCAGGCTCGATTTGGTATCTGCCTTGGGCTTCATTTCCAGCTCAAGTTCCTTCCCCTTGCTATCGGTCGCACTGGTCTTGAACTTGATGACCCCGTCCTTCACCGAATAATCACCCGTGATATTGGTGGTCACGTCGAATTTTTCTGGAATCCCATAGGCTCCGGCGTCACACCCCTTCGTGGAGCCCACTTCCGCGATGCACAGGCCAACTGCGGTTTTAACACCGGAAATCTCAGTCATCGCGGCCGCTGCTTTCGACCGGGACGAATAGTCCGAATACAAGGGCAAGGAAACCGAAGCCAGAATCCCGATGATCGCCACCACGATCATCAGCTCAATCAGAGTGAAGCCACGTTGTTGCTTATGCATTTGCATGCTCCCAGGGATTGGGCCGGAACCCCGAATGGCTCCGGATGCATTCCAGTGAAGTCACGCCAACGGGTTAAAACATTCAGAGGCGTCCGCACAGCCTGTTGAAAATTCAGCACTTTTCTCCTTCGCCGAAGGCCCTGCGCGGCACCTGCCCAGCCAGTACGTAGGAAAACAGCCTTCTCCATTTATCCCTCCTTGCCTCATGGCACTGTGCGATCCCGCTCCGGGCCAGTAAAATCGCGCTCTTTTTTCCCGGACCGCCGCCCATGAGCTCCCTCGAGAACCCGTCCGCCGCCCAGGATCAGCCCGACCTGGTCTACGGCCTGGAAGACCGCCCTGCCCTGCCCATCGCCCTGCTCGCGGCGCTGCAGCACCTGCTGGCGATCATCGTGCCGATCGTCACCCCGGGCCTGCTGATCTGCCAGGCGCTGGGCGTGTCGCCGCGCGACACCAACCTGATCGTGTCGATGTCGCTGGTGATCTCCGGCATCGCCACCTTCGTCCAGTGCAGGCGCTTCGGGCCGTTCGGCGCGGGGCTGCTGATCGTCCAGGGCACCAGCTTCAACTTCGTCGGCCCGCTGATCGCCGGCGGAGCGCTGATGGTGAAGAGCGGCACGCCGGTGGAAGCCGTCATGGCAGCGATCTTCGGCGTGGTAATGGCCGGCTCCTTCGTGGAAATGGGCGTGTCGCGCATCCTGCCATTCGTGAAGCGCCTGATCACCCCGCTGGTCACCGGCATCGTGGTGCTGATGATCGGCCTCACCCTGATCAAGGTCGGCCTGATCAGCATGGGTGGCGGCTTCTCCGCCATGGCCAACGGCACCTTCGCCAACGGCGAAAACCTGATGCTGTCGGGCCTGGTACTGGCGATCATCGTCATTCTCAACCGCATCCCGGTGGTGTGGATGCGCAGCGGTGCCATCGTCATCGCCCTGGCGGTGGGCTACGCGCTGGCCGGCTACCTGGGCCGCCTGGACTTCACCGGCATGCACGAAGCGCCGGCCTTCCAGGTTCCGGTGCCGCTGCACTTCGGCCTGGGTTTCTCCTGGAGCCTGTTCATCCCGATGCTGGTGATCTACCTGGTGACCTCGCTGGAAGCCATCGGCGACGTCACCGCCACCAGCAAGATCTCCAAGCAGCCGGTGGAAGGCCCGCTGTGGATGCAGCGCATCAAGGGCGGCGTGCTGGTGAACGGCGCCAACTCGCTGCTGGCCGGCCTGTTCAACACCTTCCCCAGCTCGGTGTTCGCGCAGAACAACGGGGTGATCCAGCTGACTGGCGTCGCCAGCCGCCATGTCGGCCTGTGGATCGCCGCGATGCTCGTCGTGCTGGGCCTGTTCCCCAGCGTCGCCGGGGTGATCCAGGCCGTTCCCGAGCCGGTGCTCGGCGGCGCGGTGATGGTGATGTTCGGCGCGGTCGCCGCTTCCGGCATCAACATCCTCGCCGGTACCCATCTGGACCGTCGCGCGCTGCTGATCATCGCCGTCAGCCTGGCGCTGGGCCTGGGCATCTCGCAGGTGCCGGAGTTCCTCGCACACATGCCCCACGCGATCCGCAACGTGCTGGAATCCGGCGTCGCCACCGGCGGCATCTGCGCGTTGCTGCTGAACTGGTTCCTGCCCGAGTCCGACGCCGCCAAGGCTTCGCACAACGGTTGATCCAACCACGACGCCACCTGCGGGTGGCGTCGTCGTTTATGCTCCCTGGCATGACCACTTCCCTGCGCATCGGCGTCATCGCCGACACCCACGGCCTGCTGCGCCCCGAAGCGCTGGCGGCGCTGCAAGGCTGCCAGCGCATCCTGCACCTGGGCGATATCGGCCCCGCCTCGCTGCTCGACGAGCTCCGCGAGCTCGCTCCGCTGGACGTGGTGCGTGGCAACAACGACAGCGACGACTGGGCTGATGCGCTGCCGGAGACCTTGCTGCTGGAGCTGGGCGGGCTGCGGCTCTACCTGATCCACGACCTCAAGCAGTTGGCCATTGATCCTGCGGCCGAAGGCATCGACGTGGTGCTGGCGGGGCATTCGCACAAGCCGCTGAACGAGGTGCGTGCTGGGGTGCTGTACCTGAATCCGGGGAGTGCAGGGCCGAGGCGGTTCAAGTTGCCGGTTGCCTTGGCGATCCTGGAGATTGTCGACGGGCAGCCAAGGGTGGAGATGGTTTCACTCGTCTGAGAGCGTTCGCGAGCAAGCTCGCTCCTACAGGTAAATTCGGCGCTCATGCCTTGCCCTCACCCCAGCCCTCTCCCAGAGGGAGAGGGGGCAGATCGTACCGGCTGATACTGTTGGTTCTCCCTGCACCGTTCGGTCCCCTCTCCCTCTGGGAGAGGGTTAGGGTGAGGGGGCGCCAGCCATGTCGATTTTGCAAATTGACGGTGGGCTTATGGTTCGAGCAACTGCGCGGCCAACTGCGCCACCGCCTCCTGCCGCTCGGTCTTCTCCGCGCGCCGCTTGCCATTGAGGCTCGACCACTCCGGATGCGCCCGCGCCTTGCGCAGCGCCTCGGGCAGCTTGCCTTCGCGCCATTGCTTGTCTTCCGGCGACTGCAGGTGAATCGCCTCCACCGCCGCGTGCCCACGGGTCTGCAACGCCGCCAGCAGTTGCCGTTGGCGCAGCGCCAACAGGCGCAGCACGCCGTCATCCACCGACAGTTCGCGGCTGCCCTTGAGCTTGCCCAGCAGGCGCTGGCCGTAATGGCCGACGGTCTGCCAGGCGCCGCCGGCAATGGCGCCCAATGCGGTCGCCGCGCCGAGGGTCAGGCCACCGACCAGCAGATCGATACCCGCTCCCGCTGCCGCGCCCGCCGCAACACCGCCACTCAGGCGAATACCGAGTTGGCGCAGGGTTTCCGGGTTGAACAGGTCATCGCCCCAGCGGCCGTCCATCAATGGCAGATCAGCCGCGCGGGCATCGTCCTTGCGGAAGGCGTAGAGGCTGAGCAGCGCCTTCACGCAGCTGTCTTCGCGCTGGCGCACCTGGTTGCGCAGCGTCTCGGTGGCGGCGCGCACTGCCGCATCGCCGGCCGGCACCAGTTGGCGGCAGGCGGCGACATCCACCAGCAGTTCGGCGATCAGCCGCGCACCGGCCTCGCGGCGAGCAACGGCTTGCGCTTCGTGATCGGCCACCAGCCGGTCCAGCTGCGGCCGCGCACGCTCCAGCAGCAGCGCCAGGCTTTCGTAGAGGCGGCGTTCACCATCCAGCGGCGGCGCCACGCTGTCGAAGCGCACCAGCGCGTGCAGACCGAGACGGGACAGCGCCTCGCGCCACTGCTCTTCACGATGCTGCGGGCTGGCGACGAAATTCAGCACCGGCAGCAGCGGCCGGGCGCAGGCGGCTAGCACCGCCAGTTCGTCGCGGTACTTGGCCAGCACTGGTTCGCGGGCGTCGATCACGTAGAGGCCCGCGTCGGAGGCGAGCAACTGGCGCAGCACCTTGGCTTCCTGCTCGAAGCGGCCGCGGGCTTCGCTACCGTCGAGGAAACGACGGAGTTTCTCCGGGCCATCCAGGCGTTCGCCGGGGCGCTCCAGGCCGTCGAGGAAATCGCGCAGGGCGATGGCGTCCTCCAAACCCGGCGTGTCGTACAGCTCCAGCAGCGGCTCGCCATCCACCGACAACCGTGCGCCTTCCACATGCCGCGTGGTACTGGGGCGATGGGATACCTCACCAAAGCCCACGTCGCGGGTCAGGGTCCGCAGCAGCGAGGTCTTGCCGACGTTGGTGTGGCCGACCACGGCCAGTTTCAGCGCATCAGTCATGCCCGGTCTCCAGCCAACCCAGCGGGGATGCCGAGGTGTGAGGCAAATTCAGGCGTTCGATGCCGGCGTGCCAGTCGCCCAGGCGCTCGGCGTCCAGCGCTTCGCCCGGCGGCGCCTGCAGCAGCCAGACGCGGGTGGCGGCGGCGCAGCGCGACAGTTCGGCGATCAACGCCAGGGTGCCGCGGTCCGGCGAACGGCGCGGGTCGCAGGCGATCACCAGGCGCGCCGGCGGGTAGCGGGTCAGTTGCTCCAGCAGGCGGCGACGCTGGGCGCCGTCGTCGAGGTCGCCGGCATTGGCAATCCCCTCCGGCAGCTTCGGCGGCCAGTTGGCTCGGTCCAGCAGTTCGATGGAGACCAGCAATGCGCCATCGGCGGTGGACGCCGGCAACTGCGCTTGTGGTTCGATCAGCTCATCCGGCGCGGCATCGCTGACGCCCAGCCGTTCGCTGGCTGGCATCAGGCGTTCGCGCAGCAGGGCGTAGCCGGGCAGCGAGACATCCAGCGCCAGCTGCGCGCGCCCGCGCTTCCAGCGCCACAGGCAGAGCAGCCAGAGCGCGCCGCGTAGCAGCACGCCATACACCAGCAGGATACCCACCAGCCAGCCGGCCCAGGCGTGGCGCGCGTTTTCACTGGCCACCAGGGCATCGCCGCTGGCGCGCACCAGATCGGAATCCGGCTGCGGGAAGCCGAGCAGCGACGGCAGTGCGCCAAGCCCGTGGGTCAGCGCGATGAAGGTGTCACCGCCAAGGATGGTGGTCTCCCAGACAAAGCCGTAGCGCCGCGTCGCCAGCAGCGCCAGCATCACGCCCAGCGCGGTCGTCAGCGCGACGAGCCACAGGCCATGGACCAGCAGGCCGAGCGCCCAGCGTGTGAGTTTCTGCCGATCCAGCAGGACCAGCAGGGCAGGCGCCAGTTGAGCAGCATGGGCGTCGCGGGCGAGCTTGCCGCTCAGCCACAGCCACAGACGACCCAGCGCCCCGGCTGCCTCGCCGCCGGCGAAGAACGCCAGCGCCCAGCCGATCAGGGTAATCAGGTGCAGACCGAGCAGGCTGGCCAGGGCCCAGAACACGTTGACCGGGCGCTGCCCGTCGCCCAGCGCGGCAAAGGCCAGGCCAGCGCCAGTGAACAGCGCCAGGGCCAGCAGCAGATAGATGGCCAGGCGTGCGCCCTGGTTCCAGGTACGCAGGGCAGCGCGCTGGCCGTCGCGTTCGGCCAGCAGCAGCGCACGGTGCTGCAGGCGCTGGGCGAGGTCGCCACCGCCGACGATGGCACGGCGATTGGCCTCGCTGTCTTCCAGGGGGCCGACCTGTTCCTCGCGCAGGCGCACAGCCTCGCACAGCCACAGGGATTGGAGGGCGGACTCGCTCACGGGTTCTCCGACATCGGTGTTCGCCAGCAAGGATAACCGCTGCTCGCCGCGGCGTCCCGGCACCGCCGGTAACACCCTGCATCGTCAACCAAACCAAGGAGGGGCTCTCGTCCGGCGCAGGCGGGCTCAGACTCAGCCGATAGCACTGCCCCTATAAAAACAACAATGAGGCCTCGCCATGCTGCGCTCGCTGCTCAGTGCCTTGCCCCTGCTGCTCGCCGCCACCACCGCGGCGGCCGTGGAAACACCGCCGGTACGCCCCTCCGACTGGGGGCCGGATACGCCGCTGATGCAGGCCGTGCCGCCGCGCCAGCTGGACGCCAGTGTCAGCGCCCGGCAGTCCGCCAGCAATACCTCGCAACTGTGGATTAGCCAGACCGACTTCCGCCTGCACGACGACATCGGCTTCTTCATCCGCAAGATGCTGATCCAGATGAGCCCGGTGGCGGGCACTGGAACACCACTGATGCTCGACGACCCGAAGTCCATGGTCGCGCGCATCCAGGCCGGGGACATCTTCGTCGCCGACGCCACCCTCGCCAGCCTGCTCAACGAAGAGCTGCGCAACGCCAACGCGCCGGTGCGCAACCTGAAACTCAGCACCCGCGCCGATGGCCAGGAAGTCCACGGCGAACTGCTGCGCAAGGGGCGCTGGCGGCCGCTGCGGATGGTCACCGGGATCGAGCAGGCCGGGCCGCTGAAGGTGGCGCTGGTGCCGCAGCGGATCTACGTCGACAACGTGGACGTCACGCCGTCACTGAGCGCCGCGTCCATCGAGATGTCCGAGGTGCTGCAACTGCACACCGCGCACATGCAGCTGATCGGCAACCGCATCCTGGTCGACCTCGACGGCCTGTTCCCGCCGCCGCGCCTGGACTTCACCGTGCGCCGCCTGAAACTCGCCGATGGTGGCATGGACCTGCTGCTGGGCAGTGAGCTGGCCGAGCTGAAATGGCCGCAGCTCAAGGCACCGAAAAGCTACATGTTCATCGAGGGCGGCGACATCAAGATGGCGCGGACCATCCTGGTGAAGGCCTACGCGCTGTTCACCAGTCTCAGCCCCGACGCACCGCTGCTGTTCAACCTCTACGATTACCGCCGCCAGCTGCAGTACGGCGAAATCCGCCTGCGCGAGGACGGCATGGTGCACATCGCCGTCTCGCCGGTGAAGGCGCCCGCCCCGGAGGAGAAAGCCCTATGAGAACCCTCCTCGCTTCCCTGCTCCTGCTGGCGTTTGCCGGCAACGCCGCCGCCGAGAGCGCCATCGACAAGCAGCAGCGCGAACTGGGCGTGCTGCGCCAGGGCTGGTTCCAGCAGACGCCGCCGGCAGCGGACTTCAAGGCCAGCCGGCCGGGCGGCCTGCGCGACTCCGGCCAGGACGGCGTGGGCATCCTGCTGAACAACGTCGACCTCTATTTTCAGGACGGCATCGGCTTCCACAGCCCGCAGCTCAAGGGCTGGCTGGTGCCGCTCAAGGCCGGCGAGCCGATCGACTTCGACCGCCCGCAGGACATGCGCATCAACGTCTCCGAGGGCGAGGTGATCCTCAGCCCCGAGCAGCTCGCCAACCTGTTCAACCAGCACATCCTCGATTACCCGGAGACCATGCTGCGCGGCTTCCAGCTGAGCGTCGAAGGCGACCGCCTGCTGGTCTCCGGCGAGGTGCAGCCGCTGGGCGTCGGCCCCTGGCTGCCGCTGCGGCTGTCCGGCACGGTGAAGCTCGACGGCGACAACCTCGACTACCAGCCCGACAGCGTGAAGGTGCTCGGCGTGCCCAGCTACGGCGCGATGAGCCTGGTGGGCCTGCGCCTGGATTCACTGGTGACCCTGGAGCGCCCCGGCGCGGTGCTGCAGGACAACGTGATGCACCTGAACTACCACCAGGTCTTCCCGCTGGTGGGCATCGATGGCCGCGTCGAATCCAGCTGGCTGGATGCCAAGGGCCTGCACCTGAAATTCGCGCCCAAGCCCGGCGCCACTTCGCTGGCCTTCGAACCGCCGCGCCAGGCAGGGCCGTCCTATATCTGGCTGCAATCGGGGGACCTGAAGATCTTCGAGATCCTCATCACCTACTCGCAGGTTCTGCTCAAGGCCGAGCGGCCCGAGCAGACGCTGTCGTTCAACCTCAAGGACTATCGCAAGGTGCTCTCCACCGGCATCACCCAGGTCAACGAGGACGGCACCTTCTTCATGCGCGTTCCGCCAGCCGCCGGCCCCGCCGAGGGTGAGCGGCTGGTATCCTCTGGCACTGGGAGTTCCCACTGATGTTCAGCACTGGAGTCACGATGTCCGAAGCCCTGCCCCTGGCGATGATCGCCGCCCTTGCCGACAACCGCGTGATCGGCGTCGACAACCGCCTGCCCTGGCACCTGCCGCAGGACCTCAAGCACTTCAAGGCAATGACCCTGGGCAAACCGGTGATCATGGGCCGCAAGACCTGGGATTCGCTGGGCCGCCCGCTGCCGGGCCGGCTGAACATCGTGATCACCCGCCAGGCCGGGCTGAAGCTGGAAGGCGCGGAAGTCTTCACCAGCCTCGACGCCGCCCTTGAGCGCGCCGCCGAATGGGCGAAGCAGGAAGAGGCCGAGGAACTGATGCTGATCGGCGGGGCGCAGCTGTATGGCGAAGCCCTTGCTCGCGCCGACCGCCTCTACCTGACCCGTGTGGGGTTGAGCCCGGCGGGTGACGCGCACTTCCCGGAAGTGGATGAAGCGCACTGGCATCTGGCGTCGAGCATCGAGCATGACGCCGAGGGCGAGACGCCGGCTTATGCGTTCGAGGTGTGGGAGCGGGCTTGAGTCTTTAGACCAAGAGCCCCTCACCCTAACCCTCTCCCAAAGGTAGAGGGGACCGACCGGCACGCATTGAAAGCTCTGCGTTAGCTGGGCGCATCAGTGAAAGCAGGACTCATCTCGGCACATACGGCCCCCTCTCCCCCTGGGAGAGGGCTGGGGTGAGGGACCGCCCAACACCGATCCTCCAATGAAAAACGCCGCCCCGGTCCCCCGGCGCGGCGTTTTTCGTTACCTCACGCCATCAGAACGCAAAGTGCTCCGCGTCCAGCCCCATCAGGCAATCCGCACCGCCCAACAGGGCCTCACGGTGCATGCTGGCGCGCGGCAGGATGCGCTTGACGTAGAACTCGGCGCTGGCCAGCTTGGCGCGGTAGAAGTCCGCGTCGCCTTCGCCAGCCGCCAGCTTCGCCTGGGCCACGCCGGCGGCCTGCACCCACAGCCCCGCCAGCAGCACGTAGGAGCAGTACTGCAGGAAGTCCACCGAGGTGGCGCCGATTTCCTGCGGGTCGCGCTGGCAGGCGGCGATCACCTCGCTGGTCAGGCTGCGCCATTCCAGCAGGCGTTGCCGCACGCTTTCTGCCAGGCCGGCCAGTTCGGTGCGGGCGCCCGCGGTCTCGCAGGCAGCCGCCAGCTCGCCGATCAGCGCATTCAACTCCGTACCGCCGTCGCCCAGCAGCTTGCGACGGATCAGGTCGAGCGCCTGGATACCGTTGGTGCCTTCGTAGATCTGCGTGATGCGGCTGTCGCGCATCAATTGCTCCATGCCCCACTCGCGGATGTAGCCGTGGCCGCCATAGACCTGCACGCCGAGGCTGGAGACCTCCTGGCCGACATCGGTGAAGAACGACTTCACGATGGGGATCAGCAGCGCCGCGCGCTTGCTCGCGGCCTTGCGCGCATCGGCCTCGGGATGGCCGTGCTCCAGGTCCAGCTCACGGGCGCACAGCGCCGACACCATCCGGCAGCCCTCAGTAAGGGTCTTCTGGGTCAGCAGCATGCGCCGCACGTCCGGGTGGACGATGATCGGGTCGGCGGCCTTGGACGGCTCCGCCGCGCCGGTCAGCGCGCGCGATTGCAGGCGCTCGCGGGCGTAGGCCAGTGCGCCCTGGCAGGAGCGCTCGGCGATGCCCAGGCCCTGCAGGCCGACCTGGAAGCGCGCATCGTTCATCATGGTGAACATGCACGCCAGGCCCTGGTTGGCCTGGCCGATCAGCCAGCCGGTGGCGCCGTCGAAGTTCATCACGCAGGTGGATGCGCCCTTGATCCCCATCTTGTGCTCGATGGCGCCACAGCTCAGGGCGTTGCGCGCGCCCGGCGTGCCGTCGGGGTTGGCGATGAATTTCGGCACGAGAAGCAGGCTGATGCCCTTCACCCCGGCCGGGGCATCGGGCAGGCGCGCCAGCACCAGGTGGACGATGTTCTCCGAGAGGTCCTGCTCGCCGCCGCTGATGAAGATCTTGCTGCCGCTGACCCGGTAGCTGCCATCAGCCTGCGGTTCGGCGCGGGTGCGCAGCAGCGCGAGATCGGTGCCGGCCTGGGGCTCGGTGAGGCACATGGTGCCGCTCCACACGCCGCTGACCATCTTGGCCAGGTAGTCGCGCTGCAGCTCCGGCGCGCCGTGCTTGTACAGCGCCAGCACCGCGCCTTCGGTCAGGCCGGAATAGACGCGGAAGGACAGCGAGGCGGCCATCAGCATCTCGTGGAAGCTGGCCGAGACCATCTGCGGGAAGCCCTGGCCGCCGAACTCGGTCGGCCCGGTCATGCTCGCCCAGCCGTTATCGCAGTATTGCCTGTACGCGTCGCGGAAGCCGTCCGGCGTGGTGACTTCGCCATTGAGCAAGGTCGCGCCCTGCTCGTCGCTGTTGCGGTTCAGCGGCGCAACCACTTCGCCGGTATAGCGCGCGCCCTCTTCCAGTACGCCGTCGATCAGCTCGCGGTCAAGGCCGTTGCCCAGCAGCTCGCAATGGCCGCTGACGTCGAACAGTTCATGGAGAACGAAGCGCATGTCGCGCAGGGGTGCCTGGTAACTCATGTTCAGTGCTCCTGTTTCACGTCGGCGAAGCGGCTATTGGCGGCGGCCAGGCGCTCGATCAGCGCGGCCGGCTGCCAGTGCGCGCCATGCTCGCCGGCCAGGTCACGCAGGCGTGCCAGCACGCTCTGCAGGCCCTGGGCATCGGCCCAGGCCATTGGGCCGGACTTGTCCTTCGGGAAGCCATAACCATTGAGGTAAACGGTGTCGATGTCGGCGCTGGTGGAAGCGATGCCTTCATCGAGGATCTTCGCGCCTTCGTTGACCAGCGCCAGCAGGCAGCGCTCGAGGATTTCCTCGGCGCCGATGTCGCGCCGGGAATAGCCCAGGCGCTCGGATTCGCGCACCACCAGGGCGTCGACTTCCGGGTCGTGCTCGGCCTGGCGGCTGCCCGGCTCGTAGTGATAGAAGCCGTTGCCGCTCTTCTGCCCGAAGCGGCCCATCTCGCACAGGCGGTTGTCCACCTGCACGGTCGGCGCGTCCTGGCCCTTGCCGGCCAGCTCGCGGGCGCGCCATTCGAGGTCGATGCCGACCACGTCGAACATGCGGAACGGCCCCATGGCGAAACCGAAGCCCTGGATCGCCGCATCAACCTGATGCGGCAGCGAACCCTCGAGGATCAGCCGGCGCGATTCCTGGACGTATTTTTCCAGCATGCGGTTGCCGATGAAGCCGTGGCAGTTGCCGGCCACCACACTGACCTTGCCCATGCGTTCGCCCAGTTCCAGCGCGGCTTCGAGCACGGCGGGCGCAGTCTTGGCACCACGCACGATCTCCAGCAGCTTCATGATGTGCGCCGGGCTGAAGAAGTGCAGGCCGAGCACCTGGGACGGCCGCGAGGTCACCGCAGCGATGGCGTCGACATCCAGGTAGGAGGTGTTGGAGGCGAGGATCGCCGAGTGTTTCAGTGCCGCGTCCAGCTCACGGAAGATCGACTGCTTGAGCTCGAGGTTCTCGTACACCGCCTCGATCACCAGGTCCACTTCACGGATAGCCGCGTAGTTCGCCGCCTGGGAGATGCGCGCACGCCGACGGGCCGCCTCGGCCTCGTCGATGCGCCCCTGGCGCACGTTGTGGGCGTAGGTGTCGGCCACGGTGCCGAGGGCCTGGGTGAGCATCTGCGGGTTGTTGTCCAGCCACAGGACCTGCACGCCGGCGTTCGCCAGGCACATGGCAATGCCCCGGCCCATGGTGCCGGCGCCGATGACGGCAGCGCTGGCGATGCGGATGTTCTGGCTCATGTTGTTCCTCTTGTCAGCCTGAAACGCTCGTTTGAAGACCACTCACCTTAGGGAAGGCGGTACTATTTTTGAAATTTTGAGTTGTGATACGTGGCATTCAGCTGATGAATATGAATACGTTCGACCTCAACCTGCTGCGGGTACTGGATGCGCTGCTGCGCGAGCGCAACGTTTCCCGCGCGGCGGAGCGCCTGGCGCTGAGCCAGCCGGCGGTGAGCAACGCACTGAACCGCCTGCGCGAGCTGCTCGATGACCCGTTGCTGGTGCGTGTCGGCCGGGCGATGCAGCCGACGCCACGGGCGCTGGAGCTGGAAGCGCCGATTCGCGACGCCCTGCAGCGCATCGGCCAGAGCCTGGCCGGTGGCGACACCTTCGACCCGGCGCGCAGCCGCCAGCGCGTTACCCTGGCGCTGACCGACTATGTGGAAGCGCTGTGCATGCCGCGCCTGCTCGACAACCTGGGTCGCGCGGCGCCGGGTATGCGCCTGAGCATCCAGCACCTGACGCCGACACTGCCAGCCGAGGCGCTGGACAAGGGCAACCTAGACCTGGTGCTGGGGCGCTTCGAGGAATTGCCGGCACGCTTCCAGCGCCGCCCCTGGGCCAGCGAAACGCTGCGCCTGCTGGCCCGACGCGGGCATCCGCAGGTGGACGGCGGGCTCGATCTGCAGACCTTTCTCCAGCAGCGCCACCTGTGGGTTTCCGGCGGGCAGACCAAGGGCATGGTCGACCAGTGGCTGGCCAGCCAGGGACTCAAGCGGGAGGTCGCCTACACCACGCCGAACTACCTGCAGGCGGCGCACCTGGTGGCGACCACGGATCTGCTGACGGTTTTACCGACGCGCCTGGCCGTCTATTTCGCGGAGCTCTTGCCGTTGCAGGTACTGGAGTTGCCGTTTGATGTCGGACAGTTCCAGCTGGAGCTGGTGTACCTCGCCCAGCGCGAGCGGGATACGGCGTTGCAGTGGTTGGTCGAGCGGATTGTCGAGGCGGCGCCGGATTGAGGGCGGGGCACGCAAATGTGAACCTTGCGCTCGGGGGCTACCCTCACCCCCGCCCTCTCCCAGAGGGAGAGGGAGCTGTCCGCACCGGCTGATGGCACGGTTACAGCCGGCACGCTCCAGTCCCCTCTCCCTCTGGGAGAGGGTTAGGGTGAGGGAAGACACAGGCTCGGGGGCGGGCGGTGTGCAGAAGAAAGCAGAAACGCGCCCGGAGGCGCGTTTCGTGGGGGTCAGAAGCGATCGCGAATGATCGTCTCTGCCAGCGGCAGGCGACCGATGCGCGGCTTGGCTTCCACGGCCTGTTTACCGACAGCGATCATCAGGCCGATGGCGTGGCTGGCCGGCAGGTTGATCAGCTTGCCCACGGCGTCGAAGTCGAAGCCGACCATCGGCACACTGTCCAGGCCACGGCCGCGGGCGGCGAGCATCAGGGTCTGGGCCACCAGGCCGCAGCTGCGCATGGCTTCGTCGCGCTGGGTCTGCGGCTTGCCTCTGTAGTAGCCGTCGATGGCGCCGACCATGTAGTTCTTCACTTCAACCGGGGCGCCGTCCCACACTCGCTCGGCGTTCTGCTCCCAGCTATCGACCTGCGCGCAGACGATCACCAGCATCGACGCCTCGGTCATCTGCACCTGGTCCCAGCCCGCCGCACGGATCTGCGCGCGCAGCTGCGGGTCGCTGACTTCCACCAGGCGCACGTGCTGCAGGTTGAAGGAAGTGGGCGCGAGCAGCGCCTGTTGCAGCAGGTCGTCCTTCTCCTCACGACTCATCACGTAGGAAGTGTCGAAACCACGGATGGAACGGCGGCTGCGGATGGCGTCTTCGATCAGCATGGAAAATCCTCTGGCTGGCATGGGCGGGAATGGCGCGCATGGTAAGCCGAGAGGAAGTCCCGTTGCAGAGCGGCGTATCGATAATGTCCATCCAGCGTTTCGATGGAACGGCGCGGGCGCCCGCCGGATCAGGCGAGTACCCGCGAGGGATCAGCTCTCCAACGCTTCCACGGGTGCGGCGGTAGCCTGCCGCTGCTTGGGCGAGGTGAAGCTCAGGTAGCCGTCCTCGACCTTGCCGAAGCGCAACAGGGCCAGGTCCAGCGCGTAGTTCTGGTAGAGCTTCCACGGCGTGCGGTCGCCCTGTTTGGGCATGCGGTCGGCAGCGCGCTGGATGTAGCCGGAGTTAAGGTTGAGGAAGGGTTCTTCCTTCACCGAACCGTCAGTCTGGCGCGGCGTGCACTGGCGCATGCCGATGGCGTCCAGGTGGTTGATCAGGCGGCAGAAGTACTCGCTGGAGAGATCGGCCTTGAGCGTCCAGCTGGCGTTGGTGTAGCCGACGATGGCGGCGAGGTTGGGCAGGTCGCGCAGCATGATGCCGCGGTAGCCCATGCTCTGGGTGACCTCGAAGGGCTTGCCGTCGATGGCCAGCTCGGCGCCACCGAACATCACCAGGTCCAGCCCGGTGGCAGTGACGATGACGTCTGCTTCCAGCAGTTGCCCGGACTTGAGCAGGATGCCTTTCTCGGTGAAACGCTCGATATGCTCGGTGACCACCGAGGCACGGCCCTGGCGCAGTGCCTTGAACAGGTCGCCGTCCGGCACGCAGCACACGCGCTCGTCCCACGGCTTGTAGCGCGGGCTGAAGTGGCGCATGTCGAAGTTCTTGCCCAGCTGCAGGTTGGCCAGCTTGAGCATCAACTTGCGCACCGCGCCGGGGAACATCTTGGAGGCCATGAAGAAGACCATCTGCATGGTCACGTTGCGCGCCCGCGCCTGGCGATACACCCACTTCTCCGGCAGGAAGTTGCGCAGGAAGTTGGAGATCGGGTCCTTCGCCGGCAGCGTGATCACGTAGGACGGCGAGCGCTGCAGCATGGTGACGTGGGCCGCCTTGTCGGTCAGCGAGGGCACCAGCGTGACGGCGGTCGCGCCGCTGCCGATCACCACGATGCGCTTGCCGCTGTAGTCGAAGTTCTCCGGCCACAGCTGCGGGTGGATGACCTGCCCGCCGAAGCTTTCGCGTCCGGCGAATTCCGGGGTGTAACCGGCGTCGTAGCGGTAGTAGCCGGTGCACATGAAGAGGAACTGCGCGCTCATGCGCACCGGCTCCGCTTCGTCGCCGCGCTGCACGCTGAGGTTCCAGCGCGCGGTGTTGCTGTCCCAGTCGGCCTTGAGCACGCGGTGGCGGTAGCGCACCTTGTCCTCGACGCGGTACTCGCGGGCGGTCTCGCGGATGTAGTTGAGGATCGCCGGGCCGTCGGCGATCGCCTTGGGGTCGGTCCAGGGCTTGAAGTTGTAGCCCAGGGTGTACATGTCCGAGTCGGAGCGGATGCCCGGGTAGCGGAACAGGTCCCAGGTACCGCCCATGGCCTCGCGGCCTTCGAGGATGGCGTAGGACTTGCCGGGACACTGCTTCTGCAGGTGACAGGCGGCGCCGATGCCGGACAGGCCGGCGCCGATGATCAGTACATCCAGGTGCTCGACGGACATGCTTGGGGCTCCTCGGCCGTTAGGCAGGCAGTGCCTGGTGAGTCTAGGAGGAATTTCCTCCCCTCACCCTACAAGCAGCCCGGGCGGCATCACGCCGACCTTTAGTCGTGCGTGGCGCCGCCGTATTCAGGCGGTCAGAGCTGCGCCTGTACCCAGTCGCGCACCTGGGCGTAGGGGTAGTCTTCCAGCGTCGCGTAGCCCGGCAAGCCGCGCGCGCGCATGCGGGTGAAGGCCGGCACGCTGATGCCACAGAGGAAGCGCGTGATGCAATCGGCGCTGGGCTCGGCGCCTCGCGCGCTGCGGTACTTCTCCAGGAAGGCAGCGCAGCGGTTATGCAGCGACTGGCCATCCAGGGCTGGCAGCACGGGCGGCTCCGGCAGGCGGGCGACATGGCCGGCGCACACCGAACAGTGGCCGCACTGGCGCGGCGCCTGCTGGTCGCCGAAGTACTGGGCGAGGCGCCAGCTCAGGCAGTCCGGGCTGCCCAGCAGATCGAGCATGGCGCCGATGCGGGCGATCTCGCTTTGCTCATGGCGCTTGAAGTAGCCGTGCAGCGCTTCGCTCAACTGATCCACAGCGAAGGACGCATCGCGCACCGAGTAAACCTCGGTCATCTGCTTGCTCTCCAACTCCACCCAGCCGCGCTCCTGAAAGTAATCCAGCGCCTTCACCACCCGCGCGCGCTCGGCGCCGTGGCGGCTGTAGAGGGTGTCGAAGTCCAGGGTCGCCCAGGTCCGCGCGCGGGCCGAAGTCGTCAGGATGGCATCGACGAACTGGCGCCGCTCGCCTTCGAAATGACTCAGCAGCTCGGCGGAGTCGACCAGCAACTTGTAGCGATATTCGGCGAAATAAGCGAAGCGCGGCGCGATGATGCCGCGCAGCTCCAGCTGCACCAGCAGCGTCTTCAGCGGCAGTTGGCGGATGTTGGACTGGTCCGACAGCGGCACCAGCATGGTTTCCCACTGGCCGCCTTGCTGCCCCCCGGAGGCCTGGCGGATTTCCTCCAGCACGGTGCGGATGCCTTCACGCTCGGGCGTGTCGCCGTAGACGAAGTTCTCCAGCACGTTGAGGCTGTCGCGGTTGGCCAGCACCAGGCACTCCGAGCGCTGGCCGTCGCGGCCGGCGCGGCCGATCTCCTGGCTGTAGTTCTCCAGCGACTTGGGCAGGTCGTAGTGCAGCACCTGGCGGATATCGCTCTTGTCGATGCCCATGCCGAAGGCGATGGTGGCGACGATGCAGTTCAGCCGGCCCTCCATGAAGCGGCGCTGGATGCCTTCGCGCTCGGGGTGCTCCATCCCGGCGTGGTAGGCGCAGGCGGGGATGCCGCGCTCGGCCAGGTGCGCGGCGACGTCCTCGGCAGTCTTCTGCTGGGTGACGTAGACGATGGCCGGCTGGCCCGGACGCTCGTGCAACCATTGCACCAGGCGGGCACGGCGGGCGGCACTGGAGATCGGCTCGATCTGCAGGTCGAGGTTGGCGCGGTAGAAACCGGTGGTGATCACGTCGCTCTCGGCGATGGCGAACTTGGCGCGCATGTCGGCGATCACCGCCGGCGTTGCCGTGGCGGTGAGCAGCAGCACCTGGGGAATGCGGAACTGTTTCTGGTAGTCGGGCAGCTTCAGGTAGTCGGGGCGGAAGTTGTGGCCCCATTCCGAAATACAGTGCGCCTCGTCCACCACCAGCAGGGAAATCGGCACCTCGCTGATGAAGTTGCGGAAGCGCTCGTTCTTCAGGCGCTCCACCGAGATCATCAGCACCTTCAATTCGCCGCTGCGCGCGCGGGCCATGGTCTGCGCGGTCTGCTCGCGGCTCTGCGTCGAATCGATGCTGGCGGCGGCAATGCCGTGGCGGGCCAGGAAGGCGAGCTGGTCCTGCATCAGCGCCAGCAGCGGCGAGACCACCAGCGTCAGGTGCGGCAGAAGCAACGCCGGCAACTGGTAACACAGCGACTTGCCCGAGCCGGTGGGAAAGATCGCCGCCGCCGAGCGCCCGGCCAGCACGGCACTGACCGCCGCCTCCTGGCCGGGGCGGAACTGGCGGAAACCGAAGACGCGTTCGAGGGTGTCGTGCATGGGGATAACTCCTTTCATGGGCGTCCACCCAGCCTGGGAAGCGCTTTTGCAGGAACGCGCCATGTTCGTGATCGCGGGTGAAGCACTCCTACAACGGCAAGAGCCCCTCACCCTAACCCTCTCCCGCAAGCGGGAGAGGGAACCGTTCAGTACAGGGTGGCAGCACAGCGTCAGCCGGTGCGACCTGCCCCTCTCCCTCTGGGAGAGGTTGGGTGAGGGCAAGCGTTGGCGCTGACTCCCCAGGACAACAGTTGCTCCTATAAAGAAGCTCGGGCGGCGAGACGAGAAATGAAAAAGCCGCCCGAAGGCGGCTCTTTCCAGAACAGGCTCGCTTACAGCTGCGGGCCGGCGTTCTTGATGGCGTCGCTCACGTCGAACTTCTTGAAGTTGTCGATGAACTTGCTGGCCAGGCCCTTGGCGGCTTCGTCGTAGGCAGCCTTGTCTTCCCAGGTGTTGCGCGGGTTGAGCAGGTTGGTCTCGACGCCCGGAACGACCTTCGGCACGTCCAGGTTGATGATGTCCAGGTGCTCGGTCTCGGCACCGATCAGAGCGCCGCTCTGGATGGCCGCGATCACGCCACGGGTGGTCGGGATGTTGAAGCGCTTGCCGACGCCATAGCCACCGCCGGTCCAGCCGGTGTTGACCAGGTAGACCTTGGAACCGAAGGCCTGGATGCGCTTGATCAGCAGCTCGGCGTAAACGCCAGCCGGGCGCGGGAAGAACGGTGCGCCGAAGCAGGTGGAGAAGGTCGACTTGATGCCGCCGCCCGAACCCATTTCGGTGGAACCGACCAGCGCGGTGTAGCCGGACAGGAAGTGGTAGGCCGCCTGCTCGTTGTTCAGGATCGACACCGGCGGCAGAACGCCGGTCAGGTCGCAGGTCAGGAAGATCACGGCATTGGGCTCGCCGCCGAGGTTCTTCTCGGAACGCTTCTCGACGTTCTCCAGCGGGTAGGCCGCGCGGGAGTTCTGGGTCAGGCTGTCATCGGCGTAATTCGGGGTGCGGTTTTCGTCGAGGACGACGTTTTCCAGCACGGCGCCGAACTTGATGGCTTTCCAGATGACCGGCTCGTTCTTCTCGGACAGGTCGATGCACTTGGCGTAGCAGCCGCCTTCGATGTTGAAGACAACGCCTTCGCCCCAGCCGTGCTCGTCGTCGCCGATCAGGTAACGGCTTTCGTCGGCGGACAGGGTGGTCTTGCCGGTGCCGGACAGACCGAAGAACAGGGTCACGTCGCCGGCTTCACCGATGTTCGCGGCACAGTGCATCGGCAGCACGTCTTTTTCCGGCAGCAGGTAGTTCTGCACGCCGAACATGGCCTTCTTCATTTCACCGGCGTAGCGCATGCCGGCGATCAGCACTTTCTTCTGGGCGAAGTTGAGGATCACGCAGCCATCGGAGTTGGTGCCGTCACGCTCGGGCACGCACTCGAAGTTGGCGACGTTGAGCACCTGCCATTCTTCACGGCCAGCCGGGTTGTACTGCTCGGGCTCGATGAACAGCGCGCGGCCGAACAGGTTCTGCCAGGCAGTGGCGGTGGTCATCTTGACGGCCAGGTAGTGATCCGCTGCGGAACCTACATGAACGTGGGAGACGAAGTGTTCCTGGGCGTTATTGAAGGCCTGGACACGGTCCCACAGGGCATCGAACTTGTCGGCCGGGAACGGACGGTTGATGGCGCCCCATGCGATGGAATCCTTGCTGCCCGGCTCTTCGACGATGAAACGGTCGGCAGGCGAGCGGCCGGTGCGGTGGCCGGTTTTCACGACCAGCGAGCCGTTGTCGGCGAGTTCGCCTTCGCCGCGGCGAATGGCTTCCTCGACCAGTTGGGCAACGCTGATATCGGTGTAAACGGCTTTGTTGGCTTGCGTCATGTGGGTCCCCGTCGGCCGAAGCCGAGTCCTCCAAACATTGCGTAGTGACTTCTGATTCCCACTACCGCGGAAAAAAGTCGCGGGATTATGCCAGAAAAGAAATGGCCAAGTGCAGCCTCTGATCTGGCGAGAGCGCCATTGGTTCGGCTATCGGACAGATAGATGCGGTCAATGGCGGGTTTCTGACGGTGTCTGGCTACCGCCGCCCGAGAACAGCTGGGCAACGTCCGAACCGTCGAAGCGATAACGCTGATTGCAGAACTGGCAGTCGATGACGATCTCGCCATCTTCCTCGGCCAGCAGGCGTTCGGCGTCCTCCTGCCCAAGACTGACCAGCGCGTTGGCCGAGCGTTCCCGCGAGCAGCTGCAGCGGAACACCAGCGGCTGCGGATCGAACAGGCGCACATCGTCCTCGTGATACAGGCGATGCAACACGGTGGCGTTGTCCAGGCCCAGCAATTCCTCGGCGGTGAGGGTATCGGCCAGGGTGGTGACGTGCTGCCAGCTGGCTTCCCGCGACTCAGCGTCGCGCTGGCGGTCGGCCGGCAGTTGCTGCAGCAGCAGGCCACGGGCGCGACGGCTGTCGGCATTGAGCCAGAAGCGGGTCGGGAGCTGCTCGGACGTGGCGAAATAGGTCGACAGGCAGTCCGCCAGGGTCGCGCCTTCCAGCGGCACGATGCCCTGGTAGCGCTTGCCGTTCTTCGGGTCGACGGTGAGGGTCAGGACGCCATGCGGCATCAGCTCGGCGAGCCCCGCGGCATTGCCGATGGCCTGCGCATCGTAGCGGGCCAGGCCGCGTACTTCGCGATCACTGGAGCACTCGACCATCAGCAGCGGCACCGCGCCGCTGGAGCGCGCCTGCAGCACCAGCAGGCCGTCGAACTTCAGGGTGCCGCAAAGCAGCGCGGCGGCGGCTAGCATTTCTCCGAGCAGCTGGGCGACCGGCTGCGGATAGGGGTGTTTGGCCAGCACTTCGGCGTAGCTGCGGTCGAGCTCCACCAGCTCACCACGGACATCGGTGTTGTCGAACAGGAAACGCTGACTTTGATCGATTCTGGACATGCTGGGCACAACGCTGCGATAGGCACAAATAAATGACAAGTTGATGGCAAAGGCCTATAAAGCGCGCTTTGCAGCACCCACCCATATTCGAGTGGTTCCGTAAGGGGGTATCGATTTTATGGACAAAACCACGCCGTTCCAAGCCACCTGGTCCTGGAAGCCCTTCATCGCCTGTCACCTGATGGCGCTCGCCCTGCTTCTGCTGTGGCTCTGGGCCCCCACCCGCAGCGCGATGGACCTGTTCGATTTCAGCCTGTTCAGCCTGCTCAACCAGCCGCTGGCGAGCAATGAAACCTGGCGCATGACCTGGGCCGTGGCCAGCACCCGGCCGTTCGACCTGCTGGTCGGGGTGATCCTCCTGCTCCTGCTGATCCGTGGCGACTGGATCTTCAAGGCGACCCAGGCCCGCGCGGCGACCTTCGGCTTCCTGTGTGCGGCGGTCGTTCTGGTGGTGGTGCGCATTCTCTACGCCAAGATCGCCCACAAGCTGGGCTGGCAGCACGCGAGCATTTCCAGCGTCGCGCCGGATGCCGTACGCCTGGAGCAGTACTTCCCGCAGTGGGAAAACACCGCGTTCGAGGTGAAGGACGAATCCGCCCGCAGCTTCCCCGGCGACCACGCCTCGGTACTGCTGATCTGGGCGCTGTTCCTCACCCTGTTCGCCCGCAACGCCCTGCAGTGGGTGGTGATCTGGGGCCTGGCGCTGCTGTTCATGCTGCCGCGCCTGGTGGCCGGCGCGCACTGGGGCCAGGACGACTACATCGGCGGCGTGCAGATGGCTCTGGTAGCCCTGGCCTGGAGCTGCTTCACCCCGTTCGCCGCCAAGGGCAGCGCCGCCCTTGTGCGCTGGACCGATCCGCTGTTCCGCCTGGCCGCGAAAATCCCGCTGCTCAATCGCCTGAGCGTCGTCGCCGCCTGACGACCGAAGGCTACCGGCGAGGCGCCCATGGCCCTCGCCGGCTGCTCATTCCTGGTCGCGGAAGCTGAACAACTGGCGGCGCTGCTTCTTGGTCGGCCGCCCGTCGGTCTGCACGCCCAGCGCCCCCGCCTTGCGCATCGCCGAAGCATCCTCGCGGCGCTTCACGCTGTCGACGGTTTCCTCATACAGCAACTGCGCCTCGGGCGCGCCACGACGCACCATCGACAGCGCCTTCACCACCACGGTGCGCTCGTCGAAGCCGGTGCGGATCACATATTCCTCGCCAACCTTGGGCTCCTTGCCCGGCTTGCAGCGCTCGCCCCGGCAGTGCACCTTGCCGCCATCGATGGCTTCCTTGGCCAGGGAGCGGGTCTTGTAGAAGCGCGCCGCCCACAGCCACTTGTCCAGACGGACCTTGTCGTCGTCTTTTTCGCTCACTTCACAACCTCGTCATGCGGGTCTGAGAGTGTACCCCGCGCCCCGCTGGCGGGGCACAACCGGCCTGACTAGAATGCCGGCAAACGCCGGGGATACCTGTCTTGAAGACTTTCGACCAGCTGTCGGTAATTGGTCTGCGCGAATGGATCGCCCTGCCCGAACTGGGCATGGTCGGCCTGCGCGCGAAGATCGACACCGGCGCCAGCACGTCCACCCTGCACGCCAGCGACATCGTGCCGTTCCAGCGCGACGGCCAGGACTGGGTGCGCTTCATCGCCCATCTGGGCACCCAGGTGCAGCGCCGTCACCGTTGCGAGGCGCCGGTGGTAACGATGAAAACCATCAGGAGCTCCAATGGCCAGGCCCAGACCCGCTACGTGATCCGCACCCTGCTGGCGCTGGGCGACCGGGCCTGGTCGGTGGAGTTCACCCTGGCCTGCCGCAAGACCATGCGCTACCGCGTACTGCTAGGCTCCAAGGCTCTGGTCCACGGCCAGCTGGTGGTCAACCCGGGCCTCACCTACGTGCAAGACAAACCCCTCATCATGGTTCCCGCCACCCTTCCAGGTGATCAATGAAAATTGCTGTGCTGTCGCGCAATCCGCGTCTGTATTCCACCCGTCGGCTGGTGGAGGCCGGGCAGCAACGCGGCCACGAGATGGTGGTGATCGACACCCTCCGCGCCTACATGAACATCGCCAGCCACAAGCCGCAGATCCACTACCGTGGCAAACCGCTGGAAGGCTTCGACGCGGTGATCCCGCGCATTGGCGCCTCGGTGACCTTCTATGGCTGCGCCGTGCTGCGCCAGTTCGAGATGATGGGGGTGTTCCCGCTCAACGAATCGGTCGCCATCGCCCGCTCCCGCGACAAGCTGCGCTCGTTGCAACTGTTGTCGCGCAAGGGCATCGGCCTGCCGGTGACCGGCTTCGCCCACTCCCCGGATGACGTGCCGGACCTGATCGAGATGGTCGGCGGCGCGCCGCTGGTGATCAAGCTGCTCGAAGGCACCCAGGGCATCGGCGTAGTCCTCTGCGAGACGGAGAAGGCCGCCGAATCCGTGCTGGAAGCCTTCATGGGGCTCAAGCACAACATCATGGTGCAGGAATACATCAAGGAAGCCGGCGGCGCCGACATCCGCTGCTTCGTGGTCGGCGACAAGGTGATCGCCTCGATGAAGCGCCAGGCGGCGGCCGGCGAGTTCCGCTCCAACCTGCACCGCGGCGGCAGCGCCAGCCTGATCAAGATCACCCCGGAAGAGCGCATGACCGCCATCCGCGCCGCCAAGGTGATGGGCCTGCACGTCGCCGGTGTCGACATCCTGCGCTCCAACCATGGGCCGCTGGTGATGGAGGTGAACTCCTCGCCGGGCCTGGAGGGCATCGAAACCACCACCGGCAAGGATATCGCCGGGGTCATCATCGAGTACCTGGAGAAGAATGGCGGGCCGCATCTGGCCCGGACCAAGGGCAAGGGGTGAGCAGGAAGTTAGCATCGGCGCGGGGCTTTGCCCTCACCCCAGCCCTCTCCCTGGGGGAGAGGGGGCCGTCCGTGCCGGCTGACGCCTTGGTTTCATCCTGCACCTATCGATCCCCTCTCCCTCCGGGAGAGGGTTAGGGTGAGGATCAGGGGCCGCATGGCAGCCAAACCAACATGAAGCACCGAGCCCTCGAAGTTCCAGCTCCAAGCTTCATTGCCCCACGGAACCCTTCGCGAGCAAGCTCGCTCCTACAGTTCTCCTGAAGTAACCGGAATCCATTCATGCCTGTTTCCCGCCCCCACGCCGAACTCAAATGGTCGCCCATCGAAGGCCGTGTCGCGCTGGTCGCGCCGGCGTCGGCAATCGCCGAAGAGGTGCTCGAAGCGACCCTGCGCCAGCTGGAAGTACAAGGTGTGGAGTACCACCTTGGCGCCCACGCCGAGGCGCGCTATCGCTATCTGGCGGGAACGCCTGAAGAACGCCTGGAAGACTTCCACGCTGCCTTCGAACGGGACGACGTCAGCGCCGTCTGGTGCCTGCGCGGTGGCTACGGCTGTGGACAGCTCATCCCCCAGCTGGACTGGCGGCGCATCCAGGCCGCCTCGCCGCGTCCGCTGATCGGCTTCTCGGACATTTCCATCCTGCTCAGCGCCTTCCATCGCCAGGGCTTGCCGGCTATCCACGGCATGGTCGCCACCGGCCTGGGCCTGCAACCGCTGAGCGCACCCAGCGAGCAGCGCGAGCGCCTGGCCTCACTGGCGTCGATCAGCCACGTACTGGCCGGCGGCCCAGGCAAGCTGGCAGCCCAGCACCTCGCGGGGCCGAAACGCGCCGTGCAAGGCGAAATGATTGGCGGCAACCTCACCGCGCTGGCCTGCATGGCCGGCACCGCGGGTGCGCTGTACGTACCGGACGGAGCGATCCTGATCCTCGAGGACGTCGGCGAGCCCTACTACCGTATCGAGCGCAGCCTCTGGCAACTGTTGAACAGCCTGAACGGCGCACGTCTGGGCGCCATCTGCCTCGGCACTTTCACCGACTGCCCGCGCAAGGGCGTGGCCCACAGCCTGGAAGAGATCTTCGCCGAGTACGCCGCGACGCTGGGTGTCCCGCTCTACCACGGTCTGCCCAGCGGCCACGGCGCACAGAACCGCGCCTGGCCCTATGGGCGCCAGGCGGTGCTGGAAGGAAAATCCCTGCGCTGGGATTAGAGTCTGCTTAGTATCTCGCGAGCTGGAGCAGAACAAGGCGAGAACAACTGAGAAAGCGCAGTTGATTGCAGTCAATGAGCACTTCCCGGCTGGCCGCAACGCCGTTATGCCGACGCGCAGCAGATCGCAAGCAGGCTCTTAATGCGCGTCGCGCGGCAGCAGCAACCCCAACGGCAGGCAGACGCGCGCTTCCACGCCACCACCCTCGCGGTTGCGCAGCTCGATGCTGCCACCGTGCTGTTCGGCAATGCGCTTGACGATGGCCAGGCCGAGGCCGGTGCCCTTGCCGCCGCGCGCCTTGTCGCCACGGAAGAAGGGATTGAAGATGTTGTCCAGCTCCTGCGGATCGACCCCCGCGCCGCGGTCCAGCACGCTGAGCACCACGTAGGGCGCCCCGCCACCGCCAGCCACGTGGGCCGCTACCTCGACCTTGCCGCCACCGTGGTTGAGGCCGTTCTCGATCAGGTTGCCCAACAGGCGCTTGATCGACACCCGACGGAAGCGGAACAGCGGCAGCGTCTCCAGGCACAGGCGCACGCGGTTGCCGGTCTGGTTGAAGGCATCGGCCACCTCGCGGATCAGGTCGGCAAGGTCACCTTCTTCCACCGGCTCGTCGCGGCCATCGCGGATGAAGGCGAGGAACTGGTCGAGGATGGCATCCATGTCCTCGATGTCACGCACCATGTCTTCCACCATCTCGCGATCGCTTTCGGGCATCAGTTCCAGCGACAGGCGCAGGCGCGTCAATGGCGTGCGCAGATCGTGGGAAACCCCCGCCAGCATCAGCTCGCGCTCGCGCCCACCCTGCTCGACATCGTCGGCCATCTGGTTGAACGCGCGGTACACCTCGGCCATCTCGCTGGGTGTTTCCGGCCCCAACGGCAGGCGCACGCTACGGCCCTTGCCGAACTCGCGGGAGGCAAACACCAGGCGCTTCAGCGGCTGGCTGAGCAGGCGCACGAAAATCCACGCGGCAGCCGTGGACAGCAGGCCGATGCCGAGGAACCAGCCCAGTACACTCCAGATCTGCTGGCCGCGCAGCGGGTGCGGATAGAGCGGCACGCCGATCCAGCCGTCGCCCAGGGTCGGCGCGCGCACCCAGAGCATCGACGGATGGTGGATGCGCAGCCGCGTTTCGGTATCGATACCCAGCTCCATGCGCATCTGCCGCTGGAAGATTTCCGTGTACGGCCAGTGCACTTCCTCCGGCTGCCCCTGCTCATGGGGCGCCCACTTCAGCCCGGCGGACTGGGCGATGGCCTCGCGCGATTTCTCGTCCGCCGCCCAGTAGGCGCGCACGGTCAATGCCGCGCCATGGCTGTACTGGCGGTCGACCAGCATGTCTTCGTTCATCAGCAGGTAGACCAGGGTCAGCGCCTTGGAAAACAGCACGACGATAAGCACCAGCCAGAGGGTGCGGGCGAAGAAGCTTTGCGGGAACCAGAGGGGGGTTTTCATAGGGCAGCGGCAGGCTGCAGGCCATAGGCGTCAGGCCAAAGCGGAAAGGACACACCCCGCCTGTAGCCTGCCGCTTGTAGCCTGCAGCTTAGCGTTTGGCTCCATCCGGCACGAACACGTAACCCACACCCCAGACGGTCTGGATGTAGCGCGGCTTCGACGGATCGGGCTCGATGAGTCGGCGCAGGCGGGAAATCTGCACGTCGATGGAACGCTCCAGGGCGTCCCACTCGCGGCCGCGGGCCAGGTTCATCAGCTTGTCGCGGGTCAGCGGTTCGCGAGCATGCTGCACCAGGGCCTTGAGCACGGCGAACTCACCGGTGGTGAGCATGTGCACTTCCTCACCCTTCTTTAGCTCGCGGGTGGCCAGGTGCAGTTCGTAGTCGCCGAAGGTGACGATCTCGTCCTCGCCCGCCGGCGCGCCCGGCACCAGCGGCGTCTGGCGGCGCAGCACGGCCTTGATCCGCGCCAGCAGCTCGCGCGGGTTGAACGGCTTGGCCAGGTAATCGTCGGCGCCCTGCTCCAGGCCGGAGATACGGCTGGACTCGTCACCCTTGGCGGTGAGCATGATGATCGGGATCTGGTTGTTCGACTCGCGCAGGCGCTTGCATGCGGAGAGGCCATCCTCGCCGGGCATCATCAGGTCCAGCACCACCAGCTGGAACAGCTCGCGGGCCAGCAGGCGGTCCATCTGCTCGGTGTTTTCGACGGCGCGGACACGGTAACCCTGCTCATCGAGGAAGCGCTCCAGCAGTCGGCGCAGGCGCGCGTCGTCATCGACCACGAGGATCTTTTCGCCTTCCGGCAGGGTGGCAGCGTTCGTCATGGAAACTCCCAGAATCTGATTCGGCGGGCATTATCGCCCAGCAGCCGTGCATCACGGCTTGTCCATTGTTAGCAGATTTTTCCCCGACCAGCCGCCCACCCGGTGAAATTGTCGTGGGTATAATGCGGCGCTTTTGCGGCGGGGCGTTGTCACAGAGCCTGTCGTGAGGCCGGGAACCCCGGTCCTGACGTCCCGTAATTCGATTGTTTTGTCAGGTGGATTCATGGACAGCATCAACACCCGTATCGCCGAAGAGCTTTCCGCACTGCCCTCCGGCCGCGTTCAACCGCAGCAAGTCGCCGCTGCCGTCGCCCTGCTCGACGAAGGCTCCACCGTCCCCTTCATCGCCCGCTACCGGAAAGAAGTCACCGGCAGCCTGGATGACACCCAACTGCGCATGCTCGAAGAACGCCTGCGCTACCTGCGCGAGCTGGACGAGCGCCGTGGCGCGATCCTCGCCAGCATCGAGGAACAGGGCAAGCTGACCCCGGAACTGGCCCGCGAGATCAATCTCGCTGACACCAAAACCCGCCTCGAAGACCTCTACCTGCCCTATAAGCAGAAGCGCCGCACCAAGGGCCAGATCGCCCTGGAAGCCGGCCTGGGCGAGCTGGCCGATGCGCTGTTCGCCGACCCGAGCCTGACCCCGGAAAGCGAAGCCGCGCGCTTCGTCGATGCCGAGAAAGGCTTCGCCGACACCAAGGCCGTGCTCGAAGGCGCCAAGTACATCCTCATGGAACGCTTTGCCGAGGACGCGACCCTGCTCGACCGCCTGCGCGGCTTCCTCAAGGACAACGCCACCCTGACCGCACGCCTGGTGCCGGGCAAGGAAACCGAGGGCGCCAAGTTCAGCGACTACTTCGAGCACGACGAGCCGCTGAAGAACGCCCCGTCGCACCGCGCCCTGGCAATCTTCCGTGGCCGCAACGAAGGCGTGCTGAGCGTGGCCCTGAAAGTCGGCGAAGAGTTGCCGGGTACCTCGCACCCCTGCGAAATCATGATTGGCGAGCGCTTCGGCATCGCCAACCAGGGCCGCGCCGCGGACAAGTGGCTCTCCG
Organism: Pseudomonas sp. GD03903; assembly: GCF_029840045.1. Lineage (NCBI taxonomy): Bacteria > Pseudomonadati > Pseudomonadota > Gammaproteobacteria > Pseudomonadales > Pseudomonadaceae > Pseudomonas > Pseudomonas sp. GD03903. The sequence goes on along the minus strand of NZ_JAOCBT010000001.1, from coordinate 195,805 downwards.
AGGTGGTGCGCTGGACCTGGAAGGTCAAGCTCTACACCCACCTGGAAACCGACCTGCTGGGCGAGTTGCGCGAAGGCGCCGACCTGGAGGCGATCAACGTGTTCGCGCGCAACCTGCACGACCTGCTGCTGGCCGCCCCGGCCGGCCCGCGCGCCACCCTGGGCCTGGACCCGGGCCTGCGCACCGGCGTGAAGGTCGCCGTGGTCGATGCCACCGGCAAGCTGCTGGACACCGCCACCGTCTACCCGCACGTGCCGAAGAACCAGTGGGACCAGACCATTGCCGTGCTCGCCGCGCTGTGCGCCAAGCACCAGGTGGAGCTGATCGCCATCGGCAACGGCACCGCCAGCCGCGAGACCGACAAGCTGGCCGCCGAACTGATCAAGAAGTATCCGGCGCTCAAGTGCACCAAGATCATGGTCAGCGAGGCCGGCGCTTCGGTGTACTCGGCGTCCGAACTGGCCGCCAGGGAATTCCCGGAGCTGGACGTGTCGCTGCGCGGCGCCGTCTCCATCGCCCGTCGCCTGCAGGACCCGCTGGCCGAGCTGGTGAAGATCGAACCGAAATCCATCGGCGTCGGCCAGTACCAGCATGACGTCTCCCAGCTGCAGCTCGCGCGCAGCCTGGACGCGGTGGTGGAAGACTGCGTGAACGCCGTGGGCGTGGACGTGAATACCGCCTCCGCCGCCCTGCTGGCGCGCATCTCCGGCCTGAACAGCACCCTGGCGCAGAACATCGTCGCGCACCGCGACGCCAACGGCGCCTTCAAGACCCGCGACGAACTGAAGAAAGTCAGCCGCCTGGGCGAGAAGACCTTCGAACAGGCCGCCGGCTTCCTCCGCGTGATGAACGGCGACAACCCGCTGGACGCCTCCGCGGTGCACCCGGAAACCTACCCGCTGGTACAGCGCATCGCTGCCGACACCGGCCGCGACGTGCGCTCGCTGATCGGCGACTCGGGTTTCCTCAAGCGCCTGGACCCGAAGAAATTCACCGACGAACAATTCGGCCTGCCCACCGTCACCGACATCCTCAAGGAACTCGACAAGCCCGGCCGCGACCCGCGCCCGGAGTTCAAGACCGCGGAGTTCCAGGAAGGCGTCGAGAGCCTGAAGGACCTCACCCCCGGCATGGTCCTCGAAGGCGTGGTGACCAACGTCACCAACTTCGGCGCCTTCGTCGATATCGGCGTCCACCAGGACGGCCTGGTGCACATCTCCGCGCTGTCGGAGAAGTTCGTCAAGGACCCGTACGAAGTGGTCAAGGCCGGTGACATCGTCAAGGTCAAGGTCATGGAAGTGGACATCCCGCGCAACCGCGTCGGCCTGTCCATGCGCATGGGCGACACCCCCGGCGAGAAGGTCGACGGCCCGCGCGGCGGCGGCCGTCCCGGCAACGGCGCATCGCGTGGCGAACGCAGCGCCCCGCGCCAGCAGGAGAAGGCTCCGGCAAACAACGCCATGGCCTCGCTGTTCGCCAACGCCAAGCAACTGAAGAAGAAGTAAGGAAGGTCCATGAGCGAGATGCCCGCCCGCGAGCTGATGATCAGCCGCTTCAGCGACACCCTTGGCGTGCAGCCGATCCGGGTCGCCGATGGCGAAGCCGAGGTGCTGCTGCCGATGGCCGAGCACCTGCGCAACCGCGGCAACGTCATGCACGGCGGCGCACTCTTCACGCTGATGGACATGACCATGGGCCTGGCCTGTTCCAGCTCCCATGGTTTCGACCGGCAGAGCGTCACCCTGGAATGCAAGATCAACTACATCCGCGCGGTCGCCGAAGGCGAAGTGCGCTGTGTGGCGAAGGTCCTGCATGCCGGGCGGCGCACGCTGGTAGTGGAAGCCGACATCCACCAGGGCGACAAGCTGGTCGCCAAGGGACAAGGCACCTTCGCCCAGCTGTAATTCGCCCCGCGACAACTGACCTATGCTGTACGCCGGAGCCCCGGATTTGCGGGCACCGGCACAACGTCTGCGAAAAACCAGGCGACCACGCCGGTTGTTCTCCCCTTGTAGACCGCCCAGTCCACCCCCATAGTGGGGCGATTGCCGTGTGAAGGACTTCCAACTTGAGCGACCAACTCTCCCGCCGCCTGGCCCTGCTTGGCGATGCCGCCAATCTGTCCCTGCTCACCCAGTGCCTGCACGGTATCGAGCGCGAATGCCTGCGCGTCGATGAACGCGGCAAGCTCGCCCTGACCCCGCACCCGCGCGCCCTCGGCTCGGCACTGACCAACCCGCAGATCACCACGGACTACTCCGAATCGCTGCTGGAGTTCATCACCCCGACCTCCACCAGCGTCGAGAAGACCCTGGAAGAACTGGGTGACATCCACCGTTTCGCCAATCAGAAACTCGATGGTGAATACCTGTGGAGCCCGTCCATGCCCTGCGAGCTGCCGGATGAAGAGACCATCCCGATCGCCCGCTACGGCAGCTCGCACATCGGCCGTCTGAAGTACGTCTACCGCAAGGGCCTGGCCCTGCGCTACGGCAAGACCATGCAGTGCATCGCCGGCATTCACTACAACTTCTCTCTGCCCGAGGGCATCTGGGAGCTGCTGCGCCAGGACGAAGGCAGCGAGAAGAGCCCGCGGGACTTCCAGTCGCACCGCTACATCGCGATGATCCGCAATTTCCGTCGCTACAGCTGGCTGCTGATGTACCTGTTCGGCGCCTCGCCGGCCCTCGACGCCGGCTTCCTGCGCGGCCGCCCACACGGCCTGGAAGCCTTCGACGAACACACGCTTTACCTGCCCTACGCCACCAGCCTGCGCATGAGCGACCTGGGCTACCAGAACAACGCCCAGGCCGGCCTGACGCCCTGCTACAACGACCTCGACAGCTACATCGACAGCCTGCGCCGCGCGGTGAGCACGCCGTACGCGCCGTACGAGAAGGTCGGCACCAAGGTCGACGGCGAATGGGTGCAGCTCAACACCAACATCCTGCAGATCGAGAACGAGTACTACTCGAGCATCCGTCCGAAGCGCGTCACCTACACCGGCGAGCGCCCGATCCAGGCGCTGATGGCCCGCGGCGTGCAGTACGTCGAGGCGCGCTGCCTGGACATCAACCCGTTCCTGCCGCTGGGTATCGACGTCACCGAGGCGCGCTTCCTCGACGCCTTCCTGCTCTACTGCGCGCTGTCCGACAGCCCGCCGCTGGGCGGTTGCGAGTGCGGTTCGGCGACCAGCAACTTCCTCAAGGTGGTCAAGGAAGGGCGGCGTCCGGGGCTGAAGCTCGAGCGCGGCGGCCAGCAGATCGCGATGCAGGACTGGGCCAACAGCCTGCTCGACGCCATCGCACCGATCATCGATCTGCTCGATCGCGCCAACGCCGGCAGCCTGCACGCGCAGAGCCTGGCCGAGCAGCGCGCCAAGGTCGCGGATGCCGACCTGACGCCTTCGGCGAGGGTTCTCGCCGAGATGCGCGAGCGCGGCGAGAGCTTCGAAGCCTTCGCCCTGCGCTACAGCCGCCAGCACGCCGAATTGCTGCGCAGCGAGCCGCTGAGCGCCACGGAGCAGGCACGCTTCGAAGGCATGGCCAGCACTTCCCTGGCCGAACAGGCGGAGCTGGAGAACCAGCCCGAAGGCGATTTCGACACCTTCGTCGCCGCCTACCAGGCGAGCATCCTCGGTCTGCTCAGCGTCTGACGGTGCAAGAAATCGCTGACGTGCAGCTCATAGAGTTCTGATCGGCAACCTGCGAGGGCGGAGGGGAGAATCCTCTCCTCCTTGCGGATCGCCGCCGGCCCGACCGGCGCGATCCGCGCAAGACCTCGCAGGAAACCTTCCCATGCCCTCCCAATCCCCCTCATGGACGCTTCATCAACTGGAAGTCGCCTACCAACAGGGCTATCTGGAAGCGCTGCTCAAGCGCGCACCCCGCTGCCCCGCCCACGAGGTGCTGGCGGCCAGTTGGGAAGCAGGCTGGCGGGATGGCGCCGAACGGCTGCGCCAATGGCAGGACAGGCTGCCTGCCGCCACTGCCGCGCCGCGCAAGGTGCCGCGCCTGAGCGCGCGGATCAGGCGAACCGAACCGGACGAGCGCAGCTGATCAGAGCGTCTTCTCGAACACCTGGGAATTGCGCTGGTAGTTGTACAGCGACGCCCGAGCCGCCGGCAGACGTTCCACGCTACTGGGCTGGAAACCGCGCTCGCGGAACCAGTGGGCGGTCCTGGTGGTAAGCACGTAGAGGGTCTTCAGACCGAGGTTGCGTGCGCGCTGCTCGATACGCTCGAGCAGGTCGTCGCCGCGCCCGCCGTGGCGGTATTCCGGATTCACCGCCAGGCACGCCAGCTCGCCCGAATCGGAATCGGCGATCGGATAGAGCGCCGCGCAGGCGATGATCAGCCCTTCGCGCTCGACGATGCTGAACTGTTCGATCTCGCGCTCCAGCACTTCACGTGAACGGCGTACCAGGATGCCCTGCTCTTCCAGCGGGCGAATCAGTTCCAGCAATCCGCCGACATCCTCGATGCCTGCTTCGCGCAACTGCTCGAATTGCTCCTGGGCGACCAGGGTGCCGTTGCCGGTGCGGGTAAAGAGCTCGCTGAGCAGCGAACCGTCCTCGGTGTAGCTGACGATATGGCTGCGCCGCACACCCGCGCGGCAAGCCTGGGCGGCGGCGTCGAGCAACTCGCCCTGATAACTCGAGCCGAGGCGCTCCAGGTGCGCAGGCACCTGCTGCGGGCGCAACTCGCGCACCAGCTTGCCGGCCTCGTCCATCAGACCGCGCTCGGCTCCGTAGAGGATCAGCTTGTCCGCCCCCAGGTCGATGGCCGCACGCATGGCCACGTCTTCGCAGGCAAGGTTGAAGATTTCCCCGGTGGGCGAATAACCCAGCGGCGAGAGCAGCACGATGCTGCGCTCATCGAGCTGGCGGTTGATGCCCTTGCGGTCGATCCGCCGCACTTCGCCGGTGTGGTGATAGTCGATGCCATCGACCACGCCGATCGGCCGCGCGGTGACGAAATTGCCCGAGGTCACGCGCATCCGCGAACCCTGCATGGGCGAGGCCGCCATGTCCATCGACAGGCGTGCCTCGATGGTGATGCGCAGGCTGCCCACCGCGTCGATCACGCAGCCCAGGGTCGGCGCATCGGTGACCCGCAGGCCGCGATGGAAACGCGGCGCCAGTCCATGGGAGGCCAGGCGCGCCTCGATCTGCGGGCGCGAACCATGCACCAGCACCAGGCGCACGCCCAGGCTGTGCAGCAGCACCAGGTCGTGGACGATATTGCCGAAGTTGGGGTCTTCGACGCCCTCGCCGGGGAGCATCACCACGAAGGTGCAGTCCCGGTGCGAGTTGATGTAGGGGGAGGCGTGACGCAGCCAGTTGACGTAGTCGTGCATTGCTTGAAAAGCCTGTCGTTCGAGTGGGCGAAAATCTGTCGGATGCGGCCGAAAGGCGGCCAGTGGCGGCGCGGTTATCGTCGTCGCAGGAACATCGACAGGTTTCTCCTCTTGGGTACGTTGGGCCCGCTTTCCGGGCGCTCTACAGGCAACTGCCTACGCGGGGCTCGCTATAGACAGTAATGACGGATCAAGCCGCGCAGCAACGCTACGGTCGGCTCGATGCGGTCCAGTTCAAGGTGTTCATCGGGCTGGTGGGCACAGGCGATGTCGCCGGGGCCCAGCACCAGGGTCTGGCAGCCGAGCTGCTGAAGATACGGTGCTTCGGTGCCAAAGGCTACCGCTTCCGCCGTGTGCCCGGTCAGACTTTCGGCCAGTCGCACCAGCTCGCTCTGCGCCGGCTCCTCGAACGGCGGCACGGCAGGGAACAACGGTGCGTAATCGATCTTCACGGCATGGCGCTCGGCAACCGGCTGCAGGCGCTCGCGGATCGCCTGGCGCAGCGCCTCTGGCGCCATTCCCGGCAGCGGGCGCAGATCGAACTCCAGGGCGCACTGGCCGCAGATGCGGTTGGGGTTGTCGCCGCCGTGGATGCAGCCCAGGTTGAGCGTCGGCTGCGGCACGCTGAACTGCGGGTTGTTGAATTCCTGCTGCCACTGGCTGCGCAGGCTCTGCAACTCGCCCATCACCGCCTGCATGGCCTCCAGCGCGCTGCGCCCCAGGCTCGGGTCGGAGGAATGGCCACTCTGCCCGAGGATGTCGATGCGCTCCATCATCACACCTTTATGCAGGCGGATCGGCTTGAGGTTGGTCGGCTCGCCGATCACCGCGGCGCGCCCCAGCGGGCGCCCGCCGTCGGCCAGTGCGCGGGCGCCGGCCATGGAGCTTTCCTCGTCGCAGGTGGCGAGGATGATCAGCGGCTGCCTGAACGGCTGTTCCAGCAGCGGCAGCAAGGCCTCGATGACCAGGGCGAAGAAGCCCTTCATGTCGCAGGAGCCCAGGCCGAACCAGCGCCCATCGCGCTCGGTCAGGCCCAGTGGGTCGCTTTTCCACAGGGCTTCGTCGTAGGGCACGGTGTCGGTGTGCCCGGCCAGCACCAGGCCGCCGGGGCCGCTGCCCAGGGTGGCGATCAGGTTGAACTTGCCCGGCGACACCGGCTGCATCTCGCAGGCAAAGCCCAGGTCCACCAGCCAGTTGCCAAGCAACTCGACCACCGGGCGGTTGGACTGATCCAGCGCGGGCTGGGTACAGCTGACGGAAGGAACCGCGATCAGCTCGGCAAAGCGTTGTTTCAGGGGCGGCAACGGCATGGCGTCCTCCGAAGATGTGTTCCCACTATGGACCAAGCCACGCTGCGGTAAAACCTCGCGGCGCCCGGCAGGAACGCCGAAGTCCTGTAGACTGCATGACTTTGAAGTCTTTTTCGCGCCCGTCGTTCCGTCCTTCCTACAGCAGGTCGGGAATCCGGGCGCGGCCGCTCTGACCCGGACCCCCGCCATGCAGAAAGAAACCGAAATCAAACTGCGCGCCAGCCGCGAGACCCTCGAAGCCCTGCGCGAGCATCCCGCACTGAAGAAGCGCAACAAATCCGGCTGGGAGCCCCGCGAGCTGTTCAACCAGTACTACGACACCCCCGGCCGCGACCTGGCCCGCGCCCGCGTGGCGCTGCGCATGCGCAAGGACGGCGAGCAGTTCATCCAGACCCTGAAGACCCGCGGCCAGAGCGTGGCGGGCCTGTCCGAGCGCAATGAGTGGGACTGGTACCTGGAGAAGAACAAACTCGATCTCAAGAAGCTCGACGACCAGTGCTGGCCGGCGGCCCTGGCTGACCTGGACAAGAAGAGCCTGAAGCCGATCTTCAGCACCGACTTTACCCGCCAGCGCGCCGAGATCGCCTGGGGCCGCGGCAAGGCCAAGGTGGTGATCGAGGCCGCGCTGGACCTGGGCAAGGTCATCGCCGGCAAGCAGCAAGAGGAAATCTGCGAGCTGGAGCTGGAGCTGCGCCAGGGCGAGCCCGAAGCGCTGCTGGAGCTGGCCATCGAACTGGCTGCCGACCTGCCCCTGATGCCCTGTGATATCAGCAAGGCCGAGCGCGGCTACCGCCTGTTCGACCCGGCCAGCTACAGCATCCAGCCCGACACCCAGAAGCTGCTGCATGAAACCCCGCTGGACGGCGCCTTCGCCGCCCTGTCCTGGTCGTTGCTGGGCAGCAGCCAGCGCCTCGCCGAGCAATACCGCTTCAACGGCCACTGGAGCCTGCTGGAAAGCTGGCTGCAACAGCTGGTCGACCTGCGCGCCCTGCTCGGCAGCCTCGGCCAGGCCGTCCCGCGAGCCAGCACCCGCGAGCTGCGCGCCGCCCTCGACGCGCTGATCAGCGACTGGCAGCCGCGCATCGAACAGGGCCGCGACGACGAGAGCGTGCGCCAGCAGATGCCCTCCGCCTTCCTTGAGGAACTGGCCAAGGTTCGCTGGGGTCAGTTCTCCCTGAGCACCTCGCGCTGGTTGCTGGGCAAGGCCTGGACCACCGAGCGCAACGATCGCGCCAACCGCCTGGGCGGCTCCGCCGTCGGCAAGTGGCTGCAGCGCACCCTGGCCGAAGAGGCTCAGGCAATGCCGCTGCAACGCGCCCAGCAATTGCCCGAAGTGCTCGCCGACCAACAGCCGCGCCTGCAGCGCATGCTGGTCTGGCTGCGCCTGGCGCGCAGCGTGCTGGAGCTGCCGGAAACCGACCGCCTCTACGGCGAACTGGCCAAGCTGCAGGAGCTGCTCGCCACTCCCGACGCCGAGGGTCGCCTGGATGCCCTCGCAGCCCAGGCCCATACTGTGTTGACTCTCAAATCCTGGAAGGCGCTTTTGAAATAAGCTTCAGAGGAGCCGCGCTTTCGGAGCTCTTCGTAGGAGCGAGCTTGCTCGCGAATCAAGTGGTGCCGTGCTCGACCTGGTTCGCGAGCTAGCTCGCTCCTACAGGAAACTCTTTCCGGCCCGTCGCTCCCGCCACGACCAACAGGAGTTCCGATGTCCGTCTTTGCCCCCTCCGCCCAGGACCGTCTGCTCGATCTGGGCGACATTCTGCGCGAACTGGTCACGCAGGGCCGCGTCGATCAGCACGACGCCGAACAGTGCCTGGCGATCCGCCGCAGCGCGGTGAAGAACCAGCAGCATCCGCTGGAGTTCCTCGCGGCGCAGCAGGTCGAAGACCGCCAGCGGCCGGGGCGCAAGCTGGACCTGGACACCCTGGTGCGCTGGCTGGCGGAGTTCTCCGGGCAGCCCTACCTGCGCATCGACCCCCTGAAGATCGACGTCGCCGCACTGACCCCGCTGATGTCCTACGCCTTCGCCCAGCGCCACCACATCCTCGCGGTGGCGGTGAGCCCGGACGAGGTCACCATCGCCAGCGCACAGCCCTTCGTGCACGCCTGGGAGAGCAACCTCACCCACGTGCTCAAGCGCCCGATCAAGCGTGTGGTGGCCAATCCGGTGGACATCCAGCGCTTCACCGTGGAGTTCTATCGCCTCGCCAAGTCGGTGACCGGTGCCAGCTCGCAGGACCAGAAGATCAGCGGTATCGGCAACTTCGAACAGCTGCTCAACCTGGGCGCCAGCGACCAGGAACCCGACGCCAACGATGCGCACATCGTCACCATCGTCGACTGGCTGTTCCAGTACGCCTTCCAGCAGCGCGCCAGCGATATCCACATCGAGCCGCGTCGCGAGCAGGGCACAGTGCGCTTCCGCATCGACGGCGTGCTGCACAACGTCTACCAGTTCCCGCCACAGGTCAGCATGGCGGTGGTCAGCCGCCTCAAGACCCTGGGCCGGATGAACGTCGCCGAGAAGCGCAAGCCGCAGGACGGCCGCGTCAAGACCAAGACCCCGGACGGCGCCGAGGTGGAGCTGCGCCTGTCGACGCTGCCCACCGCCTTCGGCGAGAAGATGGTGATGCGGATCTTCGACCCCGAAGTACTGCTCAAGTCGTTCGACCAGCTCGGCTTCTCGCCGGACGACCTGCGTCGCTGGGAGGCCATGACCAGCCAGCCCAACGGCATCATCCTGGTTACCGGCCCCACCGGTTCGGGCAAGACCACCACGCTCTACACCACGCTCAAGCAGTTGGCGACCGACGAGGTGAACCTCTGCACCATCGAGGACCCGATCGAGATGATCGAACCCTCGTTCAACCAGATGCAGGTGCAACACAACATCGACCTGACCTTCGCCAGCGGCGTGCGCGCCCTGCTGCGTCAGGATCCGGACATCATCATGGTCGGCGAGATCCGCGACCTGGAAACCGCCGAAATGGCGATCCAGGCGGCGCTGACCGGCCACCTGGTGCTCTCCACCCTGCACACCAACGACTCGCCCACCGCCATCACCCGCCTGCTGGAACTGGGCGTGCCGTACTACCTGATCCGCGCCACCGTGCTCGGCGTCATGGCCCAGCGCCTGGTGCGCACCCTCTGCCCGCACTGCAAGGCGCCGATGGAATTGCGCGAGGAGGACTGGCAGGAGGTCACCCGCCCCTGGAACGCCCCGCTGCCCACCAGCGCGCAGCAGGCAGTGGGTTGCCTGGAATGCCGCGACACCGGTTACCGTGGGCGTGCCGGCGTCTACGAGATCATGCTGCTGAGCGAATCGCTGAAGGAGTTGATCACGGCCGACACCGACCTCATCCCGCTGCGACGCCAGGCCTTCAAGGAGGGCATGCGCAGCCTGCGCCTGTCCGGTGCGCAGAAGGTCGCGGCAGGCCTGACGACCATCGAGGAAGTCATGCGGGTGACACCGCAGAGCGAGCAGAAGTAAGCCGCCCGTCAGTCGCCTGAGGAAAAGTCCCCGGGCGCCTGCTGCACTTTCCCGCATACCAGCCCACTGCGCCGGTTCGGTTACACTCGACCCACTTCATCCACGCCAGACAAGGAGTCTTTTGCATGGAAATCGGCAGTGTCGCCCTGCTCTTCGTCATCCTCGCCATCGTCATCGTCCTCATGGGTTTCAAGGTCGTGCCCCAGGGCTTCGAATGGACCATCGAGCGCTTCGGCCGCTACACCGTCACGCTCAAGCCGGGCCTGAGCATCATCATTCCGGTGGTGGACCGCGTCGGCCAGAAGATCAACATGATGGAACGCGTGCTGGACATCCCGCCGCAGGAGGCGATCAGCGCCGACAACGCCATCGTCGAGATCGACGCCGTGTGCTTCTACCAGGTGGTGGATGCGGCGCGCGCCGCCTACGAAGTCAGCGGCCTGGAAAACGCCGTGCGCAACCTGGTGATGACCAACATCCGCACCGTGCTCGGCTCCATGGAACTGGACCACATGCTCAGCCAGCGCGACTCGATCAACGAGCGCCTGCTGCGCACCGTCGATGAGGCCACCGCGCCCTGGGGCCTGAAGGTCACCCGAATCGAGATCAAGGACATCAGCCCGCCGGCCGACCTGGTCGAAGCCATGAGCGGGCAGATGCGCGCCGAGCGCCTCAAGCGCGCGCAGATTCTCGAAGCCGAAGGCAAGCGCGCCGCGGACATCCTCACCGCCGAGGGCGAGAAGCAGGCGCAGATCCTCAAGGCCGAAGGCCAGCGCCAGGCCGCCTTCCTCGAAGCCGAGGCCCGCGAGCGCCAGGCCGAGGCCGAAGCCAAGGCAACCCAGGTGGTTTCCGAGGCCATCGCCACCGGCAACGTGCAGGCGATCAACTACTTTGTCGCGCAGAAGTACGTCGACGCGCTGGGCAAGCTGGCCAGCTCGAACAACAGCAAGATCGTGCTGATGCCGCTGGAAGCCAGCCAGGTGATCGGCTCGGTGGCCGGCATCGGCGAGATCGTCAAGGCCACCTTCGGCGAAACCAAGGGCCGTAGCTGATGGCTGCCTTTCTCCAGAACCTCGGTTTCTGGGACTGGCTGGGCCTGGGCATCGTCCTGCTGATCCTGGAAATCTTCGGCGCCGGCGGCTACCTGCTGTGGATCGGCATTGCCGCCGCGCTCACCGGCGTGCTGTCCTTCCTCGTGCCGGGTCTCGACTGGATCTGGCAGTGCCTGGCCTTCGGCGTGCTGGCGATCCTTACCGCGCTGTACTGGTGGAACCACCAGCGCATCAGCAAGCGCACGGCCGAACCTTCCAGCCTGAACCGCCGCGGCAGCGAGCTGCTGGGCCGGCAGTTCGCCCTGCATGACGCCATCGTCGGCGGGCGCGGCAAGATCCGCGTCGGCGACAGCGTGTGGCTGGTCAGTGGGCCAGACCTGCCGGCCGGCGCGCAGGTGCGGGTGACCGGGCAGGATGGTGTTCTGCTGCTGGTCGAACCTGCCTGACGACGGAGCGAACACGTGCGTGTAGGAGCGAGCTTGCTCGCGAACCCACCCCGCTGCGGACTTTGGTTCGCGAGCACGAGTGTAGGATGGGTGGAGCTTGCGATACCCATCGATATAACCGGTAAGCACATTGATGGGTATCGCTTCGCTCCACACCATCCTACATAGCGGAAACAGCGCCTTAAGCTGATCTCAACAAAAAAGCCCGCCAATCGGCGGGCTTTTGCATGCAGACGAAACTCAGCTCGCGGCCGGCTGCGCCGGAGCGCGGCGGTAGGCCCAGACCATCAGCCCAATGCCGCCGAGGATCATCGGCACGCACAGCACCTGGCCCATGGTCAGCCAGCCCCACGCCAGATAGCCCAACTGGGCATCCGGTACGCGGACGAACTCGACGATGAAGCGGAAGATGCCGTAGCACAGCACGAACAGGCCGGACACCGAGGCGGTCGGGCGCGGCTTGCGAGTGAACAGCCAGAGCACGACGAACAGCGCCACGCCTTCGAGCGCGAACTGGTACAGCTGCGACGGATGACGCGGGTCCGGGCCGCCAGTGGGGAACACCATCGCCCAGGGCACGTCGGTCACCTTGCCCCACAGCTCACCATTGATGAAGTTGCCGATGCGCCCCGCGCCCAGGCCGATCGGCACCAGCGGCGCGATGAAGTCCATCAGCTGGAAGAAGCTCTTGTTGTTGCGCTTGCCGAACCACCAGGTCGCCAGCATCACGCCGATCAGCCCGCCGTGGAACGACATGCCGCCCTTCCACACCTCGAAGATCAGCGTCGGGTTGGCGATGTACTCGTCGAGGTTGTAGAACAGCACGTAGCCCAGGCGACCGCCCAGGACCACGCCGCACGCCACCCAGAACACCAGGTCGGAGAGTTTCTCCTTGGTCCAGGTCGGGTCGAACTCCTTGAGCTTGCGCGAGGCCAGCAGCCAGGCGCCGCCAATGCCGATCAGGTACATCAGGCCGTACCAATGGATTTTCAGCGGCCCGAGATCGAGGGCAACCGGGTTGATCTCTGGATAAGGCAGCATCCGCTTCTCCTAGCAGGAACTCAGATCAGGAAACTCAAGCCCACGCTGAACAACAGCAGGGCGAACAATCGCTTCAGGACAGTGGCCGGCAGGCGATGCGCCAGCCGCGCCCCGATGCGCGCGAAGAACATACTGGTGACGGCGATGCCCAGCAGCGCCGGCAGGTAGACGAAGCCCAGGCTCAGCTCCGGCAGTTTGTCGTTGTGCCAGCCGACGATGATGAAGGATATCGCGCCGGCAATGGCGATCGGCAGGCCGCACGCCGAGGAAGTGGCAACCGCCTGTTGCATGGAGACGCCGCGCCACGAGAGGAAAGGCACGGTCAATGAGCCGCCGCCAATGCCGAAGATCGCCGACGCCCAACCCACCACGCCGCCGGCCACGCCCAGGCCGAAGCGCCCCGGCAGGCCGCGCTCGCCCCTGGGTTGCAGGCCGAGGGCCATCTGGATCGAGACGAGAATGGCAAAGGTGCCGATGATTTTCTGCAAGACCGGTCCCTGGATCTTCGATGCGGTCACCGCGCCGAGCGCGCTGCCGACCAGGATGCCGACGGTCATCCAGGCAAACACGGGCCAGCGCACCGCGCCACGCCGATGGTGTTCGAGGATCGAATTGATCGAGGTGAAGATGATGGTCGCCAGCGACGTCCCGACCGCCATCTGGGTCAGCACATCGGGCGAGAAGCCATGGGCGGTGAAGCTGAACACCAGGGCAGGCACGATGATCAACCCGCCGCCGACGCCGAACAGGCCGGCGAGCACGCCAGCACAGGCGCCAAGCACCAGGTAGAGCACGAACTCCATGGGCAACCTCGGGCAACAAAGCGGGCATGGTAGCCGAAGGCTCCCGGGCGCTCCAGCCACTCCGGGTCATCGGCGGATGTTGATAGACTGCCGGAACACCACGGAGTTCGCCCCATGTGCCTGATCGTCTTCGCCTGGCGTCCCGGCCACGCCACGCCCCTGATCGTCGCGGCCAACCGCGATGAGTTCTACGCCCGCCCGACCCTGCCGCTGGCGGCCTGGGAGGACTACCCCGGCGTCTATGCCGGCCGCGACCTGGAGGCCGGCGGCACCTGGCTGGGTGTGGCCGCAGGTGGGCGTTTCGCCGCCCTGACCAACGTGCGCGATCCCGCCCAGCCGGTGGGTCCGCGCTCCCGCGGCGAGCTGGTGGCCGCCTTCCTGCAAGGCCGGCAGTCACCACTGGAGTACCTGCAGCAGGTCGGCCGTCGCGCCTGCGACTACAGTGGCTTCAACCTGTTGGTGGGGGACAGTAGCCAGCTCTGCTACTTCAATCCTCGCGTCGGCCCGCCGGTAGCGGTCGCGCCGGGAGTGCATGGGCTCTCCAATGCCGCGCTGAACACACCCTGGCCCAAGCTGCTGAGCGCTCGCAGCAAGCTGGAAGCGACGCTGGAGAGGCCGGACACCGGCTCACTGCTGGCGCTGCTGGCCGACCAGCGCCAGCCCGGCGAGGCCGAGCTGCCGGATACCGGCGTCGGCCTGGCGACGGAGCGCCTGCTCTCCAGTGTGTTCATCGCCAGCCCGACCTACGGCACCCGCGCCAGCACCGCACTGATCGTCCAGGCGGACGGCCGCCGCGAGCTGCTGGAGCACAGCTTCGGCCCCAGCGGCGCACGCCTGGGCGAGGTCGCGCTGAGCGTTTAACAGGCGACGATGCAGTCGCGCTGGCGCTTGGCGCGGTAGAGCCCGTCGTCCAGGCGGCGCAGCATGGCCGTCAGGTCCTCGCCAGGCTGCAGCGCAGTCACCGAGAAGCTGGCGGTGAGTTGTGTCGGCAACGAGATGTCCGCCCGGCGCAGGCTCAGGCGCAGCCGCTCGGCCAGTTCACGCGCCGCCTCAGCGGTGGTTTCCGGCAGCAGCACGATGAATTCCTCGCCACCCCAGCGGGCAAAGCAGTCCTCTTCGCGCAGGCGCCGCCGCACCACCTCGGCGACCGCGACCAGCACGCGGTCGCCAGCCTGATGGCCGAGGCTGTCGTTGATGCGCTTGAAGTGGTCGAGGTCGAACATCATCAGCGAGCAGCCATGGCCGTGACGCTGCAGGCGCTGCCATTCGGCATGCAGCTGTTGTTCGAAGCGCCGCCGGTTGGCGATCTGCGTCAGCGGATCGATCTCGGAGAGACGCAGGGCAACGGCGGCCTGCTCGGCCAGCGCCTGGTTGGCCTGGCGCAGGGCTTCGGTACGGGTCTGCACCAGCAGCTCCAGGCTCAGGTTGAGCTGGTGCAGTTCGTGGTTCTTCTCCTGCAGCGCCAGCTCTGCCAGCTTGCGCTCATGGATGTTGCGGTGCGCGCCGATCATCCGCGTCGGCTTGCCATCCGTGTCGAACTCGAAGAAGCGCCCGTGATCGCTGACCCACAGGTAGCTGCCGTCCAGGCAGCGGCAGCGATACTCTTCACGGTAGACGCCGCTGCGACCCTGCACATAGGCATCGAAGGCGAACATGACCCGGCCGAAATCCTCGGGATGGATGATCTCGTGCCAGGTGGCGACGTTTTCCGGAAGGCTGTCGGGGTCATGGCCGAGCATGACGTACCAGCTCGGGCTACGGGTGACGTGGTTGCTGCGAATGCCCCAGTCCCAGATGCCATCGCTGACGATGCTCAAGGCATAGCGCAGGGTGCGGGCGCTGGTATCGGCCTCCGTGCAAGGCGTGACGTCGAGCTCTTCCATAAGCTTCGTCCTGGCCGGTGTGCCGGCCTCGTCGTCTTCGAGCCCCCGGAAATGCACGGATCCGGAAGGCGTTTTTCGCCAGCGTCAGGCCTGGATGGTTGCCGCCGGATTGATCACGCGGCCCAGCCCCAGGTTGCGCAGGGCCAGGTGCAGCGAACTGTGGATAACCTGCGGGTTGTCGAAGGTCATCAGTTGGCCGAGCAGCTCGCGGGCTCTGGACAAGGTCATCTGGCGCAACAGCCATTTAACCTTGGGCAAGTTGGTGGCGTTCATCGACAGCGAGTCGAACCCCATCGCCATCAGCAGTACGGCAGCCGCCGGATCGCCGGCCATTTCGCCGCAGATACTCACCGGCTTGCCTTCGTCGTGCGCACCATTGACCACGATCCGCAGTGCTTGCAGCACGGCCGGATGCAGGTAGTCGTAGAGATCGGCGACCCGTGGGTTGTTGCGGTCGACCGCCAGCAGATACTGGGTCAGGTCGTTGGAACCGACCGAAATGAAGTCCACCTGACGCGCCAGCTCACGGATTTGGTACACCGCAGCTGGAATCTCAATCATCATGCCGATCGGCGGCATGGGGATGTCCACGCCTTCGTCGCGCACCTCGCCCCAGGCGCGGTGGATCAGGTGCAACGCTTCTTCCAGCTCGTGGGTGCCGGAGATCATCGGCAGCAGGATGCGCAGGTTGTCCAGGCCCTCACTGGCCTTGAGCATGGCGCGGGTCTGCACCAGGAAGATTTCCGGGTGGTCGAGGGTGACGCGGATGCCGCGCCAGCCGAGGAAGGGGTTGTCTTCCTTGATCGGGAAGTAGGACAGCGCCTTGTCACCACCGATGTCCAGGGTACGCATGGTCACCGGCAACGGATGGAAGGCGGCGAGCTGCTCGCGGTAGATGGCGAGCTGCTCCTTCTCGCTGGGGAAGCGGTCGTTGATCATGAACGGCACTTCGGTGCGGTACAGGCCGACGCCCTCGGCGCCGCGCTCCTGGGCACGCGCCACGTCCGCCAGCAGGCCGGTGTTGACCCACAGCGGCATGCGATGGCCGTCCAGCGTCTCGCAGGGCAGCTCGCGCAGTGCGGCCAGGCCCTTGCTCAATTCCTTTTCTTCGGCGACCACTTCGCCGTACTGCTTGACCAGCTGCGGCGACGGGTTGGTATAGATCTCGCCGTGGTAGCCGTCGACGATCAGGTCGATGCCGTCGACCTTGGAATACGGCAGGTCGACCGCGCCCATGACCGTGGGAATACCCATGGCGCGAGCGAGAATGGCAACGTGGGAGTTGCCCGAGCCGAGTACCGAGATCAGACCCACCAGCTTGCCCTCGGGCACTTCGCCGAGCATCGCCGGCGACAGTTCCTCGCTGACGATGATGGTCTGGTCGGGGTAGGTCAGTGTCTGCTTACGCTCTTCCTGCAGGTAGGCGAGGATGCGCCGGCCGATGTCCTTGACGTCGGAGGCGCGCTCGCGCAGGTAGGCGTCGTCCATCAGCTCGAAGCGCTGCACGTGCTCCATGACCACCTGGCGCAGGGCGCCCTGGGCCCACTGGCCGGTGCGGATGATGCGTTTGACTTCGAGGCCGATGGAGGCGTCGTCGAGCATCATCAGGTAGACATCGAACAGCGCGCGCTCTTCCTTGCGCAGCTGGGTGGCCAGCTTGCTGGAGAGATTGCGCATATCCTCGCGGACTGATTCCAGCGCCTGCTTGAAGCGCTCGATCTCGGCCTCGACGTCGTCGATGGGCTTGTCCGGAACGACTTCCAGGTCAGCCGGCGGCAGCACCACCACGGCCTTGCCCACGGCCACGCCGGGAGCGCCGGGAACGCCGACGAACTTGGCTTCGCTGATGCCCTTGCCGAGCTTGCCCAGGCCGCGGATCGAGCCGGTGGCCTCGGCATGGGCGATAACGCCAGCGAGCTGCGCGCTCATGGTGACGAGGAAGGCTTCCTCGCCTTCGTCGAACTGGCGCTTCTCTTTCTGCTGCACGACCAGAACGCCCATCACCCGACGATGGTGGATGATCGGCGCGCCGAGGAAGGAGGCATAGCGCTCCTCGCCGGTCTCGGCGAAGTAGCGGTAACGGGGGTGTTCGGAGGCGTTCTCGAGGTTCAGCGGCTCCTCGCGGGTGCCGACCAGACCGACCAGGCCCTCGTTGGGCGCCATGCTGACCTTGCCGATGGAGCGCTTGTTCAGGCCCTCGGTGGCCATCAGCACGAAGCGGTTGCTCTCCGGGTCCAGCAGGTAGACCGAGCAGACCTGGGTGCCCATCGCCTCCTTCACGCGCTGCACGATGATGCCCAGCGCCGCCTTGAGGTCCTTGGCGGAGTTCACTTCCTGGACGATCTTACGCAGCGTGTTGAGCATGGCGTGGGGGTCTAACTCCTTGAATTTCGTGCTAGTCGCGCGCCAGCAGGCGCGGTGCCAATTCCTTCAGGGCCCGGCGGTAGACCTCGCGCTTGAAGGTCACGACCTGGCCCAGCGGGTACCAGTAGCTCACCCATTTCCAGCCGTCGAATTCGGGCTTGCCGGTCACATCCATGCGCACCCGGCTTTCCTCGCCGGTCAGGCGCAGCAGGAACCACTTCTGTTTCTGCCCGATGCACAGCGGCTGGCTGTTGGTACGCACCAGGCGTTGCGGCAGCCGGTAACGCAGCCAACCGCGGGTACAGGCAAGGATCTTGACGTCCTGCTCTTCCAGGCCGACTTCTTCGTTCAGTTCTCGGTACAGCGCTTCCTCAGGGGTTTCGCGGGCGTTGATGCCGCCCTGGGGAAATTGCCAGGCTTCCTGGTTGATGCGCCGTGCCCACAGTACCTGTCCGACATCGTTGCAAAGGATGATGCCGACATTGGGGCGAAAACCATCGGGATCGATCACGGCGGTACATCCTCGAAATCGCGTGTGCCCGCATTGTTCCACAAAGCTTGTGACAGCGGCAACGCGGGCTGCGGCGTCCTGTGCTGGCTGGGCAAAAGCCGTTACTCTAGGCGACTTTTCGGTATTGGCAACTGACGGTAATCCAACGTGCGACTGGCTCTCTTCGATCTCGACAACACCCTCCTGGCCGGCGACAGCGACCATAGCTGGGGCGAATGGCTGTGCCAGCGCGGACTGGTGGACGCTGGCGAGTACCAGGCGCGCAATGACGCTTTCTATGCCGATTACATGGCCGGCACCCTCGACGTGTTCGCCTACCAGGCCTTCACCCAGGCGATTCTGGGCCGCACCGACCTGGCGCAACTGGCCGCCTGGCACCGCCAGTTCATGGAAGAAGTCATCGAGCCCATCGTCCTGGCCAAGGGCGAGGCCCTGCTGGCCGAGCACCGCGCTGCCGGCGACAAGCTGGTGATCATCACCGCCACCAACCGCTTCATCACCGCACCCATCGCCGAGCGTCTGGGCGTGGAAACCCTGATCGCCACCGAGTGCGAGATGCAGGACGGTCGCTATACCGGCCAGACCTGCGGAGTGCCCTGCTTCCAGGGCGGCAAGGTGACCCGCCTGAACCGCTGGCTCGAAGAAACCGGCCTGGGCCTGGACGACGCCTATTTCTACAGCGACTCGCGCAACGACCTGCCGCTGCTGGAGCTAGTCGCCAACCCAGTGGCCGTCGACCCCGACGACACTCTGCGGAGCATCGCCACCGAGCGCGGCTGGCCGGTGCTCAGCCTGCGTGTCTGAGCGCTCAGAAGCCCTTGTTGACCATCAGGTGGAAGATCGCCAGGAAGGCCAGGAACGCCGGCCAGCCCAGGGCGAACCACCAGCGCATATAGAGGAAGGTTTGCGGCGCTAGCGCCGTGCCTTCCCGGTGTGCCGCCTCGGCCAGGTCGCGCACGCGAATCTGCAGCCAGACCACGGGCAACCAGCAGGCGCCGGCGAACACATACAGCCCCAGGCTCCACAGCAGCCAGCCCGAATCCAGCGGCCAGCCGGCCATATGCGCCATGGCGATGCCGCTCAGCGGCTGGAACACCGCCGTAGTAGCGATGAACAGCCAGTCGGCGGTGACCAGGTGGCGGAAGGTGATGCGGATCGCTTGCAGATTGCCGCTGCGCCAGGCGCGCCAGCTGTAGTAGGCCGAGCCCAGGCCGGTGCCGAACAGCAGCGTGGAAGACAGGATGTGCAGGGTCTTGAGCAGCAGGTAGAGGTTCACGCGGCGGGCATCACACCGGTTTGCTGATCATCAGCACCAGGATTGCGATCACGCACAGCAGCGCCAGCGCGAAGAAGGCCAGGCCGAACTTCCACTGGCGTGAGGCGCCCGCGGCGATCGGCTCGCCGCTGCTCTGCGCCACCAGTGCCAGGTCGCGGATGCGCCACAGGCGCGTGGTGAACAGCAGCCAGAAGATCGTCGCGACGATCAGCAGGCAGGCACTGCCCAGCAGCCAGGTCTGCCCCAGCGGCCAGCCGACGGTCTGCACCATGCGATAGCCGGTCACCGGCAGGCTGGCGACGCTGCCGGCCACCAGCACCCAGCCGATCAGGCCGATGCGCTGCAGCGCCTTGGCGATCACCCCGGCGTCGCCACCACGCCAGCTGCGCCAGCCGTACCAGGCCAGGCCGATGATGGCCAGGAACGGCAGCACCGCGGCGATGCCGTGGAGGATGCGGAAGGTCTGCAGGCTTTCCATTTCAATTCCCTGTGAAGAAGGCGGCGTTCCGACAAGCCTAGCAGCAGTCGCGCCGCCTCTGCCTGATCCTCAGCCGAGGAACAGGCGGTAGGCCGGGTTGTCCGTCTCGTCCCAGTAGGGGTAGCCGATCTCTTCCAGCGCGGCCGCCACCAGGTGACGCTCATCCTCCGGCACCTGCAGGCCCGCCACCACGCGACCGTCGGCGGCGCCGTGGTTGCGGTAGTGGAACAGGGTGATGTTCCAGCGCCCGCCCAGGCGATTAAGGAAGTTGAACAGCGCGCCGGGACGTTCGGGGAACTCGAAGCGGAACACCTGCTCGCCGGAAACGCGCGGCGAATGGCCGCCGACCATGTGACGGATGTGCAGCTTGGCCAACTCGTTGTCGGTCAGGTCGAGCACCGGGAAGCCCTGCTCCTGCAGTTGCTGCACCAGCGCCGCGCGCGGGTCGTTCTCCGGGTGCGTCTGCACGCCGACGAAGATGTGCGCTTCGCTGTCGGTGTTGTAGCGATAGTTGAACTCGGTGATCTGGCGTTTGCCGATGGCCTCACAGAAGGCCTTGAAGCTGCCCGGGCGCTCGGGGATGGTCACGGCGATGATCGCTTCGCGCTTCTCGCCCAGCTCGGCGCGCTCGGCCACGTGGCGCAGGCGGTCGAAGTTGATGTTGGCGCCCGAATCGATGGCGACCAGGGTCTGGCCCTTCACGCCTTCGCGCTCGACGTACTTCTTGATCCCGGCCACCGCCAGCGCGCCGGCGGGCTCGGTGATGGAGCGGGTGTCGTCGTAGATGTCCTTGATCGCCGCGCAGATCTCGTCGGTGCTGACGGTGATCACTTCATCGACGTAGTCCTTGCACAGCTCGAAGTTGTGCTGGCCGATCTGCGCCACGGCGACGCCGTCGGCGAACAGCCCGACCTGCCCCAGCACCACGCGCTCGCCAGCGGCCATGGCGGCCTGCAGGCAGTTGGAGTCGTCCGGCTCGACGCCGATGACCTTGATCTCCGGGCGCAGGTACTTCACATAGGCGGCGATGCCGGCGATCAGGCCGCCGCCGCCGACGGGCACGAAGATCGCGTCGAGGCTGCCCGGATGCTGGCGGAGGATTTCCATCGCCACGGTGCCCTGGCCCGCGATCACATCCGGGTCGTCGTAGGGGTGGATGTAGACGTAGCCCTTCTCTTCCACCAGTTTCAGCGAATGCGCCAGCGCATCGGGGAAAGCATCGCCGTGCAGCACGGCCTTGCCGCCGCGGGCGCGTACGCCCTGGACCTTCAGCTCCGGCGTGGTGCGCGGCATCACGATGGTGGCCTTGATGCCCAGCTCGCGTGCAGCCAGCGCCACGCCCTGGGCGTGGTTGCCGGCGGAGGCGGTGACGACGCCGCGGGCGAGTTCTTCCGGGCTCAGCTGCGCCAGCTTGTTGTAGGCGCCGCGAATCTTGAAGGAGAACACCGGCTGCAGGTCTTCGCGCTTGAGCAGAATCTGGTTGCCCAGACGCTCGGAGAGCTGGCGGGCGGGCTGCAGGGGCGTTTCCACGGCAACGTCGTAGACACGCGAGGTGAGGATCTTCTTGACGTATTGTTCGAGCATCGGAAGGGCTATTTCGGCGGCTTTTCGAGGAACCGCGAGTCTACTCCAGGCGGCGCCGGGCGGGCCACCGAACAATCCGCGCGGAGATGACCATAACAGTTGCCCGGCGGCGCAACACCGGCACGCCATCGACCGCTATAATCCGCCCTCTCGAACTTTCTCCGGCGCCCTTGCGCCCTTCCAGGTAAGAAGACCCTTCGCCATGAACCAGGATCAGCTCAAGCAGGCTGTGGCCCAGGCCGCCGTCGACCACATCCTTCCGCACCTCGACAGCAAGAGCATCGTCGGCGTGGGCACCGGCTCCACCGCCAACTTCTTCATCGACCTGCTGGCCCGGCACAAGGCCGAGTTCGACGGCGCCGTGGCCAGCTCCGAAGCCACCGCCCAACGTCTGAAGGGCCACGGCATCCCGGTCTACGACCTGAACACGGTCAGTGAGCTGGAGTTCTACGTGGACGGTGCTGACGAAACCAACGAGCGCCTGGAGCTGATCAAGGGCGGCGGCGCTGCCCTGACCCGCGAGAAAATTGTTGCCGCCGTGGCCAAGCAGTTCATCTGCATCGCCGACGCCAGCAAGCTGGTGCCGATCCTCGGCGAGTTCCCGCTGCCGGTGGAAGTCATCCCCATGGCCCGCAGCCACGTCGCTCGCCAACTGGTGAAGCTGGGCGGCGACCCGGTGTACCGCGAGGGCGTACTGACCGACAACGGCAACATCATCCTCGACGTGCACAACCTGCGCATCGACAGCCCGGTACAGCTGGAAGAGGCGATCAACAATATCGTCGGCGTGGTCACCAACGGCCTGTTCGCCGCCCGCCCGGCCGACCTGCTGCTGCTGGGCACCGCCGAAGGCGTGAAGACCCTCAAGGTCTGAGCCCCAGGCGCCATCCGCCGGGTGGCGCCTTCCAGAGCCACTGCTGCCGTCTACGCTGGGATGACCTCAAGCCCCAACGGAGACGCAGCATGGCCGCCAAATACCATCTGAAGAAGGCCAGCGATGGCCAGTTCCACTTCAACCTGCACGCCAGCAACGGCGAAATCGTCCTGACCAGCGAGCTGTACAAGGCCAAGACCTCGGCCATCGACGGCATCGAGTCGGTGCGCAAGAACTCCCAGCGCGAAGGCGCCTTCGAAATCAAGGCCGCCGCCAACGGCAAGCACTATTTCGTCCTCAAGGCCACCAACGGCCAGGTCGTCGGGCAGAGCCAGATGTATGCCAGCAAGGCCAGCGCCGAGGCCGGCGTCGCGGCGGTCAAACGTTACGCGGTGGATGCACCGATCAGCGACGACAGCTGACCAAGGCACCGTTTCGGTGAGCGCTCTCACATTTCCGCTCCCCACGGCCGGCGTTGCCGCTGGCCGTGTATCACCTTTGTTACAGTGGCGCGACACCCTCGGTCACTGACGCGTCAAATTCCGCCCATCTCCGGCGAACCGGCCTGCATCCTGCTTTCCTCCGGCGCACGCATCAACGACCGATGCGATTTCAATCGACACAGAGGAAAGTGCCGTGTTCAAACCCTTAGCCGTTGCGGTAAGCCTGGGCTGCGCAGCGTTGGCAAGCGACGCCAACGCCTACGAATACGGGGAGTATGCCGGGGACACCCTGGACACCCTGATCAACGATTACCCCGGCCGTTACCGCGGTACTGCCAGCTTTGCCGGCGCCACCGCGCTGATGCAGTCGCGCCTGGGCTTCGGCTACCAGACGCAGGTCCAGGACTTCACCTGGGCCGGCAACCGCAGCTCGCAGAACGTCATTGCCAGCGCCCCGGGCACCAGCGGCCAGTACGTGGTGCTGGGTGCCCACTACGACACCTACTACGGTCGTCCGACCCTGCAGGGCGTGGACGACAACGGCTCGGGTGCCGCCGTGCTCACGGAGATCGCCCGCAACCTGGGCGGAATCGCCCTGGAGAACGGCCTGGAAGTGGTCGGCTTTGGCGCCGAAGAGGAAGGCCTGCGCGGCTCGCGCGCCTACGTCGCTTCGCTGAGCGATGAGCAGCGCAGCAACCTGCTGGGGATGATCAACCTCGACAGCCTGATCACCGGCGACAAGATGTACGCCCACGCCGGCTTCAACAGCGTCGACAATCCCGCGCTGGGCGTTTACCGCGATCAGCTCCTGCGCATCGCCCAGGAACTGAAGATCCCGCTGTTCACCAACCCCGGCCTGAACGAGGAATACCCTGCCGGCACCGGTTGCTGCAGCGACGGCGAGAGCTTCGAGGGCCTGAACGTTCCGGTGCTGTTCATCGAAGCCACCAACTGGGAACTGGGCGAGCTGGACGGCTACGATCAGACCGACAACCCCGCCATCCCCGGCGGCGCCACCTGGCACAACCCGGCGCTGGACAACGAGCAGGTACTCACTGGCGCCTTTGGCCGGGAGCGCATCGACCAGCGCCTGCGCGACTTCTCCCGCCTGCTTACGCGCCTGGTGCTGGAGCTGACCAACGCCGACCTGCTCGCCTCTACGGCCTCCGGCGGCGCCATGGCGCGGCAGATGGAAGACCAGTTGCAGCGCCAGCACCTGGCCCTGACCCGCCTGCACGACCGTCGCTGGTTGACGCTGCTGGGCAGCTCGCGCCCTGTCGGCAGCTTCGACGGCGCCGTCGGCGTGGAGGGTGAAACCACCCCCGAGAGCGGTTTCGACATGCCCGGCGACCCGCGCTCGCACCGCGCCGGGGTGAACCTGCTGGGTGACTACCGCGCCAGCGAGGCGCTGACCGTTGGCGGCAGCCTGAGCTTCCAGCGCAGCCGCGACAACCTCGACCACAGCGCACGCCTGGAAGCCGAAACCTGGCAGCTCGGCCTCTACGCCCTGCTCAACGACGGCGGCCCAGCCTGGCTCGGCGGCGAGCTGAGCGCCGGCTATGCGGACTTCGACAGCAAGCGCTCGGTGTACCTGAAGGCGAAGAACGGCCCGGTGCTGCTCGACCAGCGCATCGACGGCGACAGCAACGCCTGGTTCTGGGGCGCGCGGGTCGACGGCGGCTACGACTTCGACATCGCCGGCATCAAGACCGGGCCGCAGGGCGGCCTGGACTACGTGCACTACAAGATCGACGACTTCAAGGAGGATGACGACCTGCGCACCGCGCTGGGTTACGAGAAGCAGGACTACGACTCGCTCGAAGCCAGCCTTGGTTGGGGCCTGCGTGGCGAGCTGCCACTGGGTAAACGCATGGCCGTGCAGCCGTACGCCAGCGTGCGCTGGGTGAAGGAATTGGCCGACGGCCGCCTGGACGACATCGCGCTGACCGCCCTGGGCGATGGCCGCACTCGCGTCGCCGACCTCGGCGATGTCGACAAGGACTTCGGCCGCGCCCAGGCCGGCGCTCTGCTGGCGGTCACCGAGCAGTTGGGCGTGTTCGCCGAGGCCAACTCGCGCTTCGCCCACAGCGAAGGCAGCCAGGCGTCCTACTCCCTCGGCGTGCAGTGGCAGTTCTGATCGCTGGAATGCGAGGCGCCCTCAGTGCGCCTCGCGCTTCTTGAATACGTAGAAGAGATTGGGCTCGCTCACCAGGTACAACGTGCCTTGGTCGTCCATGGCAATGCCTTCGGCCTGCGGCACGCTGCGCCGCAAGCCCTGCATGCCGCGCAGCAGCGACAGCGAGCTGATCGGTTCGCCGTCGGCACTCAGCTCCAGTACCAGCCGGGACTCATCGGACAGCGCCAGCAGGTGCCCGCTGCGCTCGTCGTACTGCAGGCTGGACAGATCACGGACGAACAGGTTGCGGTTGTGCTCGAGGTCTTCCACGACATGCACAACGGTGGGCTGCTCCGACTGCTCGTAGGGGAAGCCACGCACCTCGTAGATATGCACCGGCTTGCGCTCCTTGGCGACGAACAGGCGCTTGCCCTGCGAGTCATAGGCCAGCCCCTCGAAGCCGCTGTTGCCGCCGCGTCCCAACGCCAGCGCGAGCTGCTGGGCGTTCTCGGCGTACAGCTCCTTCGTGTCATCGCGCAGTTCCACACGCAGCAGCCGCTGGTGTGTCTCGTCGGTAATCACATAGACGTTGCGGCTGATGTATTCGATGGCTTCGGTATCGCCGAAGCCGTGCAGCGCGATCCTGCGCAGCAGCTTGCCCTCCAGCGACAGCTCGACCAGTTCGTTGTGCTTGTTGGTGACGGTGAAGAGGGTCTGCCGGTCCGGGTCGTAGGTCAGCGCCGAGACGTTGTCCTCCAGGCCCTCGATCGGCTGCGCCTCCAGCACCACGCGGTAGTCGGGCAGCCAGATGGAGGTGTCCTGCCACTGGGCGGCATGGCGCCACTCGTTGAACTTGAACCAGGCGCGCTCGTAGACGCGGAAGCTCTGGCCCAGCGCGAGCAGCAGGGCCAGGGCGAACAGCACCAGCAGCAGGAACAGACGGCGGGGTTTGAGCAGACGGCGCATGGAGGTCTCGGGTGGGATTGGCGGGGCAGATTGGCAGCAGCGCCTGAAGCCAAACTTAAAGGCCACCAGAGGTTGCGGGCAGGCTAGAGTCAGGTTAGCGCAAGTCTGTCCGGTGTTTCTTTCGCAAGAGACTGCAAGAGGCGTATCGATGGCCCAGCATCTACTCCCCGAACAACGCCAGCAGGCGACCCTGCACACCGTGGTGCTGGCGACCGAGGTGCTGCACCACGCTGGCGTGCCGCGCCCGAAGCTGCTGGAAGGCAGCGGCATCGGCGAGGCGGACCTGCTGACTCCGGAAAAACTCATCACCCACGCGCAGGAGCTCCGGGTCTTCGCCAACGCCCTGAACTGCCACCACGACCCGGCGCTGGGTCTTTATCTCGGCTTGCGCATGCATGTCTCGGCGTACGGCATCCTGGGCTACAGCATGCTCGCCAGCCGCACCCTGCGCGATGCGCTGCAACTGGCACTGTCGTTCCCCGAGCTGCTCGGCACCTACTTCCGCCTGGCGCTGACGCCACAGGGCGACGAGGTGCACCTGACCGCCGACGGCTACCGCTACGCGCCGGAGCTGACGGTGTTCAACACCGAGCTGTGCCTGACCTCGCTGCTGACGGTGATCCGCGACCTGCTCGGCGAATCGGTGCGCCCGCGCCGGCTGCTGCTCGCCTACCGGCCGCCGCTGCACGCCGAGACCTACACCGAGCGCCTGGGCTGCCCGGTGGACTTCGGCGCGCCGACCAGCGCGCTGTGCTTCAGCCCGGCACTGCTGGATCGGCCGCTACCGCTGGCCGATCCGGTCAGTTGCCACAATGGCGTGCAGCAGTGCCTGCGCATGAGCGCCATGCTCACTGCCCGCGGCGATGTGATCGACCAGTTGCGCCAGCACCTCGCCAGCCACCTGCACGACACCGCCAGCCTGGACACCGTGGCCCGCCACCTGCACCGCTCCACCCGCACCCTGCGCCGCCACCTGCAGCAGCAGAACACCAGTTATCAACAGGTGCTCGACGAGGTGCGCTTCGACCGCGCTCGGCAATTGCTCAAGGACACCGACCTGCCGATCTACCTGATCGCCGAGCAACTGGGCTACAGCGAGACAGCCAGCTTCCGCCATGCCTTCCAGCGCTGGAGCGGGGCGAGTCCGAGCCTGTATCGAGGCTGATGCCCAGTCGCTCTTCGTCGGCTGGCGTGGAGCGATACCCATCAGCCCAGCACCTGCAGCATGGGTCGGTGCGGACTCGAACCCAGGCTTCAGCTTTCACCCACAGCACCGGCAAGGATGGATGGAACGGCGATTTCGATCCCGTTCGCGAGCAAGCTCGCTCCTAAAAAATCGGCATCCCGCTGACGCCCGAAATCCAGCATTGCAGGGCGCATTTTCAACTTGGCCTGATTTATCCCTTATTGGCCTGATCTATCGTTCTGCCCATCCCGGCGCTTGGTCATTATCAATCCGCAGCTAGGTGAAACGGTCCTAGAAACCGTAAAACCTCAACAATAACAACTGCTTAACTGCATGGTACAAGCATGACCAGCGCGATCACCATCGAGCGGATATGCATGGAGTTCGGTACACCCGGACAAGGCCTCAAGGCCCTGGATGACGTGTCACTGGAAATCCGCGCCAACGAGTTCTTCACCCTCCTCGGCCCGTCGGGCTGCGGCAAGACCACCTTGCTGCGACTGATCGCCGGCTTCGAACAACCCTCCTCCGGCAGCATTCGCCTGTATGGCGACCCGATGGAAGGTCTTCCGCCCTTCCGCCGTCCGGTCAATACCGTCTTCCAGAGCTACGCCCTGTTCCCCCACATGACCGTGGCGGAAAACATCGCCTTCGGCCTGGAAATGCAGGGCAAGCAGCGCAACGACATCGACGCCACCGTGCAGAAGATGCTCGACCTGGTACGCCTGCCCGACGTCGGCAAGCGCCGCGCCGACCAGCTTTCCGGCGGCCAGCAACAGCGCATCGCCCTGGCCCGCGCGCTGGCCAGCCGCCCCAAGGTGCTGCTGCTCGACGAATCGCTTTCCGCGCTGGACCTCAAGCTGCGCAAGGAAATGCAGATCGAGCTCAAGCGCCTGCAGCACGAGACTGGCATCACCTTCATCTTCGTCACCCATGACCAGGAAGAAGCGCTGACCATGTCCGACCGCATCGCCGTGATGAGCCGCGGCAAGGTCATGCAGATCGGCACGCCCACCGAGATCTACGAAGCGCCGGTCAACCGCCTGGTGGCCGACTTCATCGGCGAGACCAACTTCCTTGAAGGCGAATCCAGCGGTGACAGCGTGCGCCTGGCCGATGGCCAGACGCTGCCGGCCGCCACCACCCTGCCCGGCAAGGTGACCCTGGCGATCCGCCCGGAACGTACCGAGCTGGCTCAGGATGGCCAACTCGAAGGCGTGGTCGAGAACATCGTCTACGTCGGCACCGACACCGTGTACCACCTCAACGTCGCCGGTCAGGGCGGCTTCCGGGTCCGTCAGCAGAACCGCGACGGCGCCCTTTCCACCCACGCGCCCGGCGCGCGGGTGCGGGTCCGCATTCCCGCCACCGCCATCCGGGTGCTGGCCGAATGAGTACACTGCGCGCACAAGCGGAACGCCAATCACTGTTCAAGCGCCTGGCCCTGACCAGCCCGGCGATGATCATGCTGGTGGTGTTCCTGGTCCTGCCGCTTGGCATCATGTTCGCCGTGTCGATCCAGGCACCGGGGGACTACGGCGGCGTGAAATGGGGCCAGCACACCGTCGAGGCCTACATCAACTTCCTCTGGGAACGCGACCTGGACGACAGCCTGGCGTTCAACGCCGACTACCTGGGCATCTTCCAGCGCTCGTTCTGGCTGTCGATCCTGACCACCCTGGGCTGCGTGCTGATCGGCTTCCCCACCGCGCTGTACCTGGCGCTGCAGGACGAACGCCGGCGCAACCTGTTGCTGTTCCTGGTCACCGTGCCGTTCTGGACCAACCTGCTGGTGCGCGTCTACGCCTGGATGCTGCTGCTGCGCAACGGCGGGCTGATCGACGAAGGCCTGCACGGCCTGGGCTTCTCCAACGCGTCGCTGGGCATTCTCTACACCGACAACGCGGTGATCATCGGCCTGCTCTACACCTACCTGCCGTTCATGGTCCTGCCCATCTACACCAGCCTGGAGAAGATGGACTGGCGCCTGGTGGAAGCGGCCTTCGACCTCGGCGCCAACCGCTGGAAGGCCCTGAAGCGAATCATCATCCCGCTGGCCATGCCCGGCATCGTCGCCGGCTGCATCCTGGTGTTCATCCCTTCGCTGGGCAGCTACATCATTCCCGAACTGCTGGGGGCGGTAAGTCGCTGATGATCGGCAACCTGATCCAGTTGCAGTTCGGTACGGCGCACAACTGGCCGTTCGGCGCGGCGCTGTCCTTCGCCCTGCTGGCCTTCGTGCTGCTGGCGATGCTGATCTACAGCATGCGCTTCAAGCAGGGCGCGTCGGGAGGTCATCCATGAAGTCGGCCAATCCGCTCTGGCGATTCACCGGGGTCCGGCCCGCCGCCTGGCTGTTCTTCGCCTTCCTCTATATCCCGATCTTCGTGCTGGTAGTGCTGAGCTTCAACAGCGGCCAGTCGGCGACGCTGTGGGAAAGCTTCAGCCTGAAGTGGTACGCCGTCGTGGCGGACGACCCGGAAATCCTCCGTGCGGCAAAGAACTCGCTGATCGTCGCCACGCTGGCCACCGTGGTCGCCACCACCCTGGCCACGCTCGCCGCGCTGGGCATGCGCGGCCGCTCGTTCCGCGGGCAGACGCTGATGAGTGGCGTGCTGGGCCTGCCACTGCTGGTGCCGGAGATCGTCACCGCCGTGGCGACCCTGATGTTCTTCGCCTTCATCGGCCTGAAGCTGTCGCTGTTCACCATCCTGCTGGCGCACATCGTGTTCTGCATTCCCTTCGCCTACCTGCCGATCCGCGCCCGCCTCGAAGGCATGGACCCACGGCTGGCGGAAGCGGCGGCAGACCTCTACGCCTCGCCGTGGAAAACCTTCTGGAAGGTGACCTTCCCGCTGCTGACGCCGGGGATCGTGTCCGGGGCGATGCTGGCGTTCATCATCTCGATGGACGACTTCGTCATCACCTACTTCGTCGCTGGCGCCGGGGCCACTACCCTGCCGGTGTACATCTTCAGCTCTATCCGAATGGGGATTTCCCCGAAGATCAACGCCATATCTTCAATAATACTGTTGATTTCCATCGCGTTCGTTGCGTTGTCGTACTACGTCGGCCAGCGTCGCCGCTGACCTCCTGCCGCCAAACAAAACAACATTGCAAGGAGCTTCACCGATGAAATTCCGCCGTACCCCACTCGCCCGCACGCTCGTCGCCGCCAGCCTGTTGCTGGCCGGCAGCGCCCATGCCGAAGGCACCCTGCACTTCGCCAACTGGTCCGACTACTTCCCGCCGGAACTGCTGAAGAAGTTCGAGAAGGACACCGGCATCCACGCCACCCTGGACTCCTACGACAGCAACGAAACCCTGCTGGCCAAACTGAAAGCCGGCGGCGGCGCCTACGACGTCGTAGTGCCGTCGGACAGCTTCATCGAGATCTTCGTCAAGGAAGGCCTGCTGCAGAAGCTCGACAAGGCGCAGCTGCCGAACCTGGCCAACCTCAAGGACAAGTTCAAGACCCTGACCTACGACCCGGGCCACGACTACTCCGTACCCTACCTGTGGGGCACCACCGGCTACAGCTACGACAGCGCCAAGGTTCCCGGCGGCAAGCTGGACGAAAGCTGGAAGCCGTTCTTCGAGCCGCCGGAGGAGCTGAAAGGCAAGGTCGTCGCGCTCAACTCCATCGAGGAACTCTACGCCCCGGCCTCCTACTTCCTGGGCATCGACGAGTGCACCGAGGACCCGAAAGAGGCGGCGAAGATCCAGGACCTGCTGCTCAAGCAGAAACCGATGCTGGCCATGTACAACAGCGATGGCACCATCGAGCGCATGGCCGCTGGCGAAGTCTCCATGCACCAGCAATGGAACGGCGCCTTCCACCGCGCCCACGCGCAGCGCGCCAGCCTGGTCTACGTCTATCCGAAGGAAGGTGTGCGCCTGTTCATCGACAACCTGACCATTCCCAAGGACGCCACCAACATCAAGGAGGCCCACGCCTTCCTGAACTGGATGATGCAGCCTGAAAACATTGCCCTGGCCTCCAACTTCGCCAAGTACAACAACGCCATCGAAGGTTCGGACAAATTCATGGACAAGGAGCTGTTCGACGATCCGGCGATCAACACCCCGGCGGACAAGCTGGATCGCCTGAAGCCCTTCAAGCTCTGCTCGCCGAAAGCGCTGCAACTGCGCTCCAAGGTCTGGACCAAGCTGAAGAAATGACCCGCAGGTCACCCGGCGTGGCGGTGCGCGCCGGGTGACCCTGACAGCCATTTTGGCCATTTCGATCCCTTTTTGACCCTTTGCAGGGTTCTGCCCGGTGACCTCGGTTGCTAGAGTCGGGCGGCTCGCGCAGGGAGCGGCTGGAAAGGCGGCCAGCCCTTGCACCATCACTGATGGCGCAGGGAAATCCCGAGGGAACGCGAGCGCGTTATCCACAAGAACAAATGCCCCGAGAACGCCCATGACCAGCTTTTGCGTCACCCTGCAGCAAACACCCTCACTCCTCGCGCGTCGTCATCGCTGCGGCTGAGCCGTAAGCCGATGACTTCAGGACGGCCACCGAACGCCGCCCGCCCGCAAGACAACAACAATCGCGAGGACTCCCCCATGGCCAGCCAACACAGCGCCAGCACTGCAAACATTCAACAAAGCACCCAACAGGGCACCCCGGCCAACGCCGACGCCCGCCTGAAACGCGTCCTCGGCCTGCCCGCCCTGGTCTTCTTCGGCCTGGTCTACATGGTCCCGCTGACCATGTTCACCACCTACGGCGTGGTCACCGAGATGACCGGCGGCCGTACCGCCAGCGCCTACCTGATCACCCTGCTGGCGATGCTGTTCACCGCCGCCTCCTACAGCTTCATGGTGCGCAAGTATCCGATCTCGGGTTCCGCGTATTCCTACACCAGCCTGAGCTTCGGCCCGGTGGTCGGCTTCCTGTCCGGCTGGTCGTTGCTGCTCGATTACCTGTTCCTGCCGATGATCAACTACCTGCTCATCGGCCTGTTCATGAATATCGCCTTCCCGGAAATCCCGGCCTGGATATTCGTGGTCGCCTCCATCGCGCTGGTCACCGTGCTCAATGTGGTCGGCATCAGCCAGGTCGCCGGCATGAGCAACGTCATCGTCGGTGCGCAGCTGGTATTCATCGCCGTCTTCGTGGTCATGTCGATCAAGACCCTGGCTGGCGGCGCCGCGATCGACTTCAGCCTGCCCTTCGTCGGCGACGGCAGCCAGCCCGGCTTTGCCCCGCTGATGGCCGGCGCCGCAGTGCTGTGCCTGTCGTTCCTGGGCTTCGACGCGGTCTCCACCATGGCCGAGGAAACCCGTGACGCACGCCGCGACATCCCCCGCGCGATCATCATCACCACCGTCATCGCCGGCCTGATGTTCACCCTGCTGGCGGTCATCAGCCAGTTGGTCTTCCCCGGCAGCGTATTCCAGAACGCCGACTCGGCGGCCAACGAAGTGATGCTCAAGGCTGGCGGCCAGTTCCTCGGCAACTTCTTCACCTCCGCCTACATCGCCGGCTGCATCGGCTCGGCGCTGGCCTCCCAGGCTTCGGTGTCGCGCATCATCTTCACCATGGGCCGCGATGGCATCCTGCCGCGCAGCCTGTTCGGTGTCCTCCATGCGCGCTTCCAGACCCCGGTGGTGGCAATCCTGGTGGTATCGGCGATCTCCCTGCTGGCGGTGGTGCTGGACCTGACCACACTCGCCTCGATGATCAGCTTCGGCGCGCTGGTGGCCTTCTCCGTGGTCAACCTGGCGGTGATCCGCACCTACCTGGGCGTCGAACGCCGCCGCGGTGCGAAGAACATCCTGGTGTACGGGGCGATTCCGTTCATCGGCCTGTGCCTGACCCTGTGGCTGTGGACCAGCCTCTCGCAGCTGACGCTGGTCGTCGGCCTGAGCTGGTTCGCAGTCGGCTTCGCTTACCTGGCGGTGCATACCGGCGGCTTCCGTCGCAAGGCACCGAGCGTGAATTTCGAGGAAAACGCCTGACGGCAGAGCTATTCAGAACCCAACGGGCGCCCGGAGGCGCCCTCAGGAGCGCGTGATGTTGACGATCTATACCGACGACCATCGCTTGCACCACGGTCAGCACGAGCTGATCGGCGGCCAGTTCACCCCCTGCTTCGAAAAGCCCAGCCGCGCCGACATGGTGCTGGACCGGGCCAAGGCGGTGAAACTGGGCAACATCCAGGCCCCGCGCGATTTCGGCCTGGAGCCCATCCTGAGGGTGCACAGCGAAGGTTTCGTGCGGTTCCTGCAGCACGCCTGGCGTGACTGGCTGGCCACCGGCCGGACCCACGACATGCTGCCGATCTGCTGGCCTACCCGCCGCCTGCGGCAGAAGGAACCGGACAGCATCGACGGGCGCCTGGGCTACTACAGCCTGGACGCCGGCGCGCCGATCACTGCCGGCACCTGGCAGGCGGTGCTCAGCTCGGTGAACGTGGCGATGACCGGCCAGGCCGAACTGGCCAAGGGCGCGCGTTCGGTGTTCTCGCTCTGCCGTCCGCCGGGGCACCACGCCTCGGCGGACTTCATGGGCGGTTACTGCTTCTTCAACAACGCGGCCGTCGCCGCCCAGTCGATCCTCGACCAGGGCGCCAACCGCGTGGCCATCCTCGACGTCGACTACCACCACGGCAACGGCACCCAAGACATCTTCTACGACCGCGCCGACGTGCTGTTCACCTCGATCCACGGTGATCCGCGCTTCGAGTATCCCTACTTCCTCGGCTACGCCGATGAAAAGGGCCAGGGCGTGGGCGAAGGCTTCAACTTCAACTACCCGCTGGCCTCGGGCAGCGACTGGTCGGTGTGGAGCCTGGCGCTGCAGGCGGCGATCCGGCAGATCTCGGCGTACAAGCCGGACGTGCTGATCGTCTCGCTGGGGGTGGATACCTACAAGGAAGACCCGATCTCCCAGTTCAAGCTGGACAGCCCGGACTACCTGCGCATGGGCGAGGCCATCGGCAAGCTCGGCCTGCCGACCCTGTTCGTGATGGAAGGGGGTTATGCGGTGGAAGAGATCGGTATCAATGCGATCAACGTGCTGCAGGGCTTCGAAAGCATCGGTTGAGGGCTGTTTGTAGGAGCGAGCTTGCTCGCGAACCCTGGCAATCCCCAGATAACCCGGCGTGCGCTGGGAAATGTTCGCGAGCAAGCTCGCTCCTACGAAGATCAAATGCGATAAGCCAAAAAGCCGCGCCGGGGATGGGGTTCCCGGCGCGGCTTTTTTATCGAGAGTGGATTACTGGAGGATTTCCACGCGATCCACATCGATATCGGTGGGCTTCTGCTTGTGGTGATCCACTTCACCGGTAAGGCGCACCTTGGTGTTCTCGGAGACCGAGGTGCCGGCCGGCCAATCGTCGTGGTCGATCTCGACCTGGATGCTGCCGGTGGCGTCCTTGAACTCGTAGTGCTCGCTGCTGATGCGCTTGGTGATGGTGCCTTCGAGCACAACCTTGGTGTCATCGGCGGCGGCCTGGGCCTGTTTCACCGTGGTGATCTGTCCGGCAGCCGCGGTAGCGGGCTGGGCATCGCTGCCCGGGCCGGTGTAGCCGCCGGCGGCGAGGGTAACGGTGGAGAACAGGCCAACGGCAGCGATCAGGGGGAGATGACGGAGTTTCATGGAATTGCCTCCTGGGGCGTTTTCGATGGGTTCAGCTTAGTGTCCATGGCTGAAACCAGCCTGAATCAGGACTTAATCCAAGCTTAAGACCGCAGAACCGCCATTTACTCCGATCCGGATCAATCCTTGGCCGGCTGCTCCTCACGCTTGAACACGTAGAACAGGTCCGGCTCGCTGACCATGTAGATGGTGCCCTGCTCGTCGATGGCCACGCCTTCCGCGCGCGGAATCTTGTCGTGCAGGCCGTTCAGTCCACCGAGCAGGCTGATGAAGCTGACCGGCTCGCCCTTCTCGTCCAGCTCCAGCAGCAGGTGCGACTCCGCGGACAGCACCAGGGTGTGCCCGGTACGCGGGTCGATGCTCAGCGCCGAGACGTTGCGCATCATCAACTGCTCGCTGGGCAGCGCCTGCAACGCGCCGCTCAGGCTGGCGCTGCCATCGCTGGCGAGGCTGAACAGGGTCAGCGGGTCGCGCTCCTGGCCGAGCAGCAGGCGATGTTGGCGCGGGTCCCAGGCGATGCCCTCGATGCCTTTGTTTTTCTTGCCACGCTCGCCCAGGTCGAAGCTGGAAAGCTTCTCGGTGCTCAGCTCGCGAGTCTGCGGATCGACGTGGAAGATGGTCAGGGAGTTCTTGCGCTCGTCGGTCACCGCGACGTTGCCGCCTTCGAGCACCGCCACGCCTTCGGGGTTGGCCATGCCCAGCAGCGGAATCACCCGCAGCACGTCGCCGCTGAGCGAGAGCTCGGCCAGCAGGGGCTTCTTGCCGGTGACGGTGAACAGGGTGCGGGTGACCGGATTGTAGGCCAGGTCGGAAGTCTCCTGCCCTTCGATGCCACCCTTGAGCGGTTTGGCCTGGATCACCGCCGTATAGCCCGGCAACCAGATGCTCTCGGCGCGCGCCTGCGCGCTGGTGTCCTGCTCGCGCAGCCACAGGCGCGCACGGTCATCCCAGTGGAAGAGGAAGGTCAGGACGCCGAGCACCACCAGGGCAATCAGCAGGGCCAGCAGCAGCCAGCGAGGACGAAGGACGGACATGGTCATGGCGACTCTTGTTGATCAGCACGGACAAGGCATCCCGCAATAAGCGAAGGCCGCACAAACGGCGGCCTTCGGCGGGACAACGGTGTTAAAGCACGCGGCTTTCGAAGCGGCTGGCGCCGGGAAGTTCCAGCACCACGTCACTGCCGCTCTGCAGCGGGCCGACACCCACTGGCGTGCCGGTGGACACCACATCGCCCGGCTGCAGCGAGAAGTGCCCGCAGATGTGCTGGATCAGCGGCACGATGGGGTTGAGCATGTCGCGGCTGTTGCCGTCCTGGCGGACTTCACCGTCGATGGTCAGGCGAATACCGATGTCAGTCGGATCCGGGAAGTGATCAGCACTGACGAAGGGCGCCAGCACGAAGGCGCCGTCGAAGGACTTGGCCAGCTCCCAGGGCAGGCCCTTTTCCTTCAGCTTGGCCTGCACGTCGCGCAGGGTCAGGTCCAGGGCTGGGGCGTAGCCGGAGATGGCGTCCAGCACTTCCTCGGCACTCGGCTTGCGCGACAGCGGCTTGCCGATCAGCACGGCGATTTCCGCCTCGTAGTGCACCGAGCCACGATCCTCGGGAATGGAGAATCCGCCCGCCTGGGAAACCGTGCAGGAACCGGGCTTGATGAACAGCAAAGGCTCGGTCGGTACCGGGTTGTTCAGCTCCTTGGCGTGCTCCGCATAATTGCGGCCGACGCATACCACCTTGCCCAGGGTGAAATGGATCGGGGTGCCATCGACATACTGATGCTGGTAACTCATGACCGACTCCTGCAACGGATGGAAGAGATGATCCGCGCGGGGCTCGTGATCCCGCGCGGTTGCCCGCATCCTGCCGGCGTACGCGCCACTTCCCGTGACGCTGACGTGCGAAGGGCCGGTAAACCGGCCCTCCTCTATATGCAGCGACTTATTCGGCGAAGATCTTGCCAGGGTTCATGATCCCGTTCGGGTCGAACACCGCCTTGACCGCCTTCATGTAGCCGATTTCAGCCTCGGAGCGAGAGTAACCCAGGTAATCGCGCTTGGTCATGCCCACGCCGTGCTCGGCGGAGATCGAGCCGTTGTACTTCTGCACAGTCTCGAACACCCACTTGTTGACGGTCGCGCACTTGGCGAAGAACTCGTCCTTGGAGAGGTTCTCGGGCTTGAGGATGTTCAGGTGCAGGTTGCCGTCGCCGATGTGGCCGAACCACACGACTTCGAAGTCGGGGTAGTTGGCTTCGACGATGGTGTCGATGTCCTTGAGGAAGGCCGGGACCTTGCTGACGGTGACCGAGATGTCGTTCTTGTACGGCGTCCAGTGGGAGATGGTCTCGGAGATGTACTCGCGCAGCTTCCACAGGTTCTGCAGCTGCTGCTCGCTCTGGCTCATCACGCCGTCCAGCACCCAGCCCTGCTCTACACAATGTTCGAAAGTCGCCAGTGCCTCGTTGGCCACTTCCTCGGTGGTCGCCTCGAATTCCAGCAGCGCGTAGAACGGGCAGTCGGTCTCGAAGGCCGGCGGCACGTCGCCACGGGCCATGATCTTGGCCAGGGCCTTGTCGGAGAAGAATTCGAAGGCGGTCAGGTCCAGCTTGCTCTGGAAAGCATGCAGCACCGGCATGATCGAATCGAAGTCCGGGGTGCCGAGGACCATCGCGGTGAGGTTCTTCGGCTGGCGCTCCAGGCGCATGGTGGCCTCGACCACGAAGCCCAGGGTGCCTTCGGCGCCGATGAACAGTTGGCGCAGGTCGTAGCCGGTGGCGTTCTTGATCAGGTCCTTGTTCAGCTCCAGCAGGTCGCCCTTGCCGGTGACGACCTTCATGCCGGCCACCCAGTTACGGGTCATGCCGTAGCGAATGACCTTGATCCCGCCGGCATTGGTGCCGATGTTGCCGCCAATCTGACTGGAGCCGGACGATGCGAAATCCACCGGGTAATACAGGCCATGCTCTTCGGCGAAGGTCTGCAGCTGCTTGGTGATCACGCCCGGCTGGCAGACCGCGGTGCGGTCGAATTCGTTGAATTCGACGATCTTGTTCATGTAGTCGAAGGCCACGACCACTTCGCCGTTGGCGGCGACGGCGGCGGCGGAGAGACCGGTACGGCCGCCCGAGGGAACCAGCGCGACCTTGTGCTCATTGGCCCAGCGGACGATGGCCTGGACCTGCTCGGTGCTCTTGGGGAAGGCGATCGCCAGGGGTGCCGGGGCGAAATGTTTGGTCCAGTCCTTGCCATAGGTGTCGAGGGAATCGGCGTCTGTCAGCAGCTTCCCGGCATCCAGCAGGGGCTTGAGCGATTCGATCAGGGCGTCGCGGGTCATTGGAGGAACTCTCAAATGGTTCATGGTCGTCCTGAGAACAGCTCAGGTCGCAACCGGGCAAGGAAAAGGGAGAACATGCTAGCATACGCACCCCACGCAGATCGCCACCTGGCGCCAAGCTTGGCACCGGCCGGTCCGGCCTGAGCTGTTCAATTTCTCGCCACATCCCGGGACTACAGGTTCAAAGCAGATGAGCAAGACTTCTCTCGACAAGAGCAAGATCAAATTCCTTCTCCTTGAAGGCGTGCACCAGAACGCCGTCGACACCCTCAAGGCGGCCGGCTACTCCAACATCGAGTACCTCAAGACCGCACTGTCCGGTGACGAGCTGAAGGAAAAGATTGCCGATGCACACTTCATCGGTATCCGCTCCCGCACCCAGCTGACCGAAGAAGTCTTCGACGCTGCCAAGAAGCTGATCGCCGTCGGTTGCTTCTGCATCGGCACCAACCAGGTCAACCTGAACGCGGCCCGCGAGCGCGGCATCGCCGTGTTCAACGCGCCCTACTCCAACACCCGCTCGGTCGCCGAACTGGTGCTGGCCGAAGCCATCCTGCTGCTGCGCGGCATCCCGGAGAAGAATGCCTCCTGCCACCGTGGTGGCTGGATCAAGTCCGCTGCCAACTCCTTCGAGATTCGCGGCAAGAAGCTGGGCATCGTCGGCTACGGTTCGATCGGCACCCAGCTCTCGGTCCTGGCCGAAGCCCTGGGCATGCAGGTGTTCTTCTACGACGTAGTCACCAAGCTGCCGCTGGGTAACGCCCAGCAGGTCGGCAACCTGCACGAGCTGCTCGGCATGTCCGACATCGTCTCGCTGCACGTGCCGGAGCTGCCGTCCACCCAGTGGATGATCGGCGAGAAGGAAATCCGCGCCATCAAGAAAGGCGGCATCCTGATCAACGCCGCCCGTGGCACCGTGGTCGAGCTGGACCACCTGGCCGCCGCGATCAAGGACGAGCACCTGATCGGCGCCGCCATCGACGTGTTCCCGGTCGAGCCCAAGTCCAACGACGACGAGTTCGAAAGCCCGCTGCGCGGCCTGGATCGCGTGATCCTGACGCCGCACATCGGCGGCTCCACCGCCGAAGCCCAGGCCAACATCGGCCTGGAAGTGGCCGAGAAGCTGGTCAAGTACAGCGACAACGGTACCTCGGTATCTTCCGTCAACTTCCCGGAAGTCGCCCTGCCGTCGCACCCGGGCAAACACCGCCTGCTGCACATCCACGAGAACATTCCGGGTGTGATGAGCGAAATCAACAAGGTGTTCGCCGACAACGGCATCAACATCTCCGGCCAGTACCTGCAGACCAACGACAAGGTCGGCTACGTGGTGATCGACGTCGACGCCGAGTACTCGGACCTGGCGCTGGAGAAGCTGCAGCACGTCAACGGCACCATCCGTAGCCGCGTGCTGTTCTAAGCGCTGATTGCGGTAAAGAAAAAGGAGGCCTTCGGGCCTCCTTTTTCGTTTCTGCTCGCTTTGGAATGGCATTCCATGCAGCGTAGGAGCGGACTTTGTCCGCGATCGGCGTCCGGCGCGATGCGAACCTATCGCGGACGGAGTCCGCGCCTGCGCGGATGCCAATCCGGCGCGCGAGGGTGAATCATCACTTCACATTGACGGTGATCTGCTGCGACTCCACCGGCGGGTCGAACGGCACGTGGTTCTTGTCGCCCACCAGCAGTTGCAGGGTGTGCTTGCCCGGCGGCAGCGTTACCTGGGTTTCGGTCTGGCCCTTGCCGAAATGCTTGATCTGGTCGGTCATCGGCAGCGGCATATTCATCGCCGGCTGCTCCTTGAGGTCGATCAGCAGGTGGTGGTGGCCGGTGGCCGGCGAGTCCACGCCAGCGGGCGCGACGCCCATGCCCTTGAGGCCGAATTTGACGGTGAAGGTCTTGTCCACCGTGGCGCCGTCGGCTGGCTCGATGAAGTACACCTTGGCGCCTTCCGGGGCCGGGGTGCGCGGGATATCGGCGGCGACTGCGGAAGTGCCGGCGAGCAGCGCGGCAAGGCCCAGGCAAGGCAGCAGGGTTCTCATGTTCTTCTCCTTCTACTTGGATGACGAAAAGGCGAAGGACCGCTCAGGCCGCCTTCGCCTCCCGCATGGAACGCACAAGCATAGGCGCCCAGGCGCGAGGCTCAAGGAAAATAGTGCGTCTTCGAGTGTCGCCGGGCGCTCTAGCCTCCGGCTTCCAGCCCGGCCAGGCAGACGGCGGCGGCATCCAGCTCTTCCTCGCTGAACACCAGCACGCCCATGCGCTTGAGCGCCGCGGCGGTGACGCCTTCGCCAGCGACCTTCTGGCCACTGAAGCTGCCGTCGTAGTTCTCGCGATTGCCGCAGGAAGGGCTGCGTGCCTTGAGCACCGCCAGGCGGATGTCATGGCGGCGCACCAGCGCCATGGCTTCCTCGGCGCCGAGCAGGAACGCGTCGCTGACGTCTTCGCCCTCCACCGTCAGCACCGGTCGGGCGCGCTCCAGCACGGCCATGCCCTGCCCGCCGGGGATCTCCGCCGGGGCGCGGGGCGTCGGCAGGCCGCCGGCGACTTCCGGGCACAGCGCTACCACCCGCCCCTGGTCCAGCCAGCGTGACAGCAGGTCGAACGGCCCGTGCGCGCCGCCGTCGTAGCGGACGCGATGGCCAAGCAGGCAGCGGCTGACGAGAACCTTCTGCATAGGCGAATCACTCCCTTTTGGAAGGGGACAGACTAGCCGCTCGCCGTTTGGTGGTCACGCCGGGTAACGCAACTTTCATCGGCGCGTGTGTCGCAACAGGTTTCCGCCCCGCCGAAAGTCGGGTTTCAGAGCGGCGCGCCGGTCGTCGGCACAGCGCTGAAACACAACCTTCGACGGGAACAGCCGCCCGGCACTGGCTGCCAGGCGGGCCGCCACCCAGACTCGCGCATCGGCCATTCGCCAAGGAGCCTCTGCCATGCCTCGTCTCTTGCTCTGCACCGCCACCTTTGCTGCGCTGTCCTACCTGCCCCTGGCCTTCGCCGAGCTGCAGGCGCTGGACAACGAGCGCCTCGGCGCCGTCACCGGCCAGGACGGCATCAGCATCCGCGCCGACGTGCTGGCGCACATGGACAGCGTTGCCTGGAATGACGACGGCGGCAGCGTCTCGCTGCGCAACGTATTCATCGACAACGGCTGCGTGAGCGCCGGTGACTGCCCCGACGGTCGCGGCGGCAGCCTGCCCTACGGCCCCGCGCAACTGGGCCTGAGCCTGCCGATCTTCGGCATCGAGCAGCCGACCCTGCAGGTGGACGTGGTGCAGGGCGCCGGGGGCCAGCAGCAACTCGCGCTGACGCTGCCCGATCTCACCACCATCAACCAGCAACTCAACGCCAGCGGCCTGCCCTCGCAGACCATCCGTATGCGGGTGACCGGTGATCTCTACGTGGGCGGCGGAAAGCTGGGGAGCATCGAAGTGCGCGACATCCAGGACATCAGCGGCACCCTGAAGATCTGGGGCCATTGAAGCCTTGCGGGCTTAGCGCAGAGCGTCACCGCGGCGGCGGAACCAGCCGGTGAGCGACAGCCGCTCGTGGCTGGCCGGCAGCACTTCGTGGGGGAAGTCGCCGGAGAGGAATACCACCAGCCGGCCGGCCAGTGGCGGCAGGTCCAGCGTCCGTTCGTCGGGGAGATACATCCGCAGCTCGCCCCCCTGCGCCGCCGACCAGTCGCGGTTGAGGTAGAAGACCGCCGAGACGGTGCGGCGATCATCATCGCGAAAGCGATCCAGGTGCTTCTGGTAGAACGCCCCCGGCGGGTAGAGCGCGAAGTGCCCTTCGAAGTCTCCCAGGCCCAGGAAGAGCGTGCGGTTGATCTGCCGGCGCAACTCGTCCAGTGCATTCAGGTAGAGGTCGCAGGCCTCGGACTGGCCGGGCTCCAGCCACTGGATGCGGTCGCCGCGGACGCCTTCGCGCACGGCCTGCCCGTCGCCCCGGCCAATCGCGGCGGCGGCCAGCTTGCCGGCCGCATCGCGGGCACGGCACTCGCTCGCCAGCTGGGCGATCAGGGCATCGGGAAGGAAGGCGTCCTGCTGCGACCAGCCCTTGTCGGCGAGGTCGTCAACGATGCTTTGTAGAGGAAGGGAATCGGCGTCGAATTGCATGGCGCATTGTAACGTCCGGCGCCAGTGTCTCGACAAGCAGGGCAAGCCTTGCCGACAATAGCCCCCGGCGAGCGAACCCTGCCGCCCAAAAGGAGTTGCAATGCGCGTACTGCTGGCCCTCACCCTTCTTGTACTGGGCATGCCTGCCCTGGCCGACAACTACCAGCGCCTGTACCAGGCCGCCGGCTGGCCGGAACAGCGAGCGCACTTCAATGACGCCCTGCACGCCGCGCAGAAGCGCTACCAGGGCAACCTGCCGCCTGCGCTGTACCAGACGCTGGTGGACAACAGCAACCAGCGCTTCGCCCCCGCCGACATCGACCAGCGTGCCCTCAACGGCCTGCGCCAGAACCTGCCGGACAGCACGGCAGCGGTGAATTTCTTCGAATCCCCGCTGGGCCGCAAGGTCGCCGGTGCGGAGACCCTGGCCACCCGCAGCGACCAGCTGCAGAAATACGCCGGCGGCCTGCCACGCCAGCAGGCCAGCGATGTACGCAAGCAGGTCATTCATCGCCTGAGCCAGGTGCTGCCGGCCCGCGAAGCTGGCGCCGAAGTCAGCCTGGCGTTGGCCAGCGTGGCCGCCGACAGCCTCAGCCAGATGCTCCCCGGCCTGCTGGGTGGCGGCACCACCCAGGGCATGCTCGAAGGCCAACGGCAGAAGCTGATGGGCCAGATCGGCGCCGATCTCGACAACACCCTGCTCTACGTCTATCGCGACCTGAGCGATGCCGAGCTGGGCCAGTTCGCCGACTTCAGCGAATCGCCAGCCGGCCGCAACTACTACCGGGCAGCCCTGGCCGCGCTCAAGGCAGGCTTGTCGGTTTCCTCCAGCGGGCAGTGATAGGAATAGACCTACGCTGCTTGAGGACCACTCCGAGGAACGCTCCCCCTAGAATGGCACCCGCTGTACAGAGGGTGGCGCCTGAGGATCATGGCGCAAGGAGTGAAGGACACACCCTCAACTACAGCGACCCCCTTCCCCGATTTACCCCTGCTACGCCATCCGCTCGCTGAGAAAATCGAAGTAACGCCGCCGCAGCGTTTCGCTCTCGTTCGCCAGATGATGCCGAGCGCCGGTGAGCAGCAGGCATTCGATCTTCTCGAACTTCTCCTCCAGCACTTTCAGGTTGTAGCGCCAGTCCACCGTCTCGTCGGCGTCGCCCTGCACCACCAGCAGACTCTGCGCACCATGGCCAGCCGCCTCGATGCGCGGAATCCAGCGCGCCAGCGCACCGACCCACGCCGTGGGCAGGGTCTTCGGCTGCAGCGGATCCTGGTCGCGCAGGAAAGCGAGGAATTCGGCGTCGTTGGAATTCTCGCTGAAGCGTCGCGGGATGGAGTCCACGAAGGGCCGCAGCAGCTGGTAGCTGAACTTCGACCAAGCCCAGGCGCGTGGTCGCACCAACGGTGCCAGCAGGATGGTCC
Source organism: Pseudomonas sp. GD03903 (assembly GCF_029840045.1). Taxonomy (NCBI): domain Bacteria; kingdom Pseudomonadati; phylum Pseudomonadota; class Gammaproteobacteria; order Pseudomonadales; family Pseudomonadaceae; genus Pseudomonas; species Pseudomonas sp. GD03903. The sequence goes on along the minus strand of NZ_JAOCBT010000001.1, from coordinate 152,142 downwards.
GCCCGAGCTCCGGACGGGGCGTGCCAGTCAGCAGGTAGTCCAGCAGGATCGCGCCGCCGGTGCTCTGTCCGCAGAGATGCCAGGGCTGCGGCAGGTCCAGCACCTGGGCCTGGTTGAGCAGCGCACCCAGCACTACCTGATATTCAGCGAAGTCGCCGATGCTGGCAGCAGCGCCGCCCGACAGGCCGTGGCCCGGCAGGTCACAGGCGAGCACCGCGAAGCCCATGCCCAGCGCCCAGTCGATCACGTGGCGGTACAGGCCCATGTGGTCGTAGTAGCCGTGCAGCAGCACGACGGTCCCGCGCGCCAGCAACGGCCGCCAGTATTGCGCGGCGATCTGGTAGCCGCCGGCCTCGAAGGTGCCCAGGCGGCTCTGCAGGCCCGGATGCCGCAGGTGCAGGTCCAGGCCGTAGAAATGCTGGTACAGCGCGATGCCGACCTCGTTCGCCTCTGCGGTCAGAGGTCGCAGCAAGGTGCGCAGCAGATCGGGCTGGAAGGCTTCAGGCATGGGCTTTTCGCTTCTGGCAGGCGGGTGACGAAGGTAGCGCGCGCAACGAGGGGATATTCTCGTCGCGCCCGCCCCCGTGGCAAGCTTGTCGGCTATCTTACCGACTCTGCCCCTGGTCGACGCCATGTCCTCACGCCGCAAACCGTTGCTCACCTGGCTGATCGCCGCGCTCTGCCTGGGCGCGCTGCTCGCCACCTACTGGTGGTACGAGAACCGCTACATCCGTCCGTTCAGCCACCAGCCGCAACTGTTTTCCGGCGACCATCTGATGCTGCCCGCGCAACTGGCAGGCCCGGGCAAGATCCGCCTGGTGCACTTCTGGGACCCGGCCTGCCCCTGCAACGTCGGCAACCAGCAGCACCTCGCCGAGCTGATCCAGCGCTTCGGCCCGCAAGGCGTGGAGTTCTTCGCCGTGCAGAAGCCCGGCAGCCGCGGCCAGCTGCCCGATACGCTGAACGCCATGCGCGCGCTGGACTCGCTGCCCGGCGCCGAGCAGTTACCGGCCAGCCCCGCCGTGGCGATCTGGGACGCCCAGGGCAAGCTGGCCTACGTCGGGCCCTACAGCGAGGGCGCGGTATGCACCTCGGGCAACAGCTTCATCGAGCCGATCCTCGACGCCCTGGTGCAGGGGCGCCAGGTGAACGCCACCCATACCCTGGCGGTGGGCTGCTATTGCCCCTGGGGCAGCGCGAAGCACTGAGCCGCATCAACGAAGACGAAGGCCAATCCGTGACTACACTTGGTTCGCCGGCCCATGAAGGGCCGATCGCTACCAAGGAGCTTTTCGCATGCGTCTTCATTCCGCACTCGCCTTCTGCGCCGCTCTCTCCACCGGACTTGTCCTGCCACTGGCCGCCCACGCCGAAGATACTCCCAGCAGCAGCCAGGTCATGCAGCAGCACAAGCAGGCCATCAACAATCGCATCGCCGACATCGACTACAAGCGCAAGCGCATCGTCGAAGCCAACATGAAGCTCACCCCGCAGGAAACCGAGAAGTTCTGGCCGATCTACAACAGCTACCGCACCGAAGCGGACAAGCTGAGCAAGCAGACCCTGGCGATCATCATCGACTACGCCAACAGCTATAACACCGGCACCGTGAGCAACGACGACGCGGCCAAGCTGCAGAAGCAGGTGCTGGAGTTGCAGGACGACCGCCAGGAGCTGAAGGAGAAGTACCTCAAGCGCATCGCCAAGGAAGTCTCGCCGCAGCGCGCATTGCGCTTCCTGCAGATCGAAGACCAGCTCGATGCCATGGCGCTGCTGGAAGTCAGCCGGGAAATCCCGCTGGCCGAGTAACCCTCAGCCTTCGGTGCCGCCCTGCAGGCGCTGGCGATAGCGCTCAGGCGGCACCGAGTACCAGCGCTTGAACGCGCGATAGAACGGCGACAGCTCGGCGAAGCCACAGGCCCGCGCCACTTCACGAATCGCCACGCCTTGCTCCAGCAATTGCGCCGCACGCTGCCGGCGCACCTCTTCCCGCACCTCCCTGAAGGTTTGCGCGCGGCTCGCCAAGTTGCGTTGCAGCAACCCGGGACGCACGCCGAGCTCACGGGCGCAACTCTGCAGCGTGCATGCCTCCTCCCCCAGCCGAATGGCGAGCAGGTAGCGCAGGCGATTGAGCAGGTCATTTTCGTCCAGCGTCCCCAGTTGCTCCCGTGCGTGCTCGGTGAGCAAACGGTGCAGTACCGGGTTGCCGGTGCGTGATGGCCGGGCCAGCAGGGCGCGGTCGAACAGCAATGCATCATTGGCTTTGGCGAAGCTCGGCGTCATGCCGAACAGCCGCCGATGCTCGCTCAACCGGCGTGGCTGGGGATGGCGAAACTCGATGGCCAGGGGCTGGAACTCGTCATCGGTGATCAGTGCCAGTTGCTTGAGGAACAGCAACATCAGGCACTCCATCTGCTGGCGCAGGTTGCTGATGCCCAGGTAGTTGAGGTCGAGGATCAGCCGCACCTGTTCGCCCTCCTCGCGCATCTGTGCGGCAAAGCCGCCGGAAAGGATGTGCTGGAAGCGCAGGAAGCTGTGCAGGGCCTCGCGCAGGTCGCCGCTGGCCATCTGCAGGTAACCCACCACATCGAGCAGGCGCGGCTTCATCGCCTCGCCCAGATGCAGGCCGATGTCGGGGTCGCCGGTGATGTCGTCGAGCGTGGTCCAGAACAGCGGGGCGTCGTCATGCACCAGTCGACCACTCTGCGCCGGCGGCGGCAGGCGCACCTTCTGCAGGGCCTGGCGGTAGACGTCGGTCGGGTCGAAGCCCAGCACCGAGAGCGCCTCGTACAGTTGCCGGCGCAGTGTGGCGGACTGGGTCAGCGCCGGAGTGGCGAGAAAGTTCAACTCTGAGGCGGCCATGATCACTCCTTGGATTGACCAGAGAATTCCAGTCAAGAGACATTTGGTCAATGAGCGACAAGCGACATCCGCTGCAGAATCGCGGCATAACAACAAGGAGTTGCCGCATGAAACGCACTTTGACTGTCCTCGATGTCGTGGTCGCCGCTGCCGCGGCGGGCGCTGGCTGGTACCTGCATGGCAAACAGCCGGTACGCGACGGACAACTGTCCCTCGCCGGCCTTGCCAGCGAAGTCACGGTTCGCTACGACGAACGTGGCGTGCCGCATATCAAGGCTGGCAGTGAGGAGGACATGTACCGGGCGATTGGCTATGTCCACGCCCAGGACCGCCTGTTCCAGATGGAAATCCTGCGACGCCTGTCCCGTGGCGAACTGGCCGAGGTGCTCGGACCCAAGCTGGTGGATACCGACCGCATGTTCCGTAGCCTGCGCATCCGCGACCACGCGGCGGAGTACGTAAAGACGCAGGACAAGAATTCTCCGGCCTGGAAGGCGCTGGTCGCCTATCTGGACGGTGTCAACCAGTTCCAGGACAGCCACCCGCGCCCGGTGGAGTTCGACATCCTCGGCATTCCCAAGCGCCCGTTCACCCCAGAGGACACCGTCAGTGTCGCCGGCTACATGGCCTACAGCTTCGCCGCCGCCTTCCGTACCGAACCGGTGCTGACCTACGTGCGCGACGAGCTGGGCGCGGACTACCTGAAAGTCTTCGATCTCGACTGGCACCCCGAAGGCGTGATGAACCCCAAGGCACTGGCCGCTGCCGACTGGCAGGACCTGAGCGCCATCGCCCGCCTGAGCCATGCCGCGCTGGAAAAGGCCGGCCTGCCTCAGTTCGAGGGCAGCAACGCCTGGGCGGTGTCCGGTAGCCGCACCAAGAGCGGCAAGCCGCTTCTGGCGGGTGACCCGCACATCCGCTTCGCCGTGCCGGCGGTGTGGTACGAGATGCAGGCCAGCGCGCCGGGCTTCGAGCTGTACGGCCACTACCAGGCGCTCAACCCGTTCGCCTCGCTGGGCCACAACCTGCAGTTCGGCTGGAGCCTGACCATGTTCCAGAACGACGACGTCGACCTGGTCGCCGAGAAGGTCAACCCGGACAACCCCAACCAGGTCTGGTACCACGGCCAGTGGGTCGACCTGAAGAGCGAGGAGCAGAGCATCGCCGTGAAAGGCGAGGCACCGGTGAAGATCACCCTGCGCAGCTCGCCCCACGGCCCGCTGGTCAACGACGCGCTGGGCACTGCCGCGGGCAAGACCCCGGTGGCCATGTGGTGGGCCTTCCTGGAGACGCAGAACCCGATCCTCGACGCCTTCTACGAGCTGAACCGTGCCGATACTCTGACCAAGGCGCGCACCGCGGCTTCGAAGATCCAGTCGCCGGGCCTCAACGTGGTCTGGGCCAACGCCCGCGGCGACATCGGCTGGTGGGCCTCGGCACAGTTGCCGGTGCGCCCGGACGGGGTCAACCCGAACTTCCTGCTCGACGGCGCCAGCGGCCAGGCCGACAAGACCGGCTTCTACCCCTTCAGCGAGAACCCGCAGGAAGAAAACCCGGCGCGCGGCTACATCGTCTCCGCCAATTTCCAGCCGGTACCGGCCAACGGCCGCCCGGTGCCGGGCTACTACAACCTGCCCGATCGCGGCCAGCAACTGAACAAGCGCCTGTCTGATGATTCGGTGAAATGGGATCTGCAGAACAGCCAGGCGCTGCAACTGGACACCGCCACCGGCTACGGCCCGCGCTTCCTCAAGCCATTGCTGCCGATCCTGCGCGAAGCGGCGGCAACCGACGAAGAGAAGGCGCTGGTGGACAACCTGGCCAACTGGCAGGGCGATCATCCGCTGGACTCGTTCACCGCCACGGTGTTCAACCAGTTGCTCTACCAGGTGGCCGACGGCGCCATGCGCGACGAAATGGGCGATGCCTTCTTCGACAACCTGCTCTCCACCCGCGTGCTCGACGTGGCCCTGCCGCGCCTGGCCGCAGACGAAAACTCGCCCTGGTGGGACAACCGCAAGACGCCACAGAAGGAAACCCGCACCGATATCGTCAAGGCCGCCTGGAAGGACAGCCTGGCGCACCTGCGCGCCAAACTCGGCCAGGACTCGAAGCAGTGGCAGTGGGGCAAGGCGCACACCCTCACCCATGGCCATCCGCTGGGCCAGCAGAAGCCGCTGGATCGCCTCTTCAACGTCGGCCCATTCGCCGCACCGGGCGGCCACGAGGTACCGAACAACCTGTCCGCCCGCGTCGGCCCGGCGCCGTGGCAGGTAGTCTACGGCCCTTCCACTCGTCGCCTGATCGACTTCGCCGACCCGGCCCATAGCCTGGGCATCAACCCGGTGGGCCAGAGCGGCGTGCCCTTCGACAAGCACTACGATGACCAGGCCGAGGCCTACATCGAAGGCCAGTACCTGCCACAGCACTACGATGACAACGAGGTGAAGGCCAACACCAAGGGCATCCTGCGACTGATCCCCGTCCGTCGCTGAGTCGCCTGCCGGAAATGAAAAACCCCGCTCCTGCGGGGTTTTTCATGGGTGCATGGTCAGAGAGTGTTGCGGGAGATGCCGAAGCTCCCTGGCGCGTTATTTCCCCAAGGGATAACGATCGGGGTGTTGTATTGGGCGCCGTCTCCCGCACGGAGTGCCATAAGGCGTCACTGGAAGTTTGCCGGCGGCGCGGCCCGGTCCTGGTTCGGGGGGGTGACCGGACAACGCATCCGAACACTTCAAGCGTAGTTCGCAATCAGCCGGGAGCGAGCCTTTGCGACCCACGGATTTTTCCGATAAATCCCGATTTTCCAAGCACTTCGGAATAACGTGTATGCAAAAAACACGGGCCACCCGAAGGTGGCCCGTGGTTCGACAATCGCCGGATTCAACCGGCCGACAAGACGGCGTCAGGCGGTGGCTGTCGAACCCTTCTGCCAATCGGTCGCATTGGACTCCATGGCTTCCTGGATCGCGCGCTTGCGACGCTCTTCGGCCTGGCGGGTGAAGTACCAGGCGAAGAAGGTGAACAGCGAAACGGTCAGCAGGATCAGGCTGGCTACGGCGTTGATCTCCGGCTTCACGCCCAGGCGTACGGCGGAGAACACTTCCATCGGCAGGGTGGTGGAGCCAGGGCCGGACACGAAGCTGGCCAGCACCAGGTCATCCAGCGACAGGGCGAAGGACATCATGCCGCCCGCCGCCAGCGACGGCGCGATCATCGGGATGGTGATCAGCATGAACACTTTCCAGGGCTTGGCGCCCAGGTCCATGGCCGCTTCCTCGATGGACAGGTCCAGTTCACGCAGGCGCGCCGACACCACCACCGCTACGTAGGACGAGCAGAAGCTGGTGTGGGCGATCCAGATGGTCACGATGCCGCGTTCCTGCGGCCAGCCGATCAGCTGGGCCATGGCGACGAACAGCAGCAGCAGCGACAGACCGGTGATCACCTCGGGCATGACCAGCGGCGCGGTAACCATGCCGCCGAACAGCGTACGGCCACGGAAGCGCGGGATGCGGGTCAGCACGAAGGCCGCCAGGGTGCCCAGGGCCACCGAGGAGATCGCGGTGTAGCAGGCGATCTCCAGGGAGCGGAACACCGAACCGACGAGCTGCTGGTTGTCCAGCAGGCCGACGTACCACTTCACCGACCAGCCGCCCCAGACGGTCACCAGCTTGGAGCCGTTGAACGAGTAGATGACCAGGATGATCATCGGCACGTAGATGAAGAGCAGGCCCAACACCAGCATGATGTTGGAGAACGACCAACGCTTGTTCATACCTTGCCCTCCAGCTCTTTAGCCTGGTTCTTGTTAAAGAGGATGATGGGGATGATCAGGATTGCCAGCATCACCACGGCAAGGGCGGAAGCCACCGGCCAGTCACGGTTATTGAAGAACTCCTGCCACAGCACCTTGCCGATCATCAGGGTCTCCGGGCCGCCGAGCAGTTCCGGGATCACGAACTCGCCCACCGCCGGGATGAACACCAGCATGCAGCCGGCGATGATGCCGTTCTTGGACAGCGGTACGGTGATCTTCCAGAAGCTGGTGAAGCTGCGCGCACCGAGGTCGGACGCGGCTTCCAGCAGGCTCATGTCGTGCTTCACCAGGTTGGCGTAGAGCGGCATGACCATGAAGGGCAGATACGAGTAGACGATACCGATGTACACCGCGAAGTTGGTGTTGAGGATCGTCAGCGGCTCGTTGATGATGCCCAGCCACATCAGGAAGCTGTTGAGCAGGCCGTTGTTGGACAGGATACCCATCCAGGCGTACACGCGGATCAGGATCGCCGTCCAGGTCGGCATCATGATCAGCAGCAGCAGGACGGTCTGCATTTCCTTGCTGGCGCGAGCGATGGCGTAGGCCATCGGGTATCCGATCACAAGGCAGAGGAAGGTGCTGATCGCCGCCATCTTCAGCGAGCCCAGGTAGGCGTCGATGTAGAGCGGGTCGTCCGTCAGCATCAGGTAGTTGCCCAGGTTCATCACGACCTGGAGCGTCTGGTCGGCGTACTGGAACACTTCGGTGTACGGCGGAATGGCCACGTCCGCTGCCGCCAGACTGATCTTCAGCACGATGGCGAAGGGCAGCAGGAAGAACAGGAACAGCCAGAAGAACGGCACACCGATCACGGCATGCCGGCCGTTCGGCAGGCGTTTCATGAGCGATTTGCTGATGTTCATGATTGCAGTACCACACCGCTGTCGTCGTACCAGCTGATGTAAACCGGCTGGTCCCAGGTCGGGCGCGCGACGTGGCGCTCGGCGTTGGCCATGAAGGCCTGGACGATGAAGCCCGAGGCCAGCTTGATGTAGTACACCGAATGACCGCCCAGGTAGGCGATGTCATGCACGGTGCCCTGGGCGACGTTGAAGCCTTCGTGTTCCAGGTTTTCCGGCTTCTGCGCACTGACCATGACCTTTTCCGGACGCAGTGCGTAGGTCATGCGCTTGTTCTCGGCACGGGTGCTGATGCCGTGGCCGATGTAGATCGGGTTTTCCAGCTGCGGACAGGCGATGACTGCGTGGTCCTGCAGGTCCTCGACGATCTCGCCGTCGAACAGATTGACGTTGCCGATGAACTCGCAGATCAGGCGGCTGGCCGGCGTCTCGTAGATGTCCATCGGGCTGCCGATCTGCTCGATGCAGCCCAGGTGCATGATGGCGATGCGCTGGGCCATGGTCATGGCCTCTTCCTGGTCGTGGGTCACCATCACGCAGGTCACGCCCACGCGCTCGATGATCTCCACCAGTTCCAGCTGCATCTGCGAACGCAGTTTCTTGTCCAGCGCGCCCATGGGCTCGTCGAGCAGCAGCAGCTTCGGACGCTTGGCCAGGGAGCGGGCCAGGGCCACGCGCTGACGCTGGCCACCGGAGAGCTGGTGCGGCTTGCGCTTGGCGTACTGGGTCATCTGCACGAGCTTGAGCATCTCGTCGACGATCTTGTCGATCTCTGCCTTGGGCAGGCCGTCCTGCTTCAGGCCGAAAGCAATGTTCTGCGCCACGCTCATGTGGGGGAACAGGGCGTAGGACTGGAACATCATGTTGATCGGCCGCTCATAGGGCGGCAGGTCGGTAATGTCCTGGCCATCGAGGAAGATGCGACCTTCAGTGGGACGCTCGAAACCAGCCAGCATGCGAAGCAGGGTCGACTTGCCCGAACCCGAACCACCGAGCAGGGCGAAGATCTCGCCTTTCTTGATGTCCAGGGACACGCTGTCCACAGCCAGCGTTTCGTCGAACTGCTTGCTGACCCGGTCGATTTTTACCAGAACCTCTTTCGGTTTCTGGTCGCCACTCAAGGCTTTCTTGTAGGCACCGGAGGCTATTGCCATTACCACAACTCCCAAATCATAGAGGCCCGGCCCCCGCGGCCGGGCATGCTTGGTATTACTCAGGGCTGGCGCAGTTTACGTGCGTCGGAAAACCTTTCGAGAGGCTCTCCGACGCTCCGTGCCCGCGCGGACGGATTTGGGGAAATCCGTCTTACTTGCCCGACTTGATCTTGGTCCAGGAACGGGTCATGAGGCGCAGGATCTTCGGCGGCAGCTCATGCTGCACGAAGAGTTTGTCGAGAACCTCCTGGGATGGGTACACCTCAGGATTGTTGCGCACGGACTCATCCATGAATTCGCCAGCCTTGGGGTTCGGGTTGGCGTAACCGACGTAGTCGCTGACCTTGGCGATCACTTCGGGTTTGAGCAGGTAGTTGATGAATGCGTGGGCCGCCTTCGGATTGGAGGCATCCTTCGGCACGGCGAGGATGTCGAACCAGAGGTTGGCGCCTTCCTTGGGAATGGCGTAGGCGATGTTCACGCCCTTACCGGCTTCCTTGGCGCGGTTGGCGGCCTGGAACACGTCACCGGAGAAACCGGCCGCGACGCAGATGTTGCCGTTGGCCAGGTCGGAAATGTACTTGGAGGAGTGGAAGTAGGTGACGTACGGACGCACCTTCATCAGCTTGTCCTCCACCTTCTTGTAGTCGTCCGGGTTGGTGCTGTTGGGGTCCAGCCCCATGTACTTGAGCACGGCCGGCATCATCTCGTCGCCCGAATCGAGGAAGGCGACGCCGCACTGGCTGAGCTTCTTCATGTTCTCGGGCTCGAAGAGCACGGCCCACGAATCGATCTTGTCGACACCCAGCACGGCCTTGACCTTGTCGACGTTGTAGCCGATGCCGTTGGTGCCCCACAGGTACGGCACGCCGTACTCGTTGCCCGGGTCATTGGCCTCGAGCTGTTTCATCAGATGCGGGTCGAGGTTCGACCAGTTCGGCAGCTGGCTCTTGTCGAGCTTCTGGAACGCACCGGCCTTGATCTGGCGACCGAGGAAGTGGTTGGAGGGCACGACCACGTCATAACCGGTGCGACCGGCCAGGAGCTTGCCTTCCAGGGTTTCGTTGGAGTCGAAGACGTCGTACACCGGCTTGATACCGGTTTCCTTCTCGAAGTCGGCGAGGGTGGTTTCACCGATGTAGTCCGACCAGTTGTAGATGTGGACGGTCTGCTCCGCCTGGGCAAGCGAAGTCAGGCCGAGGAGGGAGACTGCAGCGATCAGGGTTCTGCGGAAGGGAATGCGCACACGTGAGTCCTCTCGTTGTTTTTTACTACTTCAGTCGGTTGCTGCCGGGGTTTCGACGGCCGGTCCGTGGGTAGCGCCGAACCCTTCATCAGCACGAGAGCGCCAGGGCTTGCGCAGCCATTCCACCGATGGAAGCTGTTTGTTGCTGCCGGTTGCGGCGAGGGAGAGCACTCCCCCGCCGCAGTCCCGGACCATCCGCTGCCGCACCAGGCGGCAGCGACTACCCGATTACTTGCCGGACTTGATGGTGGTCCAGCTGCGGGTCATCAGACGCTGGGTCTTCGCCGGCAGGTCCGGGAAGGCGTACAGCTTCTTCATGGTTTCCGGAGTCGGATACACGCCCGGGTCGTTGCGGATAGCGTCGTTCACCATCGGGGTAGCCGCGGCGTTGCCGTTCGGGAACTGCACGACGTTGGTGATCTCGGACATGACGGCCGGCTCAAGCAGGAAGTTGATCCACTTCAGCGCAGCTTCCTGGTTCTCGGCATCCTTCGGAATGGCGACGGTGTCGAAGAACGCGCCGGCACCTTCCTTCGGAATGTTGTACTTCACAGTGACCTTGTTCTTGGCTTCTTCAGCGCGGGACTTGGCCTGGTACACGTCACCCGAGTAACCGATGGCCACGCAGATGTTGCCGTTGGCGATATCGGAAATGTACTTGGAGGAGTGGAAGTAGGAGATGTACGGACGAATCTTCAGGAACAGCGCTTCGGCTTCCTTCAGCTCTTTCGGGTCCTGGCTATCCGGCTTGTAACCCAGGTAGTGCAGGGCCGCCGGGAGCATTTCGGTCGGCGAGTCGAGGAAGCTCACGCCGCAGGCCTTCAGCTTCTGGATGTTTTCCGGCTTGAACACCAGATCCCAGGAGTCCACCGGGGCGTTGTCGCCCAGCGCGGCCTTGACCTTGTCCGGGTTGTAACCGATGCCGATGGTGCCCCACATGTAGGGGATCGCGTACTGGTTGCCCGGGTCGCTGATCTCCAGGGTCTTCATGATGTCCGGGTTCAGGTTCTTCCAGTTCGGCAGCTTGGACTTGTCCAGCGGCTGATACACGCCAGCCTTGATCTGCTTGGCGAGGAAGGAGTTGGACGGCACCACGATGTCGTAACCCGACTTGCCGGCCAGCAGCTTGGCTTCCAGCACTTCGTTGCTGTCGTAGACGTCGTAGACGACCTTGATTCCGGTTTCCTTGGTGAACTTGTCGACCGTGTCCGGCGCGATGTAGTCCGACCAGTTGTAGACGTGCAGCACCTTGTCATCTGCCTGCGCCATACCAGCCACAGCGCCCGCCAGCGTTACAGCGAGCAGGGATTTGCCGAAGGTCTTGAACATGCGGGTAGCTCCAGTTGTTTTTCTTGATGTTCCGGGTGGCGTGGACATCTCCTTCCGTCACCACCCGGTGAGCCTGGCCAACGCACAGGCGCAGTCTGTCAAAGGTCCGGTGAAAGACTCAAGACAGAACGGCTGCGGCGGTTTGATCGAGGCACTTACGCGCCAGGGTGATCAGGTCATCGATCTGCGATTTCTCGATCACCAGCGGCGGCGAGATAATCATAGTGTCTCCCACCGCGCGCATGATCAGACCGTTGCGGAAGCAGTGCTCGCGGCACAGCATCCCGACACCCTTGCCTTCGAAGCGCTCGCGGGTCTTCTTGTTCTTCACCAGCTCCAGTGCTGCCACCAGGCCTACCCCACGGGCTTCGCCTACCAGGGGATGGTCGGCCAGCTCTTGCCAGCGCTGTTGCAAATACGGTGCCGTTTCGTTCTTCACACGCTCTACGATCTTCTCTTCCCGCAGGATGCGGATGTTCTCCAGCGCCACCGCAGCGGCAACCGGGTGACCAGAGTAAGTGAAGCCGTGGTAGAACTCCCCACCCTCATTCAGGGTATGGACGATCTCGTCGCGAACGATCACGCCGCCCATGGGGATGTAGCCGCTGGTCAGGCCCTTGGCGATCGGCATCAGATCCGGGGCGTTGCCGAAGTACTGGCTGCCGAACCATTCACCGGTACGGCCGAAGCCGCAGATGACTTCGTCGGCGATGAACAGGATGTCGTACTTGGCGAGGATCTCGCGGATCTTCGGCCAGTAGGTTTTCGGCGGAATGATCACGCCGCCCGCGCCCTGCAGGGGCTCGGCGATGAAGGCAGCGACCTTGTCTTCGCCGACTTCGAGAATCTTCTTCTCCAGTTGCTCGGCCGCCCAGACGCCGAACTCTTCCGGGTCCATGTCGCCGCCTTCGCCGAACCAGTAGGGCTGGGCGATGTGCTCGATGCCGGGGATCGGCAGGTCGCCCTGCTCGTGCAGCGCCTTCATGCCGCCCAGGCTGACGCCGGCGACGGTGGAGCCGTGGTAGCCGTTCCAGCGACCGATGACCACTTTCTTCTGCGGCTGGCCCTTGATGCTCCAGTAGTGGCGAACCATGCGCAGCACGGTGTCGTTGGACTCGGAGCCGGAGCCGGTGAAGAACACGTGGTTCATGCCTTCGGGGGCAATGTCGGCGATGGCCTTGGACAGCTCCAGCACCGGCGGGTGGGCGGTCTGGAAGAACAGGTTGTAGTAGGGCAGTTCCTGCATCTGCTTGTAGGCGACTTCAGCAAGTTCCTTGCGACCGTAGCCGACGTTCACGCACCACAGGCCAGCCATGCCATCGAGGATCTTGTTGCCCTCGCTGTCCCACAGGTACACGCCTTCGGCCTTGGTGATGATGCGCGCACCCTTCTCGTTCAACTGCTTGTAGTCGGTGAACGGAGCCAGGTGGTGATCGCGGCTGAGCGCCTGCCAGTGTTGGGTGTTGGCGCTGGTCTGGTTAGTCATCTTGATAAAACCTCTTCTCTAAGAAACACGGGGCCCGGCCACGCGCCGGACCCCACGCCGATCAGACAGAAAGCAGGAGGAACTCGCGCTCCCAGGAACTGATTACTCGCTTGAAGTTCTCGTGCTCGGCGCGCTTCACCGCGACGTAGCCTCGAATGAACTTGTCACCCAGGTATTTCTCCAGGGTCTTGCTGCTTTCCATGCACTCCAGTGCCGCCTCGATGGTCAGCGGCAGGCGCAGGTTACGCCGTTCATAGCCACGGCCTTTGACCTGGGCACTGGGTTTGAGGCCTTCGACCATGCCGATGTAGCCGCACAGCAGGCTGGCGGCCAGGGCCAGGTAGGGGTTGGCGTCGGCGCCGGCCAGGCGGTTTTCCACGCGGCGGTTGTCCGGGGTGGAATCCGGTACGCGCAGGCCCACGGTGCGGTTCTCTTCGCCCCATTCCACGTTCACCGGCGCCGAGGTGTCGGGCAGGAAGCGGCGGAACGAGTTGACGTTCGGCGCGAACAGCGGCAGCGCCTCGGGAATCAGCTTCTGCAGGCCGCCGATGTGGTGCAGGAACAGCTCGCTCATGCTGCCGTCGGCGTTGGAGAAGATGTTCTTGCCGGTCTTGATGTCGACGATGCTCTGGTGCAGGTGCATGGCACTGCCCGGCTCGCCGGTCATCGGCTTGGCCATGAAGGTCGCGGCCACGTTGTGCTTGAGGGCGGCCTCGCGCATGGTGCGCTTGAACACCACGATCTGGTCGGCCAGGTCCAGGGCATCGCCGTGACGGAAGTTGATCTCCATCTGCGCGGTGCCTTCTTCATGGATCAGGGTGTCCAGATCCAGGCCCTGCAGTTCGCACCAGTCGTACATGTCTTCGAACAGCGGGTCGAATTCGTTCGCCGCGTCGATGGAGAAGGACTGGCGACCGGTCTCCTGGCGGCCGGAACGGCCGATCGGAGCCTGCAGCGGGTAGTCGGGGTCGTCGCTGCGCTTGGTCAGGTAGAACTCCATCTCCGGCGCCACGATCGGCTTCCAGCCCTTGTCGGCGTAGAGCTGGAGGACGCGCTTGAGGACGTTGCGCGGCGACAGCTCGATGGGGTTGCCCAGCTTGTCGTAGGTATCGTGGATGACCATCGCGGTCGGCTCGATGGCCCAGGGGACGAGGAACACGGCATTCTCGTCCGGGCGGCAGACCATATCGATGTCGGCCGGGTCCAGCAGGTCGTAATAGATGTCATCCTCGACGTAGTCGCCGGTCACGGTCTGCAGGAGAACGCTCTCCGGCAGGCGCATGCCTTTCTCGTTGAGGAACTTCGCAGTCGGCGCGATCTTGCCCCGGGCAATCCCGGTCAGGTCGGCGATCATGCATTCCACTTCAGTGATCTTGCGTTCCTTCAACCAGCCACTGAGCTGGTCTAACTTGCTAGTCATAAAGACCTCAGGGTTTGAGAGCCCGGCCCCAACGCCGGACTCAGCGGTTCCCCGCCCTCTTGCTGCAGGCTTTGCCGAATGCCTGGAAGATAGCGAGATAGTTGGGGTTCGTTTCGACCTGCCATTCCGGGTGCCACTGCACCCCGACGGCGAAGGCCGCACCTTCGACGGAGAAGGCTTCAACCAACCCGTCAGGCGCCAGAGCTTCTACACGAAGGCCGGGCGCCAGACGATCAACGCCCTGGCCGTGAATGGAGTTGACCTGGAACTGCGAGGGTAGCCCGATACCGGCGAAAACGCCGCCCGGCTGCACATCGACGATGTGCCGCAGACCATACTGGATTTCGATCGGCTCACCGGCGGGTTCGCGGTGGTCCATGAAGCCTTCGACCTCGTGCACCTTCTGGTGCAGCGAGCCGCCGAAGGCGACGTTCATTTCCTGGAAGCCGCGGCAGATGCCCAGCACCGGAATCCCGGCCGCGACGGCGCGGCGGATCAGCGGCAGCGTCGTGCTGTCGCGCTCGGGATCATGAGGGGTGCCTGCTACGCTTGCGGAGCCACTATAATGATGGGGTTCGACGTTCGACGCCGAGCCTGTGAAGAGCAGGCCGTCGAACGCGGCCAACATGTCTTCCTGGTCGATGGCATCGCCCAGGGAGGGAATGATCAAAGGAATGCCCGAGGCCCCGGAGATCAGCGCTCTGAGGTATTTGTCGCCAGCAACATGGTAGGGTTTGGAACCGATCTGCTTGATGCAGGCGGACACGCCGATTAACGGCAGGCGAGACATGGGACACCCGTGTTTGTAAGTGTTATGGGCTTGAGGCCGAGCTTAGCCTTGTTCATTTTTTTACACAATAGCCATGTAAAAAATCAAACACGCCCCACTGAACAGCCCGCCAGCAAAGGCTCTCCGCGAATCAAAAGCGGCTCGAAACGCCCCAAAAACGGCCCATCACGACAGGTGCGCCCCACTTTGGTGCGACATTGACAACCCTTGCCAATTCGGATTGACTCACACCTCAGCTTTCGAATGATTGAAATTTTTAACAATAAAGGTGTTACATCATGTCGGTACCCCAGAGTGCCGTTTCGCTCGAAGAAGCGAGTGAGTTCCTGAAGGAACACCCCGAGGTCCAGTTCGTCGACCTCCTTATTGCAGACATGAATGGTGTGGTCCGCGGCAAGCGCATCGAACGCACCAACCTGCCCAAAGTCTATGAGAAGGGCATCAACCTCCCCGCCTCTCTCTTCGCTCTCGACATCACCGGCTCCACCGTAGAAAGCACCGGCCTCGGCCTGGACATTGGCGACGCGGATCGCGTCTGTTTCCCAATCCCCAACACCCTCTCCATGGAACCCTGGCAGAAGCGCCCGACCGCGCAACTGCTGATGACCATGCACGAGATGGAAGAGCGCACGCCGTTCTTCGCCGACCCGCGGGAAGTGCTGCGCCAGGTTGTGCAGAAGTTCACCGACATCGGCCTGACCATCGTCGCGGCCTTCGAGCTGGAGTTCTACCTGATCGACCAGGAGAACGTGAACGGCCGTCCGCAGCCGCCGCGTTCGCCGATCTCCGGCAAGCGCCCGCAATCGGTCCAGGTCTACTCCATCGACGACCTCGACGAGTACGCCGACTGCCTGCAGGACATCATCGACGGCGCCCGCGCCCAGGGCATTCCGGCTGACGCCATCGTCAAGGAAAGCGCCCCGGCGCAGTTCGAAGTCAACATGCACCACGTTGACGACGCCCTGAAGGCCTGCGACTACGCAGTCCTGCTCAAGCGCCTGATCAAGAACGTCGCCTACGACCACGAAATGGACTCGACCTTCATGGCCAAGCCCTACCCGGGTCAGGCAGGCAACGGTCTGCACGTCCATGTCTCGCTGCTCGACAAGGACGGCAAGAACATCTTCACCAGCGAGGATCCCGAGCAGAACGCCGCGTTGCGCCACGCGATCGGCGGTGTGCTCGAGACCCTGCCGGCGTCGATGGCGTTCCTCTGCCCGAACGTCAACTCGTACCGCCGTTTCGGTTCGGCCTTCTTCGTGCCGAACGCACCGAGCTGGGGCCTGGACAACCGTACCGTCGCCCTGCGCGTTCCTACTGGAACGGCAGAAGCGGTACGCCTGGAACACCGCGTCGCCGGTGCCGATGCCAACCCGTACCTGCTGCTCTCGGCGGTTCTGGCCGGCGTCCACCACGGTCTGACCAACAAGGTCGAGCCGGGCGCGCCGATCGAAGGCAATGCCTACGAGCAGCTCGAGCAAAGCTTGCCGAACAACTTGCGCGATGCCCTGCGCGAGCTGGACGACAGCGATGTGATGAACAAGTACATCAGCCCCGAGTACATCGACATCTTCGTCGCGTGCAAGGAGCATGAGATGCAGGAGTTCGAGTATTCGATCTCCGATCTCGAGTACAACTGGTACTTGCACACCGTATAAGTGGTAAACGAAACGCCGGCCCTCGTGCCGGCGTTTCCTTGTGCCTCTGGCACACCCGGGGAACTGCGACATCGCAACGGCGAGGAGGGGCGCCAGGGCGAGTCACATCCGTCGTTCCTTCCTGCTCGCGATGTCTCCATCCGCCCGCTGCGGCGCCCATCGCGTCTGACGTGTCTTTGTTGTTGCGCTTTCGAGCGGCTGACGCCGCATCCGCTGATTACGTGGTTCATTCAGGGAGATCGCCAATGCCACGCCTGTACGCCTTGATTCTGATGCTGTTGTGCCCACTGTCCGCCTGGGCCGACCAGGTCATCCGCGTCTACAACTGGAACGACTACATCGCTCCCGAGGTGCTCAAGGACTTCGAGAAAGACACGGGGATCCGCGTCGAGTACACGACCTACAGCACCGCCGAAGAGGTCAAGAAGGCCCTGGAAAGCGGCGAGAAATTCGACGTCGCGGTGCCCTCGCACAACGACCTGCCGGCGCTGATCCGCGACAAGCGCATCCAGGCGCTGGACTTCAGCAAGTTGCCCAACCGCAGCCACCTCGACACCCAGCTGTTGAGCAAGCTGGCCGCCGTCGACCCCAACAACCAGCACGCCGTCCCCTATCTGTGGGGCGCCGTGGGCCTGGCGATCAACGAGCCCGAGGCGGAGAAGGCCTACGGCGGCAAGCTGCCCGACAGCTGGAGCATCCTCTTCGACCCGCAGCAGAGCCAGCGCCTGAAGGCCTGCGGCATGAGCCTGCTGGACGCCCCGGACGAAGCCTTCTCGGTGCTGATGAACTACCAGGGCCGCAACTTCGCCCGCAGCGCGCCGTCGCAGATCCGCCGCGCCGGCGAAGTGCTCGCCGAGCTGCGCCCGAACCTGCGCTACATCGACAGCGAGCGCTACATCCAGGACCTCAACGCCGGCAAGCTGTGCGTCGCCATGGCCTGGGTCGGTGACGCACTGGGTGCGGCCAACGCCGGCCAGCCGGTGCGCTTCGTGGTGCCGCAGGAAGGCTCGGTGCTGTTCATCGACAACCTGGTGATCCCCACGGCTGCCGAGCACCCGGACCTGGCCCTCAAGTTCATCGACTACATGATGCAACCCAAGGTCGCCGCACAGGTCACCGCCGCTACCCTCTACCCCAACGGCAACAAGGATTCTGCACAGTTCCTCGATGCCGCCCTGCGCGACCAGCCAGGCCTCTACCCGGACCAGGAGACCAAGCGCCGCCTGTTTGCCCTGGAAACCGCGCCGGAGAAGACCGCCCCGGTGATCACCGAAGTCTGGGACAAGCTGCGCGCTGGCGGCAGCTGACTTGCCGAGGACCCCGGAGCTGGCGTCCAATAGCCGCCCAGCTCCGGAGGTCAGCATGCCCACTCCCACCCGCAAGCCCCGCGCCAGCAGCCAGGCACGCATCGGCGTGATCCTCGCAGCCGCCCGCGCCCTGCTGGCCGAGAGTGGCGCAGCGGGCCTGTCGATCTACGCGGTGGCCGAACGTGCGTATATCCCGCCCTCCTCCGTCTATCACTTTTTCCCCAGCGTGCCGGCCCTCCTGCAGGGCTTGACCAGCGACGTCCATGCCGCCTTCCGCGCCTGCCTCGAGCAGCCCGTCGACCACGCAGCCCTGCGTGACTGGCGTGATCTCGCGCGCCTGGTAGAGCAGCGCACCCTGGCCGTGTACGCCGAAGACGCCGCTGCGCGTCAGCTGATCCTCGCCAGCCACGGCCTCGCCGAAGTCACCCAGGCCGACAGCCAGCACGACGTGCAACTCGGCCAGGCCATGCGCGAACTCTTCGAGCGCCATTTCGAGCTGCCACCACTGCCGCAGGACATCGAGGTGTTCAGCCTGGCCATCGAACTGGGCGACCGTGTCTACGCGCTCTCTGTGCAACGCCACGGGCAGATCACCGAGCGCCTGGCCGAAGAAGGCATGCGGGTGATCGACGCCTACCTGTCGCTGTACCTGCCACCCTGCCTGCCAAAACGGCTGTCGCCCCTGAAATAATCGATTTTTATCCGATAACTACCCGGACAGACGGGCGAAATATTTCATAACCACCCTTCATAAACCGATTTTTATCGGATATAAATTCTCCCACACGGAAATGCGTCGCCGCGGCTCCCTGGCAGGCGACCTATACTGGCCGCTCGCAGCACTCGACGGCGACGCCCTCTCGAATGACACAACCCGATCCGTAGGATGGGTGGAGCGCAGCGATACCCATCGCTGGCTATCGGCTCACCCTTCCACGAAGCAAACACCAAGGACCGCCCCATGACCACGCTGACCAGCACTCCCCGCGCCGATGGCTTCCGCATGCCGGCGGAATGGGAACCCCACACGCAAACCTGGATGGTCTGGCCGGAACGCCCGGACAACTGGCGCCTGGGCGGCAAGCCGGCGCAGGCAGCCTTCAGCGCCGTGGCCCGCGCCATCGCCCGCTTCGAACCGGTGACCGTCGGTGTATCCGCTGGCCAGTACGAAAACGCCCGTGCCCAGCTGGCCGACGCGGCCAACATCCGCGTGGTGGAAATCAGTAACGACGACGCCTGGGTGCGCGACACCGGCCCAACCTTCGTCACCAACGACAGCGGTGAAGTGCGCGGCGTGGACTGGACCTTCAACGCCTGGGGTGGCCTGGAAGGCGGCCTGTACTTCCCCTGGCACCGCGACGATCAGGTGGCGAGCAAGATCCTCGGCATCGAGCGTTGCGACGGCTACCGCACCGAAGGCTTCGTGCTGGAAGGCGGCTCGATCCACGTGGACGGCGAAGGCACGCTGATCACCACCGAAGAATGCCTGCTCAACCACAACCGCAACCCACACATGAGCCGCGAAGAGATCGAAGCGGTGCTGCGCGAGCACCTGGCCATCGACACCGTGATCTGGCTGCCGGACGGTCTGTTCAACGACGAGACCGACGGCCACGTCGACAACTTCTGCTGCTACGTACGCCCGGGTGAAGTGCTGCTGGCCTGGACCGACGATGAGAACGACCCGAACTACGAGCGCTGCCAGGCCGCCATGCGCGTGCTGGAAACCGCCCGCGACGCCAAGGGCCGCCAGCTCACCGTGCACAAGATCGTCATCCCCGGCCCGATCCACGCGAGCGAAGCCGAGTGCGAAGGCATCGACCTGGTGATCGGCACCCAGCCGCGCGATCCGTCGATCCGCCTGGCCGGCTCCTACGTCAACTTCCTCATCGTCAACGGCGGCATCATCGCCCCGCGCTTCGACGACCCGGCGGACGCCGAGGCCGAAGCTACCCTCAAGCGCATCTTCCCCGAGCATGAGATCGTCATGGTGCCGGGCCGCGAAATCCTCCTGGGTGGCGGCAACATCCACTGCATCACCCAGCAGCAGCCAGCGCCGCAGAAACGCTGATTCGCTGATTCGCTGATTCGCTGAGCAATGAAAAGGCCGTCGCCCCTAACGGAGCGACGGCCTTTTCATTGGCGGAGGAATGCCTCTGTAGGAGCGAGCTTGCTCGCGAACGACTTCGCGACCCGACTGGTTCGCGAGCAAGCTCGCTCCTACGAAGAGCCGTCTTCCGCACCCATGAAAAAGCCGCCGCCTCTGGCGAGGTCGGCGGCTTCTTCGTTATCCCGCGAGAATTACAGCAGCGGAATGCTGTAGCTGACGATCAGGCGGTTTTCATCCTGGTCACGCTGGGTTGCGGTGCCGGCACCACTGACTGGCAAGCCACTGCGCAAAGCTGCGTTCTTCCAGGCAAAACCCAGGCCCTTGAGGTTGCCGTCCGGAATCACGTAGGCCAGGGAGATATCACGCTCCCATTCGCTCTTGTCGCCGTAACGGGTGTCGATATTGTCACCACGCAGGTACAGGGTCTGGAAGCTCAGGCCCGGCAGGCCAGCCTTGGCGAAGTCATAGCCATAGCGTACCTGCCAGGTGCGCTCGCCGGCATGCTGGAACTTGCCGATCTGCACATCGGTGATCAGGTAGGCGGTGGCGCCATCGCCATCGTTGATGAACGGGAAATCGCTGTCACCGCTGAGCTGCTGGTAACCGGCGCCGAAGCTGTGGCCGCTGATGGTATAGGTGAACAGGCCGCTGAAGGCGTTGTTGTCGACCTTCCCGCGGGTGACGCCGCCACCGTAGTAGCCGGTGGTGGAGTAGGCGGCATCATGGCCATTCTTGCCATCGTTGCGGCTGCGGAAGTAGCGCAGGTCGGTGTTCAGCACGCCGGCGCCCAGCTCCCAGTTGTTCTGCAGGCCGAGGAAGTGCTGTTTGTAGAAGTCCTGCAGGTTGCCGTAGTAGTACTGCAAGGTAGTGTTCTCACCCACCTTGTAGTCGCCACCGCCGTAGTAGAACTTGTTGGTGTAGTGGGCGTTCCCCGACTTACCGCCAGCGTTGGCACCTGCGATGGACAGCCCCTGATCGGAGTTACTCGAGGTACGCCCCTTCATGTGCTCGAGCTGGCCTGCGACAAAGGTCAGGTCGTTGAACTCCTTGGAGGTGACCTGCCCGCCACTGAAGGTCTGCGGCAACAGGCGGCCGTCGTTGTAGGTCACCACCGGCAGCTTGGGCTGCAGGGTGCCGTAGCGCAGCTCGGTCTGCGAAACCTTGACCTTGGCGGTCATCCCCAGGCTGGCAAAGTCGTCCACGGCGCGGCCATGCTCATCGGTGGGGAAGGTGATGCCGCTTAGGTTGCTGCTATCCGGGTTGTAGTGCGTGCCCTTGCCGCTGTCGAGCTTCACGCCCAGCAGGCCGAGAGCATCGACACCGAAACCGACGGTGCCGTCGGTGAAGCCGGAGGCGTAGTTGAACAGGAAGCCCTGGCCCCACTCCTCGGACTTGCTCGGCTGTGCGGAACCGTTGCGGTTATCCTGGTTGATGTAGAAGTTGCGCAGGCCGAGGCTGGCCTTGCTGTCCTCGACGAAGCCGCTGGCGGCGGCCGACTGGGCCAGACCGGCGGTGGCGATGGCCACGGCCAGACCGGAAAACTTGAGCGTGCGGTAATACATAGCAATTCCCCATGACATGTTCGTAAGCGCGTCACCGGGTTGCCGACGCAGTGCGCCCGGCGAAATGGATGACGGCAGTCGTGGTCACGGCGGATGCAGGGATGAGTGAATGTCGACGGAAGCAAGGGAGCCCCGATGGGCGATCTGCGCCGCCTTGCAGCTCCACGGATGGCCGGGTGCGCCAGATGATCAGGGCACATCCCAGGCGGCATTCGCTTCGTCACTCAGTCACCGGAAGACGTGCTCGACGCCCTTCCCCCGGTCCGCGCGACCAGCGCCACCATATGAGAAGGCCTGCTGCCATGTGGGAAATCGCCCGGCAGTTGGCAGCCCCTTGCGCGATCTTTGACCGCGCTCACGCTTGGTTTTTTCGCGCAGCACGCGCCTTCCCGGAAATGAATGGGAAGTCTCCGAAGAGAGGGCTCAGAACACGGATTCGACCAGCGAGATTTCCCCCCGGACAGCCCGGCGCCAGGCCCGCCCGGTGCCATGAAAAAAGCCGCCGCCTCTGGCGAGGTCGGCGGCTTTTTCAGCCCGCGAAGATTACAGCAGCGGAATGGTGTAGCTGACGATCAGGCGGTTTTCGTCCTGGTCGCGCTGGGCCGGAGTGCCCGGCTGGCTGGCGGCCGGCAGGCCGCTGCGCAGAGAAGCGTTCTTCCAGGTGAAGCCCAGGCCCTTGAAGGTGCCGTCCGGGATCACGTAGGCCAGGGAGATGTCACGCTCCACTCGCTCTTGTCGCCCTGGGCGGTGTCGATGTTGTCGCCACGCAGGTAGAGGGTCTGGAAGGTCAGGCCCGGCAGGCCAGCCTGGGCGAAGTCGTAGCCGTAGCGGACCTGCCAGGTGCGCTCGCCGGCGCGCAGGAACTTGCCGATCTGCACGTCGGTGATCAGGTAGGCGGTAGCGCCGTCGCCGTTGTTGATGAACGGGAAATCACTGTCGCCGCTGAGCTGCTGGTAGCCGGCGCCGAAGCTGTGGCCGCTCACGGTATAGGTGAACAGGCCGCTCCAGGCGCGGTTGTCGACTTCACCCTTGAGCGTGTTGCCGCCGTAGTAACCGCTGGTGTAGTAGCTCGAGTCGTGACCGTTCTTGCCGTCGTCGCTGCTGTGGAAGTAGCGCAGATCGGACTTCAGTACGCCCGGGCCGATCGCCCAGTTGTGCTGCAGGCCGAGGAAGTGCTGTTTGTAGAAGTCCTGCAGGTTGCCGTAGTAGTACTGCAGCGTCAGGTCCTTGGTCAGCTTGTAGTCGGCGCCGCCGTAGTAGAACTTGTTGACGAACTGGCCGGTGCGCGCATTGTTGGCACCGGCGATCGACAGCCCTTCGTTGTTGCTGGAGCTACGACCCTTCATGTGCTCCAGCTGGCCGCCGAGCAGGGTCAGGTCCTTGAACTCGTTGGAGGTGATCTGGCCACCCTCGAAGGTCTGCGGCAGCAGGCGACCGTCGTTGTAGGTCACCACCGGCAGCTTGGGCAGCAGGGTGCCGTACTGCAGCAGGGTGTTGGAAACCTTCACCTTGCCCGTGGCGCCCAGGTGGGAGAAATCATCCACCGCGCGGCCATCGCCGTCGGTGGGGAACACGGTGCCGGAGAAGCTCGAGCTGGTCGGGTTGTAGTGAGTGCCCTTGCCACTGTCCAGGCGCACGCCCAGCAGGCCCAGGGCATCGACGCCGAAGCCGACGGTGCCTTCGGTGAAGCCGGATGTGTAGTTGAGCAGGAAGCCCTGGCCCCACTCTTCCTGCTTGCTCGGCTCGGCAGTGCCGTTGCGGTTGTCGCTGTTGATGTAGAAGTTGCGCAGGGTCAGGTTGGCCTTGCTGTCTTCGATGAACCCACCAGCGACGGCGGATTGCGCGAGGCCTGCGGCAGCGATGGCGAGCGCGAGGCCCGATTGCGTGAGAGTGCGGCTTTTCATTGGAATTTCCCCATTTTATTGATCTTGGAAAGCAGGCCATTCGAGACAACGACTGGCTCCAGCGGAGCTCGACCGAACGGCAAGCAGCGACCGTGGCGTGTCAGGCACGCTCGGCATGCGGTTATTCGGCGGTGTACGGCGCTCCCCTAGACAGGGCTCAAGCGCAGGCAAGCAGGCGGGAGGGCAGCAGAAGAATGGAATGGCATGGATCGGATCTCGTGTCTTGTTGTTGTGGCAATGCGCTGGGCATGCGTCAGTGGCTAGGCAATCCCCAGGCCAACCGGCCTTACCTGTCTGACACCCAGTCATTTCCGACACTCGGAACGATCTGCAAGCAAATTCCTTCAGATAAATCAGCGGAAAACCGCCAAGAGCCCCCGTCGTCCTGGCGGATAACCGCCATCCCCTTTCGCTGTCACGGCAACGCTGGGGGCCACGATAAAAGAAGCTCTATAAATCAAAAAAGAATTAATTATTACTATGTAATTTCTTTATGGAATATATGATAGCACGAGCACTGGCCAAGGCCGCCTCCCTGAGGAGGTACCCAGTTTGTACGAATTGACTGACGGACCAGAAAGAGCGCAAGGCAACTGCCTACGTCACTGGCGACCAGGCAAAAAAAACCCGCCGGCGCTGCAACGCGGGCGGGTTCGGGGCCTGTGCTAGGGGGAGGCCCCAAAGGAGAGGGCGGAGTGGGATCCGCCTTGGAGTGGTGCGTCCCTGCACCCGATGGCGGCAATGATGGCCACCACCGGGCGCGGAGTCGATTCCAGCGATCCATCCGCTGCCGTGAGAAAATTCCCGAGCACAGCGGACCCCGCCGGAACGTGCCGTGACCGATCAGTTGCCCCCAACCGCGGCGCTGGTGCTGACGATGTTGGCCGACGGCAGCAGTTGGCTGATGAAGCGGTTCCAGCGGGTGATGTTGGCCGGCCCGATGAACACCACATCCTGCGGCTGCATGGCGAACTCCTTGGCCAGGGCATAGGCGGTCGGGCGCTTGGCCTCCAGGTGGAAGACCTGGGCCTGGAAGGTGCCCGCGGTGCTACCGGCGACCGACTGCGGGTTGCCGCGGATGACGTACACCGAGTCGCCGTCGGAGGTTTCCGGGGCCAGGCCGCCGGCATTGCCGAGCACTTCCAGCAGTGACAGGCCGGTGGTGCGGTAGGTGACCACCTGCGGACGTTCCACCTCACCGACTACGTAGACTTTCTTGCGGTCGTTATACGGCAGGTGGATCTGGTCGCCGTTCTTCAGGTAGATGCCGCTGAGTGTCGAGCCCGAGCGGTTCAACGCATCGACATCGAGCACGTACTCCCGACCATCACGCTTGAGGACCAGGCCGGACAGGTCTGCCTCACCGGTGATCACGCCGGCCTTGCTGACCGCCTGTACCAGGGTGGTGGGCGTGTTGTTCAGTTCGACCTGCCCACCGTTCTGGAAGGCCCCGGAAAGCACCACGTGCTGGCTGGCGTAGCGCAGCACGGTGACATCCACCTGCGGGTCGACGATGCCCTTCTTCGCCAACTGGCTGGACAGGCGTTTGCGCAGTTGCGCCGGCGTCTGCCCTTCGGCGCGCACCACTCCGGCATAGGGGAAGAAGATATTGCCATCGGCGCCGACCACGCGGCCGTTGGCTTCCATCTGCTGGGTGGAGCCGGGGCTGGTCAGTTCCGGGTGGTCCCAGACGGTTACCAGCAACACGTCGCCGCCGCCGATCACGTAGTCTTCCTGCGGCGGGCGATAGTTCAGCAACTCTGCGGCGACCCCGGGTTTGGCGGCGAAGTCGGCCTCCTGGCGTTGCAGCACCTGGGGCGTGATGGGGACGAGGGTGATCTTCATCCCCTCTTTCTGTGCCTCGCGCTGGATATCGGAATCCGTCATGTGCTGACCGGGGGAGAACACGCAGCCTTGTAGCGCCAGACTGCCGACTACAAAGCTGAAAGCGAGCAGGTTTTTCATGGCAATCCTTCCTTGAAACGAGTGTGAAGACTCAGTAGGCGTTGCGGTGTACGAAACCCTTGAACAGGGTCAGCACGACGATCTTCAGGTCCCACCAGACGGACCAGTTCTCGATGTAGTCGAGATCGAACTCGATGCGTTTCTGCATCTTCTCCAGGGTGTCTGTTTCGCCACGCCAGCCGTTCACCTGGGCCCAGCCGGTGATGCCCGGCTTGACCTTGTGACGCAGCATGTAACGGCTGACCTGACGCCGGTATTGCTCGTTGTGCGCCACGGCGTGGGGGCGTGGGCCGACCACCGACATGTCGCCGAGCAAGACATTGAAGAACTGTGGCAGCTCATCCAGCGAGGTGCGCCGCAGGAAGGCGCCCAGCGGGGTGATGCGGCAATCGTTGCGCGAGGCCTGGACGACGGCGGCACCGTCCTCCATGACCGTCATGCTGCGGAATTTCCAGACGCGAATGGGCCGGCCGTCCATGCCGTAGCGGGTCTGGCGGAACAGCACCGGACCGCGCGACGTGAGCTTCACGGCGACGGCGATCAGCAGCATGGGCACGGCGATCAGCAACAGGATCAACGAGGCCAGCAGCACGTCCTCGATGCGCTTGAGCACGGCGTTGGGGCCGTCCATGGGCGTGTCGAAGATGCTGATGGTGGCCAGCCCGTTGATGCTTTCGCTGCGCGCATGCAGCAGGTCGAACATGAACAGGTCGGGGATCAGGTACACCGACACCGTAGTGTCGGAGAGCTCGCGGATCAGCTCGTTGAGCAGCGGCTCGCGCGATAGCGGCAGCGTCAGGTAGACCTTGTCGATCTGCCCCGAACGGGCGGCTTCGATCAACGCCAGGCGGTCACCCTTCACCGGCACTCGCTCGCCGAGCTCCATCTGCTGTGGGCGGTCGTCGTAGAAGCCGATCAGGCGCAGGCCCATCCAGGGCGCGGCGAGGATGGTCTCGGCCAGTCGCGCGCCGACTTCGCCGGTGCCGTAGATGGCCACGTTGCGGCTGTTGAAGCCGTGGCGGCGGGCGACGCGCAGGAGCATGCGGATGGCCAGGCGGTAGCCGCCCATGATCAGCAGCGCCGCGGCGAACCAACCCAGCCGCCGCGGCTCTTCCAGCTCGACATGACGCAGGGAGATGTCCAGCAGCAGCACGGCGAAGAACGCCAGCGACCAGTACAGGGTGACGCTCAGCGACTCGCGCAGCAGCGACTCGCCGCGCCAGGAGCCGTAGAGCTGGTTCAGCTCGCCGAGCCAGTGGAACAGCATGACGCAGAGCAGCACCGAGACCCAGATCTGTGCGTCCAGCACACCATTGCCGGCGCTGAGCAGCATGACCCCGGTGAGCACGATCACCAGGATGTCGCTCAGGCGATGCGCCAGAGAGATCAGCGACTGGTGCGCTCGCAGAATTCCTTTTGTCTTGTTGGGCATGATGACCTCGCGATGTCCGGCATCGCTCCTTGAGCCGCTGCTTCGTTATCGCAGTCCGTTAACGGGCGCAGTGCCGGTGAGCCCGCCACGGGCTCTCCGGGTGCGATTCACTGTCGGTTGTCCAGCAGCAGTTGCTGCAGGTAACGGCCGTAGCCGGTCTTGCTCAGGCGCTCGGCCTGCAGCGCCAGGCTGGTTTCGCTGAGCCAGCCCTGCTGGAAGGCGATCTCCTCCAGGCAGGCGACCTTCAGCCCCTGGCGCTGCTCGATGGTCTGGACGAAATGACCGGCTTCCATCAGCGACTCGTGGGTGCCGGTATCCAGCCAGGCAAACCCGCGACCCAGCAGGCTCACGTGCAGTTCGCCCAGCTCCAGGTAGAGGTTGTTGATGTCAGTGATTTCCAGCTCGCCGCGCGCCGAGGGGCGTATCTGCCGGGCCATCTCCAGCACGCGGTTGTCGTAGAAGTAGAGGCCGGTGACGGCGTAGTTCGAGCGCGGCACACGGGGTTTTTCCTCGATGGAAAGCACCTGCCCCGACGCATCGAACTCGACCACGCCGAAGCGCGCCGGGTCCGCGACCTGATAGCCGAACACGGTGGCGCCGCGGGGGCGCGCGGCCGCTTCGCGGAGGGTTTCGGTGAAGCCCTGGCCGTAGAAGATGTTGTCGCCCAGCACCAGGCACACGGAGTCATCGCCGATGAACTGCGCACCGATCAGGAAGGCCTGCGCCAGACCATCGGGCGAAGGCTGCACGGCGTACTGCAGGCGTACCCCGAACTGCTCGCCGTCGCCCAGCAGGGCACGGAAGTTCGGCAGGTCGGCGGGCGTGCAGATCAGCAGGATGTCGTCGATGCCGGCAAGCATCAGCACCGACAGCGGGTAGTAGACCATCGGCTTGTCGTAGATCGGCAGCAGTTGCTTGGACACGCCCAGGGTGATGGGGTGCAGGCGGGTGCCGGAACCGCCGGCGAGAATGATGCCCTTCATGATCTGCCTCCTTGCTTGGCAATCTGTTTGGCGTCGAAGCGCGCCGGGTAGTCCGAGCGCTCCATCAGAAAGCTGTCGATCAGGCTGGAAAGCCTCAGTGCGGAAATGTCCCAGGAGTAACGCAACACATTCTCCTGCCCGAGCCGGCAGAGCTCGGCGCGCAGCTGGTGATCGAGCAGCACCCGGCGCAGGGCCTTGGCCATGCCCGGGGGATCGAGGGGGTCGAAGTACAGCACCGAGTTGCCCAGCACCTCGGGGATCGAGGCGCTGCTGGCAGCCACCACCGGGCAGCCGCAGGCCTGCGCCTCCAGCGGCGGAATGCCGAAGCCCTCGTACAGCGACGGGAAGGCGAAGACCGCGGCGTGGCGGTACTGCTCGATCAGTTGGTCGTCGTCCAGCCGGCCCAGCCAGCGCACCCGGTCGCCCTGCCCGCTCTGCTGCAACTGGGCATCGACGAAGCTGCGGTTGGCGGCGCCGACGATGTGCAGTTCCACGTCCAGGTCGCCGAGCAGGCGGAACGCCTCGATCAGGCGGGTGAAGTTCTTGTGCGCGGCCGGCGAAGACACCGCCAGCACGTAGGGTCGCTCACGCGTGGCCGCTTCGAGGCCGCTGCAGAACTCGGCGGACACCGCATTGGCGATCACATGGATGCCCTTGGGCGGGATGCCGTAGTGCGAGGCGATCTCCTGGCGGGAGAACTCACTGACCGTGACCTGCGCCAGCGAACGGCGCAGCATCAGCGGGATCATCAGGCGGTACAGCGCGCGGAACTTCCAGGAGAAGCTATCCGGGTGGCGCACGTAGGTGATGTCGTGGTGCGTCACCACCTGCCTCGAGTAGGCCAGCGGCGCCGTGCTGCACAGCGAGACCAGCAGCGGCCGGCCATGGCGAGCCAGCCACAGCGGCAGATCGACCTGCTCCCAGAGGTGCCCGCCACGGCGGCCGATCTGCTCGACACGCAGCTGGTGGGCGATTTCCGGGCGGAGGATTTCGCCCGGCGGCGCAACGAAGTGCAGGTCGCTGCGCAGCCGCGCCAGCGACAGCGAAATCTGCTCGGCGAAACGCTGCACGCCACTGACCTGCTGGGTGAGGAAACGCGCGTTGATCACGATCATGAGGGTTCTCCGCGAGGGAGTCAGCGCAACGACAGTTGCGGGGCCGACGCGCTGCGCACCAGAGTGGGCGAGGCGTCGATGCGGATGCTGGCCTGGCACTCGCCACCGCCGTCGGGGCATTGCCAGGGCACCGGCCGGCCCTCGCGGCGGGCGATGCCCTCCACGGCGTCCAGGCGCCAGAGGGTGTCGCTGCTGCCAGGCTTGCTGGTGATGTTCAGGGTCTGCTCGTGGCCCAGGGTCCAGGCCACCAGGACTTCCTCGCTGGCCTTGGCGAAGCGCAGCAGGTAGACGTTCGGGTCCTGGTTCGGCACGCGGCCGACGAAGCGATAGCGGCCGATGATGTCGGCGACGCTGGCCATGGCGTGGTAGGCCGGCTTGGGCTGGCCGCCGGCGGTAAGCAGGCCGAAGTTGTGTTCCATGTCCGTGCGGTCGATGCCGTCGTCCACCAGGTCGTACCACCAGGCGCCCTTGACGTCCGGCAGGCTGCGCACCAGCACGTAGGCACGGGCCAGGTAGGCGGCCTGGCGTTCACGGCTGATGCCGCAATCGCCTTCGTGGGCTGGCCAGCTGAATTCGGTGAAGTACAGCGGAACCGGTTTGCCGGCAGCGTTCTGCAGCTTCTGGTTGACACCCTGGAACCAGTCCAGCCAGGCCTCGGGCGTGGACATCTCGCCCTCGCAGTACACCGACGGGTGCAGCGAGACTCCATCGACGACGTCGAGCACGCCGCCACCGACGATGCGCTCGGCAAAGCCCTGGCGGATGCCCTTGAGGGTGACGGCCCCGGCGAGCACCTTGGCTTGCGGGTCTTCCTCGCGGATCACCTTGGCGGCCGCGCGCACCAGGGTCAGGTAGTCGTCGCTGAAGTCCTTGTCGGTGGCGTTTTCCGAGTCCCACTCGTTCCACACCTCGTAGAAGGCGACCTGGCCCTTGAAACTGCGCACCACGTAGCGCACGTAGCGCAGATAGCCCTCGCGGGAAGCGTCGTCGCGTGGCTTGGCGTTGCCGTAGAACTGGTTCTCGTTGCCCAGGATCAGCAGCGTACTGATCCCCAGGTTGCGCGTACTGCGCAGCTGTGCGCGCCACGCGGCATCGATGGACAGCTTGCCGCGCTCGCGCTCGACGCTGGACCAGTAGGCATCGTCGCGGAACGAGGTAATGCCGGCCTCGCGGCCGAGGCGATTGATGCCGTCGCGGTTGCCGGCGCGGATGTTCTGGTGGGTGCTGGCGCCGACGATGAATTCCGGCGCGCCGAGGTTCTCCGGCGCTGTTTCCCTGGCCATGCTGGTCGGCGATTGCAGCAGGCCGCCGAGCAGCAGCGCGCAGGCCAGCAGGCTGAGCATGCCGCCCTGCAGTCGCAGGGTACGCGGTGCCGGTTGCGGTGCGGCTTCGCCTGGCAGGCGCAGGGCGCGGCCGATGGCCAGGCCGAGGAACAGGCTGGGAATTGGCGATTCGAGCACGTCGCTGGTCCAGCCGATGAGCAGGATGCAGTAGGCGATGCCGAGCAGTGCGCGCGCTTCGCGGCCGGGCTGGCACTGCAGGCGCATCAGCATCGGCACCGCCAGCAGGTAGAGGGCAACACCCGCCACCCCGAACAGGCACCAGAGGTAGAGCAGCGAGTTGTCCGCCACCGCCAGTTGCTCGACACCGAAGATCGGAAAGGCCGCGTAGGCGCTGCCGGTCATGCCCAACCCGGCGCCGGTGTAGATCCAGCCGTTGTAGTCCATCACCTTGATCAGGTTCGGCCAGGTGTTGACCAGGCGATCCACCATCGAGCCCATCAGGTTATCGCCGGTGGCGCTGGCCAGGTACGGGTCGACCTGCGCATACAGGCCGTACAGCGGCAGCAGCAGCGCGCCCAGCACTACCAGCAGCGAGGCGAACAGGAACAGCAGGCGCTGGCGGGCAATGCTCATCACCATGAGGGCGAGGAAGAAGGCGCCGGCGGAGGACTTGTTGGTGGTGAGCACGATGCCCACCAGCGCCACCGCGTAGAGCAGACCGCGCGCCAGCAGGGGCAGGCGGAACGACCCCAGGTAGAGGCTGAACACCGCCAGCATCATCGCCAGGCTGGAGGACATCCGCGAGAAGCCGGCGATGCGATCCAGGCCGTAGGCGCTCCAGGAGCGGTTGGCGCTGACCTCGACGCCGCCCATGGAGTAGGTATAGCCCTTCCACGGCACATTGATCAGCAGGTCCAGCGCGATACCGATGAGGGAGGCGACCAGGCAGAAGGCGATGATCCAGCCCACCGCCTTGCGGTGCATTTCCAGGTAGGGGCCGCAGAGCAGGCCGAACAGCAGCGGGGCGTAGATGAACACGGCGAAGAAGCCGCTCTTGAACTCGGCGCCATGCAGCCGCCCGAGCAGCAACGAAGCCGCGGCGAGGATCAGCAACAGCCACAGCCCGCGCTGCTGCGGGCGAGTGATCAGCTCCCAGGCCACCGCGATGATGCAGGCCACCTTGGGCAGATAGACGATCGCCGACAGCCCGGCCTGGTCGGTGTAGAAGCGCAGCGCGCCGTTGAATGTCTCCACCAGCAGCAACGCCACCAGCACCCCGAGCGCCAGTAACGAGCGGTCGAAGGTCACGCGACGGTCGAGCTCAAAGCGTGGATACGGGGATTGCAGTTCCATGCTGGACTCCGCGGGTAAGCAGGGTGTGGCGAAGGATGGCTTCGTACTCGTCGAGCATCCGTTCCACGCTGAGCATCGGCGCCACGTACTCACGGGCGCGCGCGGCCAGGCGCTGGCGCAGTGCCGGGTCGCGAACCAGGCGCCCGATGGCCTCGCCCAGCGAGTCGGGGCGCGCCGGCGAGCAGAGCAGGCCGTTGATTTCGTCCTGGACGATTTCCACCAGGCCGCCCATGCGCGAAGCGATCACCGGCAGGTGGTGGGCGCAGGCTTCCAGCGCCACCAGGCCGAAGGACTCCGGCGACAGGCTGGGCACCACGGCAACATCGATCTCGCTGAAGAACTCGGCCGCCTTGCGGTAGCCGACGAAATGCACGCGCTGCGGGTCGGCGGCGGACTTCAGCTGGTTCACGTAGGCCGCGTCGCCGCGTCCGGCGATCAGCAGCGAGGCATCGTCGCCGCGCGCCTGGAACTGCTCGATCAGCCACTCGACGCCTTTGTTCGGCGTCAGCGCACCGATGAAGCCGAAGCGCAGCGGGCGACGCCCGGCGGACGGCGGAGCGATGGCCACTTCCGCCATCGGCGAGCCGTTGTAGACCACATGAGTCTGGCTGCCGGCGAAATAGCCGGCGTCGAGCAACGCGTTGAGCTGGTAGCGACTGACGCCGATCACCGCATCGACGTCGCGCGAAGCCGCTGCGTGGCTGCGCCGCAGCAGCGCGCAGGGCGCACACTGCTGCTCGCAGTGGCGGCCCTTGTGGAAGCGCACGCCACGCGGGCAGGTGAGGTACTGGTCGTGGAGGATCTGCACGATGGGCAGGCCGGCGGCGCGGATCGCATCCCAGGCGGAGATCGACCAGCCCGAGAGATTGTGGCAGACCACCAGGTCCGGCTGGAGCTCTGCCAGCACCTTCGCCAGCACCTTGCGCATGCCGTGGTTGTAGCGATCCCGCGCATGCCAGGCGAGCCGCTTCAGCGCGCCGTAACCCTGCTCGTCGAACGGCCAGTAAAGGTTGCGCAGGCCGGCGCGCAGCACCGCCACCTGGTTCAGCGTTTCGCGCCGCAGCCCCGCCTCCGGGCCGGTGCAGAGCACCTGTACCTCATGGCCACGGGCATGCAGGCCCTCGGCCATGTGCTGCAACATGACCTCTGCCCCGCCACCGATATGCGGGGCGTAGAGGGTGTTGAGCAGCAGCACTCTCATAGCGGGTAGGCCCGGTTCATGCCGAGCGCGCCGGCCTCGCCATCGCGGATCGCCTGCAGCAGCAAGGCCAGGCGGCTCTCGCGCTGGTGGCGGCGGGCGAAGAAGTGCAGCAGGCGAATGAACACCCAGCGGTTGAAGCGGTACATCAGCGGCGAGGTCACCCACAGGTTCTTGTCGAACCAGGCCTGGTTGCGCGCGGCGTAGTAGGCGCGCAGGTCAGAGCTGCCGAGCAGGTAGGTCTCGTAGATGTTGGAGGTGCGCGCCTTGATGTTCCAGGAGTTCTCCAGGTCGTCCAGGCCCGCCTCGGGCACCAGGTAGAGGTGACCACCCAGGTTGCCGATGCGGAAGGTGTATTCGGTGTCGTCGGCGTAGAGCACCAGGTCGCGGCGCGGCAGGCCGATGCGGCGGAACAGGTCGGCGTGGCCGAGCAGCCCGCCGTAGTAGGCGAACGGCAGCTCCAGCAGCGGCTGCGCCGGACGTGGTGTCGGCTTGCCCCAGGGCGTGCGCCGCCAGAGCTTGTAGGGCAGCTGGCGCACGTGGAAACCGAAGTAGCTCGAGCGCGGCGGCGCGATGAAGCGGGTCGGCACGCCCGAAGCGACGTCGGCCTGGTGGGTCGGGCGGAAACCCAGCACCGCCGTGTTGTCGGTGCCATGGCGCAGCGTGCAGTCGATCAGGCGTTGCTTGAGCAGCCCGAACGAGCCCGGTGTCGGCGCGTTGTCGTCATCCATCAGCCAGATGAAATCGCAGCCGCTCTTCAGTGCGGCCTCGATGCCCACGGCATAACCGTTGGCCGAGCCGGTATTGCTGTCCAGCTCGATCACCTGCACGCGGTTGGGCCAGAGCATGAACAGCTGGTCCAGCTCCGCCACCGAGGCATTGCTGACGACGATGGCGCGGGTGATGTCCTTCTCGCGGAAGGCGCGAGCCAGCAGTTCTTCCAGGTACTCCAGGCGATCGCCGTAGGTCAGCGTCACCAGCACAGTGGATCCATTCATCGCGCCACTCCTCCTTGCACTTGATCGTCTGAAAAAGTGGGCGCCTCAGGCGCGCCAGCCGCCGATACCCGCCGCCGAGAGCTGGCTGAGGGGAACCCGGATGCGTTGTTCGCGTTGCAGCAGGTTGAGCAGGATCAGCGCGCGCTCGGTGCCGTCGTCGCAGACGAAGATGGCCTCCACCTCGCAATCGCCGGAGCACTTCACACGCACCACCTGGCCTTCGTGGAAGCCGCTGGACGGGCGCTCGGGCATGGCCAGCAGGCGCTGGCGAATGCCTTCCACCAGCTCGTCGGCGACCGCCAGCGGTTGTGCGCCGAAGCTGACGATGCGCGCCACGCCACGGGTGGAGCGAATCGGGAACCAGTTGTCGTGCTGCTGATCGAGGCGGATGAACAGATAGCCGGGGAACAGCGGCTGCGCCCGACTGCCCAGCTTCACCAGCGGGCGGTAGCAGGTGAAACCCTGGCGCCCGAGGTTCTCCTCGGCACGCAGTTCCTGGTGCGGTTTGGTCTGGATCAGGTACCAGCGGTACTGCGCGGCTTGCAGGCCTACGCTGACAGCGGAATTCATGATTCGTACTCCCCAAGAAGGTCCGACGAGGGAGCGGGTCGCTCCAGGGTGTAGCGGCCTAGCAACCGCTGCATCTCGTCCGGCGGGTTGAACATCAGCACGTCGATGATCGACAGGCTGGGGACGAAATCCGGGCTGAACTGCGGGTAGCTCAGTTCATCCATGCGCAGGAACTGCAGCTCCAGGCCGTGGGCCTGGAACACCTCGGGCGAATACAGGTGACGGCCACCCTCGGGGTTGAGGTAGACGTCGCCGCCGCTCTGCTTCACCGCTTCGATCAGGCGCTGGTCGCGGCCGATGTCGTCGGCCAGGTCCAGCTCGGAGACACGCGCCATGGGGGTATCGATACCCAGGTGTTGGCAGATGCGGCGGATCGAATGTTCGGCGAAGTGCGACAGATTGCGCTCGGGGTGTTCGAGTATTTCCTCCAGCAGGGGCATCACCTGCGGGTAGCACGGCGCACGGTGGTAGGCGTGGCGAATGGTGTGCAGCAGGCGCTGGTTGCTCAGGCACATCTCTTCGCTCAGCCGCCGCTCGTTGATCGCCTGGGTCTGCGAGCCCTGCTCCAGGGGGAAGCTGAACTGCCAGATCTTGCCGCCGACCAGCAGGCGGTTGCGGTTGATCCAGCCTCGCCGGGTGTACTGCAGGCTGTCGCCGAGAATGAACAGGCCGCTCGCGGCGATCAGCTGGAAGTACCCCAGGTAGGGGAACAGGTACGGCTGCATGAGGCTGACGATATGGACCATGGCTGCATCCCTTCCCTAAGTACCTTTCAGTCCTTGGCGTCGTAGCGGTAGGCGTAGGCGCCGTAGTCGTAAGCGGCGGTCGAGGCCTTGCGTTTCACACCGTTGAGGATCGCCCCCTGCAGGTGGATGCCGCTCTGCCCCAGGCGCCGCCGCGCGGTGTCGATCTCGCTCGCCGGGCTCTGGCCGAAGCGGGTCACCAGCAGGCAGATGCCGCACAGCCGGCCGACCAGGGCGGCGTCGGTCACCGCCAGCACTGGCGGGGTGTCGACGATCACCAGGTCGTACATCGCCGAGGCATCGCGCAGCAGCTGGGCGAAGTTGTCGTGCATCAGCAGTTCGGAGGGGTTGGGTGCGGCGAAACCGCAGGAGATGAAGTCCAGATCCGGCACCTCGGTGGGCAGGATCACGTCGCTCAGCGGGCGGTGCGAACTCAGCGCGTCGGACAGACCGTGGCGCGGGGTCAGGCCGAACACCCGGTGCAGGTAGCCCTTGCGCATGTCGGCGTCGATCAACAGGGTGCGCAGGCCCGATTGCGCAACGATGGCGGCGAGGTTGCTGGAGACGAACGACTTGCCGGCACCCGGCGCCGGGCTGGTCAGCATCACCACGTTGTTGCGCGCTTCGAGCAGGGCGAAATGCAGGTTGGTACGCAGGCTGCGGATCGCCTCGTTGGCCAGGTCGCCAGGTGTCGAGGCTGCGAGCAGCTTGGGCGTGTGGCCGAGGATGTCGCCCTTGCGTTCCTTCTCCAGACGCTCCTGCTGCCGCGAGTAGGGAACCGCGGCAAGCACCGAGAGGCCGAGTTGTTCGATCGCCTCGGGGTTCTCCACGCCACGGTAGAAGGCCTGGCGCAGGAACAGGATGCCCAGGGCGACGCAGAATCCGAGCAGAGTGGCGAGCAGCACGATGACCTTGCGCATGGGCTTGGCCGGCTGCTCGACGTTGGCCTGGGCGGTATCGATCACGCGCACGTTGCCGATGGTGCCGGCGCGGATGATGTCCTGCTCCTGGGCCTTGTTCAGCAGGCTGGTGTAGGTCTGCCGGGTGACCTGCATGTCACGCGACAGGCGCAGCAGTTCCTGCTGGGTGGCCGGCAGCGCCTGGATGCGCTTCTGCAGTTGCGCCTTGCGGTCTTCCAGGCTGCTCATCTGCTTGAGCAGGGCCTGGTAGGTCGGGTGCGTCGGGGTGTAGAGGCGATCGTAGTCGGCGCGCTTGAGCCTGAGTTCGGAGAGCTGGTTGTCGATGCCCACCACCTGGTCCAGCACGCCGCGGGTCTCGACACTGATGTCGGCGGACTTGGCGGTGGTCTGATAGGCGTTGTAGGCGGCCTCGGCCTTCTCCAGGTCCATGCGCACCACCGGCAGCTGCGAGCGCAGGAACTGCAGGCGCTGCGAAGCTTCGGCGGAACTGCGCTCGACGTTCTGCAGCACGTAGAGCTGGCTGATCTTGTCGAGGATGCGGTCAGCCTGCAGCGGATTCGGGTCCTCCAGGGTCATGTAGATGATCCCCGAGTCCTTGCCGGCCTCGGCCACCTTGAGCAGCTTCTGGTAGTTCAGGGTGGTGGTCAGCAGGCGGTTCTTCGCCACGATGAACTCGCTGCCGGGGCGCGCCACCAGCTCGTCCACCTCGATGCTGAAGCCCTTGTCCATCACGGTTTTCTTCAGCTCGCCGCGCAGGATCAGCTGGCCGTCGGCGTTGAGCAGGTGATAGGCCTCGCCGCCATCGGCCACCAGGGTCAGCGGCTCGCCCAGGTATTCCTCCGGTACGTCGAGGGAGAACACCTTGATCTGCTCGCCGCCCCAACCGTAGGTGCCCATGCCCAGCCAGGGCGCGGCAAGTGCCTGCCCGGCTTCGGGCTGGTAGCGCCGCGCCAGGTAGTCACCGATCAGCGGCAGGTGCCGCGGCTTGGCGATGATGTCCAGCTTGAGAATCTCCACCGCCTTGCCGAGCACGGCGCGGGACTTCAGCAGCTCGATCTCGGTGGAGGCGATCGACACCGAGTCGGGGCGGTTGATCACCTCCGGCGTGCCGTTCAGGCCGTTCTTCTTCTGCTCGATCTGGATCATCGCGCCGGAGACGTAGATCGGCGTGGCGACCACCGCGTAGAACAGCCCGAGCACGGCGAACAGGCCGGTGACGGCGAGGATCATCTTCTTGTGATCGAACAGCAGGCGCAGCAGGCCGGCAACGTCGATGCGGGTGTCCTGGAGCGTTTCCAGGGACGAGCGGGGCATGACACTCATGGACTTCCATCCTCCAGTGAGTTGGCGCGCGTCAGCGCGCCTGAACCGGGTTGAGCCGCTTGAGCAGATTGGCGCCGTGGTTGCCGATCAGCAGCAGGAACGCCTGGACCTTGCGCACCGGCGAGATGGCCGCCATGGACATCCGGCAGACCTGCATCAGGAAGTACTCGTTGAGCTCCTGGTTCCCCAGGCGCTGGTAGTAGCGCGACAGGCAGTAGTAGGTGTGCAGGGTCATGTGCTGCTGCACGCGAGCAGCCTGCATGGAGAAGATCCCGCCCTTGTGCACGCGGTAGGCGGCCGGGCGGATTTCCTCGATGAAGCGCCCCTTGCCGAAGGCCCCCAGCAGCGACCACCAGCACAGGTCGACCATGCGCGTGCTGAGCAGCTCCGCGGGCATCTCGGTGAGCACGTTGCGGAACACCGTGGTCAGGGTGGAGATCGCCCGCGCCTGCTGCAGCTCCAGGCGGCTGGCATCGCGGCGGAACTTGCCGGTGAGCTGTTGCGGCTTGATCACGCCGTCTTCGTTGAAGGTGTAGGCGTCGTGATAGGTGATCACGTAGTCCGGATTCGCCTCGAGGAAGTCGACCTGGATCTGCAGCTTGCGCGGGTCGGTCCAGTAGTCGTCGCCTTCGCAGTAGGCGATGTAGCGGCCACGCGCCTTGCGGAATACCGGCAGCCCATGGGAGAGGCCCTTGGAGTACTGGTTTTCCTTGTGGAAGATCGGCTTGATGATGTGCGGGTAGCGGGCCGCGTAGTCGGCGATGACCTCGGTGGTGCCGTCGGTGGAAGCGTCGTCATTGACCAGCACTTCGATGCGGAAGTCGGTGATCTGCTCCAGGAAGCTGTCCAGCGTGCGGCCGATGTAGTTGACCTGGTTGTAGGCGAGGCAAACGACGCTCAGCAGGGGCTTGGGGTCTTCCGGCCAGTTGGAAAGGATCTGCAGCTCGGAGCGGATATCCATGTCTAGACACTCGGCTTGTGGGACGGTTTGAACAGGCGCAGCAAAGCCGGGGCAGAGCCCGCGCCCACGAGGAACAGGGTGATCAGGCCGCACACGGCGAGTGCCGCCAGCAGCCACAGGCGCTCGCCGGAACGGGCCAGCAGCGTGTAAAAGGGTTCGCTGAGCAGCAGGCCGGCAGCGCTCAGCGCGGCGATCTGCAGGGTGTCGCGCAACCAAGCGCCGTGCAGGCCGGGAGCAAAGGTGCGGTGCACGATCGCCGGCCAGATCAGGAACGACACCAGGCGCAGGCCGAACCAGCACAGCGCCACGCCGAGCACGCCGTAGAGGTAGGCACTGGCGATCACCAGCGGCACGCTCACCAGGGTGGAGATGACGCTGTACCAGACGTGCATGCGCAGCTGGCCATGGGCGTACTGCAGGTAGAACTGGAAGCTGGCCACCGCCAGCAGGCCTGAGCCGAGTACGTACCAGGCCAGGATCGGCCGGCACCAACTGGCGGCCACGGCATCGCCGCTCCAGGCCAGGACCAGGTCATGACCATGAGCGGCGATCACCGCGACCATCGGGAACAGCAGCACACAGACGAAGCGGTTCGCCTTGAGATAGAGCTGCTGCATGTCTTCGTGGCGTTCTTCGGCGACCAGCATGGTCATGCGCGGCAGCAGCGACTGCGCCAGCGGATTGACCAGCGTGAGGACTCCGCCGGCAATCAGCGCCACCAGGGAGAAGTAACCGTACTGCTGCAGCGGCAGCAGGTTCGACAGCAGGACCTTGTCCAGCTGGGTGAGCACGATCCACAGGCAGGAGGTGAAGGACATGCCCAGGGCGAAGGGCAACACCGGGCGCACCGTGTCGCGGCAGAAGCGGGTCAGCAGGCGCACGTCCATCCACAGGTAGGCCTTGCCGCCCAGCAGCAGCGCCTCGATCAGCGACACCGCCACCTGGAACTGGAAGAACACCAGCGGGTCCTGGCTGACCTGCGCCACCAGCAGCAGGCCACCGAAGTAGCGCAGCGTGGTGATGAACACGTTCACCGCATTGATGAAGCCGTGCAATTCCTGCCCCTGCAGCGCGCTGCGGTACAGGGTGGCGTAGAGCCGCAGGGCCACCAGCAGGCCCATCAGGCTGACGCACTGGGCAACCAGTTCGGGCGAGAGCTGCTGCACCTTGAGCCACTGCCCGGCGATCCAGCCGCTGCCGCTCCACACCGCCAGGCTGCTGAGGAAAGTCAGCGGCAGCAGGATCAGCTCGAAGGAGCGCAGCAGGCGCGCCTGGTCCTGGCCTTCACCGCCAACGTGACGGCCATGGGCGCCACGGCCATGGGCCACCTGGCGCACCAGCGCCGGCGACAGGCCGACATCGAGCAGCAGCAGCCAGCTCTGCAGCACCGCGAAAAAGCCGATCAGGCCATAGGCCTCGGCCCCGAGGTGGCCGAGGTAGAACGGCTGGATCAGGATGCCGATGACGATGGCGTACGCCTGCCCTGCGTAGTTGAGCAGGGTGTTGCGGACCATCGACAGCGAGCGGGCGGTGCGCATGATCGTCCCCTTACACCGCGACGGCGACGCGGCCGCTTTCCAGCAGCAGCACTTCGATCACCGCGCGCTGGATTTCCTGGGGCAGGCCCGGGTACAGCGGCAGGCAGAGGATGCGCTGGCTCAGCTCGCGGGAGAGCACCTGCGGCTCCTGCGGGGCGAGGTAGTCGAGGGTGTCCAGCGACGGGTAGAAATAGCGCCGCGGGTTGACGCCGATCTCGTTCAGCGCTGTACGCACACGCAGCACCTGGGCTTCGTCACGCAAGCCGATGGGGTAGTAGCTGTTGTTCAGCCGGGCATAACTTTCGCTAACCTGCAGGTCGTAGTAGCCGCTGAGCGATGCCGTGTAGCGGGCGGCGATCTCCTCGCGCTGGGCGAGGATGTCGTCGATCTCGTCGAGCACGCACAGGCCCATGGCGGCGGAGAACTCGTTGAGCTTGGCGTTGATCCCCAGGCCGACGATCTGGTCGACCCCGGCGATGCCGAAGTTGCACATCAGGCGGATCTGCCGGGCCAGCTCGTCATCGGCGGTGACGATGGCGCCACCCTCGATGGTGTGGAACAGCTTGGTCGCGTGGAAGCTCAGCGTGGTGGCATCGCCCCAGGCCAGCACCGATCGGTCGCGGTAGCGCGAACCGAAGGCGTGGGCGCCGTCGTAGATCACCTTCAACTGGTTGCGCTGGGCCACCGCCTGAATCTCCTCCACCGCACAGGGATTACCGAACACGTGGGTGGCGACGATGGCGGTGGTATCCGGCGCAAGGCTGGCTTCGATGCGCGCAGGGTCGAGGTTCCAGGTCCGCGGGTCGATGTCGGCGAAGCGCGGGCGGATGCTCTCCCACTGCAGCGTGCTGCTGGTGGCAACGAAGCTGAAGGGGGTGGTCACGGCACTGCCGGTCACGCCCAGGGCGCGGTAGGCCACTTGCAGGGCGATGGTGCCGTTGTTGGTGAGAATCACATGGCGAACGCCGAAATAGTCCTGCAGGCGCTCTTCCAACTCCGTGACGAAGGGGCCGTGGTTGGTGATCCAGCCGGAGGCGTAGATCTGTTCCACGTAGGCCTTGAACTTGTCCAGGTTGCCCAGGTAGGTCTTGGTCACATTGATCACGGTCGCATCCCTCTGTTGGATGGAAAGTCCGTTGGCTGTCGCGTCGCCGCTCAACCCAGCGCCGACAGCGCGAAGGGAGCGTCGTCGATGCCGCTGTCCATGGTTTGCGCGGCTTGCGGCGCGCGGCTGGCCAGGTGCTCCTGCAGGGCCTCGATGACCCGGCCGCTGGCGTCGTTGTGGAACTGCCAGACGCCATAGATACGGCTGTCGAAGGAGCGCTCGCTGCCCAGCATCGGGTTGGCCGCAAGTCCCGAGCCCAGGCCGAAGCTGTAGAGGCCGGGAATCGGCCGGCCGTTGTGGTCACGCAGGCAGCCGGCGGCGTCGGAATCCAGCCCGCCCTTGCTCTCGCGCACCTGCAGTGGCTCGCCGTTGGCACGGCGCAGCGCCGGCAGGCAGGGCTGGTAACCGATGGCCTGGACGATCACGCCGTCGTCGCTGCAGCACTGCTCCAGGCGTTCGCGGGCGGCAGGCGAGCGGTCTTCCAGGCAGAGCAGCTCGACCTTCACCCGCGTACCGCTGACGATCCCGTTGGCCAGCACGTCGGTACCGACCTGGTGGGCGCGGTAGCGCAGGCCGCCGGAGCGGTTGACCCGGCCGGAG
This sequence comes from Pseudomonas sp. GD03903, assembly GCF_029840045.1. Lineage (NCBI taxonomy): Bacteria > Pseudomonadati > Pseudomonadota > Gammaproteobacteria > Pseudomonadales > Pseudomonadaceae > Pseudomonas > Pseudomonas sp. GD03903. Next base: position 110,544 of record NZ_JAOCBT010000001.1, on the reverse strand, counting down.
ACCGGGCACACATCCATGCCTTCGTCGACCACGTAGCCAGCCGCGCGGGCTTCCTCGACGCTCTCGAAGAACAGGCGGATCGGCGCGCGGTGCAGCAGGGTGATCTGCTCGAGCCCCAGGCAGTCCAGCGCGCAGGCGAGGTTGTCGAGGATCGAGAAGGCACTGTGCGAGCCGCCGACTACGGTAAAGCGAGTGCCCGGGGTGACCCGGTCGCCGAACAGTTCCACCAGCTCGGCAGGGTTCAGGCTCAGCAGCGCGTCGGAGGAATAGACCGTGGGGCCATCGTGGGCCAGGTGCAGGTCCTGTTCGGCCAGGCTCCAGTTCAGGTACTCGCGGTTCTGCCGGCCACCCAGGTTCATCACCAGCGCCCCTGCATCGATCTGCACGGCGTGGGAGCCGCTGCGCAGCGCCAACTGGAAGCTGCCGTCATCCTGCGCGGTGATCTTCTCGATGCGTGTACCCAGCGCCACTTCGACACCCAGGTGCTCGGTGACGTAGCGCATGAACAGCGTCGAGGCATGCGCCAGCAACTCACCGACCTGCGTGAGCATTGGCGCGCCATGCGGGTCGTTCTGCAGCGCACGGAACGCCGGGGAATGCGCCAGCGGCGCGAAGATCGGCAGCAACGCCGGATCGCGAAGGCAATCGAGGAACACATCGCCGACCGAGTTGGCGGTGATGTGGTAGTCCCCCAGTCGGCCACGGCCGACCGCCAGTGCCGCATCCACGACCAGCAGGCCATCACGGGCGAGGCTCGCCAGCGCGCCGGTCTTGTAGGCATTGAAGAGGAAACCCATGCCGGCCGGGCCGGCGCCGCCGACCACACAGGCATAGTTGCAACGAAGCGATTGCTCGGCCATCAGCCTTGACTCCCAGCGCGGCGAGACGCGCGGCTCTCGTGAGGCCGGCACTGTCGGCCGGCAGGGTGGCGGCGCTCGCGCCGGGATTCCGTCACTCGCGGCACAGCCGCGGTCGCGCAACGCTTCCTCGGGAAGGTTGCGGGAATCAGTTCGGAAGGAATGGCGAGCGCCCGCAGAAGAACTTCGGCAGATCGCCGAAGTTGCTGTTTCATGAATGAAACAGCCAGTTCCTGGCACGGCTCAAGTTCAGTCGAAAGTTCAGCTTTGTTACACCATGAAGAACTGGCATAACTGGATTTCGAACTAAAGAGAGCAGTTTTACTGAACATCTCAATAGCACCACTGGAATTGGCGCCAGATTTCCCAAGTTTCACCAGCGATACACTTTCCGGGCGGGAAGCGTCGCTCTTCTTGCCAGTTTCGACGGCACCGTAAGTTCCGTCTTTTTCCATTAATGCAGTGGCCATCGTTACTGACTCCAGTCCAGGAGATGCTCTGTACCGGGCCTTTTGCAGAATTCGAAGACAAGGCTACCGCCCGAGTTCGAATGACCCGATTCAAACAACGACAATCAACTGTTCGTCCCTGGAGTGGCCGTTACTTTTTCCTGGGCAAAGCTACCGCCCTCCGGCCTGTTCCGAAAATCTGGAAAAACAAAAGCAAAAAGCTATCGCGCTTTCGCAGCGAAGAAGGCCGACGAAAGTTGTCAGGCAGCGATAGGAAAGCGACAGGAAGAAGAGGGGGCAGAATCTTCCTTGACCTTACTGCTCTTGCGACTACTCCCTGAGGTGTCTCATCTGGACACCACACGATATTGCTATGTGGATAGTAATAGAGGGGGGGACAAAGGCGTGTCAACGTAGGAAGCACTCCTACGCCGGGAATCCGACAGAAGGCAAATCAGTATTCGTAACCTATTGATTTATAAGGCGCCATAAACATGACACAGGCGTTTTGACAGCATAAACGTACACTTTCGTATCTGCACTAAAAGGATTAGTCGGAAAGTATTAATGTATCCGCCGCGGACACGGCGGATGTGTTTCATCCTTGAACAATGCGGTCCTTGCCGGTGCGTTTCGCCTGATACAGGGCGGCATCGGAACGACTGTAGAGCGCAGAAAGATTCTGGTCTTCAGGCTGCAACAGGGTCAGCCCCTGGCTGATGGTGACGCTGAAGAAATGCTCGGCCTCGTTGAAGCGCAGGCGCTGTACTTCACGCTGCAGGCGCTCGCCGATCTGCCGCGCCGTATTCTCGTCACAGCCGGGCAGCAGCACGGCGAATTCCTCACCGCCGATACGCCCGAACAGGTCGCCGCGGCGCAACGCGCCGGCACCGCACTGGGCGATCCGTTGCAACACCACATCGCCGACCTGGTGGCCGTAGACGTCGTTGATCTTCTTGAAGTCGTCCACATCCAGCAGCAGGAAGGCCAGCGGCGTGGACGTCGCCTTGCAGTCGCGGAAGGCCTGTTCGGCGCTGTCGAAGAAGTAGCGGCGGTTGCTGCTCTGGGTCAGTACGTCGGTGGTGGCCAGGCGATGCAGCTCGGTTTCCAGGTGCTTCTTGTCGGTGATGTCCTCGGCGATACCGACGATCATCAGCGGCAGGCCGGCATCGCTGTGCTGGCTGACGAAGCATTTGTCGCTGAGCCAGCGCACCTCGCCGTCGGCCCGCAGGATTCGATACTCGCGCTGTTCGATGGCGCCGCGCTCCAGCACCTCCTGCAGGGTGCTCTGGGCGTAGTCCAGGTCATCGGGGTAGATGCAGTTGCGCCACTCGTTGTAGTCCGCCAGCAGCAGCGCGGCGGAGCGGCCGAAGATGCGCTCGTACGCCGGGCTGACATAGACCATGCGCTGGGCCTGCCAGTCGAAGGCCCAGAGTACCGAGTTCACGCTCGCCAGCAACGCACTGAAGAGCTGTTCGCGCTCCTTCAGGCGCGTCACCTCGGCGCGGCTGTGCAGCAATGCCAGCAATGCTTCTTCCTGATCGGCTGGCAGTTTGTTCTCATCCATGTATCAGCGTCCTCCCGCTCATTGACCGGGGCTATGACCGCAAACTACGCCAGGCTGCTGCAAATTAAACGAAAAGCCCGCCGAACGGCGGGCTTTTCTTGAGACGCATCTCTCAACGTCCTAGGACGCTTCCGCCATTCAGACGGCCGGACGCAGCGAGTAGGTCTTCAGTTGCTCGGCGAATTCGCGCAAGGACTGGATGCCGCTGGCTTCCGCCTCGTGCACCCATTGCTTGATCGCGGCGAGCATGTCGTGGCCGTTGGCGCTGGTTTTCACCCAGATCTGTTGCAGGGCCAGGCGCTTCTCGTAGATCACCTGCAGGGACTGGCTCTGCGCGAGCAGGTCCTGGATGCGCGCGTGGTGGCGATCCTCCAGCAAGCTGGTTTCCCGCGAGAGCAGGCGCTTGGCGCGGCGGAACAGGTGGCGCACGGACTCGTCGGCCTTGGCCAGTTCCTGCTTCACCAGCGGGCCGATCACCAGCTTGCGGTACTGCGCCATGATCTGGAAGCGGTTGTTGAGGATGGCCATGGCGGTATCCATGTCCAGGTTGCCCTTGCCTTCCACCCGGTGGGCGATCGGCGCCACACGGGCCACCTTGGCCAGGCGCAGGAAGCTGAACAGCTTGATCCAGGCCCAGCCGAGGTCGAACTCCCACTTCTTCACCGACAGCTTGGCCGAGTTCGGATAGGTGTGGTGGTTGTTGTGCAGCTCTTCACCACCGATCAGGATGCCCCAGGGCACCAGATTGGTGGCGGCGTCGCGGCACTCGAAGTTGCGGTAGCCGATGGCATGGCCCAGGCCGTTGATGACGCCGGCCGCCCAGACGGGAATCCACATCATCTGCACGGCCCAGACGGTCATGCCGAGCACGCCGAACAGGGCGAGGTCGATAACCGCCATCAGCACCACGCCGCCGATGGGGAAGCGCGAGTAGAGGTTGCGTTCGATCCAGTCATCCGGGCAGTTCTTGCCATAGATACGCAGGGTGTCGGCGTTCTCCGCCTCCTTGCGATACAGCTCGGCGCCGGTGCGCAGCACGGTGCCCAGCCCCTTGAACACCGGGCTGTGCGGGTCTTCGGCGGTTTCGCACTTGGCGTGGTGCTTGCGGTGGATGGCCGTCCATTCGCGAGTATTCATGGCGGTGGTCAGCCACAGCCAGAAGCGGAAGAAGTGCTGCAGCGCCGGGTGCAGTTCGAGCGCCCGATGCGCGGAATAGCGGTGCAGGTAGACCGTGACACCGACGATGGTGATATGGGTCAGGACCAGAGTGACCGCCACCAGTTGCCACGGCGACAGGTCAAGGAAACCGTTGTACCACATAGGCGATACTGTACCTCGGAAGGGGTGTGGGCTTTGCCCTGTTGGGCATGGATTGCCGGGAAAAGACAGCCCGCATTATCACTAAGCAGGTCCGGATTACCATCCGGTCTTTTAGATACGAACCAGGCCAACTGGCCATCATTTATACTGCACAGCCAATAAATCCAACCCACTACCGCATGAATCCACGCCTCAGCGCCCTGCGCATCAGTCTTGTATACCTGATCGCCGCCACCCTCTGGGTGTGGCTGGGTGACCAATGGTTACAAAATCTCCTGCCCGATCCCGCTTCGCTGACGCAGGCGCTGGTGCTGAAGAAGTACCTATTTCTCGCCATCACCTTCCTGTTGCTGTTCTTCCTGCTCTGCCGGCACCTGCGCCAGCAGCACGCCGCGTTCGCCGCGCTGAGCGACAGCGAGCAGCGCCTGAGCCGCGCCTTCGCGGTGGTCGAGGACGGCATCTGGGACTGGGACCTGGAAACCCAGCGCGTCTATTACTCGCCCGGCTACGCCAACCTGATCGGCCTGCCGCTGGAACACCTGAGCGATGACCTGCTGCTCTGGGAAAACCGCCTGCACCCGGACGACCGCGCGCGCACCCTGGCCCTCCATCAGGACTGCATCCAGGGCCTGCGCACCCGCCTGGAGTGCGTCTACCGCATCCGCCACGGCGACGGCAGCTATCGCTGGGTGCGCAGCAGCGGCCGGCTGACCCGCGCCGAGGACGGCCGCCCGCTGCGCCTGACCGGGGTCAACCGCGACATCACCCACCAGCGCAGCAACGAAGACCACCTGCGCCAGGCCGCCGCGGTATTCGAGGCAACCCAGGAAGGCCTGCTGGTGACCGATGCGCGCGGCGTGATCGTGCACACCAACCCGTCCTTCTCGCGCATCACCGGCTACAGCGCCGAGGACGTGCTCGGCGGCCAGCCGTCGCTGCTCAAGTCCGGCCGCCAGGATGCCGCCTTCTACCAGCGCATGTGGACCGCGCTGCATGAGAATGGCGTGTGGAGCGGCGAAATCTGGAACCGCCGCAAGAGCGGCGAGGTGTATCCGCAGTGGCAGCACATCCGCGCCGTGCGCAATGAAGAGGGCGAGCTGACCCACTACGTCGCAGTGTTCTCCGACCTCAGCAGCCTCAAGCGCTCGCAGCACGAACTGGATTTCCTCGCCCACCATGATCCGCTGACCGGCCTGCCCAACCGCCTGCTGCTGCGCGAGCGCATCGAGCAGGCGCTGGCCCGCGCCGAGCGCGAACAGGGCGGCGGCGCGCTGCTGAGCATCGATCTGGACCACTTCAAGCACATCAACGACAGCCTCGGCCACACCATCGGCGACCTGCTGATCCGTGCGGTGGCCGAGCGCCTGGAAAACTGCCTGGACGAGCGCTGCTGCCTGGCGCGCCTGGGCGGCGACGAATTCGCCGTGGTCCTCGAAAGCCAGCAGCCCCACCACGCCAGCAGCCTCGCCCAGCGCCTGCTGGAAGCGATGAGTGCGCCCTTCGAGGTCAACGATCAGGTCATCTACATGTCGGTGAGCCTGGGGGTCAGCCTGTTCCCCGAAGACGCGCGCAACGTCGACCACCTGATGCAGCACGCCGACGCCGCGCTGTTCCAGGCCAAGGCCAGCGGGCGCAATCTCTACGCCTTCTATACCCCCGAGCTGACCGCCCGCGCGCGCTCCCACGTACAGGTGGAGTCGGCGCTGCGCCACGCGCTGGACCACGACGAACTGCGCCTGTACTTCCAGCCGGTACATGACCTGGCCAGCGGGCGCATGGTCGGCGTCGAGTCGCTGGTGCGCTGGCAGCACCCGCAACGCGGCCTGATCGCGCCGGGCGAGTTCATTCCGGTGGCCGAGGAAAGCGGCCTGATCACCGCCATCGATGCCTGGGTGCTGGAGCGGGCCTGCCGGCAGATGCGCCAGTGGCTGGATGCGGGAATCGGCCTGGAGTTCATCGCGGTCAACGTCTCCAGCCGGCTGTTCGGTCGCGGCGGGCTGGAGGAGCGTGTGGCCCTGGCCCTGGAGCAGAGCGGCCTGGAACCGCATCACCTGGAACTGGAAATCACCGAAAGCGCGGTGATGGACAACTTCGACCAGGCCCTGGAACTGCTCTGCCAGCTGCGCCTGCTGGGCGTGCACCTGGCCATCGACGACTTCGGCACCGGCTACTCCTCGCTGATGCGCCTCAAGCGCATGCCGGTGCACAAGCTGAAGATCGACCAGGGTTTCGTCGCCGGCCTGCCGGACGAATCCGAGGACGCCGCCATCGCCTGCGCAGTGATCGCCCTGGGCCAGAGCATGGGCCTGCAGGTGGTCGCCGAAGGCATCGAGCGCCCCGACCAGGCCGCCTTCCTGCTTACCCACGCCTGCAACTTCGGCCAGGGCTACTGGTACGGTTCGCCCCAGCCGGCCGAGAAGCTGCTGGCACAATTGCCACGCGGCACCGCATGAATCCACGCTAAAAACTTTCTGATATATAAAAATTCTTAAACAGTATTTTTAAGAATATCCAGCTCCTGCCTAAGATGCGCTCACACCGCACGCGCCGTTGGTGAATCGGCCGGTGGTCAACCCATTAGGAGCAGATACCCATGAGCGCAACCCTCCGTAGCCTGGACGGCCAGGACGAAGCCAACATCCTGCGCGAAGTGCAGAGCGCCCTGCGTGGCCTGCGTTTCGGCGCTGTCGAGATCACCGTGCACAACGGCCAGGTCGTGCAGATCGAACGCAAGGAAAAATTCCGCCTGCAGCAGAGCCCGGGCAAACCTGCCTGAGCGCCTGGGCCCCTGACTCGCGAACACGACTGGACCACCGGAGCGTCGCCATGACCGCCCTGCCCCACCGGTACTGCAGCTGCCAGCCACGAATGCGTGGCTGACATCGCCCCCCCGAAAGACCCTGCCCAACAAACACAAATAGAACTGCATTTATTTCAGGAGCTGCACATGTCCATCCGCCGTTTCGCCCTGGCCGCACTGGCCAGCGCCCTGATCGCCGGCCCCGTCTCTGCCGCGACCCAACTGCTGAACGTTTCCTACGACCCGACCCGCGAGCTGTACCAGGCCTACAACGCCGCCTTCATCAAGCACTGGAAGGCCCAGGGCGGTGACGACCTGACCGTGCAGCAATCCCACGGTGGCTCGGGCAAACAGGCCCGCGCCGTGATCGACGGCCTGAAGGCCGATGTGGTGACCCTGGCCCTGGCCGGCGACATCGACGAACTGAACAAGCTGGGCAAGCTGCTGCCCGCCGACTGGCAAGCGCGCCTGCCCGACAACAGCACTCCCTACACCTCGACCATCGTGTTCCTGGTCCGCAAGGGCAACCCCAAGGGCATCAAGGACTGGGCCGACCTGACCAAGCAGGGCGTCGAGGTCATCACCCCGAACCCGAAGACCTCCGGCGGCGCCCGCTGGAACTTCCTGGCCGCCTGGGCCTGGGCGAAGAAGGAATACGGCAGCGACGAGAAAGCCCAGGAATACGTGCAGAACCTGTACAAGCACGTGCCGGTTCTGGACACTGGCGCCCGCGGTTCGACCATCACCTTCGTCAACAACAACATTGGCGACGTGCTGCTGGCCTGGGAAAACGAAGCCTTCCTGGCCAAGAAGGAACAGGGCGGCGAGAACTTCGAGATCGTCGTTCCGTCCGTGTCCATCCTGGCCGAGCCGCCGGTGGCCGTGGTCGACAAGACCGTCGACAAGAAAGGCACCCGCAAGGTCGCCGAGGAATACCTGAAGTACCTGTACAGCGAAGAAGGCCAGCGCATTGCCGCGCAGAACTTCTACCGCCCGCGTAACGAGAAGGTCGCAGCCGAGTTCGCCAATCAGTTCCCGAAACTGAACCTGGTGACCATCGACAAGGACTTCGGCGGCTGGAAGGTCGCGCAGCCCAAGTTCTTCAACGACGGCGGCATCTTCGACAAGATCTACCAGGCGCAGTAATGCACCACCCGCCCGGCACTGCGCCGGGCGGCCCAATCCGCGCAGGCCGGTGCACAGCCCGCGCGGAAGGAAAACCCCCGCCCCATGGCGGGGGCTCAACGCGTTCACGAGAAAGGACAGCAAATGTCGCGACGCATCTCCCCGGTCATACCCGGCTTCGGGCTGACTCTGGGCTACACCCTGGTGTATCTCAGCCTGTTGGTGCTGATTCCGCTGGGGGCCATGTTCCTCAAGACGACCCAGCTCTCCTGGGATCAGTTCTGGACCATCATCACCGCGCCGCGAGTCATCGCCGCGCTCAAGCTGAGCTTCGGCACCGCGCTGATCGCCGCGCTGATCAACGGCGTGATCGGCACCCTGCTGGCCTGGGTGCTGGTGCGCTACCGCTTCCCCGGGCGCAAGATCATCGACGCCATGATCGACCTGCCCTTCGCCCTCCCCACCGCCGTGGCCGGCATCGCGCTCACCGCGCTGTATGCGCCCAACGGCCTGGTCGGGCGCTTCGCCACCGAGATCGGCCTGAAGATCGCCTATACCCCGCTGGGTATCACCCTGGCGCTGACCTTCGTGGTCCTGCCCTTCGTGGTGCGCACGGTGCAGCCGGTGCTGGCCGATATCCCGCGTGAAGTCGAAGAGGCCGCCGCCTGCCTGGGCGCCAAGCCGCTGCAGGTGTTCCGCCACGTGCTGCTGCCGGCGCTGCTGCCCGCCTGGTTGACCGGTTTCGCCCTGGCCTTCGCCCGCGGTGTCGGCGAGTACGGCTCGGTGATCTTCATCGCCGGCAACATGCCGATGAAGACCGAGATCCTGCCGTTGCTGATCATGGTCAAGCTGGACCAGTACGACTACACCGGCGCCACCGCCATCGGCGTGCTGATGCTGGTCGTCGCCTTCGTCCTGCTGCTGCTGATCAACCTGCTGCAACGCCGCATCGAAACGCCTTGAGGAGCGCGCCATGAGTACCGCAAGCCTTTCCGCCGCGGCCGCTGCCAACGCTGCTCGCCGGGGTAATGTCTGGGGCCGACGCGCCCTGATCGTGCTGGCCTGGCTGGCCTTCGCGCTGTTCCTGCTGCTGCCGCTGTTCGTGGTGCTGAGCGAGGCACTGAAGCAGGGTTTCGGCACCTTCTTCGAAGCCATCCTGGAACCTGACGCGCTGGCTGCGCTGAAGCTGACGCTGATCGCCGTGGGCATCTCGGTACCGCTGAACCTGGTGTTCGGCGTCTCCGCTGCCTGGTGCGTGACCAAGTTCGAGTTTCCCGGCAAGAGCATCCTGGTCACCCTGATCGACCTGCCGTTCTCGGTCTCCCCGGTGATCGCCGGCCTGATCTACGTGCTGCTGTTCGGCGCCCAGGGCTACTTCGGCGAGTGGCTGTCGGACCACGACATCCAGATCGTCTTCGCCGTGCCCGGCATCGTCCTCGCCACCCTCTTCGTTACCTTCCCCTTCGTCGCCCGCGAACTGATCCCGCTGATGCAGGAACAGGGCACGCAGGAAGAGGAAGCCGCGCGCCTGCTCGGCGCCAACGGCTGGCAGATGTTCTGGCACGTGACCCTGCCGAACATCAAATGGGGCCTGATCTACGGCGTGGTGCTCTGCACCGCGCGGGCCATGGGCGAGTTCGGCGCCGTGTCGGTGGTCTCCGGGCACATCCGCGGCGTCACCAACACCCTGCCGCTGCACGTCGAAATCCTCTACAACGAGTACAACCACGTCGCCGCTTTCAGCGTTGCCACCCTGTTGCTGTTGATGGCCCTCGTCATCCTGCTGCTCAAGCAGTGGAGCGAGTCGCGCCTGTCCCGCACCAAAGTCAAAGCTGACGATGAATAAGTGAGAGCCCAGCCATGAGCATCGAGATCCGTAACGTCAGCAAGAACTTCAACGCCTTCAAGGCGCTGAACGACATCAACCTGGATATCCACAGCGGCGAGCTGGTCGCCCTGCTCGGCCCGTCCGGCTGCGGCAAGACCACCCTGCTGCGCATCATCGCCGGCCTGGAAACCCCGGACGTCGGCAACATCGTGTTCCACGGCGAGGACGTCTCGCAGCATGACGTGCGCGATCGCAACGTCGGCTTCGTGTTCCAGCACTACGCGCTGTTCCGCCACATGACGGTGTTCGACAACGTCGCCTTCGGCCTGCGCATGAAGCCGAAGAAGGAGCGCCCGAGCGAAGCGCGCATCGCCGAGAAGGTCCACGAACTGCTCAACATGGTGCAGCTGGACTGGCTCTCCGACCGCTACCCGGAGCAGCTCTCCGGCGGCCAGCGCCAGCGTATCGCCCTGGCCCGAGCGCTGGCGGTAGAACCCAAGATCCTGCTGCTCGACGAACCCTTCGGTGCCCTCGACGCCAAGGTGCGTAAAGAACTGCGCCGCTGGCTGGCGCGCCTGCACGAGGAGATCAACCTGACCTCCGTGTTCGTCACCCACGACCAGGAAGAGGCGATGGAAGTCGCCGACCGCATCGTGGTGATGAACAAGGGCGTGATCGAACAGATCGGCTCGCCGGGCGAGGTCTACGAGAACCCGGCCAGCGACTTCGTCTACCACTTCCTCGGCGACTCCAACCGCCTGCACCTCGGCGGTGACGAACACGTGCTGTTCCGTCCGCACGAGATCTCGCTGTCGCGCTCGGAAGTGGCCGAGCACCGCGCCGCCGAAGTCCGCGACATCCGTCCGCTGGGCGCGATCACCCGGGTGACCCTCAAGGTTGACGGCCAGGACGAGCTGATCGAGGCCGAAGTGGTCAAGGACCACGACAGCCTGACCGGCCTGGCGCGTGGCGAGACGCTCTACTTCAAGCCGAAGGCGTATCAGCCGGTGGCCAACATCTGATCCGGCAAAGCGCTTTTCTGTAGGAGCGAGCAAGCTCGCGAATAACTCCGCTACGGGGCAGGTTCGCGAGCAAGCTCGCTCCTACAAGAGCCTCCCGCGCTTTCCCCCGGCTTTCAAACCCTCGTATCCTGCCGACCTTGCTTTCAACAAGGCCCGGCCATGTTCGACGCCCTCCCGCAACACCTCGAACTGATCATCCTCACCTTCCTCCTCGCCGGCCTGGTGAAAGGTGTGGTGGGGCTCGGCCTGCCCACCGTCGCCGTCGGGCTGCTCGGGCTGGTGATGCCGCCGATGCAGGCCGCTGCGATCCTCGTCGTGCCATCCACCGTCACCAACATCTGGCAGCTCGCCGCCGGGCCGCGCTTCCTCGGGCTGCTCAAGCGGTTGTGGGGGATGCTCGTAGGCATCGTCGTCGGCACCCTGGCGGTGGGCTGGCTGCTGGCGGGGGAAAACTGGCCGGCGGCAACGCCGCTGCTGGGCGTGGCGCTGATCCTCTATGCGTTGCTCGGGCTGTCGAACAAGCGCTTCAGCGTGGCGCCAAGGCACGAGCGCTGGCTGTCGCCACTGATCGGGGTGATCACCGGCGGCGTCACCGCCGTGACCGGCGTCTTCGTGATTCCGGCCGTGCCTTTCCTGCAGGCCCTGGGGCTGGAGAAGGACGATCTGGTGCAGGCGCTGGGGCTGTCGTTCACCGTCTCGACGCTGGCCCTGGCAATCACCCTCAGCCAGCACGGCTCGCTGTTGCAGGCGGACGTGCTCGGCCTGTCCCTGCTGGCCCTGTTACCGGCGCTGGCGGGCATGTACCTGGGCACCTGGCTGCGTTCGCGGATCAGCCCGCTGGCGTTCCGTCGCTGCTTCTTCGGCGGGCTGTTGCTGCTGGGCGCGGACCTGGCAATTCGCGGTATCTAATCTCGCGCCGGATTGCCTTTCTGTAGGAGCGAGCTTGCTCGCGAACCCAGCCCCGGCAGCGGAGCTTGTTCGCGAGCAAGCTCGCTCCTACACGTCTGTCCCTCGCTGGCGCAACCCTGTAGGGCGCATAACGCCCATGGCGTTATCCGCCCCGTGCCCGGTTATGCGCCCTACAAGGCCACGTCTCCCGGGGCAGAGTGGCAATTCACTGCTCGTCCAGATGACGGATCAGGAAATCCCGGCTCGACTCGACGATAGCCTTCTGTGCCTGCTCGCTCGCCACCATCCGCGCCAGCACCAGCGCGCCGACACATTGCGCCAGCAGGGCCCAGGCGTCTTCCGCCGAGCCCAGCACTTCAGCCCATGCCTGCTGCAATTCCACCAGCGCATCCTCGGCGCTTTGACGTACTGACTCGTCGGCGCGGGCGATCTCCGCGCCCAGCGCCGGAATCGCGCAACCGGCAGCCGCATCCTGCACATGGGTGACGTTCAGGTAGCGCTTCAGCCCGCGCTCCAGGCGCGCACGGTCGAGCACCTTGCCCTTCGCCGCGAGGCGCTCGACGCTCTGGCTCAGCTCGCGCTCGACGATGGCGGCGAACAGCTCGTCCTTCGAACCGAAGTGGTTGTAGAACGCCCCGCCGGACAGCCCCACGGCCTTCATCAGCCCGTCCACGCCGGTGGTGGCGAAACCGCCCTGCTTGGCGAGCGAACCGCTGCTGTCGAGCAGGCGCTGGCGGGTTTCTTCCTTGTGGGTGGCTGAATAGCGCATGGAGCGCCTCCGTGGAAGCGGTTGACGATGCGTCGGATATTAACATAACGTTCGTTTACCTAACGACCGTTTACCAACTTTCGCGCACCCCTGAGGAAACGAGAATGTCGAACAAGAAAGTCGTCCTGGTCATCGGCGCCGGCGATGCCACCGGCGGCGCCATCGCCCGCCGTTTCGCCCGCGAGGGCTACGTCGCCTGCGTCACCCGGCGCTCGGCGGACAAGCTGCAGCCACTGGTGGACCAGATTCGCGCCGAAGGTGGTGAGGCCCACGGCTTCGCCTCCGACGCCCGCCAGGAAGAAGCGGTGATCGAGCTGGTGGAAACCATCGAGCGCGACATCGGCCCCATCGAAGCCTTCGTCTTCAACATCGGCGCCAATGTGCCCTGCAGCATCCTCGAGGAGACCGCGCGCAAGTACTTCAAGATCTGGGAAATGGCCTGCTTCTCCGGCTTCCTCACCGGCCGCGAAGTGGCCAAGCGCATGGTCAAGCGCCAGCGCGGCACGATCCTGTTCACCGGCGCCACGGCCGGCCTGCGCGGCGCCTCCGGCTTCGCCGCCTTCGCCGGGGCCAAGCACGGCATCCGCGCGCTGGCGCAGAGCATGGCCCGCGAACTGGGGCCGATGGGCCTGCACGTCGGCCACGTGGTGGTGGACGGCGCCATCGACACCGAATTCATCCGCGAGAACTTCCCGCAAAAGTACGCGCAGAAGGACCAGGACGGCATCCTCGACCCCGAGCACATCGCCGACAGCTACTGGTACCTGCACAGCCAGCCGCGCGATGCCTGGACCTTCGAGCTGGATCTGCGCCCCTGGATCGAACGCTGGTAACAATCGGCAGACGACGAGCTGCGCGTCGGCCAGGCGTCGCTGGACTCCAGCAGGGGCTGCTCAGTTACGAACGTAAGCTCCGCGCCCTGCTGAGCCCCGCCTAGCCTGGCTCTAGCTCGCAAGGTCGTATGCCGATTCTGCGAACCCACATAAAAAGAGAGAGCCACTCATGAGCAAATCCGTCGAGTTCTACTTCGACTTCGGCAGCCCGACGTCCTACCTGGCGTATACCCAACTGCCGGGCATCTGCGCCGAAACCGGCGCCGAGCTGGTCTACCGCCCGGTCCTGCTGGGCGGCGTGTTCCAGGCCACCGGCAACGCCTCGCCCATCGCCGTGCCGGCCAAGGGTCGCTACACGCTGATCGACATGACCCGCTTTGCCCGCCGCTACGGCGTGCCGATGAAGATGAACCCGCACTTTCCGATCAATACTCTGACCCTGATGCGTGCCGCCAGCGGCGTGCAGTTGCGCCAGCCGGAGCGTTTCGAGGCGCTGCTCGCCTGCGTGTTCAAGGGCATGTGGGTGGACGCGTTGAACCTGGGCGACCCGGCGGTGCTCGGCCCGTTGCTGGCCGAAGCGGGCTTCGATCCGCAGGCGCTGCTGGCGCTGACGGCGGAACTGGAAGTGAAGGACGCGCTGAAGGCCAACACCGAAGCGGCGATCAAGCGCGGCATGTTCGGCGCCCCGACCTTCTTCGTCGGCAACGAGATGTTCTTCGGCCAGGACCGCCTCGACTTCGTCCGCGAAGCCCTGGCGTAAATCGGTTCGCGAGTACCGTAGGGCGCATAACCTGGAACAGGTTATGCGCCGGCAGGAAGCCGTTCGCGAGCAACATCTACAGCGGCGTCAGTGACCACCTACGTAGGATGGCGTGGAGCGCAGCGATACCCATCGATTCCGCGCACCGACCGCATGGGTATCGCTGCGCTCCACCCATCCTACAAACTGGCGTAAAGCTTGCTCGCGAACATCACAGCGCAAGAACCGCCGAGCGCCGCAGGCCGAAGAACTCCAGTTCCGCCAGCAGCAGGACTACCAGCGCCTGACCGATGACAAAGGCATAGCCCAGGGTGGTCGGCTGCACATAACCGGTCACCAGCAGGGCAATGCTCTCCACCACCCACAGCGCGTTCAAGGCGATCACTGCCCAGACGCCAGTGCGCGACAGCAGCGTCTGGTTGCTCATCCAGTAGAGCACCAGCGCCAGCGGCAGCAGCACGATGCCGGCCACCAGCAGCAGGACGAACGGCAAGCCAAGCACTTGGCCGAGCGGCTGCGCGGCGAGGGCCATCAGCAAGCCCATGGCGCCACCGGCGATGGCATCAACTTTCAGGGTGAGGCGAAGCAGCGGGGAGGATTGCAGCAGAGTCATGGCGAAGCTCCTTCAGGGATCGCCACCGATTGGCGGCGTGTGGCTGAAGAATCCGCCCGGGACGTAGGTGCGTCGATTACCTGCCAGGTAATGGCCGTTACGGGGCGTGAGGTCTATCGTTCGATGCCATGACCCGCACTGCCATGAACGGCCCAGCCATGAACAGCCCAGCCCAACCGGTCGGCGCCCTGCTCCGCCAATGGCGCCAGCGCCGCCGGCTCAGCCAGCTCGACCTCGCCTGCGACGCGGAAATTTCCACGCGCCACCTGAGCTTCGTCGAAACCGGACGCGCCCTGCCCAGCCGCGAGATGCTCCTGCACCTGGCGGAACAGCTGGACATTCCCCTGCGCGAGCGCAACCGCCTGCTCAGCGCAGCGGGCTACGCCCCGGTGTACTCGGAGAAAGGCCTCGACGACCCGGCGCTGACCGTGGCGAAACAGGCCATCGACCAGTTGCTCAAGGCCCACGAGCCGAACCCGGCAATGGTGGTGGACCGCCACTGGAACCTGCTGGCATCCAACCGCACGGTGGATATCTTCCTGCTCGGCGTCGACCCGGAGCTGCTGCAACCGCCGATCAACGTGCTGCGCATGAGCCTGCACCCCAAGGGCCTGGCGCCGCGCATCCTCAATCTCGGGCCGTGGAAGGCGCATGTGGTGGAGCGCCTGCAGCGCGACTACGAAGCCAGCGGCGACCCGGCTCTGGCGGCGTTGCGCGACGAGGTGGCGGCCTATCCGGCGCCGCCGCATGACGAGGCGGCCAGCGGCGACATGGTGCTGATCCCGGTGCAGTTGCAGACCGAACTGGGCGTGTGCAGCCTGATCGGCACCATCACGGTGTTCGGCACGCCGGTGGATGTGACGCTGTCGGAGCTGGCGCTGGAAACCTTCTTCCCTGCCGACCCCGACAGCGCGCGCATCCTGCGCCAGCTCAGCGGTACCGAGTGAGCTGAATCAGGCGGTCGCCTTCTTCTCGCGGATGCAGGTGGGGCCGGCGCGCTCTTCCACGGCGTGGCGCACTTCATCGCGCAGACCGAGCAGGAACGCCGCTTCAGCGGCGACGAACAGCGGGCCGACGATCAGCCCGGTGAGGTCATCGACGAACGCCGGCTTGCGGCCCTCGTACCAGTGGCCAACGAACTGGATGATCCAGCCCACCACGAACAGGCCGATACCCCAGGCGAGCCAGGACGCGGTGCTGCCAGCCGCGAGCCCGGCGCCGATCCACAGCGACAGCGCCAGCAGCGCGGTCATCAGCAGGCCGAAGCGCAGGTCCAGGCGCAGGTAGAACACCACCGAGGCCAGCGCCAGCAGCGTTGCAGGCGAGACCAGCAGGCCGGCCAGCTCGAAGCCGGGGCGCGACAGCAGGATGGCGATAGCCAGCACGATCATCGGGATGCCGATGAAATGGCTGACGATGTTCCGCCGGTCACGGTGGTAGGCGGCATATTGGGCAAGGTGGTCGACGAGCGTTTTCATTGTTGTTCTCCCGCAAGGTACTGGCATGATGGCGATGTGCGCCTTGTCACTCTGTCAGCTAGCCGACATTACCCATGACCGACACCAAGCCCTACCTGTCCCGTCTGCCGCAAGGCCGCTGGTTCCAGACCCTTCCAGCGGGTCTGCGCCAGGCCCTGTGCGACGCCGCCGTGGTGCGCCGCCTGCCCGCCGGGCAACGGCTGTTCGCCCGTGGCGACGCACCCTGCGGGCTGTACTGCGTGGTGGAAGGGGCGATGCGCGTCAGCGTGGTCGGCGAGACCGGCAAGGAAGCGCTGCTGGCGCTGGTGGAGGCGCCGAACTGGTTCGGCGAGATCTGCCTGTTCGACGGCCAGCCGCGCACCCACGACGCCTACGCCGAAGGCGCCACCGTGCTCCTGCAGGTGCCCCTGGCGCCGCTGCAGGCGCTGCTGGCCCAGCACCCGGAATACTGGCGTGACTTCGCCCTGCTGATGAGTCACAAGCTGCGCATCACCTTCGCCGTGCTGGAAGAGCTGTCGCTGCTGCCGGCCGCGCCACGCCTGGCCCGGCGCTTGCTGATGATCGCCGAGGGCTACGGCGAGTCGGCCACCGCCAAGCGCGAACTGCATCTGCCCCAGGAGCAACTGGCGGCCATGCTGTCGCTGTCACGGCAGACCACCAACCAGATCCTCAAGGACCTGGAAGCCCAGGGCATCGTGCGCCTGAGCTACGGCGGCATCGAGATCCTCGACCGCGAACGTCTGCGCCAGGCCGCCCACGCCTGACCCCCAACAGCTTCGTCTAGAAGAAAAGCCAGGCGACTCTCGACGAGCTTCGATGGTCGCGCACGCCAGCGCCCCGCTCTAATGCCCCCGCCGCTGCGCTGGCGCGAAAAAAACCGCGCCAGAGCGGCACCCAAACCCTCCGCAAGACAGCAAGGCGGCCGTTGCTCCCCCACCGGCCGCAAGGGAATCCTATGCGCCTTTCGAAACTTCTCTGCGCCCTCGCCCTGACCGCCCCGGCCCTGGCGATGGCCGACGACAGCGGCCTATACGTCGGTGGCGGCGTGACTCGCCTCGAGATCGACGACCGCTCCTTCGACGACCACGACAACAGCTACAAGCTGTACGCCGGCTACCGCTTCAACAACTACCTGTCCCTGGAAGGCGCGGTGGTCGACTTCGGCGACATGAGCGACGGCAGGAAGCACTTCGACGGTGAGTCGCTGCAGGCCAACGTCCACCTGGGCTTCCCCATTGGCCAGCGCATCCGCCTGTATGGCATCGCCGGCGTGCACGCCTGGCACGCCGATGACGACGCCGCCGGCAAGTCGGACGACGTGGATGCACTCTATGGCTTCGGTGGCGAAGTGGACGTGATCGGCGGCCTCGGCGTGCGCCTGGAGCAGGAATACCTGGACGTCGGCGACATCGACCTCGACCAGACCACCCTCTCGGCCTACTGGCGTTTCTGACGCCAGCCTGCCCCTCAAGCCCGGCGGAAGGTCCGGCTCTCCCCAGAGCAGTCCTCCCCTCCTGACCTTCCGCCGGCACCTTCTCGCGCACCGGGCATCACCTGTGCAAATCACTCTTTCGGTCGGTTGCAGCGGCTGCGTTCGCGGCTAGCCTAGGAATAGCTGCGTTTCTGGCGCCAAAAAGACACACATCCGGCGAATCGCGCGGCTCACAATAACAATAAGGACGCCTCCGCCATGCTCCGGAATCTCGATGTCGTTCGTGGGTTCGTGCTGTGCTGTTTCGGACTCTTCGCCCTCGCCGCCCAGGCCAACCTGCCTAGCGAGGAACTGCAACTGCAGACCCTGCAGGTCTACACCTGCCGCTCGATCAACAGCCTACTGCTGCTACGCGGCGAAGGCTTCCAGGAAACCCACGCCGCCCAGCTGGAGAAAGACCTGGCCACGCTGGACAACGCGGTCAAGGGCTACCCCAAGGCCGACGACGCGCTGAAGAAAGCCCATGCGGAATTCGTAACGCAGATTCGCAATGGCGTTTCCTACGGCCCCAAGGAAGAGGACCTGCCCTGGCGCTATAACCAGGACCTGAGCCGCGCCCTGCGCGAGCTGCTCAACCAGGTCGAACGCTTCGTCCCGCCTGCCGCCGATGCCAACCAGATCCCGCTGTGGGAGCTGCCGGTGCGCGTCGAGTATCTGGCCACCCAATACCTCGGGCGCGCCTACATCAGCGGCCTGGAGCTGGCCCGCGAGCAGCCGCAGGAATACCTCGGCCAGGACGAGAGCGTGCTGGTACCGCTGCTGACCCAGCGCATCGAGCAACTGCCCGATAGCGATGCCACCAAGAAGCTGCGTACGCGCTGGGAATACCTGAGCAAGGCGCTGCTGGACATGAACAGCAAGAGCAACAGCGGCGTCAGCGCCTCCGGTCGTCCGTGGGCGCCGATCATCGTCGATCGCAATGCCCGCGCCGTCTCCGGGCAGCTCATGCAGCTCAGCCAGCAGTAACGCCTCAGGCCGGGATGGGCTCCGCCACCGGCACCACGGCCTGGGTCGGGCGCTCCAGCTCGTCACGGTCCATCAGTGCGGCGCGGCCCACCAGTAGCTCGTCCGGGGCGCGGGCGATCTTCGGGTTCTTGTCCGGGTAATCCAGGCTGTGCAGGAAGTGCCGCAGGCAGTTGAGCCGCGCGCGCTTCTTGTCGTCGGACTTGACCACCACCCAGGGCGCATCGGCGGTGTCGGTATGGAAGAACATCGCCTCCTTGGCCTGGGTGTAGTCGTCCCAGCGGTCCAGCGACTGGATATCGATGGGCGACAGCTTCCAGTGCTTGAGCGGGTCGTCGCGGCGCGAGACGAAGCGACGCAACTGTTCCTCCCGGCTGACCGAGAACCAGAACTTGAACAGGTGGATGCCGTTGCGCACCAGCATGCGCTCCAGTTCCGGCGTCTGCTGCATGAACTCCAGGTACTGACGCGGCGAGCAGAAGCCCATCACCCGCTCGACGCCGGCGCGGTTGTACCAGGAGCGGTCGAAGAAGACGATTTCGCCCGCCGTGGGTAGATGCTGGATGTAGCGCTGGAAGTACCACTGGCCGCGCTCGGCGTCGCTGGGTTTTTCCAGCGCCACCACGCGGGCCCCGCGCGGATTGAGGTGTTCGGTGAAGCGCTTGATGGTGCCGCCCTTGCCGGCGGCATCGCGCCCCTCGAACAACAGCACGATGCGCTGGCCGGTCTCTTTCACCCAGCTTTGCACCTTCAGCAGTTCGATCTGCAACTCGGCCTTCAACGCCTCGTATTCCTTGCGTTGCAGGCGCTTGCGGTAGGGATAGCTGGCGGGCAGGCCAGCGGAAGTGGAGTCCTCGTTGCTGCCGCGCGGGGCCAGGGCCACGGTCAGCGCTACCGGGCCCTGGCTCTGCGCCTCGATGGCAGCACCGCCTTCGGTACTGGCGTGCGGGACTTGTGCGGGGATGTTCTTCTGGCTGTCGGGCTGCGGCATGGTCTCCTCCTGTGAGACGGTCAGGGCTATGGGTTACCTCCACTCTGCGCAGCCCCGCCACACACCCATTTGACCGACATCAATACCCCTGTCGGGATAGCGATGAAGAAATTCGGAGAAAGTCCGCCCTGCCCTACAGCCAGCCTTTGTACTTGAACCAGTAGTACGGAATGATCGCCGAGACCACCATCGCCACCAGCGCCATCGGGTAGCCGGCCAACCAGGCAAGCTCGGGCATGTGCGCGAAGTTCATGCCGTACACCGTACCCACCAGGGTCGGCGGCAGGAACAGCACGGCGGCGATGGAGAACACCTTGATGATGCTGTTCTGCTCGATGTTGATCAGGCCCAGGGTGGCATCGAGCAGGAAGGTGATTTCCCCGGCCATCTTCGTCTGGTATTCGCTGAGCGAGCGCACGTCGCGCTCCACCGACTTCATGCCCAGCTTCACCTCGTCGCTGATCCAGCCGTTGCTGCCCTGGCGGAAGTACGCCAGCGGCCGGCTGATGCTCAGCAGGCTCTCGTTGAGCTTGGACAGCAGCGAGTTCTTGCGCCCCAGTTGCTTGACCACTTCCTGCAGGTCAGCCTTCTCGCTGGCCTGGCCCTCGCGGAAGATGCTGCTGCCCAGGGTATCGAGTTGCTTCTGCACGTTTTCCAGCACGTCGGCGATCCGGTCCACCACGCTGTCCATCAGGGTCACGAACAACTGGTCGCTGCGCCCCTCGCAGCCACCGCGCTGGGTGCGCGTCTCGAAGGTGCGGAAGGCCAGCAGGTCGGTGTAGCGCACCGTCACCAGCCAGTGCGGGGTGAGCACGCAGGTGACTTCCGAGGTGCTGGGATTGTGCTCGCGGATGCCGCCCACCACGGTGGTGGTCATGTACAGCGCCCCCTTGCTCTCGTAGAAGCGCGAGGAATCCTCGATCTCGGCCATCTCTTCGCGGGTCGGCACATCCACCTCGATGATCGACTCCAGCAACTGTTCTTCTTCCGCCGTCGGCTGGAACAGGTCGATCCACAGCGTGTCCTTGGGCATGCCATGGCATTCGTTGCCGTTGTGGCGCACCAGGCGGTCGCCGACGAGGGTGTAATAGGTGATCATGTCGCCCGACAATCCTTTTTACGCACCTGAAGTTGCCCCGCAGGTTGGCCAACTTCCCGGCGCTTCACAAGCCCATCGGAGCATCCCGTGATGAGCGAACCAGACGATAGCGAAGAGTCCTTCGCCGAAGACACCCTGATCCAGGCCATCGAGAACCAGATCGAAAGCGAGAGCCCGCCAGCCGCACGAGCGGTGCTCAACAAGCTGACCCTGGTCGGCTACGAGCGCGAGGATGCCCTGCACCTGATGGCCCTGGTACTCGCCCACGAGATCGAGGCGATGCTGGCCGAGGACCGCCCGTTCAACGGCGAATGGTACGAACAGGCGCTGCGTGCGCTGCCGACCCTGCCGGATGGCACTGTTGCCGAATGAGACAGCGGCATAACACCGCTTGCCGAACCAGTCGGACTTGAGACTACACTGAAGCCTCATTGACCATCGGGAGTTAGGCGAATGGCTTTCACGAAAGAAATGGTTGAGGAACTGGATCTGCTGGCGCTGTATGACCTCGAGAACAGCAAGGCCGGGTTGAAAGTGCACCATGACGCTTCCGCCGAGGCCGTGGCGGCCGCCGGCAGGCTTCACGCCAAGGGCCTGATCGACCAGCAGGACGGCGGCTATCTCACCAGCCTGGGTCTCGACGCCGCCGAGCACGCCCAGGTCCTGCTCGGCATCCTGCGCAGCTGACCTCAAGTTCCCCCGCGAGCGGGCGATAAACTGGCACACTTCCGAGCGCCGCATTCCCTGATGCGGCGCCGCTGGCCAGACAGCAGTACGCCATGACGCTCACACCCGAAATCCGCCCTGACATCGACGACGGTATCGACCGCAAGGTGCTGACGCAGCTGCGCCAGCGCTTCCTGAAGGTCAACGCCGCCCGTCTGCAACGGGCCAGTGAAGCGCTTTCCACTCGTCAGCAGCTCGTCCTCAAATTGCTGCCGCTGCTGCTGGACGTGAACCACCCGCTGCTGCCCGGCTACGTGTCGGCCAGCACACCCGCCGGGCTGTCGAACTTCGTCCCGGACGACGAACTGCTCGCCGAAGCCCAGCGCCTGACCCGCTCCTTCAGCTACAAGGCCCGTCGCGGCAACCCGCCGCTGCCGATCCACGGACTGTTCCTGATGGGCAGCCTGGGCACTGTCGCCCAGGCTGAGCAGAGCGACCTGGACCTGTGGGTCTGCCACGCCTCGGACCTCTCCGAAAGGGAACTCGCCGAACTGCGCCGCAAGTGCGAGCTGCTCGAACAATGGGCAGCCACCCAGGGCGCCGAGGTGCACTGCTTCCTGGTCGACCCGCAGCACTATACCCAGGGTGCCCGCGAGGCGCGGCTGACCTCCGACGACTGCGGCACCAGCCAGCATTACCTGCTGCTCGACGAGTTCTACCGCACCGCCATCTGGCTCGGCGGCCGCACGCCGCTGTGGTGGCTGGTGCCGGTCTACGAAGAGAACCGCTACGCCGAGTACTGCCAGACGTTGCTGAGCAAGCGCTTCATCCGCGCCGAGGATGTCCTCGATCTCGGCCACCTGGCGCGCATCCCGCCGGGAGAGTTCATCGGCGCCGGCATGTGGCAGCTGTTCAAGGGTATCGAGTCCCCCTACAAGTCGGTGCTCAAGCTGCTCCTCACCGAGGTCTATGCCAGCGAACACCCGCAGGTTTCCTGCCTGAGCCTGCGCTACAAGCAGGCAATCTACGCCGGGCGCCTGGACGTAGAAGAGCTCGACCCCTACGTCATGCTCTATCGCCGCCTGGAGGAATACCTCCAGGAGCGGGGTGAAACCGAGCGCCTGGAACTGATCCGCCGCTGCCTCTACCTCAAGGTCGGCAAGAAGCTCAGCCGCCCGCCGCGCCAGGGCCACAAGAGCTGGCAGCGCAAGGTGATGGAGCACGTCTCGGCGCCCTGGAAATGGGACAGCCGCGCCTTCGCCCAACTCGACAGCCGCAGCCAGTGGAAGGTGCGCCAGGTGCTACTGGAGCGCCGCGCACTGGTCAACGAGCTGACCCACAGCTACCGCTTCCTCTCGCAGTTCGCTCGCCTGCAGCACGCCGCCAGCGGCATCAACCCACGGGACATGGGCATTCTCGGCCGCCGCCTGTATGCCGCCTTCGAGCGCAAGGCCGGCAAGGTCGAGTTCATCAACCCGGGCATCGCCCCGGACATGGCCGAGGACATCCTTACCCTCGCCCAACTACCCGGCGGCGAGGCCGGCAAGCCGCCTTACTGGGCGCTGTTCAGCGGCAACCTGGCGTTGCAGGAGATGGCCGACTTCGCCCCGCTGCGCCGCGCCCGCGACCTCATGGAACTGCTCGCCTGGAGCCACCGCAACGGCGTGATCGACGCGACCACGCGGCTGTCCCTGCAACCGGGCAGCAGCGACCTCAGCGAATTCGAACTGCAGAACCTGCTGGGCTGCCTGCAGCAGGCCGTACCGCTGCCGCTGAACGAGGTGCCGGAAAGCGCCCTGCTGCGCAGCGCCGTCCCTTCGCAGGTGTTGCTGCTGGTCAACGTCGGCGTCGACCCGCTGCGCCAGCACAGCCAGATGAACGTGCACATGACCACCGAGCGCACCGACTCGCTGGGCTATTCCGGCGTGCGCGACAACCTGGTGCTGACCCTTGACCAGGTCACCCTCAACAGCTGGAACGAACTGCTGGTCAGCCGCTACTCGGGGCCCCACGCGCTGCTCGACTGCCTGCGCGAATTCCTCAACAACCTGCCCGCCGAAGCCCCACCGCCAGGCCTGCTGGTGCGCTGCTTCTGCCGCAACCGCGCCACCGCCATCGCCCAGCGTGTGGAAGACCTGTTCCGCGATGCCCATGCGCAACTCGCCAGCGGCAAGGGTGGGCGCTACCTGCTGCAGGTGCGCCAGCACTTCCACCTGCTGCACCTGGTGCCCGGCAACGTCAGCCATCGGGTCATCGAAGGGCTGCCGGCGCTGGTCGAGCACCTGGGCGATACCCAGGACGACAGTGGCTTCCTGCAACTGGACCGGCATGCGCTGGAGGGCGACGACCTCGCCATGATCCTGCCGCTGGGCCGGGCCAATACCGTGCAGGTGTTCTACCGCCTGGACGAAGGCAGTGCGGAAATCACCATCCTCGACGAGCGCAATGCCCTCTGGCGGCGGCGCCAGGAGTACGACAGCGAGGAAGGCCTGCTGCTGCCGCTGCAACGCTTCCTGCAGTCAGTGCAGTACCGTCGCAACGCGGTGATCTCGCTACTGGAGGCCCAGGGTCCGGTAGGTGCCGACATCCTCTTCTACGAAGTGGTGACCAACGGTCACCAACGCGCGCAACGCATCGAACGACGCAATACGCCGCAGCCGCTGGAAGCCTTGCCGTTCTACAACGTGCAGGCGATCGTCGAACCGGGCGAAGGCCAGCGCGCGCGCACCACGCTGTTCTGCAACCACCGTGAGTTCTCGGAGCTGGAGTTCGGCAGCGAACTGTTCCAGGCCGTGGCCCGGCACATCCTCGACCGCCGCCGCGGGCAGGAGCGCTACCCCTGCTACATCACCGACCTCGATCTGTCGGCCATGCGCGAAGGCGGGGAACTGCAGACGGTGCATTTCCTGCGCTACAAGCAGAGCCTGGAGCAGGCGCTGAACCGGGCGCTGGCCGAGGCCTGAAGGCCGGACCGGGCACCCGGGCAAAACGAAGGCAGTGACTCAGCGATCGAAGTCGCCGGCTGCTTCTGGCTGGTATTCCACTTCCAGCAGGGTCAGCTTCAGCGTCTTGCCGCTGGGCGCCGGCCAGTCGATGCTCTGGCCAGTGGTCAGGCCGAGCAGCGCAGTACCCACCGGGGCGAGGACCGAGACCTTGCCTTCACCGCCGACACCGGCCGGGTAGACCAGGGTCAGGTGGTACTCCTTGCCACTGCTTTCCTCGCGGCAGCGCACGGTGGAGTTCATCGTGACCACGCCCGGCGGTATCTCGTCGTGGCCGACCACCGTGGCGCGGGCCAGCTCGGCCTCCAGCGCCTCGGCCGCGGGGCCGTACTCATCCAGGCTGTCGAGCATGCGCTCCAGACGTTGCAGGTCGAGTCGAGTAACGGTGATCGGTGTCGTGGTCATGATGGTTGGCAGTCTCCTTACAGGAGAGCCCCGGACGCTCGCGCGTTCGGGGCCCTGGGTGTTCTGGCAGTAAAGACGTTCGGAGAACGAACGTGCAATGAATTCCGAAAAAAGAAAACCCCGCCCAAGGCGGGGTTTTCCCGGACACTAACACAGCACAGAAAATAAGCAACACCGACCAGTCACCACTTCGGCTGGTGGTTGTTTCGGCGCTTTTCGCAGTCCGCCAGGATCGCCCGGCGACGCTCACTGTCGGCCTCGTTCCACTCCAGGATTTCGTCCAGGGTGCGACCGCAGCCGACGCAGATATCCGCGTCGTCCAGGCAGCAGCGCCGGCAGCAGGGCGAGGCGACGCTCGCCTGCGCGTCAGATGCCGGGGAAGTCGACATCCTCGCCAGCCTGTTCCAGCGTGGCGCGATTGAGCAGCGCACCCAGCGGTTCGCGGGTGCTGTCGCAGATCCACAGCGAGCCGGATTCGTCGTAGTCGAAGTGGAAGCCACCGGAGCGCGCCGCCACCCACAGCTGGCGCAGCGCCGGCTGGCGGCTGAGAATCAGCTGGGTACCGTTCTCGAAGCGCACGGTCAGCACGCCGCTGGAGTTTTCCAGGTCGAGGTCCAGGTCGCTGTCGTCGAAGGCGTCCTCCACCGTTACCTGTACGGCGTCCACCAGGTCGTGGAAGCGGGCTTCGCTCAAAGTGCTCATGCATCGTCCTCGGAATCAGTCAAAGGCACCAGTTTACGCCGGTATTCGCCCAGACTCTGCCCCGTCCAGCGCCGGAATGCGCGGGCGAGCGAGCCCGCCTCGCTGAAGCCCAGCAGGTAGGCGATGTCGGCGGTGTCCAGCGCCGGGTCGCGCAGATAGTGCAGCACCAGTTGCTGGCGGGTTTCGTCCACCAACTGGCTGAACGACAGGCCGGTATCGCGCAGCCGGCGCTGCAGGGTACGCGGGCTCAGCGCCAGCGTCTGCGACAGGCGCTCCAGGTCCGCGCCCTGCTCCGGCAACTGGCGCGCCAGCTCCAGGCGCGCACGGTCAAGCACGCTGTCGCCCTTGTTGATTTCCACCAGCAGGCGCTCGGCGTAGGCATCCAGGGTGCGCTGCACCTGGGCGTCCGCCTGGCCGAGCGGCAGCGCCAGCAGGCGTTTGGGAAAGACCAGGGCATTGTCCGGCTGATCGAACAGCACCGGGCAGCGGAAGATGCGCTCGTGCTCGCCGGTGTCCGCCGGCGCGCCGTGGCTGAAGCGCACTTCGAACGGCGCCTCGTCCACCCCACTGACCCAGTGACCGAAGCTGACCCAACCGGCCAGCGTCTCTTCGCTCATCTGCCGCTGCTGTTGCGGCAGCAACGGCTCCCAGCAGTGCTTCACCAGTGGCTCGCAGCCTTCGCGCGGCGGCTCGTCGGCCAGCTCCACGCGCCCCAGGTTGCCCACCAGCGCGGCATAGCGTGCCTGGCGGTGCAGCGCATCGGAGAGGGTCGCGCAGCTCATGATCAGGTAGCCGAGCACGCCGTAGTAGCCGGGCCGCACCGCCTCGCCCAGGTGCAGGCCGAGATTGTCGTCGCCGCTCAGGCGCACGCCGGCGCCCACCAGCTCCAGGTAGGCGCTGGCGGCGATGCGCTGGTCGCGCTGGGCAAGGATCGAAGGTTCCAGCTGCACCGTCCCCAGCAGGCGCGCCGGGTCTACGCCGTGGCGCTGCAGATGCTCCACGAGCCCCTGCAGGTAGGCCACCGACACCGAACTGGGCAGGGGATCGCGATAGTCCATGGGGCTTTCCGTTTTTTGCCGGCCATCATAGGGCCAGTTGCCCTTCCCGCGCGAGCCGCAAGCCCCGCCGGGCGGGAGCCCGCTTGAATAGGCAAGCCGACGGGGGGCCGGTATACTCCGGACCCATTGACGCTTTATTACAAGGATTCCGCCATGAAGCGACTGCTGCTTCCCTTCGTCGCGATCGCCCTGCTGACCGCCGCCATCGCCGGCTGCGGGCAGAAAGGCCCGCTGTATCTGCCGGACGACGAGAAGGCCAAGAACGAACACAGCAAGGACCGCTACGGTCTCTGAGGGCGTTCCCATGGACGCCTTCGACGTCCGCGACGGGCAGCTGTTCGCGGGGGCCGTGCCGTTTTCGACGATCGCCGCAGGTATCGGCTCGTCGACCTGCGCCATGGGCGATCTGCTCGCCCGGCCCCGCAGCCCTGGCCTGGAAGAAGGCGGCCTGCTGGCCGTCCATTCGACCGGCGCCTATGGTTTCGTCATGAATTCCAACGACAACACCCGGTGCCGCGCCGCCAAGGTGCTGGTGGATGGCTCAGCCGCGCAGGCGTTGCGTCGCCGCGCGACACGACATGAGCTGTTCGCCGGCAACAGCCTGCAGCCGGACTGAGGCCGAGACGACGATGCTTCTGCGCTTTACCAAGATGCATGGGCTGGGCAATGACTTCATGGTCCTGGACCTGGTCAGCCAGCACGCCCATGTGCAGCCACGCCACGTGAAACAATGGGGCGACCGCAACTTCGGGGTCGGTTTCGATCAGTTGCTGATCGTCGAGCCGCCGAGCACGCCGGAGGCGGACTTCCGCTACCGCATCTTCAATTGCGACGGCACCGAGGTCGAACAGTGCGGTAACGGCGCACGCTGCTTCGCTCGCTTCGTGGTCGACAAGCGCCTGACCGCGAAAAAGACCATCCGCGTGGAAACCAAGGGCGGCATGATCGAGCTGACCATCGCCAACGATGGCCAGGTCACCGTCGACATGGGCCCACCGCGCCTGGCGCCCGAACAGGTGCCGTTCAAGGCCGACGCCGAGGCGCTGAGCTATGGCGTCGAAGTGGACGGCCAGCGTTACGAGCTGGCGGCGATCTCCATGGGCAACCCGCACGGCGTGCTGCGCGTGGACGACGTGGACAGCGCACCGGTACGCACCCTGGGGCCGAAACTCGAAGTCCACGAAAGCTTCCCGCAGAAGGCCAACATCGGCTTCCTGCAGATCGTCAATCCGCACCATGCCCGCCTGCGCGTCTGGGAACGCGGCGCCGGCGAGACGCTGGCCTGCGGCACCGGCGCCTGCGCTGCGGCAGTCGCCGGCATTCGCCAGGGCTGGCTGCAATCGCCGGTACAGATCGAGCTTCCCGGCGGACGGTTGTCCATCGAGTGGGCAGGACCGGGTGAGCCCGTTATGATGACCGGGCCCGCGGTGCGGGTGTTCGAAGGCCAGGTACGTCTATAACCGGGACGCTTATGACCGATACTCCGCAGGACCCCACCGTTACGCTCGAAGCCGAACAGGTCGCCGACTATCTTCGCCGGCATCCTGAATTCTTCGTCGATCATGACGAGCTGATCCCGGAGATGCGCATTCCGCACCAGCCGGGCGATGCCGTGTCGCTGGTGGAGCGCCAGGTGCGCCTGCTGCGCGAACGCAACATCGAGATGCGCCATCGGCTGTCGCAGCTGATGGACGTGGCTCGCGACAACGACCGCCTGTTCGACAAGACCCGCCGCCTGGTGCTCGACCTGCTCGACGCCACCAGCCTGGAGGAAATTGTCAGCACGGTGGAAGACAGCCTGCGCCACGAATTCCTCGTGCCCTACGTCAGCCTGATCCTGTTCAGCGACAATAACCTGCCAGTGGGTCGCTCGGTGAGCAGTGCCGAAGCGCACCAGGCTATCGGCGGCCTGCTGTCCGGCGGCAAGACCGTCTGCGGTGTGCTGCGCCCCCACGAACTGGCCTTCCTGTTCTGCGACAGCGAACGCGAGCAGGTCGGCTCCGCCGCCGTGGTACCGCTGACCTTCCAGGGACTGCACGGCGTGCTGGCAATCGGCAGCCCCGATCCGCAGCACTACAAGAGCTCGCTGGGCACCCTGTTCCTCGGCTACGTCGCCGAAGTCCTCGCGCGCACCCTGCCGCGCTTCGCCACGCCACTACGCTCGGTACGCTGAGAGCGGCGGCAAGCTGCAGGCTTCAAGCGGCAGGCGGCCGAGTGCTTTTTCCTGAAGCCTGCGACCTGCAGCCTGGAGCCTTGCGTTGACACTTGAAGCCGACATCGAAGCCTATCTGGAACACCTGCGCAGTGAGCGCCAGGTCTCCGTGCACACGCTCGACGGCTACCGCCGCGACCTGGCGCGCCTCGCTGCGCTGTGCGAGAAGTCCTCGATCCACGAATGGTCGGCGCTGCAAGTACGCGACCTGCGCCTGTTCGTCGCCCGACTGCACCAACAGGGCCTCGCCAGCCGCAGCCTGGCACGCCTGCTCTCGGCCACCCGCGGCCTGTACCAGTACCTGATCCGCGAAGGCCGCTGCCGGCACGACCCCGCCGACGGTCTCGCCGCGCCCAAGGGCGCGCGCAAGCTACCGCGCACGCTGGATACCGACCGCACCGCACAACTGCTCGACGGCGGCGTCGAGGATGACTTCATCGCCCGCCGCGACCAGGCGCTGCTGGAACTGTTCTATTCCTCGGGCCTGCGCCTGTCCGAGCTGGTCGGCCTCGACCTCGAGTGGCTGGACCTCAAGGACGGCCTGGTGCGCGTGCACGGCAAGGGCAACAAGGTCCGTGAACTGCCGGTCGGCCGCGCCGCGCGGCAGGCCATCGAGGCCTGGCTGCCACTGCGTGCCACGGTTTCGCCGCAGGACAACGCCGTGTTCATCGGCCGCAGCGGCAAGCGCCTGACACCCCGCGCCATCCAGTTGCGCGTGCGCGAAGCTGGCGTACGCGAGCTGGGCCAGCACCTGCATCCGCACATGCTGCGGCACTCCTTTGCCAGCCATATGCTCGAATCCTCCCAGGACCTGCGCGCGGTGCAGGAGCTGCTCGGCCACGCCGACATCGCCACCACGCAGATCTACACCCACCTGGATTTCCAACACCTCGCCACGGTCTATGACCAGGCGCACCCTCGGGCACGCCGTAAACCCGGAGCAGAAGAATGAGTATCCGTCTGGTCACCTTCGACCTCGATGACACACTGTGGGACGTCGCCCCGGTGATGAACAGCGCCGAAGCCACCCTGCGCGACTGGCTGGCGGTCAATGCCGCGCAACTGGGCCCGGTGCCCATCGAGCACCTGTGGGCGATCCGCTCGCGACTGATGGAGCAGGACCCGATGCTCAGGCACCGGCTCAGCGAGCTGCGCCGGCGCATCCTGTTCCACGCGCTGCTCGACGCGGGTTATCCACAGGCCGAAGCCAGCGATCTGGCGGAAGCCGGCTTCCAGACCTTCCTCCACGCGCGGCACCAGGTAGCACTGTTCCCCGAGGTACATCCAACCCTGGAGCAACTGGCCAATCGCTTCATCCTCGGCGTACTCACCAACGGCAATGCCGATGTGCGCCGCCTGGGCCTGGCCGATTACTTCCAGTTCGCCTTGTGCGCGGAAGAGCTCGGCGTCGGCAAACCCGATCCGCATCCCTTCCAGGAAGCGCTCAAGCGCGGTGGCGTAGCGGCAGAAAACGCCGTGCACATCGGCGACCACCCCAGCGATGACATCGCTGGCGCGCGCCGCGCAGGCATGAAGGCGATCTGGTTCAATCCGGCGCGCAAGCAATGGGACGGCGAAGAGGCGCCCAGCGCGATCATCCACAACCTCTCCGAACTGCCAACGATTCTGGCGAAGCTCTGACGGCTATTCGTAGGAGCGAGCTTGCTCGCGAACCAGGGCTCCCGGCTACCGCTGGATCCAGGCGATTCGCGAGCAAGCTCGCTCGTACAGCACGGCACGCGCAATAATCGGACATGAAAAAGCCCCGCCGCTCCTCACGGAACGACGGGGCTTTTCACGTCGCGTCAGATATCAGATAGGGCGGCTGCCGTATTTGCTATCCGGCTTCTTGGGCGGGTCGGCCACAACGTTCGGCTCGATCTCCTGCACCTTGCCACCACGAGTGAGGAATTCCTCCATCGCGCGAGCCAGTGCATCACGATCCTTCTGCTTGGCTTCGACCGAGGGCAGTTCCTCTTCTTCCGCAGCGGCCTTGGCTTTCTTGCCACCGCCCTTGGAAGAAGGGGCTTCATCCCCATCGCTGCTGTCTGCTTCGGCGTCGCCGTCGTCGGCTGCGGCGAGCTCCTCGCCATCATCCTCGTCAGCGCCGTCCAGCTCGTCCTGTTCCAGTTCTTCGTCGCTCATTGTTCAACCTCTGTGGTGCTGCAAAGCACGTTAGTTATAGCCCAGCTGCGCGCTTTGACGAACGCCGCCGGAAAAAATTCATACAAGCTCGCCCTGCCAGGTCGCCACTATCCTGCGCGGGCCGCCGTGGTCACGGTGCTCGCCCAGATAGATACCCTGCCAGGTGCCCATTGCCAAGCCTCCCTGCTGTATCGGCAGCGTCAGCTGACAGCCCAGCAGGCTCGACTTGAAATGCGCCGGAAGGTCATCCGGACCTTCGTAGTCATGTTCATAGCCGCTCTCGCCCTGTGGCACCAGGCGATTGAAGAATCGCTCGAAGTCGCGGCGCACCGAAGGGTCGGCATTTTCATTCAGCGTCAGCGAGGCAGAGGTGTGCTGCAGCAGCAAGTGCAGCAGGCCTACCCGGCACTGCGAGAGCTCCGGCAGGGCAGCCAGGATCTCGTCGGTGACCAGGTGGAATCCTCGCGGGCGAGGGCGCAGGGTGATGGACTTCTGCTGCCACATGGCGGGCACTTCTCCGTCGCTAACGGTGATGCGCGCGCATTCTAGCGTGCTGATCGAAAAAGCAAAGGGCGCCCGAGGGCGCCCTTCGTCGAACTTGCGCGAACCCTTACAGGTTGTAGCCGCGTTCGTTGTGCAGGGAGAGGTCCAGACCCACGGTTTCCTCTTCCTCGGTAACGCGCAGGCCCATGACCAGGTCCAGGACCTTGAGGATCACGAAGCTGACGATACCGGTGTAGACGATGGTGAAGGCCACGCCCTTGAACTGGGTGAACAGCTGCGCGCCGATGTCGGTCACGGTGCCGAAGCCGCCCAGGGCCGGCGCTGCAAACACGCCGGTGAGCAGGGCGCCGACGATACCGCCGACCGCATGCACGCCGAAGGCGTCCAGGGAGTCGTCGTAGCCCACGGCACGCTTGAGGCTGGTGGCGGCGAAGAAGCAGATCACGCCGGCAGCCAGGCCGATCACGATGGCGCCCATCGGGCCGCAGGTACCGGCGGCCGGGGTGACGGCCACCAGGCCGGCAACCACACCCGAGGCGATGCCCAGGGCGCTCGGCTTACCGTGGGTGATCCACTCGGCGAACATCCAGCCCAGTGCAGCGGCAGCGGTGGCGATCTGGGTAACCAGCATGGCCATGCCGGCAGTGCCGTTGGCGGCGGCGGCGGAACCGGCGTTGAAGCCGAACCAGCCCACCCACAGCAGAGCCGCGCCGATCAGGGTGTAGCCCAGGTTGTGCGGCGCCATGGCAGCGGTCGGGTAGCCCTTGCGCTTGCCCAGCACGATGCACGCTACCAGGCCGGCGATACCGGCGTTGATGTGCACCACGGTGCCGCCGGCGAAGTCCAGCACGCCCCAGTCCCACAGCAGGCCGCCGTCGCCGCTCCAGACCATGTGGGCGATCGGTGCGTAGACCAGGGTGAACCACAGCGCGGTGAAGATCAGCATGGCGGAGAACTTCATGCGCTCGGCGAAGGCGCCGACGATCAGGGCCGGGGTGATGATCGCGAAGGTCATCTGGAACATCACGAAGATGCTTTCCGGGAACAGCGCCGCGGCGGAGGTCAGGCCGGTGCTGGTCAGGCCGCTGAGGAAGGCCTTGTCGAAGCCGCCGACGAAGGAGGCGAAGTTGACCACGCCCTTCTCCATGCCAACGGTATCGAAGGCCAGGCTGTAGCCGTAGACGACCCAGAGAATGCTGATCAGCGCGGTGATTGCGAAGCACTGCATCATGATCGACAGGACGTTCTTGGCGCGCACCATGCCGCCGTAGAACAGGGCCAGGCCGGGAATGGTCATCAGCAGTACCAGCGCACTGGAAATCAGCATCCAGGCGGTGTCACCGCTGTTCAGGACGGGGGCCGCAGCCTCGTCAGCCAAGGCCAGACCGGGCATTGCGAGGGGCAATAGGGCGCCTAGCCCTGCGTATTTGCGCAGAGTCATTGTTGTTTCTCCTGGGGCGTGGGGTTCGGTGTGGGCTTGGCTTAGATCGCGTCGGTGCCGGTTTCGCCGGTACGGATACGAATCGCCTGTTCCAGATTTACGACAAAGATCTTGCCGTCACCGATCTTCCCGGTGTTGGCGGCCTTGGTGATGGCTTCGATAACACGATCCAGCTGGTCATCGGCGATGGCGACGTCGATCTTCACCTTCGGCAGGAAATCGACAACGTATTCCGCGCCACGGTACAGCTCGGTGTGGCCCTTCTGCCGGCCGAAGCCTTTGACTTCGGTCACAGTGATGCCCTGCACGCCGATCTCGGACAGCGACTCACGAACGTCGTCCAGCTTGAACGGCTTGATGATGGCTGTGACTAGCTTCATGTAACTCTCTCCCGTGTTTTGGTGGACCCGCCCCAGGAAGAACGAACCCGGAGACAAGTCTAAGCGCAGTGTCTGGCTTTTGTAATGCGCCGGCCGCCCTACCTCAGCACTCCGACTGCCTTGATCGAAGCGATCCACCGCCTCGCCTGCCGCACCGGAACTGCATCGGTGCACGCCATGTATGCCCCAAAGCATGAAGCTTGCCAGTTCGTGAAAATGCCCATGGCATCAGGCACTTGGCCGGAAACCGGGGTTTCTGGCGAAACGCCAGCGCCGCTCTGGCGCACCGAAAGCGCGCACGCCGAACGGGCACACTGCTCAAAAAGCGTGCAACCCCGCACGCCGCAGCCGGCGCCGGCTGCGTGATAGACTGCGCTCTGATTCAATCCGGAACCCATGAACCATGCTGCCGCCCAAAGCCTTCCTCGATGCCATCAGCCAACAAGCCGGACGCCTGTTCGGTGGCGAATCGCCCCTGCCGAAGGCCGAGCTGGAAGCCCAGTTCAAGGTTCTGATGCAGAGCGCCTTCAGCAAGCTCGACCTGGTCAGCCGCGACGAATTCGACAGCCAGATGGTCGTCCTCGCCCGTACCCGCGCGCGCCTCGAGGCGCTGGAAGCCAAGGTCGCGGAAATGGAAGCCAAGCTCTCGCCGCCCGCCGCCGAACCCGCCGAGTAATCCCCTCCTGGCGGGCGGCATGCGATCCAGGAGTGATCCATGTCCCTCGCCATCGTCCATAGCCGCGCCCAGGTCGGCGTGGAAGCGCCCGGTGTCACCGTCGAGGCGCACCTCGCCAATGGCCTGCCTTCGCTGACCCTCGTCGGCCTGCCCGAAGGCGCCGTCAAGGAGAGCAAGGACCGCGTCCGCAGCGCCCTGCTCAACGCCGGCTTCGATTTTCCGAACAGAAGAATCACGCTGAATCTCGCCCCGGCCGACCTGCCGAAGGATGGCGGGCGCTTCGACCTGGCCATTGCCCTCGGCATCCTCGCGGCCAGTGGCCAACTGGCCGACGCTGCCGGGCTGGACGAGCTGGAATGCCTGGGCGAACTGGCGCTCTCCGGTACGCTGCGGCCGGTGCCTGGCGTGTTGCCTGCCGCCCTGGCCGCTCGCGCCGCCGGCCACGGCCTGGTGGTGCCTAAGGAGAACGCCGAGGAAGCCAGCCTCGCCAGTGGCCTCACCGTCTATGCCGTCAGCCACCTGCTCGAACTGGCCGCGCACTTCAATGGCCAGGAGCGCCTGCGCCCTTACCAGGCGAACGGTTTGATGCGGGTAACGCCGCCCTACCCCGACCTTTCGGAAGTCCAGGGCCAGGCCGCGGCCAAGCGCGCGCTACTGGTCGCCGCTGCAGGGGCGCACAACCTGCTGTTCAGCGGGCCGCCCGGCACCGGCAAGACACTGCTCGCCAGCCGCCTGCCCGGCCTGCTGCCACCGCTGGACGAGGACGAGGCGCTGCAGGTTGCGGCGATCCATTCCGTCGCCGGGCGCGGGCCGCTGACTCACTGGCCGCAGCGCCCCTTCAGGCAACCGCACCACACCGCTTCCGCGCCGGCGCTGGTCGGAGGTGGCAGCCGCCCGCAGCCGGGCGAGATCACCCTGGCGCACGAAGGCGTGCTGTTCCTCGACGAGCTGCCGGAGTTCGATCGCAAAGTCCTGGAAGTGCTGCGTGAACCATTGGAAGGCGGCGAAATCGTCATTGCCCGCGCCAACGGCCGTGTGCGCTTCCCGGCGCGCTTCCAGCTGGTGGCGGCGATGAACCCCTGCCCCTGTGGCTATCTCGGCGACCCCAGCGGCCGCTGCCGCTGTTCGCCGGAGCAGATCCAGCGCTACCGCGCCAAGCTCTCCGGGCCGCTGCTGGACCGAATCGACCTGCACCTCACCGTCAGCCGGGAAAGCACCAGTCTCGCGCCCAGCGGCCCGAGCACCAGCAGCGCGGAACTGGCCACTCAGGTCGCCGCCGCCCGCCAGCGCCAGCTCGCCCGCCAGGACTGCGCGAACGCCTTTCTGACATTGAAGAAAATGCACCAATATTGTGCATTGAGCCCGGAAGACCAGGCCTGGCTGGAAAAGGCCGGTGAACGCCTGAACCTGTCGCTGCGCGCCCTGCACCGGATTCTCAAGGTCGCCCGCACCCTTGCCGACCTGCAGCAGGAAGACCGCATTGCGCGCCCGCACCTGGCCGAAGCGCTGCAATACCGCGCAGGGCACTAACGAGCCAGATCCTCAGCAACAGCGAGGAGACTCAACTCGACCGTCGCATTCTTCGGTAGCTGATAGACACCCACCGAAGTGCGCGTATGCACGCCAGCCGCGCCCAGCACCTCATACAGCACCGCCGATGCGCCATCGGCCACCTCGCTCTGCTGGGTGAAGTGTTCGGCGGATTGAACGAACACATTGAGCTGCAGCACCCTGCGGACGTTATCCAGATCACCCAGCGCCTGCCGCAGCAATGCCAGCGCACGCATCACGCAAACCTTGGCGGCCAGTTGAGCGTCCGCTAGCGACACGGCACTGCCCGCCCGGCCAGTGACGACGACTTCGTCGCCTACCCGTGGAATCTGCCCACTGAGGTGCACCTGGTTTCCTTCAATGAGGAAAGGCACGTAGTTACCGCCAATCTTGATCTCGCCGCTGAAGTCGTAGCCGAGTTCGGCGGCGATTCGGTCGAGCGCAGCTGCGCGTGTCTCGCTCATAAGCACTCCCTGATAGGTCAATTGCTGATCAGCAGCGCCAGAAAGGCCGCATCGCCTCCAGCTGCGCCTGCTCGCGGCTGATGCCAATGTCGCGCAACTGTTCGTCGGAGAGCTCCAGCAGTTGCTTGCGAGTGCGCACGCGGCGCCAGAACTGCTGCCAACGGCTTTCGCCCTGCTCACGCGGCGCCACACGGGTGCCGGGGATTTCCAGGAGTTCCTGTTGGTAAAGGGTCAGCCGCACATCGCTCAGGCCGCTCATGTCGTCGCTCCTCCAGTCGGGTTCTTCGGACGTGGGGCTAGCGTGACGAATCGGCGAAAACCATTACAGATTCAACAAGACAGAGTTTTTTCCATACAGGGCTGGGCGAAATCGGTCTGAATGGCGTATTTTTTCTCAATCTGTACTGCATCGAGCCGAATCGACTCGGCACGGGAGATCTGTCATGAAACGCTACGCGCAGCTGGCCGCCACCCTCGGCGAACGCATCGAACAGGGCCTGTATCGCCCCGGCGACCGCCTGCCCTCGGTGCGCGCGCTGAGCGAAGAGCACGGTGTCAGCATCAGTACCGTGCAGCAGGCCTATCGCGTGCTGGAAGATGACGGCCTGGTGGAGCCGCGGCCCAAGTCTGGTTACTTCGTGCCGGAACGCCGCGAGTTGCCGCCGATGCCGGCGATGACCCGCCCGGCGCAGCGCCCGGTGGATGTGTCGCAGTGGGACCAGGTACTGGAACAGGTGCGCCGCGCGCCGGGCGGCGATTTCGTCCAGCTCGGGCGCGGCACACCGGATATCGCCAGCCCGTCGCTCAAGCCGCTGCAGCGGGCGATGGTGCATGCCGCGCGCCGCACCGACCTGCAGAGCCTGGGCTACGAAGGCATCCAGGGCTCGCTGCCGCTGCGCGAGCAGATTGCCCGGCTGATGCTGGATTCCGGCTGCCAGGTGCCGCCCAGCGAAATCGTCATCACCACCGGCTGCCAGGAGGCGCTGGCCATCACCCTGCGCGCCATCTGCGAGCCGGGGGACATCATCGCCATCGATTCGCCGAGCTTCCATGGCGCCATGCAGGCGCTCAAGGCGTATGGGCTGAAGGCGCTGGAAATCCCCACCGACCCCAGCAACGGCATCAGCCTGGAAGCTCTGGAGCTGGCGATGGAACAGTGGCCGGTGAAGCTGATCCTGCTCACGCCCAACTGCAACAACCCGCTCGGCTACATCATGCCCGACGCGC
Source organism: Pseudomonas sp. GD03903 (assembly GCF_029840045.1). NCBI lineage: Bacteria > Pseudomonadati > Pseudomonadota > Gammaproteobacteria > Pseudomonadales > Pseudomonadaceae > Pseudomonas > Pseudomonas sp. GD03903. The sequence continues at coordinate 73,236 of NZ_JAOCBT010000001.1, read as the reverse complement.
GCAAGCGCGCCCTGCTGACGCTGGCGGCGCGCTACGACGTGCCGATCCTCGAGGACGACGTCTACGGCGAGCTGGCCTACGCCTTCCCGCGGCCGCGCAGCATCAAGTCCTTCGACAGCGACGATCGCGTGCTGCTCGCCAGTTCCTTCTCCAAGACCGTGGCGCCCGGCCTGCGCACCGGCTGGGTGGTGCCGGGGCGCTACCTGGACCGCATCCTCCACTTCAAGTACATCGCCAGCGGCACCTGTGCGCCGCAGCCGCAGATGGCCCTGGCCGAGTTCATCGGCGGCGGCCACTACGAGCCGCATATCCGCCGCATGCGCGCGCAGTACCAGCGCCACCGTGACCTGATGACCGAATGGGTCGGCCGCTACTTCCCCGAAGGTGCGCGGGTCACGCGGCCGCGCGGCGGCTTCATGCTCTGGGTCGAGTTCGACCCGCAGTTCGACAGCGTGCGGCTGAACCAGGAGCTGCGCCGCGACAACGTGCAGGTGGCGGCGGGCAACATCTTTTCCGCCTCGGGCAAGTACCGCAACTGCATCCGCATGAACTACTCCAACCGCGACCTGACGTTGATCGAAGAGGCCGTGCGCAAGGTCGGCGCCTGCGCCACACGACTCACCGCCGAACTCCGCGAACAGCAGGCGGAACCGCTGCCGGCCTGAGGCGAAACATTTATCCACAGCCCGGCGCTGCCGCGCGGTAGCGCCCTGCTGTACCTTGGTTTCCTTTTGCCAGGCACTCGTCTTGACCAGTCTCACCCTCGGCCCGCTGGCCCTTCCCCTGCCCCACGTCCTGCTCTACCTCGGCTTCTTCGGCGCGCTGCTGGCCGGCTGGCTGGCCGGACGCAAGCGCGGCGCCAATCCCGAAGGCGCGCTGTTCGCCATGCTTGTCGGCGGCCTGCTGGTAGCGCGCCTGGCCTTCGTTGCCCGCTACTTCGAGCAGTACGCGGCGACGCCGGCGAGCATCGTGGACATCCGCGATGGCGGTTTTCTCGCGCTGCCGGGGGTGATCGCCGCCGCACTGGTCGGCGCGGTGCTGGCCTGGCGCCGGGCCGAGCTGCGCCGCCCGCTGGCCATCGCGGCCGTGGTCGGTGTGTGCCTGTGGGGTGGCGGCAAGGCCGTGACTGCGGCGCTGGACCGCAGCCAGCAGATTCCCCAGCTCACGGTGATGGACCTGCGCGGTGCCGCCGTGGACCTGCGCGCGCTGGATGGCCGGCCCATGGTGGTCAACCTCTGGGCCACCTGGTGCCCGCCGTGCCGCCGCGAGATGCCGGTGCTGGAAGCCGCACAGAAGCAACGCAGCGACGTGCGCTTCCTGCTGGTCAACCAGGGCGAGAACGCCGAAGCCGTGCAGCGCTTCCTCCGTGACCAGGGCCTGAGCGACGCGGCGGTACTGCTCGACAGCGGCAACCGCCTCGGCCAGGCCACCGGCTCCTACGGTATGCCCACCACGCTGTTCTACGACGCCCAGGGGCGCCTGAAGCACAGCCAGATGGGCGAGCTCTCCGCCGCGAGCCTGGAGTACGGGCTGGGCCAGCTCAAGGACTGACACCTCGGCGACCTGCATGAGCGCCGCGAGAGCCATGCCGGAACCCACAGCGATACTCACGCGGCTGGTGCACAGCATCGATGGGTATCGCTGCGCTCCACGCCATCCTACGAAAGCACGTCCGGATTCGGCACGCAGCAACGTAGGGCGCATAACCTGGAACAGGTTATCCGCCGGCTGGTTGACGGCGGATAACGCTGACGCGTTATGCGCCCTACCAGAGCGGCCGTGGTGCAAGCACCGGAAAACGACGTAGGAGCGGACTCCGTCCGCGATGTGCCACCGGCCAGCACCGAGCGGTTGGAAATCGATCGCGGACAGAGTCCGCTCCTACACAGCAACGTAGGGCGGATAACCTGGAACAGGTTATCCGCCGACTGGTTGACGGCGGATAACGCTGGCGCGCTATGCGCCCTACGGAAGCGGTTCAGGTGCGGAGGTGGTTCTCCAGCAGGCCGACCGCGTCGCGCCAGCGCACCCAGAGATTGCCCTGCCAGTCCATGACCGGCAGCGCTTCGCCCAGTAGCTGCTGCATGCGGCGACGCGGCAGGCGGGTGTCGTGGTTCGGCGTATCGCGCAGGGCGGGCACCACCTCGTTGCTCAGCCATTGGCGCAGGCTGCGGTTTTCCGGGTGGTAGCAGTAGACCAGCAACAGGGCGTAGAGACCGCTTTCGCTGACCAGCAGTTGCGGCTCGGGATGACCGGCAAGTTGCTCGTAGCGCGACTGGTCGTGGTCCAGTCGGGCGATGAGTTGCACCTCGACAGGCCGGTTGAGCAGCTTGCTCAGGTCGCGCACGACGAACCACACCTGCTGCTCGATCAGCAGAGCGCGCAGCTGCCGGTGGTGGCGGACGAAATACGCAGGAATCAGGCCGTCGTCGGCCGGGGAAATCGAGAGGTTCATGCTGTCGCTCCTTGCTCGTTCAAGAAGCCGCCGCCCGAAACTGCCTAAAGAGGGAGGCGGACCGTGCAAGGGTGGAAACCGGACATTAGACAGCGATAGCCGGTCGGGCCAAAGCCCGCCTCACACGGCCCGCCATGGAAAGCGAAGCGAATCCGGCACCAAATAGGTGCCGGATTGCCCAACCCATGACGATCACTGTCGAATGTTCAGGTTTCCACACCTGGCCACGATGACGCCGTGGCAGGGCGAAACGCTAAGCAGTGAACTTGTAGGACCGCAACGCCGCGGCAGTGTAGGTGTCTTCCCAAGCGTCCCGCAGTAGCTTTACCGCCCCAACGCGATGACTTTCAGGAACTGCGAGGCTGTCGGGAAATTCGCCGGGAAACACCCTGCTCCAGCGTCCGTCTGAAGGAAGGGCAGCAAGCGGTTCGCGAGCAAGCTCGCTCCTACAGGTGTGCACCGCTCCTTGCGGGACCGAGGGGGACGCCCAGTCCCTGCTCGCGAACAGTTCTGCCCGACCACGCAGGAGCAGGGCATTGGCGTAGGGCACATAACCCGGAACGGGCTATATGCCGGCCATTTCGCGGCGGATAACGCTGACGCGTTATCCGCCCTACCAGAGCGGCCGTGGTGCAAGCACCGGAAAGCGACGTAGGAGCGGACTCCGTCCGCGATGTGCCACCGGCCAGCACCGAGCGGTCGGAAATCGATCGCGGACAGAGTCCGCTCCTACACAGGCGCTACGCGCTTACTGGATTTCTTCCGGCGTGACGATCACCCAGTTCTTGTCGGCGGTGACCGGCTGGCCGAGCTTGGCCTGGGCTTCGGCGTTCTTCTTGATCATGCCGTTGAGCTGGTCCATGTATTTGGCCTTGCGGTTGATCCACAGGTGCACGCCGTTCTCGGCGGTACCGTTGAACAGCATGTAGCCGTCGCTGCTGGGGGTGTCGCCGCCGACCAGGATGGGCTTCTTCCACTGGTCGATGTAGGTGAGGATCGCCGCCTGCTTGCCGGCCATCCAGGTCGCCGGGGTCCAGAGGTAGGGGGTGATTTCCAGGCCCTCGTTGGCCTTGGGATCGTACTTGCCCTCGCTGATCTGCTTGCGCGCGGTGGTCAGAGCGCCACTCTGGCGGTCCTTGAGCAGAGTGGTGACGCCGATGACATTCTCCGGCTTCACGTTGTAGCCGTACCTGGGATCGCTGGCGACCATGCGCACCAGCTCCTCGTGGGCGGCGGTCATCACGTAGACCTCAATGCCGTTCTCCATCAGCTTGTTGTACAGCTCCTGCTGGCCGGTGAAGACCTTGGGCGGGTTGATCTCGATGGTCTTGACCACGTCGCCTTCGTAATAGGTGCTGGGCACCGGCTTGCCGTAGGCCATCAGTTCGTCGACGTAGCCCTTGAGCTCCTTGAGGGTGAAGCCGGAGAACACCTGGGCGACCCAGGGATAACAGACCAGGTCGTCGACTTCGCAGAGGCGGTAGTAGTAGCTGTTGAGGCTTTCCTTGTGGCCGTTGACGTCCTTGAAAGGAATGAGCTTGAGCGAGGGGTCGAGCTTCTCGCGGGTCAGCACGCCTTTCATTTCGAGGAAGGGCAGCAGCGATTCCTCGAGGTCGTAGCGGTAGCTGGTGTTGTCCATGTCGAAGACCGCAAAGGCACCCTTGTTGGCGTTGGCGGCGATCAGGGCGTCGAGCTGCTTGGCCGCCGGCGCCGGCCAGTGTTTCAGCTCGGTGGCGGCGAAAGAGGTGCTGGCGAGGCCGGCCAGGATCAGGCCGGCGAGCAAGGTGCGCATGGGCTTCATGAAACTCCCCCGAGTGGTGTTGTTGGAATGGGGAAGGCCTGAAACGGGCCTTCACTGGACTAGTCCAGCAATGACCCTAGCAAAGCGCTGTTTCAGCTCTGCGACGGCAGCGACGCGAACCGTCGCGAAGGCGGCAGGACATGCCCATACGCGCCACGTGGCTTTGCTGTCGGCGACGACTGGTCTAGTTCACGCTGCGGCGCAGGCGTCCGGGGGCGTCGCCGTAGGTTTCCTTGAATTTCTTGGTGAAGGAGGCCTGGGACTGGTAGCCGACCTGGGCGGCAATGTCGGTGAGGCTCAATTGCGAGCTGCTCAGCAGGCGGTAGGCGAGCTCCATGCGGACCTGCGTCAGCAGCGCCCAGGGCGATTGCCCGGCCAGTTGGGTGAATTGCCGGGTAAAGGTTGCGCGCGACATGCTCGCACGCTCGGCCAGCGCTTCGATGGTCCATTCATGCGCGGGATCGTCGAGCATCGCCTGCCAGGCACGGCTCAGGCGCTTGTCGCCGAGTAGCGCCAGAGTCCCGCTGCCGGGCGCGTGGGTTTGCAGGTGGACGCGCAGGATCAGGGTGAACAGCGCCGACGACAGTGCGTCAACGAGGAAGCGCGCGCCAGCCTGGTTGCCATCCGCTTCTGCCCGCAGTAACCCCACCAGCGCCGCGACGGCGTCGCCGAGGCCGTTGTCCTGGCAGGACACCTTGAGGAAGGCCGGCAACGCACCGATCAGCAACGAGCCTCGCTGGTAGTGGAAACTGCCGCAGAGCATGTCCAGCTCGTCTTCACCCGCCCCCAGGCGATGAACGGGCAACAGGCCCTCCAGGCGGACGTCCGGCTCCTGCGCGGCGACGCGATTGCCCTTGCTGCGCAACAGGTGGGCAGCGCCTGCGGGCAGGAGCAGAACTTCGCCAGCCTTCAGATCCAGAACCTGTCCGTCAGGCAATTCCGCCTGACAACTGCCGGACAGCACCACGTGGTACTGCGCTGTGCCATCCGGCAGGGGTTCGTGGTCCAGCGCCCAGTCGCCGAGGAACCGGCAGCGCAGGTCGAGGCTGCCGCGCAGGCCGGCGAGCTGGATGAGGCGATCGATGGAGTTCATGGTTTTCCAGGTGAAGGCAGTGGCTGACAGATTATCCATAGCGACGCCTCAGTCGAGGTATTCCACCGCTGGAATCCGCATCGATTGCATCTCCGCCTGAAGGAAGTCGCGCAACCGGCGCAGTCGCTCCTGGTGCCGGCGTGCGCGTGGCCAGACCAGGTAGTAACTCTCACCGCTGGCCACTGCGCTGGGCCAGGGCAAGGCCAGGCGGCCCTGCTCGGCATCTTCGGCAACCATCACCAGATCGCCGATGGAAACACCGTAGCCGCGGGTAGCGGCGACGATGCCCAACTCCAGGGTGTCGAACACCTGCCCGCCCTTGAGCGACACCTGCTCCCCCAGCCCCATGCGTTGCAGCCAGCGCCGCCAGTCACGGCGGTCGGGGGTGGGGTGCAGCAGTTCGGCGCCGGCCAGCCGCTCGGCATCCCAGGGGCCATCGGCCAACAGCGCGGGCGCGCCAACGGGAATCAGCCACTCAGGGAACAGCAACGTCGCCTCCCAGTCCGGCGGGAAGTGCCCAGCGCTGAGCAGCACCGCGCAATCGAAAGGTTCGTGGACAAAATCCACGCGATCCACGTCCATCCAGGCACTGGTCAGTTGCACTTCGATATCGCTGTGCTGCATGCGGAACTTGCTCAGCCGCGCCAGCAGCCAGCGCATGGTCAGGGTCGAGGGCGCCTTCAGCCGCAGCACGCCTTCCTCCGCGCGCAAGCTGGCGCAGGCGCGTTCCAGCGCGTCGAAGCCATCGCGCAGGCCGGGTAGCAGCATCCGCGCGGTTTCGGTCAGCTCCAGCTGGCGACCGCGACGCTGGAACAAGCGGCAGGCGAAGTGCTCTTCCAGCGTCTTGATGTGCCGGCTCACCGCGCTCTGGGTGATCGCCAGCTCCTCGGCGGCGCGGGTGAAGGAGGCATGCCGAGCCGCGGCCTCGAAGGCGCGCAGGGCATAGAGGGGCGGCAACTGGCGGTTCATGGCGGGCTCCGAAATCGCTCATACATGAGTATGACTCATGGATGGCATCGCATTTTTCCTTTTGTGCCCGCCGCCACGAGCGCCGGAGAATGGGGAACTATCCAACCATGCGGCGGCTGCCGCTTGCTGAGCCTGACTCATGAAACGCCTGTACCGTGACGAACTCGCCGCCATTCTGCGCCTGGCCGGCCCGCTGATTGCCGCCCAACTGGCCTATGTCGCCATGGTGTTCACCGACACCGTGATGATGGGCAAGCTCGGCCGCGAGGCGCTGGCTGCCGGCGGCCTGGGCGCGTCCACCTATGCGCTGGTCTCGACCTTCTGCGTCGGCGTGGTGGCCGCCACCGGCAACCTGGTGGCGATCCGGCATGGCGCCAGGGACGCGCGCGGCGTTGTGGAAGCGACCCAGGCCGGCCTGTGGATCGGTGGCGCGCTGGCGCTGCTGGCGGGCCTGCTGCTGTGGAACCTCGGGCCGGTTCTGATCGCTTTCGGCCAGGCGCCGGAAACGGTTGCCGGCACCATGAGTTTTCTGCACAGCATCGTCTTCGCCCTGCCCGGCTATATGGCCTTCATGGTGCTGCGCGGCTTCACCAGCGCCATCGAGCGGCCCGGCCCGGTCATGGCCATCAGCCTGATCGGCGCGCTGGCCAACTTTGCCCTCAATTACGCCTTCATCGAGGGACTGTTCGGCCTGCCGCGCCTGGGGCTGGCGGGGATCAGCATGGTCACCGCGGTGGTGATGAATGCGCTGCCCGTGATCTTCGCCCTGTACCTGCGCTGGCACCGGGCCTATGCGCCCTACCCGCTGCTGAAGGGATTGTCGCAGCCGGACTTCAAGGTGATCGGCGAATCGCTGCGGCTGGGCATTTCCATCGGCGGTACCTACGCCGTGGAGTCGGGCATGTTCACCGTGGCGACGCTGTGCATGGGCGTGCTCGGCAGCACCGCGCTGGCGGCGCACCAGATCGCCATCCAGTCGGTGTACGTGGCCTTCATGGTGCCCATGGGGCTTTCCTACGCGGTGACCTTCCGCATCGGCCAGCACTATGGTGCCGGTCGGCTGGTCGAGGCGCGTCGCGCCGGGCGACTGGGGATCGGCTTCGGCGCGACCTGCATGTTCGCCTTCGCCGCGCTGTTCTGGCTGGCGCCGGAGCTGGTCATCGGCCTGTTCCTCGACCACAACGACCCGGCCAACCGCGAGGTGGTGCAAATGGCCGTCAGCCTGCTGGCCATCGCCGCCTGGTTCGAGCTGTTCGACGGCACCCAGTGCATCGCCATGGGCGCGATCCGCGGCCTGAAGGACGCGCGCACCACCTTCCTCGTCGGGCTGGTTGGCTACTGGCTGATGGGCGTGCCGATGGCGCTGCTGCTGGCCTTCCCGCTGGGCTGGGGGCCGAGTGGCGTGTGGTGGGGTTTGGCGTCCGGGCTGGCCTGCGCGGCCATCGGCCTGACGCTGGCGTTCGAGGCGAAAACCTCGCGCCTGCTGCGCCCGCGCACAGGAGCAGCGGCACTGGTCGCTAGCTGACCGAGTCCTGCAGGCGCAGCGCGCGGTTGGCGCCGAACACCAGGAAACGCGCCAGCTCCGACAATGGCAGCGGGCGGCTGATCCAGAAGCCCTGCACCTGGTCGCAGCCGAACTGGCGCAGCTCGTCCTGCTGGGCGGCGGTTTCGACGCCTTCGGCGACCACTTCCAGGTTCAGGTTGTGCGCCAGGTTGATCATCGCCCGCACCAGTTGCAGGTTTTCCGTGCGTTCGTGCATACCGCCGACGAAGCTCTTGTCGATCTTCAGCAGGGTGATCGGCAGGCTGTTGAGGTGCACGAAGGATGAGAAGCCGGTACCGAAATCGTCCAGCGAGAAGCGCACGCCGAGCCGGCCGAGAGCCTGCATGGTCTGCAGGACCTGATCGCTGCGGCGCATCACGGCAGTTTCGGTGAGTTCGAATTCCAGCCACTGGGCGTCGACGCCGCGTTCGCGGATCAGCCGCTCCAGGGTTGGCAGCAACTGGCTGTCCTGGAACTGGCGGAACGACAGGTTCACCGCCATGTGCAGCGGCGGCAGGCCGCGTCCGCGCAGCCACTGCATGTCACGCAGGGCACGGGAGATGACCCAGTAGCCCAGCGGCACGATCAGCCCGCTTTCCTCGGCCAGCGGCACGAAGTCGCCCGGTGTCAGCAGGCCGCGCTCGGGATGGCGCCAGCGCACCAGGGCTTCGAGGCCGACGATCTGCCCGGTACGCAGGTCCAGGCGCGGCTGGTAGTGCAGCTCCAGCTCATCGCGACGCAGCGCCCGGCGCAGCTCGCTTTCCAGGTCGGCGAGGCTGCGGGCGCCACGGTTGATGCGTTCGTCAAAGACATGGAAGGTGCAGCCTTGGCGCGACTTGGCCTGCTGCATGGCGATGTGCGCATGCCACAGCAGCGGGTCAGCGGCCTCGCCAGCACGGGCGTGGGCCATGCCCAGGCTGCAACCCAGCAGCAGGCTTTCGCCTTCGACCCAGTAGGGCTCGCCCAGGGATTCGACGATCAGTTCGGCGATCTTCTCCACGCGCTCCGGGTCGCGGCGGGTGTCCAGCAGCAGGGCGAACTCGTCGCTGCCCAGGCGGGCGATGTGGTCGCCGTTGTCCAGGTGCGCCTTCAGGCGCGCCACTACCTGCAGGATCAGGCGGTCGCCGGCCTGGTGGCCGAGGGCGTCGTTGACGTGGCGGAAGTTGTCCAGGTCCAGGTGGCCCAGCGCCAGGCCGCGCCCTTCGCTCTCGCTCAGGCGGGCGGCGAGCAGGGTCTGGAAGCCCTGGCGGTTGGCGATGCCGGTCAGCGGGTCCTGTTCGGCCAGGCTCTGCAGGGTGTTCTGCAGCGAAGTGCGCTCGCGCACGTAGCGCAGGGTACGGCGCAGGACTTCAACGCTGAGGGATTCAGCCACCAGATAGTCGGCGACACCGACGGGCTCTTCCGCGGGCTCGCGCTCCAGCAGCAGGATCAGCGGCAGGTGGCACTGGTGGGCAGACGGCAATTTGCCGGGGGTGGCGAGTACCAGACCGACCTGGTTCTCGTCGAATAGCGCGCTGGCAGCCTGCCAGGAAGGGGCCGTGATCAGCGAATAGCCCGTCCCCAACGCGGCCAGATGCCCGCGCAGTAGCTGGGCCCACTGCGGCGCTTCCGCCAGCAGGAGCAGGCGCGTTGGTTCGACCGACGCTGCCAAGCGACCCCCATGTATCTCTAGAAAGGGGAGAAACTCCAGGCACCATCCCTGCGCCCATTTCTCCCGGTTTTGAAGCGACGCCATCCGGACATCCCACGGATGTAGACGAAACTTCAGAGAAACTCTTAAGAGTTTTCTTCAAGTAATGCTGTCACAAGCCTAATACATGTACAGATTTATCCAAAACACATAAGTACGATCGTGTCACAGATCGCCGCTATTCCGAGCGGCACCCCGCCACCTGGCACGGCCTGATAGAATACGCGCCCGCTTCACAACAGACCCCCGCCTTCATGTCCCGACTCAATCCCCGGCAGCAAGAGGCCGTGAACTACGTCGGCGGCCCGCTCCTGGTGCTGGCCGGCGCCGGCTCCGGCAAGACCAGCGTGATCACCCGCAAGATCGCCTACCTGGTGCAGCAATGTGGCATCCGCGCCCAGTACATCGTCGCCGTGACCTTCACCAACAAGGCCGCCCGCGAGATGAAGGAGCGCGTCAGTACCCTGCTGCGCCCGGGCGAGGGCAAGGGCCTGACGGTCTCGACCTTCCACAACCTGGGCCTGAACATCATCCGCAAGGAACACGCGGCGCTGGGCTACAAGCCCGGCTTCTCGATCTTCGACGAGAGCGATGTGAAGGCGCTGATGACCGACATCATGCAGAAGGAGTATTCCGGCGATGACGGTCTGGACGAGATCAAGAACCTCATCGGCGGCTGGAAGAACGACCTGATCCTCCCGGAGGAGGCGCTGGAAAAGGCGCGCAACCCCAAGGAACAGACCGCGGCGATGGTCTACCTGCACTACCAGCGCACGCTCAAGGCGTACAACGCGGTGGACTTCGACGACCTCATCCTGCAGCCGGTGAAGCTGTTCCAGGAGCATCCGGAGATCCTCGACAAGTGGCGCAACCGTGTGCGCTACATGCTGGTGGACGAATACCAGGACACCAACGCCAGCCAGTACCTGCTGGTGAAGATGCTGGTGCAGCAGCGCGCACACTTCACCGTGGTGGGTGACGACGACCAGTCGATCTACGCCTGGCGCGGCGCGCGCCCGGAAAACCTGATGCAGCTGAAGGACGACTTCCCGTCGCTGAAGGTGGTGATGCTGGAGCAGAACTACCGCTCCACCAGCCGCATCCTCAAATGCGCCAACATCCTCATCGCCAACAACCCCCACGTGTTCGAAAAGCAGCTGTGGAGCGAGATGGGCGAAGGCGACCCGATCCGCGTGATCCGCTGCCGCAACGAGGAATCCGAGGCTGAGCGGGTGGCCATGGAAATCCTCACCATCCACCTGAAGACGCAGCGGCCCTACAGCGAATTCGCCATCCTCTACCGGGGCAACTATCAGGCGAAGCTGATCGAGCTGAAACTTCAGCACCACCAGATTCCCTATCACCTGTCAGGCGGCACCAGCTTCTTCGGACGCCAGGAAGTGAAGGACCTGATGTCCTACTTCCGCCTGCTGGTGAACCCGGACGACGACAACGCCTTCCTCCGGGTGATCAACGTGCCGCGCCGGGAGATCGGCTCCACCACCCTGGAGAAACTCGGCAACTACGCCACCGAGCGCGGTTGCTCGATGTTCAATGCCTCCGGCGAGCTTGGCCTGTCCGAACACCTGGACGCCCGCTACATCGAGCGTCTGCAGCGCTTCAAGCGTTTCATCGACAAGGTCCGCGAGCAATGTGCCGGCAGCGACCCGATTGGCGCGCTGCGCAGCATGGTGATGGACATCGACTACGAGAACTGGCTGCGGCAGAACGCATCCAGCGACAAGGTCGCCGACTTCCGCATGGGCAACGTCTGGTTCCTCATCGAAGCGCTGAAGAACACCCTGGAGCGCGACGAAGAAGGCGACATGACCATCGAGCAGGCCATCGCCAAGCTGGTGCTGCGTGACATGCTCGAGCGCCAGCAGGAAGAGGAAGAAGGCGCCGACGGCGTGCAGATGATGACCCTGCATGCGTCCAAGGGCCTGGAATTCCCCTACGTGTTCATTCTCGGCGTGGAGGAAGAAATCCTCCCGCACCGCTCCAGTATCGAGGCCGATACCATCGAGGAAGAGCGGCGTCTGGCCTATGTGGGCATCACCCGGGCGAAGAAGAACCTGGCCATGACCTTCGCCGCCAAGCGCAAGCAGTACGGCGAGATCATCGACTGCTCGCCCAGCCGCTTCCTTGACGAGCTGCCGCCCGAGGACCTGGTCTGGGAAGGCCAGGAGGACGCGCCGCAGGAGGTCAAGGTGGCCAAGGGCAATTCGGCGCTGGCGGATATCCGGGCGATGCTCAAGCGCTGAGGGCCTCATCTGTAGGAGCGGACTCCGTCCGCGATCGTCATCCAGCGGGCACCGGCCTGTCGGCCGGATCGCGGATGAATCCGCTCCTACGACAGCGGTCTGCTCCCCGCCCATCGAAAAACTGTCCATTCGATCAGCAATTGCATTGGTCGGAACGTCGCGCAGATGGCCACTGGCGTTGTAGAATTACGCGCTTCATCAGCGACAGCCGCTCCGGAAGCACCCCCGTGAACACTCTCAAAGACAAAATTCGCAGCGAAGGCATCGTTCTTTCCGAACAGGTCCTCAAGGTAGACGCCTTCCTCAACCACCAGATCGACCCGGCGCTGATGAAGCAGATCGGCCACGAGTTTGCCGAACGCTTCAAGAACCAGGGCATCACCAAGATCGTCACCATCGAAGCCTCCGGCATCGCTCCGGCGATCATGGCCGGCCTCGAACTGGGTATTCCGGTGATCTTCGCCCGCAAGTTCCAGTCGCTGACGCTGAAGAACGACCTGCTGATCTCCAAGGTGTTCTCCTTCACCAAGCAGACCGAAAGCACCATCGCCATCTCGGCCAAGCACCTGACCGCCGCCGACCACGTGCTGGTGGTGGACGACTTCCTCGCCAACGGCCACGCCGCCAAGGCTCTGATCGACCTGATCCAGCAAGCGGGCGCGAGCATCGCCGGCCTGGGCATCGTCATCGAGAAGTCCTTCCAGGAAGGCCGCTCGCTGCTGGAAAGCGAGGGCTACCGCGTGGAATCCCTGGCCCGCGTGAAGTCCCTGGCCAACGGCCAGGTCGAGTTCGTCGAGGACTGATCCTGCGCGATAACGAAAAAGGCGGGCACCGACAGGGCCCGCCTTTTTTCATGCCTGAAAGCCGGCCTTGCGTAGGGCGCATAACCTGGAACAGGTTATCCGCCGACTCCCAGGCGGCGGATAACGCTGGCGCGTTATGCGCCCTACGGGTTCCTCTCGGCGCTGGCTTTCAGGCCGGCCAGCACCAGCCGCTGGTAAAGCTCCTCGCGCAAGCCGTCCGGCTTCGCCAATCCCATGCGCTCCAGATGCGCCGGATAGACCTCCGGCTCCGGGGCATCCAGCGTCGCCTTGCCCAGCTCGAGAATCTCGCTCAGCTTCAGCTTGCTCTTCAGCCACCCCAGTGCCCGCAGCAGGTCACGCTCATGCTCGGTGAAATCGCACCCCAGCGGGAACTCCGGCAGCAGCTTGCGTAGCGGGTAGGTCGCTTCGCGCAGGCGCTCCGGGGTGTTGTTGCGGTAACGCGCGTCCAGTTCGAAGTCCTTCGGCAACTTGCCGGCATCCCGGGCCTGGCCGATCAGTTGTTCCTGGAAGCGCGAATCGGCGATGGCCAGCAGCGCGGCGATCACCTCGGCATCGTTCTTGCCACGCAGGTCGGCGACGCCGTACTCGGTCACCACCATGTCGCGCAGGTGCCGGGGGATGGTGGTGTGGCCATAGCTCCAGACGATGTTGGAACTCAGCTCCCCCTCGGATTCGCGCCAGCTGCGCAGCATCAGGATGGAGCGCCCGCCTTCCAGTTCATGGGCCTGGGCGACGAAGTTGTACTGCCCGCCGACGCCGCTGAGCACGCGGCCGTCCTCCAGTTGGTCGGCCACGCCGGCACCCAGCAAGGTCACGGTGAAGGCGCTGTTGATGAAGCGCGCATCGTGGCGCTGCGCGCGCTTGAGTTCCTCGTCGCGGTAAAGGTTGTTGACGAAGCCGATGCCGGTCATGCCGATGCCGGCCCGCTCCTCGTGCGGCATCTCGCGAAGGCGCTGGTAGAAGGCCTGCGGCCCGAGGAAAAAGCCGCCGTGCAGCCAGACGCCCGGTTCAGTTGGCGCGGCGCCGGGGCGCGCCGCGACGCGGCGATTGAGCACCCCCGCCTCGGCCAACGCCAGCAGGCCGGGAACGAACATTTCACTGCAGCCATACAGCCCATGCTGGAACGCACCCAGTCCGCCGTCGCGCTCGATCAGCCCGGCGTGGCGGGCGGTGGAGTCTAGGCTGTCGAGCAGCGCACGATAACCGTCGTTGTCACGCTGGCGGGTCAGTAGCGCCGAGATCAGGGCATCGCCCATGGAGCCGATGCCGACCTGCAGTGTGCCGCCGTCACGCACCAGGGCGCTGGCGTGCAGGCCAATGCAGTGGTCCTGCAGACCGACGGGCAGGTTGGGCGTCGAGAACAGCGTGCTGCTGTCGCCCGGTGCGTCCACCAGCAGGTCAAAGAAGTCTTCGTCCACCTCGGCGTCGCCGGGCATATAGGGCAACTGGTCGTGGACCACGCCGATAGTGACGATGGTTTCGCCCGCCGCGCGACGGCACTGCAGCATTGGCAGCAGGTCGAGGGTGATGTCCGGGTTGCAGGCCAGGCTCAGCTTGCCCGGTCGGCCCGGATCACGGGCCACCAGTTGGGCAACGGCGTTGACGCCCTTGGCGTTGATGTCCCGCGCCACGTGGCTGTAGTTGCAACTGATGTAGTTCTGCTGGGCGGGCGCACTGTCCAGCAGGCTGCCGGGCTGCAGGTAGAACTCCTCGACGCGGATATTCTCCGGCAGCGCGTCATTGCGCAGGTCGTGCAGGTAGTCCAGCTCGGGGTAGTCGCCGTAAATACGCTCGACGAAGGGTTCGAGGAAGCGCCGCTGGAGCTCGCCAGCGGCCTGCGGGCGGCCGAGGGACAGCGCGGTGTAGAGCGTCAGTTGCCGACGCGGATTCTCGCGAATGTGCCGGTACAGCGCGTTGGCCAACTGGTTGGGCTTGCCCAGTCCCAGCGGCAGGCCCAGGCGGATATGCCCTTCCAGACGTTGCAGCAGTTCTTCGACAGCGGTTTCGATCGAGCAGGATTGCACCGGGCGTCCCTCCTGGTTCGTTGTCCACGACAGGAGTTTGGACCGGCTTTACGCAAAAGTTGCTCCCGCGACTCACACGGTGACAAATCACGGGCATGAAAAAGCCGCCCTTGGGCGGCTTTTTCGCACAGGTCGGCTGTTACAGGCCGGACATGTGGTGAATCGCAGCTTTCAGCTCGTCATCGGAGCAATCAGCGCAGGTGCCCTTGGGAGGCATGGCGTTGATACCCGAGATGGCTTTGGCCAGCAGGCCATCGAGGCCGCCCTGCTCTTTCGCGCGCTTGCCCCATTCGGCCTTGTCGCCGACTTTCGGAGCGCCCAGCAGGCCGCTGCCGTGGCAGTTGGTGCAGACCTTGCCGACAATCTCTTCGCCCGAACGCGGGGCACCGCCACCACCGGCAGCTGCTACGGCGCCAACGCCTTCGCATTCCTTGCCCTGGACGCAGACTTTGCCGACAGGTTCGAGACGCTTGGCAATGGCGTCATCGTTGGTCGCGGCCTGAACGCTCACTGCCCACAGGGCCAGTACGGCAGCTTGGGCTGCCAGGATTTTTCTAATCAGGTTCACCCTTTCACCCTCATCGTGGCTTATCACGCCCGGTCGCGGTGCAGTCACAGTCTCGGGCCGCGCGAGCGGGCGCAAGTATAACGGCAAAGCTCCGAAGCTCGAAACAATTGCGCCACCTTGCCGGGCTTTGCGGCATTAGGTCGCAGCTGATCTGGCCGGTCCTACCGGCTGTTCAAAAATTTGCCGGTGTGGTCGCGCTGATCAGTCGTGCCGGGGTTTCGAACGGATTACGGAAGCGGTGCGGCTTGGTGCTGTCGAAATAGTAGCTATCGCCACATTCGAGAACGAAGGTCTCGTCACCAACGGTCAGCTCCAGGCGACCCTCGACCAGCACGCCGGTCTCTTCGCCTTCGTGGGCATACATGTCGTCGCCAGTATCGGAACCCGGCGGATAGGTCTC
This sequence comes from Pseudomonas sp. GD03903, assembly GCF_029840045.1. Classification (NCBI taxonomy): domain Bacteria; kingdom Pseudomonadati; phylum Pseudomonadota; class Gammaproteobacteria; order Pseudomonadales; family Pseudomonadaceae; genus Pseudomonas; species Pseudomonas sp. GD03903. The sequence goes on along the minus strand of NZ_JAOCBT010000001.1, from coordinate 57,605 downwards.
GTCGAGCAGGGTGATGGCGCGACTGGGGTAGTCCTTGCCGATCAGCTTCATGATGATCGAGCCGCTGGACAGGTCGCTGAGTTCGTCTGCCTTGTACACCACCGGGGTGTTGCTGCTCTGCTCAAGGTCGAGGGAGAAGAACTCCACAAGAGACATCGGAATACCACCGAGCACTTTCTTCAGGGAGCTGATGGAGGGGCTCACACTGTTCTTCTCGATCATCGAGATTGTGCTGTTGGTCACACCCGCCCGTTTGGCGAGTTCGCGCTGGGACAAACCTTTGAGCTTACGAATGGCTTGCAGACGAGCACCGACGTCCAAGGGTGGGGTCCTCCTTATTTTTGTATCAGGCAGGCTCAAGAACCTGTCTTTGATCTGCTGTGCGTCGGCATCACTGCGTTGAAAGCGTCTTCGGGATGCTCATCTACTGAAGTAAATTCCGCTGCCTCAACCGCTTTCGCCTTGTTCCGCTCCAGCTCGCGAGATCAAAAACAGGCTCTGAAAGGCAGAACCCGCAGCGGCTTGAGCCGAGCGGGTTCCAAGTGCCACGTATCATGGCAACACCGTTCAGTATTTACAACAGATCGCCCGACGATCCTGCGCAAACTTTACGGGCGGTATCCGTCACTCGCCGCTATAGACCCGCGGGACGCGCTTGAGGTTGCAGAACAGCTGGTAGGGAATGCTGCCGCACAGGGAAGCCAGTTGGCTGGCGGGGACGTTCGGCCCCCAGAGTTCGACGCGACTGCCCAGGCCGGCCTGCGGCAGGTCGGTCAGGTCCACGGTGAGCATGTCCATGGACACGCGGCCGATGATGCGGCTGGGCTTGCCGTCGATGAACACCGGCGTGCCGTCCGGCGCGTGGCGCGGATAGCCATCGGCGTAGCCCATGGCGACCACGCCGACGCGTACCGGGCGCTCGGCGATGAAGCGTGCGCCGTAGCCCACCGGCTCGCCGGCCGGCAGTTCGCGAATGCTGATGACCTGGGATTCCAGGGTCATCACCGGGCGCAGTTGGTCCGCCAGCGCATGCGCCTGTTCGAACGGAGTGGCGCCGTAGAGCATGATGCCGGGGCGCACCCAGTCGCTGGGCACCTCGGACCAGCCGAGGATGCCGGGAGAATTGCGCAGACTGATCTCATGCCCCTGACCTGCGGCTTCGCGCACCGCCTGGAAAGCGGCAACCTGCTCTTCGGTGCGCGGGCAGTCCAGCTCATCGGCACGGGAGAAGTGGCTCATCAGCACGACCTTGGCCACGTGGGGCAGCGCCTTCAGGCGCGCCAGAGCGGCGGCATAGTCCTGCGGGAAGAAGCCGACGCGGTGCATGCCCGAGTCCATCTTCAGCCAGACGGTCAGCGGTTTGCTCGGACGAGCACGCTCGATGGCTTCCAGTTGCCAGGCCGAGTGCACCACGCACCAGAAGTCATGGGCGTCGATCAGTTCCAGCTCGCTGGCTTCGAAGAAGCCTTCGAGCAGCAGGATTGGCGCACGGATGCCGGCTTCGCGCAGCTCCAGCGCCTCCTCGATGCACGCCACGGCAAAACCGTCGGCCTCGCCTTCCAGTGCCCTGGCGCAAACCACTGCGCCATGGCCGTAGGCGTCGGCCTTGACCACTGCCAGCGCTCGCGCGCCGGTGACTTCACGGGCCAGGCGGTAGTTGTGGCGCAGGGCGGCGAGGTCGATCAGGGCACGGGCGGGACGCATGGCGAGGCTCTCTTATGGTGGGTGGAACGCAATCAGCAGACGAAAAAAACCCGGCGCTCCGGCCGGGCCACGCAAAAACGATCAGGGCAGTGCGGCGACGATGGAAATCTCGACGAGGATCTCCGGGTAGCACAGCGCCGCCTGGACGGTGGCGCGCGCCGGGGCGCAGCCCTGGGGGACCCACTGGTCCCAGACGCCGTTCATGCCGGCGAAGTCGGCGGCGACGTCCTTCAGGTAGATGGTTGCCGAGAGCACACGCGATTTGTCGGTGCCCGCCTCGTCGAGCAGGCGCTCGACGCTGGCGAGGACTTCTCGGGTCTGCTGCTCGACGCCGGCGCTGAGGTCGCCCGCCACCTGGCCGGCAAGGTACACCGTGCCGTTGTGGACGACGACCTGGCTCATCCGCTGGTTAGTGTGCAGGCGCTGGATGGCCATTCTGGGCCTCCGAGGTAGAGCTGTAGCGGGAGATATCCAGGCCTTCGGTGCTGATCTGCGGGCGCTTCTTGGCCATCAGGTCGGCGAGGTAGCGGCCCGAGCCGCACGCCATGGTCCAGCCCAGGGTGCCGTGGCCGGTGTTGAGGAACAGGTTGCGGTAGCGGGTGGCGCCAACGATCGGGGTGCCGTCCGGGGTGGCCGGGCGCAGGCCGGTCCAGAACTCTGCCTGGCTGACGTCGCCGCCTTCCGGGTAGAGGTCGGTGGTGATCATTTCCAGGGTGGCGCGGCGACGCGGGTTCAGCGACAGGTCGAAGCCGGCGATTTCCGCCATGCCACCGACGCGGATGCGCTGGTCGAAGCGGGTGATCGCGACCTTGTAGGTCTCGTCAAGGATGGTCGAGGTCGGCGCCATGTCCGGGTTGGTGATCGGCACGGTCAGTGAGTAGCCCTTGAGCGGGTAGACCGGAGCGTCGATGCCCAGCGGCTTGAGCATCTGCGGCGAGTAGCTGCCCAGCGCCAGCACGTAGCGGTCGGCGGTGACCAGCTGGCCATCGACCCAGACGCCGTTGATGCGGTCGCCGGCGAAGTCCAGGCGCTGGATGTCCTGGCCGAAGCGGAACTCCACGCCCAGGGCCTTGGCCATCTCGGCCAGCTTGGTGGTGAACATCTGGCAGTCGCCGGTCTGGTCGTTGGGCAGGCGCAGGGCGCCCACCAGCTTGTCAGCCACCTTGGCCAGGGCCGGCTCGACGCGGGCAATGCCGGCGCGGTCCAGCACTTCATAAGGAACACCGGTGCTTTCCAGGACGGCGATGTCCTTCGCGGCGGAATCCAGCTGCGCCTGGGTGCGGAACAGCTGGGTGGTGCCCAGGGAGCGGCCTTCGTAGGTGATGCCAGTCTCGGCACGCAGCTCGTCGAGGCAGTCGCGGCTGTACTCGGACAGGCGCACCATGCGCTCCTTGTTCACCGCGTAGCTCTTGGCGTTGCAGTTGCGCAGCATCTGCCACATCCAGCTGTACTGGCTGGGGTCGCCGGTCAGCTTGATGGCCAGCGGCGCGTGGGTCTGCAGCAGCCACTTCATGGCTTTCAGGGGGATGCCCGGGGCAGCCCAGGGCGAGGCGTAGCCAGGCGACACCTGGCCGGCGTTGGCGAAGCTGGTTTCCAGGGCCGGGCCGGGCTGGCGGTCGACGACGACCACTTCGAAGCCGGCACGGGCGAGATAGTAAGCACTGGCGGTACCGATCACACCGCTGCCAAGCACCAGAACGCGCATCTTTGCCTCCTACGTCGCGCCAGGGGCGCGGACGTTTCTTATTCTGAACGTAGATGCGCGCAGTATAGGAAGTCAGGCTCAGCGATATTCACTGATTGCGATACGGTATTTGACGAAAATTCCTGGCAAAAGTCGCTTTCACGGAGGGACATCCACCAGGATTAGGGCGTTTTCACCCGAGACCGAATGGTCGAGGATCTGGTGAAAATTTCACCAGATCAAGAGGAAATAGCGAACGCAATGGGATTGGCCAGAACTTCTCGCGCCGGACCATTCCCCGACGGGAATTACCTGCTTCCGCGGCCAGCCACCGAACTCGCCGCCAGAAGCGGCGGCGAGCAGGGAATTCCCCTTGGCGCGCTTACTTGCGCACCCATTGGCCGTTGACCTGCACGTACTGCCCCGAGGGCGTACGCTCGATGGCCTTCTTGCCAGCCAGCGCTTCCACATCAGCCAGCTTGGCGCCGCTCTGGCCGGCAACCTTCTGGTACTCGGCGCGTCGCGCAGCGTTGATCTGCGCGGCGATATCGGCGGCGTCACCGCCATTCTTCACGACGCCCAGGTAGCCGTCGGTCTGTTCACCGACCAGCCCCTGGGATTTGGCGCCGCCCAGGGCGGACATTGCCTGCTCCAGGCTCATCGCCATGACCGGCAGGCTCAGGCAGAGGGCGACCAGCGCGACGCCCAGTTTGCGGTGCAATCTCATGCAAAGACTCCTTCTCAGAACAGGCCGCTGTTCTCGTTGATGATGCCGTCGAGCGCCTTGTCGACCTTGATATAGATCTCGTGCTCGATCTTCACGTTGAGGTTGATGTTGATCGGCTCCTTGGGCGCGGCCAGTTGCACGGTGGGCGTGCAGCCCTGGACGACGCCTGCCAGGAGCAGGAAGGGTAAAGCGGCGCGAAGGCGCATCGGGGGTCTCCTTGCAGTCATGGCGCAGCGGCCGGGTCGTTGCGCAGGCGTTCCTGCACGCGCTGGCGAATGGTGTCGCTGACCCTGTCGCTCAGTTGCAGGCTGGTGAGCAGTTTGGGCACGTTCTCCTCCAGGTTGACGTTGAGGTTGATCGGCCGGCCCTGCTCCAGTGCGGGATTGCGCCCGCTCAGGCTCAGGGCGAGGAGCAGCTTGCCGGATTCATCATAATCCACGCGGCTGCTGAGCTTGTCGTAACGGAAATCGTCGATGGCGGTCGCCACCAGTTGCATGGCCGGGTTGCTCTGGCCCAGCGAGCGGATCTTCTCCGAACGGAACTGCAGGACGCCCGGCTGCCGCGCGGCAACTTCCCCGCCCTGGATGACCAGCTTGCCGTCGTGCAGCGCCAGCGGCAGGTTGCCGTCGATGAGGCCGTTGCCGGACAGCCCTTCCGCCGGATAGGCCGCCAGGATCGCCTCCAGCGCCAGCCCCTCCAATTTCAAGGTCAGACCTTGCCCGCGAGCGGAAAGGTCCATGGCACCACCCGGCAGCCAGGCGCGGCCGTTGAACAGCCCCAGCTCCGCCTGCTGCCAGGCGACCCGCCCGGCCAGCGGCGCGTCCAGCGAGCCCTTGTAGTTGCCTTGCAGAGACAGCGGCCCGAGCGTGACGCCAGGGTTGAGCGAGGCGACTTTCACCTGTGGCAGTTGTAGCTCCATCTGCGAGCCATTGAGGGCGAACTTCGCCTGCAAGTCGAGGCCGTGGACCTCACTGCGGTCGTACACGCCCTCCAGACCTTGCCCACGCAGGTTCAGGTCGAGGCTCTGCGGCGCGCTGCCCGGGGGCAGTCGCCAGTTCAGGTCGAAGCTGGCCTTGCCGTTGTTCAGGCTGAGCAGGGCCGGCCAGTCGCCGAGGGATTTCTCCAGCGGATTGCCGCTGCGCAGGAAGAACTCCGGCTGGCGCGCTGCCAGGGCAACGCCCTGCCTGGCCGAGTTGTTCAGATCGACTTCGGCGTTCAGTCCGCCGCTGTTCAGCAGGCGGCCCTTGAACTGCTGGCTGTCGAGGCGCGCCGCCAGCGTCCCCAGGGCATTCCAGGAAAGCGCTTTGACGTGGGGCTGGCGGAGTTCGCCCACGGCCAGTTTCAGCGGCGCATCGAGTTGCAGGGTAAACGGCGTGTCGGTGGCATAGCCGAGGTCGAACGTGCCTTTGCCGAGAACGGCGCTGAGCTTGCTCGCCTTGAGCGACTGCGGAGCGGTCAGGGTCGTTACCTGGAGCTGCGCACCATCGGCAAAGGCAACGTGGGCGGACTGCTGGTCGACGCGGCCCTCGAAGCTCAGGTCGAGACGACTGTTGTCGCCGCGCAGGCCGGCCAGTTCCAGATGCGGAACCTTGCCCTCCAGCCGCGATTCCATCAGTTGCAGCGCCAGCGGGGTTGCCTCCAGCAGTGCCACGCGGGAGCGCAGGCGCAGATCGGCCGCGCCCACCGCGTGCAATTCGGCGCGAACGCTGCCGGCTTCATCGTCCACGCCGGGTTCCAGATGCAGCGTCAGGCGCGCCGGCCGCAGGCCGACAGGCAGGGCCTGCAGCCAGTCGCCGTAGAGGTCGGACAAGCGCAGGTCACCGCTGACCACCGAAGGCCGCCAACCGGCATCCGTGGTACTGGCGATCAACCGCAGGTCTCCCTGCAGATTGCCCAGGCCCGGCAACGGCCAGGGTTGCGGCAGCTGCAGGGAAAGATCGAGATTGCCGTGCCCATCGCGCAGACCGGGCCAATCCGGCCAGGCGGCATCGCCGGCGAGTCGTGTATCCCAGCTCAGGCGCAGGCGACCCGCTTCGGGGATCGGCAGCCGCAGGTTCGGCGTCGGCAACCACATGCCCAGCCAGTTGCGCACGGCCTGTACCGGCGGCACCGCCGGGCTGGCGATGCTGCCACTGAGCTGGCGGCTGCCTGGCGCCCAGCTGGAGTCCAGGGTGAGCAGTTGTTCGTTGTCGAGATAGCTGTTCAGTTGCAGGCGCCATTGCCCATCGCCCGGTTGCAGCAGGCCGTTGAACGCCAGTTGCTGGCCACCCTGGCGAAGCTCACCGCCCAGCGCCGCGGCGCCACCCTGGACCTGCTGCCAGTGCGCACTGCCGTTGAGGGTGCATCGCTGTTCGCGGGCGCACGGTAGTTCGAGGGAGACGCGCTGCAGCGACAGTCGCCCCGGCAGTAGCGCCAGCCAGCGGTTGAGCTGCGCAAGGTCCGGCAGCGCGGCGTCGGCTTCCGCCATGCCCTGCCCCGGCCACTGGCGCACGTCGATGCTGGCAGCGGCCAGCTCCTTCAGCCGCCAGCGGCCATCGGCGTGCTCAGGCCAGCCGACGCGCAGGTCCTCCAGCTGGATCGCCAAACGCAAGCCATCCAGCGTCTGCCGTTGAACGGCGATCCGCGCCACCGTCAGCCCCTGCCCGGTGACACCCAGCCCCTGCCACTGCTCGACGCTCACCCCGGCACCCGCCAGCAGGCGCGGTACCGCCAGCCACGCCGCGCCGACCGCCAATGCCAGGAGCAGCAACAGCAGCAGGAAGACGGTGCGCAGGCGGGGAAGCGACATGCGAAAACTCCGGAAAAAACAGGCGAATCCAGCCGGGAAAGGCGGAACACTGGCCTACAGGCTGGCCGTCCGCCACGGGAAGTTCAAGGGATGCCAGTGATATTCCCTGCACAACCGACTATATTGCCGACATTCCCCCAAAGCTCACCGCTCGACTTCAGAGTCCCTCCCATGCGAACCCAGCACCAAAGCCGCCGCGAACTGGACAAGATCGACCGCAACATCCTGCGCATCCTGCAGGAGGAAGGCCGCATCTCCTTCACCGAACTGGGCGAGCGCGTCGGCCTTTCCACCACGCCATGCACCGAGCGCGTGCGGCGACTGGAGCGCGAGGGAATCATCATGGGCTACAACGCCCGGCTGAACCCACAGTACCTCAAGGCCAGCCTGCTGGTGTTCGTCGAGATCAGCCTGGACTACAAGTCCGGCGATACCTTCGAGGACTTCCGCCGCTCGGTGCTCAAGCTGCCCCACGTGCTGGAATGCCACCTGGTGTCCGGCCACTTCGACTACCTGGTGAAGGCGCGCATCTCGGAGATGGCCTCCTACCGCAAGCTGCTGGGCGACATCCTGCTCAAGCTGCCCCATGTGCGCGAATCCAAGAGCTACATCGTGATGGAAGAGGTGAAGGAAAGCCTCACCCTGCCCATCCCGGACTGATTCCCGCCGTTCGCAGCAAGCTGAGCAGATTTATTTACGACTTCCCGGCGCTTTTTGCGGCCGGGCTATTGGCTGGGCGGGAAGTCGGCGTTTATCCTGCGTAAAATTTTAACAACACAAAAATCAGGATATCGCACATGAACGCCCGCGTTCACCAGCCGGTGCACACCGATCGCCACGCCCCGTCCTACTACGCCGCGAGCGTCAATCGCCGCCTCGAAGTACCGCCCCTGGCCGGTGAGGAACGGGCCGACGTGTGCATCATTGGCGGCGGCTTTTCCGGGCTGAACACGGCCATTGAACTGGCCGAGCGCGGGCTCTCGGTGATCCTGCTGGAAGCCCACCAGATCGGCTGGGGCGCCAGCGGTCGCAATGGCGGCCAATTGATCCGGGGTGTCGGCCATGGCCTGGAGCAGTTCGAACCGGTGATCGGTACGGACGGTGTCCACGCCATGAAGCTGATGGGCCTGGAGGCGGTGGAGATCGTCCGCCGCCGCGTCGAGCAGTACGCCATCGACTGCGACCTGACCTGGGGCTATTGCGACCTGGCCAACAAGCCTTCCGACGTCGAGGGCTTCCAGGAAGACTTCGACGAACTGAAAAGCCTCGGCTACCGCCACGAACTGCGTATGGTCGCGAAAGAGGACATGCGCTCGATCGTCGGCTCCGACCTTTACGTCGGCGGCATGGTGGACATGGGTTCGGGCCACCTGCACCCACTCAACCTTGCCCTCGGTGAAGCCGCCGCGGCGCAGAGCCTGGGCGTGAAGCTGCTCGAGAACTCCGCCGTCACCGGCATCGACTATGGCAGCGAAGTGCGCGTGCGTACCGCCCAGGGCAGCGTGCGCGCCAAGTCCCTGGTGATCGCCTGCAACGCCTACCAGAACGGCCTGAATAACTACCTCGACGGCAAGGTGCTGCCCGCCGGCAGCTACGTGATCGCCACCGAGCCACTGTCCGCCGAGCAGGCCCGCGCCCTGCTGCCGCAGAACATGGCGGTATGCGACCAGCGCGTGGCGCTGGACTATTACCGCCTTTCCGCCGACAACCGCCTGCTGTTCGGCGGCGCCTGCCATTACTCCGGCCGCGACCCGGCGGATATCGCCGCCTACATGCGGCCGAAGATGCTCAAGGTATTCCCGCACCTGGAAAACCTGCGCATCGACTACCAATGGGGCGGCATGATCGGTATCGGCGCCAACCGCCTGCCGCAGATCGGCCGCCTGCCCGGGCAGAACAACGTCTACTTCGCCCAGGCCTACGCCGGGCACGGCGTGAACGCCACCCACCTGGCCGGCAAGCTGCTCGCCGAAGCCATCACCGGCCAGCAAGGCAGCGGCTTCGAGCTGTTCGCCAAGGTGCCGCACATCACCTTCCCCGGCGGCAAGCTGCTGCGCTCGCCGCTGCTGGCCCTGGGCATGGCCTGGTACCGCTTCAAGGAAACCCTCGGCGGCTGACCGCCACCGCGATCCAGCGGCTAGAATCTTCCGCAGCCCGTCACCGGCGGGCTTGTCGGAGAGTCCCTTTGTTTCCACGCCTGTTCCTGCTGATCCTGCTGGCCCTGGGTGGCTGCGCCAGCGCGCCGCCGCCTGAGCCATCGCACGTGCTGCCGGTGCAGGGCACGCGGCTGGACAATGAGATCAGCGAGCGCGCCGCCGCCCATCCCGGCCAGTCCGGCTTCCACCTGCTGGCCTCCAGCGTCGACGCCTTCCTCGCCCGCGCCGAGCTGATCCGCAAGGCCCAGCGCAGCCTCGACGTCCAGTACTACATCGTCCACGACGGCCTCACCACCCGCGCGCTGATCCGCGAGCTGCTGCACGCGGCGGATCGCGGCGTGCGCGTGCGCATCCTGATCGACGACACCAGCAGCGATGGCTGGGACTACGAACTGGGCACCCTCGCCGCCCACCCGAATATCCAGGTGCGCCTGTTCAATCCGCTGCACCTGGGCCGCAGCACCGGCATCACGCGCAACCTGGGGCGCCTGTTCAACCTTTCCGAGCAGCACCGGCGGATGCACAACAAACTGCTGCTGGCGGACAATAGCGTGGCCATCGTCGGCGGCCGCAACCTGGGCGACGAGTACTTCGATGCCAAGGCCGAGATGAACTTCAGCGACCTCGACCTGATGGGCGTGGGCCCGGTGGCGCAGTCGCTGGGGCAGAGTTTCGACCAGTACTGGAACAGCCGCATCAGCCGGCCCATCGAGGACTACCTGTGGGGCGAACCGGACCTCGACGAGCTCAACGGCATGCGCCGCCAGCTGGACCACTACCTGGCGAAGGAGCGGGTGAAGAGCTCCAGCTATATCGCCCGGCTTAATCGCAACAGCGACCGCCCGCATCTGCAGAACTGGCTGGACGACCTGGTCTGGGCGCCAGGCAAGGCCGTGTGGGACACGCCGCTCAAGGTGCTGGACCAGGGCGACCCGCAGGGCGAGCAACTGCTCAGCACCCAGCTGCAGCCGTTGTTCGACGAAGTTTCGAAAGAGCTGATCCTGGTCTCGGCCTACTTCGTACCGACCAGCACCGGGGTCGACTACCTGACCCAGCGGGCGGATCAGGGCGTCAGCGTGCGCCTGCTGACCAACTCGCTGGAAGCCACCGACGTGCCGGCCGTGCACGCCGGCTACGCGCCGTACCGGCTCGAGCTGCTGGAGCACGGGGTGAAACTCTACGAACTGCGCGCCGACCCGGACCAGCGCCTGTCCGGCGCGCCGTGGATGGTACGCGGGTCGAGCAGCGCCAGCCTGCACAGCAAGGCGGCGGTGTTCGACCAGCAGAAGGTGTTCGTCGGCTCGCTGAACTTCGACCCGCGCTCAGTGCTGTGGAACACCGAGGTCGGCATCATCGTCGACAGCCCGGAACTGGCCGACCAGGTGCGCCGCCTGGCGTTGGCGAGCATGTCGCCCAGTGTCAGCTACCAGGTGAAGATCGCGCCGAACAGCGACCCGCCCAGGCTGGTCTGGATCGAAGAGCGCGGCGGCAAGCTGGTGGCGCTGGAGCGTGAGCCGGGCAACGCCTGGCGCCGGCTCAACGCGTGGATCGCCGGCGCCATCGGGCTGGAGAAGATGCTCTAGGAGCGCTCCTGCTGCAGCTCGGCGTCAGTCGTCTGCATCACCGGCGGCAGGCCGCGGTACGACACCAGCACCACGAAGCCGGCGGCGCCCAGCGCCATCACCAATGGCAATGCATGGCCACTGATCCACTGGCTGGCCGCGCCGGTGGCCAGCGGACCGATCAGGCAACCGATCCCCCAGAGCTGGGCGATATGCGCATTGGCGCGGACCAGCGCGTCGTCGCGATAGCGCTCGCCGATCAGGATCAGCGACAGGGTGAACAGCCCGCCCGCACTGGCGCCGAACAGCACCAGCACTGGCCAGATGGCGCTGTGGTGCAACAGCAGCGGCATGCCCAGACTGCTGAGCAACAGCACGATGCCGCAACCCTTGAACAGCGTCTGCCGGGAGATGCGGTCGGCCAGCCAGCCGATGGGCAGTTGCAGCAGCGCATCGCCCACCACCACCGTGCTGACCATCGCCAGCGCCACCGCCTGAGTGAAGCCCTGCTGGATACCGTAGACCGGCAGCAGAGTGAGGATCATCGCCTCGAAGCCCGCGAACAGCACCACCGCCCAGGCAATCGCCGGTAGTTGGCCGCAGAAGGCGAACAAGCCGCGGCCGTTGGCACTGTGCGGGTCAACCTTGGGCGCGCCGGTGCGGCCGAGCAGCAGCAGGGAACCGCCCACCAGCAGGCAGACGCTGAACCAGAAACCACGGTCGTCGGCGGTACCGATGAAGGTCAGCAGCACCGGGCCGGACAGCTGGCTCAGCGCATAGCCGGTGCCGTACAGGGCGACCAGGCGGCCGCGCCATTTCTCGATGGCCAACTGGTTGATCCAGCTCTCCCCGAGGATGAACACCACGGTCAGCTGTACACCGATCAGCAGGCGCAGGATCAGCCAGACCGGATAGCTCTGCAGCAGCGCCAGCAGGCCCACCGAGAAGGCCCCGGAAATCAGGCAGATGCGCATCAGCAGCGGTGTGCCGACCCGTGCGGCGAGGCGGCCGGCGATCATCGCGCCCAGCAGCACACCCACCGCCGGCGTGGACGCCATGACGCCGATGGCGAAGTTGCCGTAACCCCAGCCCTCCAGACGCAGAGAAACCAGCGGCATGGTCAGGCCCAGGGCCAGACCGATGCTGATGACGGCAGCACACACAGCAAAATAAGGACCCCAACGCATTGTCTTTCTCCCGTTCCATCCGGAGCGCACGCCGGGCGCGAGGGTGCCCGATGCGCAATGCACAGCGGCCGGGCTTCCCTGAGGGAAACCCGGCCGCGGGTGTGGCTCTTTGTCAGAACCGGCCCCAGGATCGGGGCCGACCTGCTTCAGCCGAGGATCAGAGTTTGATCCAGGTGGCTTTCAGCTCGGTGTATTTATCAAAGGCGTGCAGCGACTTGTCGCGGCCGTTGCCGGACTGCTTGAAGCCACCGAACGGAGCGGTCATGTCGCCGCCGTCGTACTGGTTCACCCACACGCTGCCGGCGCGCAGCGCCTTGGCGGTCAGGTGGGCCTTGGACAGGTCGCTGGTCCATACCGCCGCGGCCAGGCCGTACGGAGTGTCGTTGGCGATGCGCACGGCTTCTTCGGCATCGGTGAACTCGATGACCGACAGCACCGGGCCGAAGATCTCTTCACGGGCGATGCGCATGGCGTTGGTCACGCCGTCGAAGATGGTCGGCTCGACGTAGGTGCCACCGGTCTCTTCCAGGGTGCGCTTGCCGCCGGCCACCAGCTTGGCGCCGTCGTCGTGGCCAGCCTGGATGTAGCTCAGCACGTTGTTCATCTGGGTGGTGTCGACCAGCGCGCCGACGTTGGTTTCCGGGTCCAGCGGGTTGCCCGGTTTCCAGGCCTTGATGGCTTCGACGACCATCGGCACGAACTCGGCCTTGATCGACTTTTCCACCAGCAGGCGCGAGCCGGCGGTGCAGACTTCGCCCTGGTTGAAGGCGATGGCGCTGGCCGCGGCTTCGGCGGCGGCTTTCAGGTCCGGCGCGTCAGCGAAGACGATGTTCGGGCTCTTGCCGCCGGCTTCCAGCCAGACGCGCTTCATGTTGGATTCGCCCGCGTAGATCATCAGCTGTTTGGCGATCTTGGTCGAACCGGTGAACACCAGGGTGTCGACGTCCATGTGCAGGGCCAGGGCCTTGCCCACGGTGTGGCCGAAGCCCGGCAGGACGTTGAACACGCCTTTCGGGATACCGGCCTCGATGGCCAGCTGGGCGATGCGGATGCCGGTCAGCGGGGACTTCTCGGAAGGCTTGAGGATCACCGAGTTACCGGTGGTCAGCGCCGGGCCGAGCTTCCAGCAGGTCATCAGCAGCGGGAAGTTCCACGGCACGATGGCGGCGACGACGCCGACCGGCTCGCGGGTGACCAGGCCCAGTTCGTTGTGGGCGGTGGCGGCGACTTCGTCGTAGATCTTGTCGATCGCTTCACCGCTCCAGCGCAGGCTGTTGGCGGCGCTGGACACGTCGATGCTCAGCGAGTCGCTGATCGGCTTGCCCATGTCGAGGGTTTCCAGCAGAGCCAGCTCCTCGGCGTTCTCCAGCAGCAGCTCGGAGAAGCGGATCATGACCTTCTTGCGCTTGGCCGGGGCCAGGCGCGACCACACGCCGGAATCGAAGGCAGCACGGGCGACCTGCACGGCACTTTCGGCATCGGCCAGGTCGCAGCTGGCGACCTTGGCCAGGAAGCGGCCATCCACAGGGCTGATGCAATCGAAGGTGGCGCCGGATGCGGCGTCGACGTATTCACCGTTGACGAAGGCGCGGCCTTCGATCTTCAGGTCCTTGGCGCGAGCTTCCCAATCGGCGCGAGTGAGGGTACCCATGACAACGTGTCCTCTTATTAATGTACTTATTCAGGTGCAGGCGCCCGGCGTGGGCGCGCTGTCAAATATTCCGCAAGGCGGAGCAAACGCATGCTGTTGGCAACCCTAAACCGGAGGCAGCCAATTTTCAATATTTTTTACACTAAGCGGCCAAATGGCCTTGTCACGTTCGTTTTATTAAACATAGACTGCCCAGATTCGTCGGCTGATGGTTTTCCGACAGCCGCTTCGGAGTAAATATCCAACAGCGCTGCGCGTGCCCGCACGCACTCTCGCCAACAACTCTAAAGAACCGAGACCGCCATGAACGTCGAGCAGATCGTCGATTTCGCCCAGGCCACCACCGCCCCCGAACACTACCGCCCCGCTCCGGACCGCATCATCAAGGGCGACCCGGCGCAGAACGTGCGCAACCACTACGCCAGCGACTGCGGCCAGTTCAACGTGGGCATCTGGGAAGGCGAGCCGGGCCACTGGAACGTCAGCTACACCGAGCACGAGTACTGCGAGATCCTCCAGGGCGTGTCGGTGATCCGTGACGCCAATGGCGGCGCCAAGACCGTGCGCGTCGGCGACCGCTTCGTCATCCCGGCCGGCTTCAGCGGCACCTGGGAAGTACTGGAGCCGTGCCGCAAGGTCTACGTGATCTTCGAGCAGAAGGCCTGATCCACCGAACATGAAAAAGCCCGCCGATCGGCGGGCTTTTTTTCGTCCGCGATCTTCGCAAAGGAAAATCACAGGCAAGAAAAAACCCGCCACGAAGGGCGGGTTTCTTCACAAGGGCGAAGATCAATTACTTGATCTTGGCTTCCTTGTAGATCACGTGCTTGCGAACAACCGGATCGTACTTCTTGATCTCGATTTTCTCAGGCTTGGTACGCTTGTTCTTGTCGGTGGTGTAGAAGTGGCCGGTACCGGCGCTGGACACCAAACGGATCAGTTCGCGCATGACTGCAGCTCCTTAGAATTTTTCGCCGCGGGCGCGCAGGTCGTTCAGAACGGCCTCGATACCACGCTTGTCGATGATACGCATGCCTTTGGCGGAAACGCGCAGACGCACGAAGCGCTTCTCGGATTCAACCCAGAAACGGTGGTGCTGCAGGTTCGGCAGGAAACGGCGGCGGGTTTTGTTGTGTGCGTGGGAAATGTTGTTCCCGGTAACCGGACCCTTACCGGTCACTTGGCAAACTCTCGACATGGCTCAGCCCTCTGTAAACCACATGCCAAACCCGGCATGGGTTGGCTGCTTAACTCAATAGGATTCTCAGTTTCACCGGGGTCTTAACTGCCGCTTCGCCTTGATCGAGTCGCGGGATCAGGCAGGGCCCCAGAAAAGAGCGCAGCTTTATATCAGAAAGTCACTTCCAGCTGCAAGGGAAAGCATGACTCGGAAAAGCCGACGCCAGCCCCCGTGGGGCGCGGCGCCGGTGCCGTTCGTCGCTTGTCGTCGTTGTGACGGGCTGCTGCTTGGTCTAGGGTAGCTGCTTCGAGGCTGCCAACAGCCTTGCATGGCCCGCCCAACCACGCGGATGGGCATCTTGCCAGCTTACACGGAGTCCGTCATGCGTCTCGCCCTTCTCGCCCTCCTTCTTTCTCCTGCCCTCGCCAGTGCCGCCTCGCTGAGCGTGTGCACCGAAGCCAGCCCCGAAGGTTTCGACGTGGTCCAGTACAACTCGCTAACCACCACCAACGCCTCGGCCGATGTGCTGATGAACCGCCTGGTGGACTTCGACGCCGCCAGCGGCGCGGTGGTACCGAGCCTGGCCGAAAGCTGGAAAGTGTCCGACGATGGCCTGACTTACGACTTCCAGCTGCGCGACGGCGTAGCCTTCCATCGCACCGACTACTTCAAGCCGAGCCGCACGCTGAGCGCCGACGACGTGGTGTTCAGTTTCCAGCGCATGCTCGACGCCACCCAGCCCTGGCACAAGGTGGTGCAAAGCGGCTTCCCCCACGCCCAGTCGATGCAGCTGCCGAGCCTGGTCAAGGCCGTGGAGAGGGTCGATGAGCGCCATGTGCGTTTCACCCTCAACCACCCGGACGCCACCTTCCTGGCAATGCTCAGCATGGGCTTCGCCTCCATTTATTCCGCCGAGTACGCCGACCAGCTGATGCAGGCCGGCACCCCGGAGAAGCTCAACGCCCAGCCAATCGGCACCGGCCCCTTCATCTTCAAGCGCTTCCAGAAGGACGCCGTGGTGCGCTACAGCGCCAACGCCGAGTACTTTGGCGGCAAGCCGGCGGTGGATAACCTGGTGTTCGCCATCACCCCGGAT
Organism: Pseudomonas sp. GD03903; assembly: GCF_029840045.1. Classification (NCBI taxonomy): domain Bacteria; kingdom Pseudomonadati; phylum Pseudomonadota; class Gammaproteobacteria; order Pseudomonadales; family Pseudomonadaceae; genus Pseudomonas; species Pseudomonas sp. GD03903. The sequence goes on along the minus strand of NZ_JAOCBT010000001.1, from coordinate 41,870 downwards.
GCCAGCGTGCGCTTGCAGAAGCTCAAGCGCGGCGAGTGCCAGATCGCCCTGTCACCCAAGCCGCTGGACGTCGAGGCGGCACAGCAAAGCGCCGAGCTCAAGGTCGAACAGACCCCGGCCTTCATGACCGCCTTCGTCGGCATCAACAGCCAGCACCCGCCGCTGGACAACCCCAAGGTGCGCCAGGCGATCAACCTCGCCTTCGACAAGGCCAGCTACCTGAAGAGCGTGTTCGCCGGCAGCGCCACCGCCGCCGACGGCATCTATCCGCCCAACACCTGGAGCTACGCCAAGGACATCCCCGGCTATCCGCGCGATCTCGACAAGGCCCGTGCGCTGCTGGCCGAAGCCGGGCACAAGGACGGTTTCAAGACCACCATCTGGACCCGGCCGTCCGGGAGCCTGCTCAACCCCAACCCGAGCACCGGCGCGCAATTGCTACAGGCGGACCTGGCGCAGATCGGCATCCAGGCCGAGATCCGCGTGATCGAGTGGGGCGAGCTGATCCGCCGTGCCAAGGCCGGCGAGCATGACCTGCTGTTCATGGGCTGGGCTGGCGACAACGGCGATCCGGACAACTTCCTCACCCCGCAATTCTCCTGCGCCAGCGTGAAGTCCGGCCTCAATTTCGCCCGTTATTGCGACGAGAAGCTCGACGGCCTGATCAGCCAGGGCAAGGCGGTCGCCGACCAGAGCAAACGCAGCGCGCTGTACCACCAGGCCCAGCAGATCATCCACGACCAGGCGCTGTGGCTGCCGCTGGCACACCCGACGGCCTCGGCGCTCACCCGCCAGAACGTGAAGGGCTACGTAGTGAGTCCGTTCGGTCGCCAGGATTTCTCGAAGGTCCAGCTATAACGCGCTAGAGCATGCCAAGCTCGGCCATTGACTGCGGCTCGCCGTCACCGACGATGAAGTGATCCAGCACGCGCACGTCGATCAGCGCCAGCGCCTCGACGATACGCCGGGTCAGCAAGTGGTCGGACTGGCTGGGCTCGCAGACGCCGGAAGGATGGTTGTGCGCCAGGATCAGTGCAGCGGCGTTGTGCGCCAGGGCGCGCTTGACGATCTGCCGTGGGTAGACGCTGGCACTGTCGATGGAGCCGTGGAACAGCACCTCGAAGGCCAGCACCCGGTGGCGGTTATCCATGAACAGGCAGGCAAACACCTCGTGGAGTTCGTGACGCAGCCGCGCCTTGAGGAAATCACGCACGGCCTGCGGGCTCTCCAGCGCCGAGTCGCGACTGAGCTGTTCGGCGAGGTGGCGCCGGGCGATTTCCAGCACAGCCTGCAACTGCACGAACTTGGCGACGCCCAGCCCCAGGTGGCTGCAGAACGATTCCAGGTCGGCCTCCAGCAAGGCGCGCAGGCTGCCGAACTCGCTGAGCAGGCGGCGTGCCAGGTCGACAGCACTGCAGCCGACCACGCCGGTGCGCAGGAAAATAGCGAGTAATTCGGCGTCGCTCAGGCTCGCCGCGCCTCGCTCAAGGAGCTTCTCCCGCGGACGCTCTGCCGCAGGCCAGTCACGAATACTCAAGGGACCTCCCAGTCAGGCCACCCGCTGTTCCCATGCGGGCGCTGTGCTATCTTAGCCCCCTCGCTGCGCGCAGCCGGAGGCCTGGGGAGGCGTCGTCGGCTTCAGCGCGCGTCATCCATTTCCGTATTTAAGGCTGGCCTATGCAGCGGCTCTATCGTAAACGCATCGTTCTGGGCGTCGGCGGCGGTATCGCCGCCTACAAGAGCGCCGAACTGGTCCGCCGGTTGCGCGACCAGGGCGCCGAGGTGCGTGTCGTGATGACCCAGGGCGGCCGCGAGTTCATCACCCCGCTCACCCTCCAGGCACTGTCCGGCCATCCGGTACACCTGGACCTGCTCGACCCCGCCGCCGAAGCGGCCATGGGACACATCGAGCTGGCCCGCTGGGCCGACCTGGTACTGATCGCCCCCGCTACGGCCGACCTCATGGCGCGCCTGGCCCAGGGCGTGGCCAACGACCTGCTGACGACCCTGGTGCTGGCCACCGACGCGCAGGTTGCCCTCGCCCCGGCGATGAACCAGGCCATGTGGCGTGACCCGGCCACCCAGGTCAACGCCGAGCTGCTGCGCAGCCGCGGCCTGCACTTCTTCGGCCCCGCCGCCGGCAGCCAGGCCTGCGGCGACGTCGGCCCGGGCCGCATGCTCGAAGCCGAGGAGCTGGCGCAGCTGGCCGCCGACTGTTTCGAGTTCAAAGCCCTGACCGGCCAGCACATCCTGATTACCGCAGGGCCGACCCAGGAAAATATCGACCCGGTGCGCTATATCACCAATCACAGCTCGGGGAAGATGGGCTTCGCCCTGGCCGAGGCGGCCGCCGAAGCAGGCGCCCGCGTGACCCTGGTCACCGGTCCGGTGCACCTGCCGACTCCGGACCGGGTGAGCCGCGTCGACGTGGTCAGCGCCCGCGACATGCTCGCCGCCTGCGAAGCGGCGATGCCGGCGGACATCCTGATTGCCTCTGCCGCCGTGGCCGACTACCGCCCGGAGCTGGTCGCAACGCAGAAACTCAAGAAAGATCCCACCAAGGGTGACGGTCTGCTCTTGCAGCTGGTGCGCAATCCCGACATTCTCGCCACCCTCTCGCTGCGCGAGGACCGCCCCTTCAGCGTCGGCTTCGCCGCGGAGACCGAGAACCTGCTCGAGTACGCCTCGCGCAAGCTCAAGGACAAGAATCTCGATCTGATCGTTGCCAATGACGTGGCAAATCCGTCAATCGGCTTCAATAGTGAAGAGAACGCCATCACGGTCATCGACCGCGAATTGCACAAGACTGCGTTCGCCCAGACCAGCAAGGGCAAGATCGCCCGCCAGCTGATCGCCTTCATCGCCGAACGCATCAATCAACACTGAGAACTCAATGCACTCCCTGCAAGCCAAGATCCTCGACCCCCGCCTGGGCAGCGAATTCCCGCTGCCGCAGTACGCCACCCCGGGCTCCGCCGGCCTCGACCTGCGCGCCATGCTCAAGGAGGACCTGGTCCTCGAGCCGGGCCAGACCGTGCTGATTCCCACCGGCCTGTCCATCTACATCGCCGATCCGGGCCTGGCCGCGCTGATCCTTCCGCGTTCGGGCCTGGGCCACAAGCACGGCATCGTGCTCGGCAACCTGGTCGGCCTGATCGACTCCGACTACCAGGGCGAGCTGATGGTCTCCTGCTGGAACCGCGGCCAGACGGCCTTCAAGATCGCCATTGGCGAACGTCTCGCCCAACTGGTGCTGGTGCCGGTGGTACAGGCGCATTTCGAGCTGGTCGAGACCTTCGATGAAAGCCAGCGCGGTGCCGGCGGCTTCGGTCACTCCGGCAGCCATTGACCCCTACCCATTTCAGGATGAATCGCCGAGGAGACGTTGCATGAAACTTTTCCAACGCACTGCCAAGGACAGCGCCGAACTGCCGGAACTCGTACCGGCGGAGAAGCCCGTCAAAGGACCGGCCGCGAAGGTCGACCTCAAGCCGCTGCTGCCATCCTTCGTCCTCACCGTGGGCGGTGTGGCCGCCGCCGGCGCGCTGCTGTGGTTCAGCCTGTTCGGCCAGGCCGACAATACTCACGTTACCCAGCTGACCAGCGCCTGGTCCGACAGCCAGGCCGGCGCCCTGCGCCAGTCACTGAACCTGCTGGCCGCCGACAGCCGCGCCATGGCAGGCGACCCGCAACTATTGCCGGCCTTGCAGAGCAATGACCCGGCGCGCATCGCCGCACTGGAGAAAGCGCTGACCCAGGGCCACCTGGACGGCCTGGTGGACGTGCACCTGAATGCCAACGGCCAGGCCGTGCAGGATACTGCCCGCCCCGGCCCGCTGAACTACGCCGCACTGGACATGCTTCACCGTGTCGAAAGCGGCCAGGCGGTGGCGCCGGAGGCCTACAAGGTCGGCACCCGCTGGCTGGTCTACAGCCCCGTCGCACTGCGTGCCGCCGACAACTCGATCCAGGGTTCGCTGCTGCTGGTCGTCGACCTGCAACGTTTGCTCGGCAGCCTGCCGCCGATGTCCGCCGATATCGGCCAACTGCAGATCTCCCAGCAGTTCGGCAACTCGCCAGCCCAGTTGCTGCTGCAGCGCGGCCAGGCCAATGGCGCCGCTCCGCTGGAGCTGCCCAGCGGCAATCCGAACTGGAAGCTGAGCTTCACCCCCGGCCCGACGATCACCGGCCAGCTGTACTCGCCGACCCTGCTGGGCATTGCCGCGCTCCTGGCACTGGTCGGCGGCCTGCTGGGCCTCTATCTTGCGCAAAGTGCGATGCAGCGCCGGGTCAGCAAGGATGCCCAGGCCCTGGGGCAGTTCATTCAGGAACTCGCCGGCCAACGCACTGCCAAAGCTCCTGAGCTGAGCCTGCCGAGCCTGCAGGCACTGGCTCAGGCGCTGGCCCGCCAGCCGCGCCGCAAGACCGAAACATCCGGTGCCAGCACCCCCGCCGCGCCCGCAGCCCCTGTTCAGCCGACCCCGGCTGTCGCCGCTGCCAGCGCCCCGGCCGCTGCCACCCAAACGCCATTGGTCGATCCGCTATTCCAGAACACTGACATTCTGGACATCGACATTCTTGATGAAGACCAGGATCTCCTGGGATTGGAGCAAACACCCGCTATGAGCACGCCTAAAGCCCCGCAGCTGCCCGCCAGCATCTTCCGCGCCTACGACATCCGTGGCGTGGTCGGCGACACCCTGACCGCCGAGACCGCCTACTGGGTCGGCCGCGCCATCGGTTCCGAAAGCCTGGCGCGCGGCGAGCCGTGCGTTTCCGTAGGCCGCGACGGCCGCCTGTCCGGCCCCGAGCTGGTCCAGCAGCTGATCCAGGGCCTGGTCGATTGCGGCTGCCAGGTCACCGACATCGGCATGGTGCCGACCCCGGTGCTGTACTACGCCGCCAACGTCCTGGAAGGCAAATCGGGCGTGATGCTCACCGGCAGCCACAACCCGCCGGACTACAACGGCTTCAAGATCGTCGTCGCCGGTGAAACCCTGGCCAACGAGCAGATCCAGGCCCTGCGCGAGCGCATCCAGAACGGCGACCTCGCCTCCGGCATCGGCAGCGTGCAGCAGATCGACATCCTGCCGCGCTACTTCCAGCAGATCCGCGACGACATCGCCCTGGCCAAGCCGCTGAAAGTGGTCGTGGACTGCGGCAACGGCGTGGCCGGCGTAATCGCCCCGCAACTGATCGAAGCCCTGGGCTGCACCGTGATCCCGCTGTACTGCGATGTCGACGGCACCTTCCCCAACCACCACCCGGATCCGGGCAAGCCCGAGAACCTGGAAGACCTGATCGCCAAGGTGAAGGAAACCGGCGCCGACCTGGGCCTGGCCTTCGACGGCGACGGCGACCGTGTGGGCGTGGTGACCAACGAAGGCACCATCATCTACCCCGACCGCCTGCTGATGCTGTTCGCCAAGGACGTGGTCTCGCGCAACCCCGGCGCCGACATCATCTTCGACGTCAAATGCACCCGTCGCCTGATCTCCCTGATCAGCGGCTACGGCGGCCGCCCGGTGATGTGGAAGACCGGCCACTCGCTGATCAAGAAGAAGATGAAGGAAACCGGCGCCCTGCTCGCCGGCGAGATGAGCGGCCACATCTTCTTCAAGGAGCGCTGGTACGGCTTCGACGACGGCATCTACAGCGCCGCGCGCCTGCTGGAAATCATCAGCCTGGACAAGCGCGATGCCGAGCGCGTGTTCTCCGCGTTCCCGATGGACATCTCCACCCCGGAAATCAACATTACCGTCACCGACGAGGGCAAGTTCGCCCTGATCGAGGCGCTGCAGGCCCGCGGCCAGTGGGGTGAAGCCAACCTCACCACCCTCGACGGCGTGCGTGTGGATTACCCCAAAGGCTGGGGTCTGGTTCGCGCGTCCAACACCACTCCGGTGCTGGTGCTGCGCTTCGAGGCGGATTCCCAGGACGAACTGGAGCGCATCAAGGAAGTGTTCCGTACCCAGCTGAAAGCGGTCGACCCCGCCCTCAGCCTGCCCTTCTGACCCTCAAGTAAGACTATGCCGGAGCCCACCATGACCCAGAGCCGCGATGACGCCGCCCAGGTTGCCCGCGTCCTTGCCGAAGCCCTGCCCTATATCCGCCGGTTCGTCGGCAAGACGCTGGTGATCAAGTACGGCGGCAACGCCATGGAAACGGACGAGCTGAAGAACAGCTTCGCCCGCGACGTGGTGCTGATGAAGGCCGTCGGTATCAACCCGGTGGTGGTGCATGGTGGTGGTCCGCAGATCGGCGACCTGCTCAGCCGCCTGTCGATCGAGAGCCACTTCATCGATGGCATGCGCGTCACCGATGCGCAGACCATGGACGTGGTGGAAATGGTCCTCGGTGGCCAGGTGAACAAGGACATCGTCAACCTGATCAACCGCCATGGCGGCAGCGCCATCGGCCTGACCGGAAAGGACGCCGAGCTGATCCGTGCGAAGAAGCTCACCGTCACCCGCCAGACGCCGGAGATGACCAAGCCGGAAATCATCGACATCGGCCACGTGGGCGAAGTCACCGGGGTCAACGTCGACCTGCTGAACATGCTCGTGCAGGGCGATTTCATCCCGGTGATCGCACCGATCGGCGTGGGCGCCAACGGCGAGTCCTACAACATCAACGCCGACCTGGTGGCCGGCAAGGTGGCCGAGGCGCTGAAGGCCGAGAAGCTGATGCTGCTGACCAACATCGCCGGTCTGATGGACAAGCAGGGCCAGGTCCTCACCGGCCTGACCACCGAGCAGGTCAACGAGCTGATCGCCGACGGCACCATCTACGGCGGCATGCTGCCGAAGATTCGCTGCGCCCTCGAAGCGGTGCAGGGCGGCGTGACCAGCGCGCACATCATCGATGGCCGTGTACCGAACGCCGTGCTGCTGGAGATCTTCACCGACAGCGGTGTCGGCACGCTGATCACCAACCGCAAGTCGCGTTGATCAAAGACACCCGCCAGGAGCGATCCTCGCGGGTGTTTTTCTGTCTGTTCGGGGCCGCATTGGCAGCCATGGATGCCCAGCGTCGAACAGGTCTTCAGGAGCTTTCGCATGGCCGCGTCTCCCGTTTCCCGCAATGACTTCAGCTTCTTCCACGGCCTGCGCGTGCGCTGGTCAGAGGTCGACCCGCAGGGCATCGTCTTCAACGGCAATTACCTGACCTACGCCGATGTCGCCACCACCGAGTATTACCGCCACCTGGGCGTGAGCTACCCGGCCGATCTGCTGCGCGGCGGCGGCGACCTGTTCGCGGTGAAGACCACCCTGGAATATCTGGCGCCGGCGCGCTTCGACGAGTGGCTGGAGATGGGCGTGCGCGTCAGTCGGCTGGGCCGCAGCAGCCTGACCTTCCAGGTCTCGATCTGGTGCGACGAGCAGTTGCTGACGCTTGGCGAGCTGATCTACGCCTATGCCGGCGAAGACCGCACGAGCCAGCCCCTGCCGGACTGGCTGCGCGGGAAGATCAACGAATTCGAGCGCGTCTCGCCGCAACAGTGAGCGGCGCGGGGTGGGCTCAGTTGCCCACCAGCTGGGCGACGCGGGCGCGATCCTCGCCGAAGCTGCTCACAGCCTGCACGCGCAGTTGCTGGTAGCGGGCGATGTCCTGCTGCAGGCGCTGCTCATCGCTGCGCAAGTTGTTCAGCTGCGCGACCAGGTCGTCGGGCACCTGACGCCCGGCGCGCTCCTGGTCGGCGGCGCGAGCCTGCAGGTTGGCCTGCTGCATCTTCAGTGACTGCAGATTGCCCTTGGCCACGCTGGTCAGCCCATCGAGTTCGGCCAGTTTGCGGTCGCGGGCACGGTCGACGTCTTCGACGCTGGTGTACATGCGCATCAGCTGCTGGTCGGAACTGGCACGGGCGGCGTCCGCCTTGCGCTGCTCGATCTCGGCGGCGGTCGGGGCCGGCGGCACCTCGCGGATCACCCGGCCCTGTTCATTGAGCACCTGATAGCCCTTGCCGATGTACTGCGGGGGCACGCCCAGGCGGTCAATGACGGTGATGCCCTTGTCATTCACGTAACGGTACATCTCGACCTGGCTGGCCGCCTGGTCGGCAGCCGCCTGGCCGGCGAGCATGGCTCCCAGAAGCCCCATCAACACCCTGTAGCGGTAAGCACCCTGCTTGGCCATGCCCGACACCCTTGTTCCGGTTAGATACCGTACTGCGCCCGATACGCTTCGACTGCCGACAGATGCTGCTTGAGCTGCCCGTCACCGGCCAGATATTCCAGCACCTGCTCCAGCGAGACAATGCTTACGACTGGAATCGAGAAATCCCGTTCCACTTCCTGGATCGCCGAAAGCTCGCCCTTGCCGCGCTCCTGCCGGTTCAGCGCGATCAGCACACCGGCAGCCTGGGCTCCCTGCGCGTCGATGATCTGCATGACCTCGCGAATCGCAGTGCCAGCGGTGATCACGTCGTCGATGATCAATGCGCGACCGGCCAGTGGAGCGCCAACCAGCGTGCCGCCTTCGCCATGGTCCTTGGCTTCCTTGCGGTTGAAGCACCAGGGCAGGTCGCGGCCGTGCTGTTCCGCCAGCGCAATAGCTGTAGCGGCCGCCAGCGGAATTCCTTTATAGGCCGGACCGAACAACACGTCGAAAGGTATGCCGCTGTCGACCACCGCGCTGGCGTAGAAACGACCCAGCTGGGACAGCGCAACGCCGCTGTTGAACAGACCGGCATTGAAGAAGTACGGGCTGGTGCGCCCGGACTTGAGAGTGAACTCGCCGAAGCGAAGAACGCCGCGCTCGATGGCGAAGCGGATGAAATCGCGTTGATATGCGTGCATGGGAGAGAACCGGCCGGTATGAATTTAGCTAAACCGTTTGAGCTCGGGTATCATACACACACGTGATTTTGGGGGCCATTTATGCGGATCATCAGTGTGAACGTGAATGGTATTCAGGCTGCAGCCGAGCGGGGTCTACTCAGCTGGCTGCAAGCCCAGAATGCCGACGTGATCTGCTTGCAGGATACCCGCGCCTCCGCTTTCGATCTGGATGACCCATCCTACCAACTGGATGGCTACTTCCTGTACGCCTGCGATGCCGAAGTGCCCAGTCAGGGCGGCGTCGCAATCTATAGTCGTCTGCAACCCAAGGCTGTCATAAGCGGCCTGGGTTTCGAGATGGCCGATCGTTACGGGCGCTACCTGCAAGCCGATTTCGATAAGGTGAGTATCGCCACTCTCCTGCTGCCTACCGGGCAGGAAGGGGATGAGAACCTGAACCACAAGTTCAAGTTCATGGACGATTTCGCCCAGTACATGAACAAGCAGCGCCGCAAGCGCCGCGAATACATCTATTGCGGCTCGCTGTACGTCGCGCACCAGAAGCTCGACGTGAAGAACTGGCGCGAATGCCAGCAATCGCCCGGCTTCATGGCGCCGGAGCGTGGCTGGATGGATGAGATCTTCGGCACCATGGGCTATGTCGACGCCCTGCGCGAGGTCAACCGCGAAGGCGACCAGTACAGCTGGTGGCCGGAAAGCGAACAGGCCGAGTTGCTCAACCTGGGCTGGCGCTTCGACTACCAGATCCTCACGCCGGGTCTGCGGCGCTTCGTGCGCGGCGCCAAGCTGCCGCGCCAGCCGCGCTTCTCCCAGCATGCGCCGCTGATCGTGGACTACGACTGGACGCTGAGCATCTGAGTCCTGGCGCCGCGCCAAAAGGCGGACAGAAAAAAGCCGGCTTCGCGCCGGCTTTTTCATGCCTGGAATTCAGCGCCTACTTGATCGGACGCCAGGTGAAGGGATAGCGGTAGTCCAGCCCTTCGTTGGCCTTGATCCCGGCGATGATGGTCAACACCAGCGCGCCGATGCTCACCAGGCCCAGCAGGAAGAAGCCAATCACCACCAGCATCAGCAGGAAGCTGACCACCACCGCGAGGCTCACGGTGATCTGGAAGTTCAGCGCTTCCTTGCCCTGACGGTCCACGAACGGGTCTGATTCACGCTTGATCTGCCAGACGATCAGCGGCCCGAGCAGGTTACCGAAAGGGAAGATGAAGCCAAGGAAAGCGGCAAAGTGGCAGAACATCGCCCACTGCCGGGCCTCCTGGCTCGGCTTAGGCTGCGGTACCGGTACTTCGTCGCTCATCCTTTCGCTCCTTGTACTTGCAGAGCGGGCGGGTTCACCGCCCGTCGGGTCAGTCCGCCAGCGCGGCGCGCTGCAGCTCGAACAGCTCGCGCAGGCCCTGCTGCGCCAGCTCCAGCATGGCATTGAGTTCAGCCGGCTGGAAGGGTGCGCCCTCGGCGGTGCCCTGGACTTCGATGAAGCCGCCCGCGTCGGTCATGACCACGTTCAGATCGGTCTCGGCGGCGGAGTCTTCCAGGTAGTCCAGGTCCAGCACCGGCTCGCCCTGGTACATGCCCACGGACACGGCAGCGACCATCTGCTTGAGCGGATTGCCCTTGAGTGCGCCGCGCTTCTTCAGCACGGCCAGGGCGTCGATCAGCGCCACGGTGGCGCCGGTGATGGACGCGGTGCGAGTGCCACCGTCGGCCTGGATCACATCGCAGTCGATATACAGGGTGTTTTCACCCAGCTTGCTCAGGTCCAGCGCGGCGCGCAGGGAACGACCGATCAGCCGCTGGATTTCCAGGGTACGGCCACCCTGCTTGCCGCGCGCAGCTTCGCGCTGGTTACGCTCACCGGTGGAACGCGGCAGCATGCCGTATTCGGCGGTCAGCCAGCCCTGGCCCTGGCCCTTGAGGAAGCGCGGCACACCGGATTCGGCGCTGACGGTGCAGATCACCTTGGTGTCGCCGAACTCGACCAGCACGGAGCCCTCGGCGTGCTTGGTGTAATGGCGGGTGATACGGATCGGGCGCAGTTGGTCGGCGGCGCGGCCACTGGGACGGTTCATGGAGGCATCCTGTACAGATTACTGGCGGGGGAATGTCCGCCATTATAGAGGCCAGCGGACGGGCGCAACCACCGCCGGCGTGCTGCGGCGCGCCACGCTGGGGTACAATTACCGGTTTCCGACGACCTGTCGGCCATTTTCCCAGCCCATTCAGAGAGGTGATTCCATGGTCCACAGCATGACCGCCTTCGCCCGCGTCGAGCGCGCCGGCACCCATGGAACCCTCAGTTGGGAGCTGCGCTCGGTCAACCACCGCTACCTCGAACCCAACCTGCGCCTGCCCGAAGCCTTCCGCGACCTCGAAGGCGCGGTGCGCGAGGCGCTGCGCCAGGGCCTGTCGCGCGGCAAGGTGGAATGCACCCTGCGCTTCAACGAGGAAAACGCCGGCAAGCCGCTGCAGGTCGACCGCGAGCGCGCCGCGCAGCTGGTCGCCGCCGCCGAGACCGTCGCCGGCCTGATCCAGCAGCCCGCCCCGCTCGACCCGCTGGCCGTGCTGGCCTGGCCGGGCGTGCTGGTGGGCGATGCCGCCGACCCGCAGGCGCTCAACGCCAGCGCCCTGGCCGCCTTCAACCAGGCGCTGGACGAACTCAAGGCCGGCCGCGCCCGCGAAGGTGCTGACCTGGCGAAGATCATCGACGAGCGCCTGAGTGCCATGCAGGAAGAAGTGGTCAACCTGCGCGAACTGGTGCCGCAGATGCTCGCCAACCAGCGGCAGAAGATCCTCGACCGCTTCACCGAGATGAAAGCCGAACTCGACCCGCAGCGCCTGGAGCAGGAAATGGTCCTGCTGGCGCAGAAGAGCGACGTCGCCGAGGAGCTGGATCGCCTGACTACCCACATCACCGAAGTGCGCCGCGTGCTCAAGGCCGGCGGTGCCGCTGGCCGGCGCCTGGACTTCCTGATGCAGGAGCTCAACCGCGAGGCCAACACGCTGGGTTCGAAGGCGTTCGACCCGCGCTCCACGCAGGCCGCGGTCAACCTCAAGGTCCTGATCGAGCAGATGCGCGAACAGGTGCAGAATATCGAGTAAGCCGGGCGTCTCCGGTCCCAATCCACCGCAACTCCAGGAAAGCGCCATGTCCGGCACCCTGTACATCGTTTCCGCGCCGTCGGGCGCCGGCAAGACCAGCCTGGTCAAGGCCCTGCTCGACGCCATGCCCAGCGTGCGCGTCTCCGTCTCCCACACCACCCGCGGCATGCGTCCGGGCGAAGTGGACGGGGTGAACTACCACTTCGTCGGCCACGACACCTTCAAGGCCATGCTCGAGCGCAACGAATTCCTCGAGCACGCGCAGGTCTTCGACAACCTCTATGGCACCTCTCAGCGCTGGGTCGAGAAGACCCTGGCCGAGGGCAACGACCTGATCCTCGAGATCGACTGGCAGGGCGCGCAGCAGGTGCGCCGGCTGATGCCCCAGGCGCAGTCGATCTTCATCCTGCCGCCGACCCAGGAAGCCCTGCGCCAGCGCCTGACCAACCGCGGCCAGGACAGCGACGAGGTGATCGAGCGGCGCATGCAGGAAGCCGTCAGCGAAATGAGCCACTATGTGGAGTACGATCATCTGGTGATCAACGACGATTTCGCCCACGCGCTGGAAGACCTCAAGGCGATCTTCCGCGCCCGCCAACTGCGCCAGGATGCCCAGCAGCAACGCCATACCGAGCTGCTGCAACGCCTGCTGGCCTGAAACGGGCGAGCAAAGGCACTTCCATAAAGATTGGCGATTTTTTAGACTATCCAGTCCGCCCGGTATTTCTCCGGGTCTCCATTTGCGTAATGAGGAACACCATGGCCCGCGTCACCGTTGAAGACTGCCTGGACAACGTCGATAACCGTTTCGAGCTGGTCATGCTCGCCACCAAGCGTTCGCGCCAGCTGGCTACCGGCGGCAAAGAGCCCAAGGTACCGTGGGAAAACGACAAGCCCACCGTCGTCGCCCTGCGCGAAATCGCCTCTGGCCTGGTGGATGCTGACATCGTTCAGCAGGAGGACGTGGTTGAAGAAGAGCCGCTGTTCGCTGCTTTTGAAGACGAGGCCAACAACGAGGCCCTGTAAGTCGATGTCTGGCCGACGAATCGGCGCGCCGCGATATGCCGCTCGGCAGGGGGTAAGCCCATGCCGAGCATAGACGCCTTCGCCGACCGACTGTCGAGCTACCTGGGCCCGGATCAGGTCAACCTGGTCCGCCGCGCCTACTACTACGCCGAGCAGGCCCATGACGGGCAGCGCCGCCGCAGCGGCGAAGCCTACGTCACGCACCCGCTCGCCGTCGCCAACATCCTCGCCGACATGCACATGGACCATCAGAGCCTGATGGCGGCCATGCTGCACGATGTGATCGAGGACACCGGCATCGCCAAGGAAGCGCTTACCGCGCAGTTCGGCGAAACCGTTTCGGAACTGGTGGACGGGGTCAGCAAGCTGACCCAGATGAACTTCGAGTCCAAGGCCGAGGCGCAGGCCGAGAACTTCCAGAAGATGGCCATGGCCATGGCGCGCGACATCCGCGTGATCCTGGTGAAGCTGGCCGACCGCCTGCACAACATGCGCACCCTGGAAGTGCTGTCGGGCGAGAAGCGCCGGCGCATCGCCAAGGAAACCCTGGAAATCTACGCGCCCATCGCCAACCGGCTGGGCATGCACAGCATGCGCGTGGAGTTCGAGGACCTGGGCTTCAAGGCCATGCACCCGATGCGCTCCGAGCGCATTCGCCAGGCGGTGAAGAAGGCCCGTGGCAATCGCCGCGAAATCGTCGGCAAGATCCAGGAATCGCTGGTCAACTGCCTTGCCCGCGAAGGCATGGAAGGCCAGGTCCTGGGCCGCGAGAAGCACCTGTTCAGCATCTACAAGAAGATGCGCGGCAAGCGCAAGGCGTTCACCGAGATCATGGACGTCTACGCCTTCCGCATCATCGTCGACAAGGTCGACACCTGCTACCGCGTGCTCGGCGCCGTGCACAACCTGTACAAGCCGTTCCCCGGTCGCTTCAAGGACTACATCGCCATTCCCAAGGCCAACGGCTACCAGTCGTTGCACACCACGCTGTTCGGCATGCACGGCGTGCCCATCGAGATCCAGATCCGCACCCGCGAGATGGAAGAGATGGCCAACCACGGCATCGCCGCGCACTGGCTGTACAAGTCCAGTGAAGAGGAATCGCCCAAAGGTACCCACGCCCGCGCCCGCCAGTGGGTCAAGGGCATCCTCGAACTGCAGCAGCGCGCCGGCAACTCGCTGGAGTTCATCGAGAACGTGAAGATCGACCTGTTCCCGGACGAGGTCTACGTGTTCACGCCCAAGGGCCGCATCATGGAGCTGCCCAAAGGCTCCACGGCGGTCGACTTCGCCTACGCGGTGCATACCGACGTCGGCAACAGCTGCATCGCCTGCCGCATCAACCGTCGCCTGGCGCCGCTGTCCGAACCGCTGCAGAGCGGCGCGACGGTGGAAATCGTCACCGCGCCGGGCACCCGGCCGAACCCGGCCTGGCTCAATTTCGTGGTCACCGGCAAGGCACGCACGCACATCCGCCATGCGCTCAAGCTGCAGCGCCGCTCCGAGTCGATCAATCTCGGCGAGCGCCTGCTGAACAAGACCCTCGCCGGCTTCGACAGCCACCTGGAGAAGATCCCGCAGGAGCGCATCCAGGGCGTCCTCGCCGAATACCGCATGGAGGTCTTCGAGGACCTGCTCGAAGAGATCGGCCTGGGCAACCGCATGGCCTACGTGGTCGCCCGCCGCCTGCTGTCCAGCGAAGGCGAACAGGCCCCCAGCGCCGAAGGGCCGCTGGCGATCCGCGGCACCGAAGGGCTGGTGCTCAGCTACGCCAAGTGCTGCACGCCGATCCCGGGCGACCCGATCGTCGGCCACCTGTCCGCCGGCAAGGGCATGGTCGTGCACCTGGAGAACTGCCGGAACATCAGCGAAATTCGCCACAACCCGGAAAAATGCATCCAGCTCAGCTGGGCCAAGGATGTCACTGGCGAATTCAACGTCGAACTGCGCGTCGAACTGGAACACCAGCGCGGCCTGATCGCCCTGCTCGCCACCAGTGTCAACGCCGCCGACGGCAACATCGAGAAGATCAGCATGGACGAGCGCGATGGTCGCATCAGCGTGGTCCAGCTCGTCGTCAGCGTGCATGACCGTGTGCACCTGGCCCGCGTCATCAAGAAGCTGCGCGCGCTCAAGGGCGTGATCCGCATCACCCGCATGCGCAGCTGATCCCACCCTAAGGAGTCGACATGACCAAGACCGTTATCCATACCGACAAAGCCCCGGCCGCCATCGGTACCTACTCCCAGGCCATCAAGGCTGGCAACACCGTCTACGTCTCCGGTCAGATCCCGCTGGACCCGAAAACCATGGAACTAGTCGAGGGCTTCGAAGAGCAGACCGTCCAGGTCTTCGAGAACCTCAAGGCAGTGATCGAAGCCTCCGGCGGCTACCTGCACGACGTCGCCAAGCTGAACATCTTCCTCACCGACCTCTCGCACTTCGCCAAGGTCAACGAGATCATGGGCAAGTACTTCACCCAGCCCTACCCGGCCCGCGCCGCCATTGGCGTTGCCGCCCTGCCGAAGGGTGCCCAGGTCGAGATGGACGCCATCGTCGTCCTCGAATAAGCGGTACGAAACACCTACGGGGCCCCAGCGGCCCCGTTCTCTTGTCTGCAAGGAGCAAACATGCGTCGCGCCCTGATCCTGAGCGCCCTGCTCGGCCTGCTCACCGGCTGCGCCGGCACCCCGTCCGACCCGTCCGGTGTCTGGGTCAACCAGGCCGCCATCGATGCTGCCGGCAAAGGTGGCAAGTTGCGCGAGGCGCTGCTGGCCTACGGCCCGAACCTGGAATGGAAACTGGACACCAAGGCCGGACAGGCCACCTTCAGCAACGGCTTCGAGCTGGGCGAAGGTCAACTCACCGCCGAAGATCCCAAGCACTACCGCGTCGACTTCTACGGCAGCAACCAGGAAGCCCTGGAGCTGGACGGCAAGGAGCTGGTGCAGGTAGGCAGCGACAACTGGCCCGAGCAGCGCTTCCTGCGTCCCAAGCAGCAGCCCGCGGCGCAGAGCCCGGCCGGCAGCACCTTCGAGAACGCCCTGTATGCCGCCTACCTCAACGGCACCTGGATCATCGAGGAAGGCGAAGGCAAGGGCAGCAAGGTCAAGTTCTCCCCCAACGGCAGCCTCGAAGGCATGCCCGGCTTCGATCGCTACGCGCTGTGCCTGGCCGGCGACTGCGCGGCCATGAGCGGTGACAACGACAGTATCTGGCTGCAACAGGGCCAGCAGGGCCGCGAGTTCCTCTTCGAGCGCGACGGCGACAAGCTGGAGCTGTTCGAGACGGTGAACCGTGCCCAGGCCGACGAGATGCCGCAGTACGCACCCGGCAACAAGGTCTGGACGCTGGAGCGCGACTGACTCGCGCGAGTGGGCGGGCTCGATTGGCAGACGTCAGCGCAGCCCGCTCCACAGCAACCAGCCACCCAGCGCCAGCAACAGACCACCACACAGACGGTCCAGCGCCGTGACCCGGTGCTGCAGCCAGGCGCGCCAGCGCGGGCGATCCAGCAGGCGCACCAGCGCCATGTCCCACAGCAGCACCACCACCACCATCCACAGCACGCAGACACCCAGCGCCCAACCGGGCAGGTGGAACTGGCCGAGCACGCCAAACAGGCCGGTGTAGAAGATCGGCAGCTTGGGGTTCAGGCTGCTGGCGAGAAGTCCCTCGCGCACGCCCCGCAGAAATCCTCCGCCATGCTGATCACCCACTTGCGTGGGAATCTCCAGCTCCCGCCGCGCCAGCAAAGCCTGCACGCCAAGCCAGACGAAATACCCGCCGCCCAGCCACTGCACGACCCGCAGTCCATGGCTTGCCACTTGTGGCAGCAAGCCGAGGATGAACAGCACCAGCAGCATGCTGGCCAGATTGGCCAGGGCGATACCGACAGCACAGCCATCGGCATGCCGCCGCCCGCGCAACAAGGCGGCACGGATCAGCAGGAAGAAGTCCGGCCCCGGCGACAGCAGGGCGGCAAAGTGAGTACTGGCAACCAGCGCGAAGGCGGCGAACATGACGATCTCCCGAATGCGACGTCGCGCAGTCTGGAAGGGCCGGCCCCAGGCAGTCTTGGAAGAAACTCAGGTGCGCGTAGCGCGCAGGAAACGTCCGGGAGTGACGCCGGTAAAGCGGCGGAAGGTGCCGGAAAAATGCGCCTGGTCGTAGAAGCCCAGGGTCAACGCAACATCCAGCGGCTTTTCGCCGGCCACCAGCAGGCGCTTGGCCTCGCGGATGCGCCGTTGCAGCAGGTAGGTATGCGGCGGCACGCCATAGGCGTTGCGGAAGGCTTCGATCAGGTGGCGCGGATGGCGTTGCAACAGGTTGGCGAGATGTTCGAGGCTGACCGCGTCGCGGTAGTGCGCCTCCAGATAGTCGCGCAGCTTCGCCGTGATGCCGCCATCGCGGGCTGGCGAGGCGTTCGGCCGCATGCCGCCGTGACGGACGAATACCAGTTCCAGCAGCGTCAGCAACTCGCTTTCCAGGGCCAGCGCATCGTTACGCTCGAACTCTGCGGCAACCCGCCGGAGCGCCTCGGCCACCTGCCCGTCATCATGCGGATTGAGCGCCTGGAAGCCGCGCGGCAACTGCTTGCGCCCGAGCAGCGGCAATAGACGCGACTCCTCGATGTAGAGCATGCGGTAGACCAGCCGCTCGGACTCGGCATTGCCGGTGTGCGGCTCCTCCGGATTCATCAGCGACAGTGTGCCGGCCGGCAGCACGTGGCGCGCGCCACGGCACTGGTAGCCGCCGGCGCCCTGCAGGATGGCGCCGATGGCGAAGGCATCGTGGCTGTGACGGCCGAACGGCTGGCCGGAGAAGTCCGCATGGAACAACTCCACTCCCGGCAACCAGGGGCGCGCCAGCAGCCGGTTGGCGTCCATCTCAGGCGTCTTTGCCAGCCAGGATCGCCGCGTAGCCTTCGCGGAAGCTCGGGTAGCGCGGTTCCCAGCCCAGCGCGCGGGCGCGGGCGTTGCTGCAACGCTTGCTGCCGGCGCGGCGCACGGTCTGCTCTGCGGACCATTGGGTGACGCCCAGTTGCTCGCGCAACCAGCCGACCACCTCGTGCAGCGCTGCCGGGTCGTTGTCGACACCGAGGTAACAATCCTCCAGCGCCACGCCGCTGCGGTCGGCTTCCAGCAGGTGCGCCAGCAGACCGGCACAGTCTTCGGCGTGGAGGCGATTGGCGTACAGCGGCGGCTCGCTGGCCACCCGGTAGCCCTCGCGCACCTGCTTGAGCAGCCACTCGCGGCCGGGCCCGTAGATGCCGGTCAGGCGCACGATGCTGGCGGCGATGCCGCTCTGCAGCGCCACCTGCTCGGCCTCGAGCATCACGCTGCCGGAATAGCTTGTGGCTTCGGCCGGCGAGGTCTCGTCGATCCACTCGCCATCGCGCTGGGCATACACACCGCTGCTGGAGACGAACAGCAGGCGCCTGGGCGTCTGCCCGCGCTGCTTGAGCCAGCCGAGCGCGTTGCGCAGGCCTTCGACGTAGGCGGCGCGGTAGCCGGCTTCGTCATGCTGGGTCGCGGCGGCGCAGTACACCAGGTAATCCAGGTTGCCGACCGGCCAGGTATCGGGGCATTCGAGCTGGGCCAGGTCGCCGGCCACCGGCAGCACTTCCAGCGGCAGCGTGGCGACGTTGCGACGCAGGCCATGGACGCGCCAGTCGCGCGCGGCCAGTTGGCGCCCCAGGCGGCTGCCGACATCGCCGCAACCGACGATCATCAGGCTGGGGAAGGTGCTCTTGCTCATGCTTGGCTCCGCGAATCAAAGTTCGGCAGTTTAGCGCGGTTGGTTCGCGGCGGTGCAGCCGCTATGCTTGGGCCACCTCAACGGATTCAGTGCCATGACCCTTACCGAACTGCGCTACATCGTCACGCTTGCCCAGGAGCAACACTTCGGCCGCGCCGCGGAGCGCTGCCACGTCAGCCAGCCGACCCTGTCGGTGGGCGTGAAGAAGCTCGAAGACGAGCTTGGCGTGCTGATTTTCGAGCGCAGCAAGAGTGCGGTGCGCCTGACACCGGTCGGCGAAGGCATCGTGGCGCAGGCGCAGAAAGTGCTGGAGCAGGCCCAGGGCATCCGCGAACTGGCCCAGGCCGGCAAGAACCAGCTGACCTCGCCGCTCAAGGTCGGCGCCATCTACACCATCGGCCCGTACCTGTTCCCCCACCTGATTCCGCAGCTGCACCGGGTCGCCCCGCAGATGCCGCTGTACATCGAGGAAAACTTCACCCACATCCTGCGCGACAAGCTGCGCACCGGCGAGCTGGACGCGATCATCATCGCCCTGCCGTTCCAGGAAGCCGACGTGCTGACCCTGCAACTGTTCGATGAGCCCTTCTACGTGCTGATGCCGGCGGACCACCCATGGACCGCAAAGAAGACCATCGACCCGGAGCTGCTCAACGACAAGAGCCTGCTGCTGCTCGGCGAGGGCCACTGCTTCCGCGACCAGGTCCTGGAAGCCTGCCCGACCACCCACAAGGGCGGCGAGAACAAGCACACCACGGTGGAATCCAGCTCCCTGGAAACCATCCGCCACATGGTCGCCTCAGGCCTAGGCGTGTCGGTGTTGCCGTTCTCCGCCGTGGACAGCCACCACTACGCACCGGGCGTCCTGGAAGTGCGCCCTTTCAGCGCCCCGGTTCCCTTCCGCACCGTCGCCATCGCCTGGCGTGCCAGCTTCCCGCGGCCGCGCGCCATCGAGGTGCTGGCCGACTCGATCCGCCTGTGTTCGGTCGCCAAACCGACCGTCAAGGGTGAAGCCGAGCCGGCATGACCGATCTGTCGAACGTCCCGGTCACCGCGCTCAAAGGCGTGGGCGCCGCGCTGGAAGAGAAGCTGGCGAAGGTCGGCCTGGAGAACCTCCAGGACATCCTCTTCCACCTGCCGCTGCGCTACCAGGACCGCACCCGCATCACGCCCATCGGTGCATTGCGCCCGGGACAGGACGCCGTCGTCGAGGGCGTGGTCTCCGGCGCCGACGTGGTGATGGGCAAACGCCGCAGCCTGCTGGTGCGCCTGCAGGACGGCACCGGCACGCTGAGCCTGCGCTTCTATCACTTCAGCCAGGCGCAGAAGGAAAACCTCAAGCGCGGCACGCACCTGCGTTGCTACGGTGAAGCGCGCCCCGGGGCTTCCGGCCTGGAGATCTACCACCCCGAATACCGCTCGCTCACCGACGCCGCTGCGGCGCCGGTGGAGCAGACGCTGACGCCGATCTACCCGACCACCGAAGGCCTCACCCAGCAGCGCCTGCGCCAGCTCAGCGAGCAGACCCTGGCACGCCTGGGCCCATCGAGCCTGCCGGACTGGTTGCCGGCGGAACTGGCCCGCGACTACCGCCTCGGCCCACTCGACGAAGCCATCCGCTACCTGCACCGGCCGCCACCGGATGCTGATCTGGAGGAGCTCGCCGAAGGCCGCCACTGGGCGCAACATCGCCTCGCCTTCGAGGAACTGCTGACCCACCAGCTGTCGCTGCAACGCCTGCGCGAAAGCGTGCGCTCCCAGGCCGCGCCAGCTCTGCCGCCGGCCAAGCGCCTGCCGCAGCAGTACCTGAAGAACCTCGGTTTCAAGCCCACCGGTGCGCAACAGCGGGTCGGCGCGGAAATCGCCTATGACCTCGCCCAGTCCGAGCCGATGCTGCGCCTGGTGCAGGGCGACGTCGGCGCCGGCAAGACCGTGGTCGCCGCCCTCGCCGCCCTGCAGGCGCTGGAAGCCGGTTATCAGGTGGCGCTGATGGCGCCCACCGAGATTCTCGCCGAGCAGCACTTCCTCAACTTCACCAAGTGGTTGCAACCGCTGGGCATCGAAGTCGCCTGGCTGGCCGGCAAGCTCAAGGGCAAGGCCCGCGCCAGCGCATTGGAGCAGATCGCCGGCGGCGCACCGATGATCGTCGGCACCCACGCACTGTTCCAGGACGAGGTGAAGTTCAAGCGCCTGGCCCTGGTGATCATCGACGAGCAGCACCGCTTCGGCGTGCAGCAGCGCCTCGCCCTGCGCCAGAAAGGCGTCGACGGCCGGTTTTGCCCGCACCAGCTGATCATGACCGCCACCCCCATTCCGCGGACCCTGGCGATGAGCGCCTACGCCGATCTGGACACCTCGATCCTCGATGAACTGCCGCCCGGCCGAACCCCGGTGAACACCGTGCTGGTGGCCGACAGCCGCCGCATCGAAGTGATCGAGCGGGTGCGCGCCGCCTGCGCAGAGGGCCGCCAGGCCTACTGGGTCTGCACGCTGATCGAGGAATCCGAAGAACTCACCTGCCAGGCTGCGGAAACCACCTACGAGGAACTCTCTTCGGCGCTGGGCGAACTGCGCGTGGGCCTGATCCACGGGCGCATGAAGCCGGCAGACAAGGCCGTGGTCATGGAGGCCTTCAAGGAAGGCATGCTGCAGTTGCTGGTGGCGACCACGGTGATCGAAGTCGGCGTGGACGTACCCAACGCCAGCCTGATGATCATCGAGAACCCCGAGCGCCTGGGGCTGGCGCAGTTGCACCAGTTGCGCGGCCGAGTCGGCCGGGGCAGCGCGGCAAGCCACTGCGTGCTGCTCTATCACCCGCCGCTGTCGCAGATCGGCCGCGAGCGCCTGGGGATCATGCGCGAAACCTGCGATGGTTTCGTCATCGCCGAAAAGGACCTGGAATTGCGCGGCCCCGGCGAAATGCTCGGTACGCGCCAGACCGGCCTGCTGCAATTCAAGGTGGCCGACCTGATGCGCGACGCCGACCTGCTACCGGCGGTACGCGATGCCGCGCAGGCCCTGCTGGCACACTGGCCGCAATCGGTCAGTCCGCTGCTGGCACGCTGGCTGAGACACGGCCAGCAATACGGACAAGTGTGACGTATTTCACTCTCATCGGTCAGTTGACTGCTCGGTCACGCTGACTGCGTGGTTATACTCCGACCCAGCCGTTGATAACCGGATCACATTCATGAGCGACGCCGCACGCGCCCCATCCGACTCCTCGCAGGCCCCCGAGGTCATCCTGCAGCTGCTCGACAAGCTGGGCATTCCCTCTCGCGAAATCAGCGACGCCACCACACTGCCGGCCGCGCGCCGGGTGCAGGCCAGCCTGCTGGAGGATGCCGTCGGCACCTTGCTGGTGCTGTTCCCGCAGAGCCAGTTGCTGGACCTCAACCGCCTGGCCGAACTCACCGGGCGCAAGCTGGTGGCGGTCAAGCCCGATCGCCTGGAGCGCATGCTCGGCAAGCATCAGCTCGGTCGCCTGCCGGCATTGCCGCCGCTGACCAGCTCGCCGTGCCTGTATGACGAGCGCCTGCTGCAGGAACCGCAGCTGCTGATCGAGTCCGGCGCACCGGGCACGCTGCTGGAAATTCCCACGGCGTCCTTCCGCAGCCTGCTGGAGAAGGCCAGCGCGGCACGCTTCGGCGTGCCGCTGGAATCCATCCGGCCCAACCTCGACCGCCCGGACGACGACCGCAAGGAAATCACCCAGGCCGTGCAGGCGTTCACCGCCCGCCGCATCCAGCAACGCCTCGAGGAAACCATCGAGATTCCACCGCTGCCGGAAACCGCACAGAAGATCATCAAGCTGCGCGTCGACCCCAACGCCACGGTGGATGACATCACCGGCGTGGTGGAAACCGACCCGGCGCTCGCCGCGCAAGTGGTCAGCTGGGCGGCTTCGCCCTACTACGCTGCGCCTGGCAAGATCCGCTCGGTGGAGGACGCCATCGTCCGTGTGCTGGGCTTCGACCTGGTGATCAACCTCGCCCTGGGCCTGGCCCTGGGCAAGACCCTGAGCCTGCCCAAGGACCAGCCGCAGCACGCTACGCCCTACTGGCACCAGGCGATCTACACCGCCGCAGTGATCGAGGGCCTGACCCGTGCCGTGCCGCGCGCCGAGCGCCCGGAAGCCGGCCTGACCTACCTCGGCGGCCTGCTGCACAGCATCGGCTACCTGGTTCTGGCACACATCTTCCCGCCGCATTTCTCGCTGATCTGCCGGCACCTGGAAGTGAACCCGCACGTCGAGCACAACCTCGTCGAACAGCATCTGCTGGGCATCACCCGCGAACAGATCGGCGCCTGGCTGATGCGCACCTGGGACATGCCGGAGGAGATCTACACCGCGCTGCGCTTCCAGCACGACCCGACCTACGCCGGTGATTGCTCCGCCTACGCCAACCTGGTGTGCCTGGCGACCCGCCTGCTGCGCAACCACGGCATCGGCAGCGGCCCGGAGACCGATATTCCGCAGGACCTGCTGGATCGCCTGGATATTCCGCGTGAAAAGGCCGAGGACGCCGTGCGCAAGGTCCTCGACGCCGAGGCTGTGCTGCGTGAACTGGCCAGCCAGTTCAATCCGGGGCACTGAATCTGGTCCGGCCCCGGCCGTAGGATGGCGTGGAGCGCAGCGATACCCATCGATCCGAAGCACCGACAGCATGGGTATCGCTTAGGCTCCACCCATCCTACGAGTACCCTGCCGTGCATCGCTTCCCGCATCAATGAAAAAGGCCCCGTCAGGGGCCTTTTTTCTGTGCATCGAAAGCGCCTCAGGCGGCTTTCTTGTCGCTGGCCGGCGCGGCCTTTTTCTTCGGCTTCAGGTACTTCACCAGGCCCTGGAACCAGATCACCAGGCCGGGGTTGCCCTGGATCTGGATGTCCTTGTTCTGGATGCCCTGCATGAAGGCCAGTTGGGGATTCTTCGAGGTCATGGTGGCGAAGCCGTAGGCGCCGTCCTTGAAGCCCAGCGCAAAGGCCGGGTTCGGGTGCGTGCCGCGACGGGCGCTGACCTTGAGATCCTTGACGATGTAGTGGCGGGCGACCTTGCCGTCGAGGGTGTGGAGCTGGAACACCAGGTCCTTGCCTTCGAGCTGCTTCTGGAACGCCGGGTTTTCGCGGCTGGCCTTGGCCATCAAGCGACCCAGCATCCACAGGAGAAGACGGAATTTCATGCACAAACCTCGACGTTCGAGACAATAGTCTGCGCATTGTAGCCAGTTTGAAAACGGACTACATCCGGTCTTTTGGAGGGATTATGTAACTGCAGGAGGCAACCCGGAGCCGCTCTGGCTCCGGGTCAGACGCGATCAGTTGACGGCGTCTTTGAGCGCCTTGCCCGGCTTGAAGGCAACGGTATTGCTGGCTTTGATCTTTACCGGCTGGCCGGTCTGCGGGTTCTTGCCGGTACGGGCGCCACGGTGGCGCTGAACGAAGGTACCGAAACCGACAAGGGTAACGCTGTCCTTGCGGTTGAGCGCGCCAGTGATTTCATCCAGCAGCGCATTCAGCACCTTGTTGGCTTGTTCTTTGGTGAGGTCGGCCTTCTCGGCGATCGCGGCGGCGAGTTCTGGTTTACGCATAAATGCCTCTTTGACGGTTTGTTGTTGTTGTGTCCGTGCTGTCTTCCCAACAGCGCCCAAGGCACCGCAGCCTTGCCGTACAGGCTCTAGGCTGCGGCAGACGGGGGGAGAATGGCACGCCGAAAGCTGGTACGCCAGTATCGTCTGACAATTTGCGGGTAGTTTCCCAAGGCAAAAACGCCATAGGCGACGCCTGTCACGCCAACAGGGCTGGCAACTCCTTGTTCAGAGAGAGTTTTTCACTCACCGCGGCCCCTGTGAGGGCGTAACCGAGCAATCGACCGGCGGTATCCCGGCAGAGCACCTTGAGGTCCGGGCCAGAGCCTTCCACCTGCCATTCACCCTCGCTTCCGCGCGGCGGCGGCGAAACCACCAGCGGGCACACCGGGGTTTTCACCGTCACCGGCATGGCGCCATAGGCCACCGGCGTCGGTTTGCCGGCCAGGGTCTGTGCCAGTGCGCGAGCGCAGGACATCAGTGGCATCACGTAGAGCAGGTTGAGGCCGTCGACCTCGGCGCAGTCACCCAGGGCGTAGATATTGGCGTGGGAGGTGCGCAGTTCGCGGTTGACCATCACGCCACGGTTGATGTCCAGCCCGGCGGCGGCAGCCAGGTCGATGCGCGGGCGCAGACCGACCGCGGAGACCACCAGATCGCAGGCGATCACCTGGCCGTCGGAAAGATGCGCCTCCAGGGCGTCCCCGGCGTGCACCAGACTGTTCAGCACCGGGCCGAGGTGGAAGCGTACGCCAAGGCCTTCCAGCCCCTCCTGCACCGCCTGCGCGGCGGCAGGATGGAGCAGGCCGGGCATCACCTGTTCGCAAGGCGCGACCACGTCGATCTGGTAGCCGCCGCTGGACAGGTCGTTGGCGAATTCGCAGCCGATCAGGCCGGCGCCAAGCAGCAGCACGCGGCGCTTGCCGGCGGCGGCAGCGCGGAAGCGTGCGTAGTCCTCGAGGTCGTTGATCGGGAAGATCAGGTCCTGGGCGTCGCCCTCGACCGGCACGCGGATGGTTTCGGCGCCCCAGGCCAGGACCAAGTCGCGGTAGTGCACTTCTTCCTCGCCGATCCAGATGCGCCGGTGGCCCGGATCGATGCCGGTGACGCGGGTGTGGGTGAGGATGCGCGCCTTGAGCTGGTCAGCCATGGCGCCAGCTTCGGCCATGGCCAGGCCGTCGGCGTCCTTGTCCTTGGAGAAGCCGGTGGAGAGCATCGGCTTGGAGTAGGAGCGACCGTCGTCGGCGGTGATCAGCAGCAGCGGCGTTTCGCTGTCCAGCTTGCGCCACTCGCGGGCCAGGTTGTAGCCGGCAAGGCCAGTTCCGATGATCACCAGCGGTGCGTTTTCGCTCATTACTCTCTCACCTCAAAATCGCCACAGCGTAAAGACGGAATGGCGGCGCGGAAGCCGCCGAATGTTAGTTCTGTCACCCAGAATCCATTCAGGACCTGGCGAGCTAGAGCAGAACAAGGCGGAAGCGAGCGAGGGAGCGGAGTGTACTTCAGTACATGAGCATCCCGAGTTCGCTTCCAACGCAGTTATGCCGACGCGCAGCCCGGTCATGGATGGATTCTCAGGAGATTTCGATCATCTCGAAGTCCATCTTGCCAACGCCGCAGTCCGGGCAGACCCAATCCGCCGGGATATCTTCCCAGCGGGTTCCAGGAGCAATGCCCTCTTCGGGCAGCCCCAGCGCTTCGTCGTAGATGAAGCCACAGACCACGCATTGCCATTTGCGCATCGGATGCCCTCCTCGGCTTGCCCGCTGAACCTAGCGTATCTGCCCATGCCGGCCAACGGCGGGCATGCCGCCGGGGCACGTCAGCAGAGTCAACCCGGCGCCAGGCCAGTCTACCCCGTCAGCAACAGCCGTGCCGGCGCTACAAACGCAGACGGCGGCCCGAAGGCCGCCGTCGCGGAATTGTTCCTGGCGGGATCAGCCGATCTCGATCATCTCGAAATCCAGCTTGCCGACGCCGCAGTCCGGGCACAGCCAGTCTTCCGGTACGTCTTCCCAGCGAGTGCCGGCGGCGATGCCCTCTTCCGGCCAACCCTTGGTCTCGTCATAGATCAGGCCACAAACCACGCATTGCCACTTCTTCATCAGCTATCACCCTCATGTTCTTGTCGCTTGGACGTCAGTGCATCCAATGTCCGGCTTTGTACTGGCGATGGGCTTGCGGCGCAAGCCCCTGTAAAACGCCGGGCAACCCGCCAAACCTTTGGTGGGGTTTTGCGTAAGGCACTCTTGCAGACAACGCAATCGGAGCCGCAAAGCCGCCATGTTAAGCTGCCGCGTCCCTGGCCAACTGCAGTCGAACCCGTGCCCGAAGCCGCCCTGATTCACCCGCCCCGCTGGCTCACCGCCGCCCAATTGCACCCCGCTCCCGCCGCCCAGGTGGTGGACTGGCTGTTCGATGAAGGTTCGCTGACGCGCCGCCTCACCGCGCTGTCCGCCGGCGCCTTCGCCGTACAGCCGCTTGCCGAGGGCTGGCATCGCCTGCGTACCGATGAGTGCGCTGCGCTGGGCGTGCCGGATGGCAGCCAGGGCTGGGTGCGCGAGGTCTACCTGAAGGGCCACGGCACGCCCTGGGTATTCGCCCGCAGCGTCGCCGCGCGCCAGGCGCTGGAAGGCTCAGGCTTCGACCTGCGCCTGCTGGGCACGCGCTCATTGGGCGAATTGCTGTTCAGCGACCGCGCCTTCCTGCGTGGCGCCATCGAGGTCTGCCGCTATCCGGCCGCCAGCCTGCCCGCCGAGGTGCGCGCCGAGCGCCTGTGGGGCCGCCGTTCGTGCTTCAGCCGTGACGGCCTGGGCGTGCTGGTTGCCGAAGTATTCCTGCCGACACTGTGGCAACGCGTGGAACAACAGCCCGTATAATTCCCGGATCGTTTTCCGGAGGCCGCCATGTTCGTCGCCCTGATCAAACCCCTCGCCCGCCTGCATCCCCGCGCCTGGGACTTCATCCAGTTGACGCGCATGGACAAGCCGATCGGCATCTACCTGCTGCTGTGGCCGACGCTGTGGGCGCTGTGGATGGCCAGCGGCGGCATGCCGAGCGCAAAGAACCTGCTGATCTTCATCGTCGGTACCGTGCTGATGCGCATGGCCGGCTGCGTGATCAACGATTTTGCCGATCGCAAGCTCGATGGCCACGTCGAACGCACCAAGGCGCGCCCACTGGCCACCGGCAGGATCACCGTGCGCGAGGCCTGGATCGCCTTCTTCGTGCTGCTGGGCTTGAGCTTCCTGCTGGTGCTGTGCACCAACGCACAGACCATCTGGCTGTCCTTCGGCGGCGCGGCGATCGCGGCGCTCTACCCCTTCATGAAGCGCTACACCTACTACCCGCAGGTAGTGCTGGGCGCGGCCTTCTCCTGGGGCATCCCGATGGCCTTCACCGCAGCCGGCGGCACGCTGCCAGCGGTGGCCTGGCTGCTGTTCTTCGCCAATGTGCTGTGGACGGTCGCCTATGACACCTACTACGCGATGACCGACCGCGAAGACGACCTGAAGATGGGCATGAAGTCCACGGCGATTCTCTTCGGCGACGCCGACCGGGTGATCAACCTGAGCCTGCAGGGGCTGATGCTCCTGCTGCTGGTCCTGGCCGGCAACAAGCTGGCCATGCACCTGTATTACTACCTGGGCCTGGCGGTGGCGGCGGCTTGCTTCGCCTGGCAGTTCCACTCGACCCGCGACCGCGAGCCGATGAAGTGCTTCAAGGCCTTCCTGCACAACCACTGGGCGGGATTGGCGATCTTCCTCGGCACCGTGCTGGACTTCGCCCTGCGCTGATCATAGCCATTTCGTAGGAGCGGACTTCGTCCGCGATTGGCCCGCAGCGCGCCGGAGACCATCGCGGACGAAGTCCGCTCCTACATCGCTCCCAACCCGCACAAGCAAGGTCGGGCTGTGACCTTACGGCTTGGCCATGTGCCAGACGCCCATCTTGCCGTCGCCGGCCATGTCGCCAGCCTTCTTGTCCTGCACGAAGGTGTACAGCGGCTTGCCCTTGTAGGCCCACTGGGCGCTGCCGTCATCGCGCTTGATCAGCGTCCAGTCACCCATGGCGCTGTCATCCGCGGCAGCCATCAGCGGCGGCCAATTCTGCGCGCAGCCGCCGTTGCACATCGACTTGCCGCCGCCGTCCTTGTCGAAGGTGTAGAGCGTCATGCCCTTGGCATCGACCAGCATGCCGTTCTTCTCCATGCCGGGGCCCGCGGCCAGGGCGGACATCGCCGGCAGCATCAGGCCCAGTGCCAGGGCCGGGAATAGCAGTTTCATAACGCTTCTCCTCTGGTGAGGTGGAAACGGCGCGAGCATCGGCGCAAAGGCAGGCGGGATCGCAGGCAGGGCCGGCCAGGGCGACGTCGACAACGCACTCACAACCGTCATCGCAAGACTCCGGCAATCGAGCTGCCGGACACACCGCCGACCGGGCCGGTGCACTCCGCTTGTGCCGCGCGGCAAACCCGCGGCAACCCACTCAGCATAGACGAGCGCTCTGGAGCGAGGCTCGGCTAACATCCGGGTGTCACATTCATGAAATATTTCCGTTATCTAATGCGGCGCAACACAGAAATTCTGAGGCCTCAGCATGGTTGGCAAGACAATCCTCATCGTCGATGACGAAGCTCCGATCCGGGAAATGATCGCCGTGGCCCTGGAGATGGCCGGCTACGAATGTCTGGAGGCCGACAGCGCCCAGACGGCTCACGCGGTGATCGTCGATCGCAAACCGGACCTGATCCTGCTCGACTGGATGCTCCCGGGCACCTCCGGCATCGAACTGGCCCGCCGCCTCAAGCGCGACGAACTGACCTCGGCCATCCCGATCATCATGCTCACCGCCAAGGGCGAAGAGGACAACAAGATCCAGGGGCTGGAAGTCGGCGCGGATGACTACATCACCAAGCCGTTCTCCCCGCGCGAACTGGTGGCCCGCCTGAAGGCCGTGCTGCGCCGCACCGGCGCTGGCGACAGTGAGACGCCGATCGAAGTCGGCGGCCTGATGCTCGACCCGATCAGCCACCGCGTGACCATTGACGGCAAACCTGCCGAGATGGGCCCGACCGAATACCGCCTGCTGCAGTTCTTCATGACCCACCAGGAGCGCGCCTACACCCGTGGCCAGTTGCTGGACCAGGTCTGGGGCGGCAACGTCTATGTCGAGGAGCGCACCGTCGACGTGCATATCCGCCGCCTGCGCAAGGCCCTGGGCGAGGTATACGAAAATCTGGTTCAGACCGTGCGCGGCACCGGGTATCGTTTCTCGACCAAAAGCTGACCCGACTTCTCGTCTGACGGGTACAAGGAACGGAATTTCGTGACCCAGAACTGGAGAGGCGTGCTGATACGCCACCTGCTGTTGGTGGTGGCCGCCGGCGCGCTGCTCGGCCTGATCACCGGCCAGTACGGCTGGGCCATCGCCGTGGCGCTGGCTGCCTATCTTGGCTGGTCGACCTGGCAGCTGCTGCGCCTGCACAAGTGGCTGAAGAACCACCAGCCCGACGAAGCCCCGCCCGATGGCTACGGCCTGTGGGGCGAAGTGTTCGACAGCATCTACCACCTGCAGCGCCGCAACCAGAAGGCACGCGGGCGCCTGCAGGCGGTGATCGACCGCATGCAGGAATCCACCGCGGCGCTACGCGACGGCATGATCCTGCTCGACCGCGACGGCAACCTGGAGTGGTGGAACCAGTCCGCCGAGCGTCTGCTCGGCCTGAAGAGTCCGCAGGACGGCGGCCAGCCAGTGACCAACCTGGTTCGTCATCCGCGCTTCAAGGAATACTTCGAGGGTGAGGATTACCGCGAGCCGCTGGAGTTGCCCTCGCCAATCAGCGACAACCTGCGCCTGCAGTTCCACATCACCCTCTACGGCGCCGGCGAGCACCTGATGCTGGTGCGCGACGTGACCCGCGTCCATCAGCTGGAACAGATGCGCAAGGACTTCGTCGCCAACGTCTCCCATGAGCTGCGCACACCACTGACGGTGATCGCCGGCTACCTGGAGACACTGCTCGACAACGTCGAAGACGTGAACCCGCGCTGGACCCGCGCGCTGCAGCAGATGCAGCAGCAGGCCGGGCGCATGCAGAACCTGCTCAACGATCTGCTCCTGCTGGCCAAGCTGGAAGCCACCGACTACCCGGCAGACAACAAGCCGGTGGCGGTAGACCTGATGCTGCTGTCGATCCGCAATGATGCCCAGGCATTGTCCGGCGCACGCAGCCATCGCATCAGCCTGGAAGCGGATTCGAAGGTGAAGCTCAAGGGCAGCGAGGCCGAACTGCGCAGCGCCTTCTCCAACCTGGTGTTCAACGCCGTGAAGTACACCCCCGACGAAGGTGATATCCGCATTCGCTGGTGGGCGGACGAGCAAGGCGCACATCTGGCCGTGCAGGACAGCGGTATCGGCATCGACCCCAAGCACCTGCCGCGCCTGACCGAGCGTTTCTACCGCGTGGATTCCAGCCGCAACGCCAGCACCGGCGGCACCGGCCTGGGCCTGGCCATCGTCAAGCATGTGCTGCTGCGCCACCGCGGCACCCTGGACATCAGCAGTGTGCCGGGCAAGGGCAGCAGCTTCACCTGCCACTTCCCTGCACAGCAGGTCGAGAGCCGCGCATAACGGCGCTCGAGCCACACGCGGCCATAGTCGGGCTTGCCAGCCAGGCCCCACGAACCGCATTCTTGTCCGTCCATCCTTAATCCAACAGAACCATGGACCCTTCCCCTAGTAGCAACTTCCTCACCTATTTCGCCGATTTCGGCCTGATTCTGTTCGCCCTGTTCCTCGTCGTACTCAACGGCTTCTTCGTGGCCGCCGAGTTCGCCATGGTCAAGCTGCGCTCGACCCGCGTGGAGACCATCGCCAACCAGCACGGCTGGCGCGGCACCATCCTGCGCAAGGTGCACAACCAGCTCGACGCCTACCTCTCCGCCTGCCAGCTGGGCATCACCCTGGCCTCCCTGGGCCTGGGCTGGGTCGGCGAGCCGGCCTTCGCCGAACTGCTCGAACCGCTGCTGGCGGCAATCGGCGTGCACTCCGAGGAAGTCATCCGCGGCGTATCGTTCTTCACCGCGTTCTTCATCATTTCCTACCTGCACATCGTGGTCGGCGAGCTCGCGCCCAAATCCTGGGCGATCCGCAAGCCGGAACTGCTGTCGCTGTGGACCGCGGTGCCGCTGTACCTGTTCTACTGGGCCATGTACCCGGCCATCTGGCTGCTCAACGCCAGCGCCAACACCATCCTCAAGATCGCCGGGCAAGGCGAACCGGGCCCGCACCATGAGCATCACTACAGCCGCGATGAGCTCAAGCTGATCCTGCACTCCAGCCGCGCCCACGACCCCAGCGACCAGGGCATGCGCGTGCTGGCCTCGGCGGTTGAACTGGGAGAGCTGGAAGTCGCCGACTGGGCCAACTCCCGCGAAGACCTGGTCTACCTGGAGCGTAATGCGCCGCTGGACGACATCATCGCCACCATCCGCCGACACAAGTACAGCCGCTACCCGGTGTACGACGGCGAGAAAGGCGAGTTCACCGGCCTGCTGCACATCAAGGACCTGCTGCTGGCCCTGGCGACGCTGGACAGCCTGCCGGAGTCCTTCGACCTCGACGAGCTGACCCACCCGCTGGAGATGGTCACCAAGCACCTGCCGCTGGCTCGCCTGCTGGAACAGTTCCGCCAGGGCGGCTCGCACTTCGCGCTGGTGGAGGAAGCCGACCACAAGGTGGTGGGCTACCTGACCATGGAAGACGTGCTGGAAGTACTGGTCGGCGACATCCAGGACGAGCACCGCAAGGCCGAGCGCGGCATCGTCGCCTACCAGCCCGGCAAGCTGCTGGTGCGCGGCGACACTCCGCTGTTCAAGCTGGAGCGCCTGCTGGGCCTGGACCTCGACCACGTCGAGGCAGATACCCTGGCCGGCCTGGTGTACGACACCCTGAAGCGCGTCCCGGAAGAAGAGGAAGTGCTGGATACCGAGGGCTTGCGCATCATCGTGAAGAAAATGAAAGGCCCGAAGATCGTCCTCGCCAAGGTGGTGAAGCTGGACTGACAGTTCCGCGCAAAAAAAAAGGCAGCCCGCAGGCTGCCTTTTTCTTTTCTGCAGGAGCGGGCTTGCTCGCGAACCCACCCGGCTCCGGTGCTGCCGGCCAACCCCGCTCGCGAGCAAGCTCGCTCCTGCAACGAACCGCCGCTCAGTTGCCCTTGACCACCGCAAAGTTCGGCAGCGTGTCCACCGGCTGCGAGAAGTCGTAGGGAATCGAGACCAGGTCCAGCCCGACGTTGCGTTGCACCACGAAGTGCAGGTGCGGGCCGCTGCTGTTACCGGTGTTGCCCGACTGCGCCAGCGGCGTGCCGGTACCGACCCGCTGGCCTTCACGGACCAGCACCGAGCCGCGCATCAAGTGCAGGTAGACGCCCATGGTGCCGTCGTCATGCAGCACGCGCACGAAGTTGCCGGACGGATTCTTCCCGCGGCCGCTCTGGCCGTTCTCCACCTTCACCACGGTGCCGCCACGCGCCGCGATGATGGGCGTGCCCACCGGCATGGCGATGTCCATGGCGTAACGGCCCTTGGGCGTGAAGTGGCTGTAGCGTCCGTTGGCCCCCTGGGTCAGGCGGAACGGCCCACCCACCCATGGCAGCGCATACTGGTAGGCCAGCGGCGCCACGCGCGGGTCGCCCAGCGCATAGCGCAGCTTGGGCTTGTAGTGCAGTGGCTTGGCGGGGTCCAGCGGGGCAAGGGTGGCCAGGCGAATCGAGCTGCGCGGCGGCAACACCCAGCGAATCGGCCGTGCCGGTGCGCCCGCGGCGTTCTGGACTGCGTTCACGCTCAGCTCCACCTCCACCGGCGCGTACAGATCGTTGCGCACCTGGAGGGTCTCGCCGCCGGCATGTTTCTTCGTCTCCAGCTTCACCTGCTCTTCCAGGTGCTCGACCATGCGATCACGGAAAACGAACACAGCCGCACCCGGCACGGCCTTGTCCGTGTAGGTGACCACGCCGTTGGCGTCGGTGTACTTGTAGATGGTCACGGCCGAAGCCGTCCCGGAGGCGGCCAATAGACCGCACAGGAGGATACTGCGCCCTAGCATGTCGACTCTGGTTATAGGTTTGGCGACGCTGGCAAGACTAGCAGCGTCGTCCCTGCGTCGCGACCTGCCGCCGGTCGGCCTGTGAAGCAGTACTTCCCGCCGACCTGCGCATTTGTAACCGGATCAGGCGCCGGGAACGTAGTGCTTCTGCGTGCTGCCACGGGCGATCAGGCGCGAAAGATAGTCGAGCTTCTGCGGATCGCGGTCGACGAAGCGGAAGGTCAGCTGCAGCCACTCGCTGTCCGGCCGGGGTTCCAGCGCGGCAACGGCATGCAGGTAGCCGTTGAGGCGGGCGACGTCGCTGTCCTCCTCCAGGTCCAGCACGGCGCTCTCCAGCACCTGCGGCAGCGGCGTGCCGCGCTTCACCACCAGCAACGCTTCCTTGAGGCTGAGCGCCTTGATCACACAGGCAAGGCTGGCCGAAGGCAGGCGCAACTGGCCTTGCTGACCCTTGGCGCCGCTACGGGCGGCAGGCGCAGCGGCAGTCGGAGTTGCCGGAGCCTGGCGCGGCGCACTGGGCGCCGCCGCTGGACGCACGACTTCCGCCTTGCCGCCGGTGAGGGCGGCCAGGGAGTCATTGGGCATGGAACCAACCAGGCTGCGTTGCGGTGCCTGGGCCGCCAGGGCTTCCAGCTTGCCGGCGCGCGACAGCGCCTTCTTCACCTTGCTCACCAGTTGGTCGTTGGAAAACGGCTTGCCGATGAAGTCGGAAACGCCGGCCTGGATGGCCTGCACCACGTTGTCCTTGTCGCCGCGGCTGGTGACCATGATGAAGGGCGTGGTCTTCAGGTTGTCCTGCTCACGACACCAGGTAAGCAGCTCGATGCCCGACAGTTCGGGCATTTCCCAGTCGCAGAGGATCAGGTCGACGGCCTGGCGCGCGAGGAACTGCTGCGCCTTGCGACCATTGACCGCCTCTTCGATCTGCAGACCGGGGAAGTGGTCCCGCAGCCCCTTCTTCACCAGGTCACGGATGAACGGAGCGTCATCCACCACCAGCACACTGACCTTGCCCATCGGCATCTCCCGAAAACGATAGGGCGAAGGATAGCCTTGCCGAGTGGCTAGATGCCATTGGCGGGGACCGCTCAGCCATAAAATGACGAACCCGGCGCGATGGCCGGGTTCCTTCTGCTGCAAGCTTCTGGCTTATTCGGCCTTGTCGGCCTTTGCAGCCGTGCCCTGCACTTCTTCCTTCATGCGGGTCAGGCCGATGTGGCGGACATCGGTGCCGCGCACCAGGTAGATCACCAGTTCGGCGATGTTGCGCGCGTGGTCGCCGATGCGCTCCAGCGAACGCAGGGCCCAGATGACGTTGAGCACGCGGGAGATGGCGCGCGGGTCTTCCATCATGTAGGTGACCAGCTCGCGCAGGGCGGTCTTGTATTCGCGGTCGACAGTCTTGTCGTACTGCGCCACCGACAGCGCGAGGTCTGCGTCGAAGCGGGCGAAGGCATCCAGCGCCTCCTGCACCATCTTGCGCACCTGGTTGCCGATGTGGCGTACCTCGACGTAGCCGCGCGGCGACTCGCCCTCCTCGCACAGCTGGATGGCACGGCGGGCGATCTTCGAGGCTTCGTCGCCGATGCGCTCCAGATCGATCACCGACTTGGAGATGCTGATGATCAGGCGCAGGTCGGAGGCAGCCGGCTGGCGGCGGGCGAGGATGCGCAGGCACTCCTCGTCGATGTTGCGCTCCATCTGGTTGATCTGGTCGTCGATCTCGCGGACCTGCTGGGCCAGGCCCGAGTCGGCGTCGATCAGCGCGTTGACCGCGTCGTTGACCTGCTTCTCCACCAGGCCGCCCATGGCCAGCAGGTGGCTGCGCACATCTTCCAGCTCGGCGTTGAACTGCTGCGAGATGTGGTGGGTGAGGCTCTCTTTGTTAATCATGCTTTCGCTCCGCGAATGGCTTCAGGCTACATGCTTCAGGCAGAAAAACGGTGGCTCGCAGGGCTGGGCTCACGCCTGTTGCCTGCAGCCTGTCGCCTACAGCCACTAACCGTAGCGCCCGGTAATGTAGTCTTCCGTCTGCTTCTTGGCCGGGTTGGTGAACAGGGTATCGGTATCGCCGAACTCGATCAGCTTGCCCATGTACATGAACGCCGTGTAGTCGGAGACGCGCGCGGCCTGCTGCATGTTGTGGGTCACGATGACGATGGTGAACTTGGATTTCAGCTCGTAGATCAGCTCTTCGATCTTCAGGGTGGAGATCGGGTCCAGTGCCGAGCAGGGTTCGTCGAGCAGCAGGACTTCCGGCTCCACGGCGATGGTGCGGGCGATGACCAGACGCTGCTGCTGGCCGCCGGAGAGGCCGAGGGCGGACTCGTGCAGGCGATCCTTCACTTCGTCCCACAGCGCCGCGCCCTTGAGTGCCCACTCGACGGCTTCGTCGAGTACACGCTTCTTGTTGATGCCCTGGATGCGCAGGCCGTAGACCACGTTCTCGTAGATGCTCTTGGGGAACGGGTTGGGCTTCTGGAACACCATGCCGACGCGGCGGCGCAGTTCGGCGACGTCGACGTTCTTGGCGAAGATGTTGTGGCCGTCGAGGAGGATCTCGCCCTTCACGTTGCAGCCGTCGACCAGATCATTCATGCGGTTGAAGCAGCGCAGCAGGGTGGACTTGCCGCAACCGGACGGGCCGATGAAGGCGGTCACGCGCTGCTTGGGGATGTTCATGCTGACGTCGAACAGCGCCTGCTTTTCACCGTAGAACAGGCTCAGGCCGGGCACTTCGAGGGCGACGGTCTCACTTTCCAGGTTCATGCCGTGGCGGTCGCCGCGACCGAGCGCGCCGATGTCGATGCCGTGGGATCCGGTTTCATGTTGCATGTTCAGTCTCCTTGGGAGGCTTGGCGGCGGGCCTTGCCCGCCGCCTGCGGAATCAGTTTTCCAGCGCCTTGTACTTTTCGCGCAGGCGGTTACGAATGGCGATGGCCGAGAAGTTCAGCAGGGCGATCACCATCACCAGCAGCAGCGCGGTGGCGTATACCAGTGGGCGTGCTGCCTCGACGTTGGGGCTCTGGAAGCCGACGTCATAGATGTGGAAGCCCAGGTGCATGATCTTCTGGTCCAGGTGCACATAGGGGTAGTTGCCATCCACCGGCAGCGCCGGAGCCAGCTTCACCACGCCCACCAGCATCAGCGGTGCCACTTCGCCGGCAGCGCGGGCCACAGCGAGGATCAGGCCGGTCATCATCGCCGGGCTGGCCATCGGCAGGACCACTTTCCACAGGGTTTCGGCCTTGGTCGCGCCCAGGGCCAGCGAGCCTTCGCGGGTGGCTCGCGGGATACGCGCAAGGCCTTCCTCGGTGGCCACGATCACCACCGGCACCGCGAGGATAGCCAGGGTCAGCGAGGCCCAGAACAGCCCGGGCGTGCCAAAGGTCGGCGCCGGCAGGGCCTCGGGGAAGAACATTCGGTCGAGGGAGCCGCCCAGCACGTAGACGAAGAAGCCCAGGCCGAACACGCCGTAGACGATCGCCGGAACGCCCGCAAGGTTGTTCACCGCGATGCGGATGATGCGGGTCAGCAGGCCCTGGCGAGCGTACTCGCGCAGGTAGACCGCAGCGATCACACCGAACGGGGTGACGATCACGGCCATCACCAGGGTCATCATCACGGTGCCGAAGATGGCCGGGAAGATACCGCCCTCGGTGTTGGCTTCACGCGGGTCGTCGCTGAGGAACTCCCACAGTTTCTTGAAGTAGAAGCTCAGCTTGGTGGCCACGCCCATCTGGTTGGGCTGGTAGGCGTGCACCAGCTTGCCGACGCTGATCTCGGTTTCCTTGCCGGAGGCATCGCGCATGACGATGCTGTCGCGGTTGAACTCCTGATGCAGGCCGTTGAGCTGGTCTTCCAGCACCTTGTACTGGGCGTTCAGCTCGGCGCGGCCGGCAGCGATGTCAGCCTCGGCGGTGGCATCCAGCTTGTTGTTCAGCTGCAGGCCACGCTCCTTCAGGCGCAGGCGCTCCAGGCCATGGTTGATGCCGCCGATGTCCTTCTTCTCCAGCTGGTAGAGCTTGGAATAGAGCTCATCGACACGCTTGAGCCGGGTCTGCAGCTCGGCCATGGCGCCAGGACCTTCGGCGACGACCTTGCCGTTTTCCTTGACGCTGAGCAGGTAGCCGTAGAAGTTGCCCCACTCGCGGCGCTCCAGGGTCACCAGCTCGGCCGGGTGATGACGGTCGGTCAGCCACTCGCCGATCACCCAGGAGAAGTCGCTGCCATACAGGTCACGGTTGCCCAGCTTGAGCAGTTCGCGGGTCATGAACTCCGGACCGTTGTCCGGCACCGGCAGGCCGGCACCGCGCAGGCGCGCGCGCGGTACCTGCTCGATCTGCACTTCTTCGCCGATCAGGGTCTTGGGGGCTTCACCGGGGACGCTGTAGGTCGCCTCGATCACGTCCGCCGGCCAGAAGTGGCCGAGACCGCGCACGGCGATCACGGCGAGCAGGCCGATGGTCATGATCACGGCGATGGACACCGCACCCGCGTTCATCCACACCCAGGGCGAACCGCTGGCGAACCACGCTTTGACGGATTCCTGTTTCTGTTTCACGGAACTAGCCTCGTCGGGCGGCGCTTAGAGCGACGCGTATTTCTTGCGCAGGCGCTGACGGATCAGCTCTGCCAGGGTGTTCATCACGAAGGTGAAGGACAGCAGTACCAGTGCCGAAAGGAACAGCACGCGGTAGTGAGTCCCGCCCACCTCCGACTCGGGCATTTCCACCGCGACGTTCGCCGCCAGCGTGCGCATGCCCTGGAAGATGTTCACGTCCATGACCGGGGTGTTGCCGGTGGCCATCAGCACGATCATGGTCTCGCCGACGGCGCGGCCCATGCCGATCATCAGCGCCGAGAAGATGCCCGGGCTGGCGGTCAGGATCACCACGCGGGTCAGCGTCTGCCAGGGCGTGGCGCCCAGGGCCAGGGAGCCGTAGGTCAGGCTGCGCGGCACGCTGAAGATGGCGTCTTCGGCGATGGAGAAGATGTTCGGGATCACCGCGAAGCCCATGGCCAGGCCGACTACCAGGGCGTTGCGCTGGTCGTAGGTGATGCCCAGGTCGTGGCTGATCCACAGGCGCATGTCGCCGCCGAAGAACATGGTCTCCAGGTGCGGGCTCATCCACAGGGCGAAGGCGCCGGTGGCGAGGACCACGGGGATCAGGATCGCCGCTTCCCAGCCGGCCGGCAGGCTCAGGCGGATGCGCTCGGGCAGTCGGCTCCAGATCAGGCCAGCGGCGAGGATGCCCAAGGGCGTGAGCAGCAGCAGGCTGAAGATGCCCGGCAGGTGGCCTTCGACGTAGGGCGCGAGGAACAGGCCGGCGAAGAAGCCGAGGATCACGGTCGGCAGCGCTTCCATCAGCTCGATCACCGGCTTGACCTTGCGGCGCATGCCCGGAGCCATGAAGTAGGCGGTGTAGACGGCGGCGGCGATGGCCAGCGGCGCAGCGAGGATCATTGCGTAGAACGCGGCCTTCAGCGTACCGAAGGTCAGCGGCGACAGGCTCAGCTTGGGCTCGAAGTCGGTGGTCGCGGCGGTGGACTGCCAGACATAGGACGGCTTGTCGTAGCTCTCATACCAGACCTTGCCCCACAGCGCGCTGAAGGACACTTCCGGGTGCGGGTTGCTCAGGCTGAAGCGGCGCAACTCGCCACCCTGCTCGACGATCAGACGGTTGGCGCGCGGCGACAGGGCCATTGGGCCGGCGGACGAAGCGACGTTCTCCACCAGCAGCGTGCGGTGCGCGGTGCTGTGGAAGATGCCCAGGTTGCCTTGCTTGTCGAGGGCCAGGAAGCCCTTGCGGCGCTGCTCCGGCGCGATGCTGGAGATCGGCTGGTCGCCCAGCTTGAAGTCACGTACGTGGGACAGGCGCGGCTCGCCATCTTCACCACGAGCCATGAACCATTGGCCGATGCCGCCCTTGGAGTCGCCGACCATCAGCGAGATACCACCCAGCAGTTGGCTGCTGGCGGTCACTTCGGCGGAGGCGTCATCCAGCAGCTTGTAGCGACCGTTGAGCTGGTGGGTATTCAGATCGAAGACGTCAGCCTGGGCACGGCCATTGAGTACATAGAGCCACTGTTTGCGCGGGTCCATGTAGATGGCTTTCACCGGGTCGGCGATCTGCGGCAGGTTGATGCGCTCTTCCTGCAGGGTGCTTTCGCCGGTCAGCATGTTTTCCTGCTGGGTCAGGCCGAGCAGGAGCATCTCGCTGCCGGTGGACGCGGCCAGCAACAGGCTGTCATCACCCGAGACGATCGCCACGTGCTCCAGCGGACGACCCTGGGGGTCCAGGTTCATCGCGGCTTCGCCATAGGGATATTCGATGTGCGGAGTGATGGTCTTCTTGTTGTCCGGGTAGGTGACCTTGTAGTTGTGCTTGAACACCAGCACCTGGCCATTGGACAGGCCCAGGGCAACGGTCGGGTGCCCCGGCTGGTCCTCGGCGATGGAGGTGACGCTGGTGCCGGCAGGCAGCTTCAGCGCAACGCGGTCCATTTCGTCGCCTTTCTTGGCGTCGAAGAACACTACCTCGCCATTAGCGGCGACGCGCATGCCCACCATGTTCTGCTCTTCGATGCTCAGCAGCAGCGGCGCCTGGGCCGTCTTCAGCCAGGCGGGAGCCAGGGGGTCGCGGGTCTCCAGTTCGGCGCCGCGGAACAGCGGCAGCACGACGTAGGCGAGGTAGAAGAAAATCAGGGTGATGGCAGCCAGCACGGCGAGACCGCCAACCAGCACGTACCAACGGGTCAGTCGATCCTTCAGCGCCCGGATACGGCGCTTGCGCTGCAGGGCAGGCGTATTGAAATCGATCCGCTCGGGAAGAGAAGAAGTCATCGGGGAGTTGGCCATGTCGTTCATGGAGTGACACCCTAGCGGCCCTATATGACAGAAAGATGACATGGAAGTGACGCGACAAAGCCCGCCAGCAGAGCCATGCTGGCGGGCTCGGTCGAGTAAGCGTCAGCCCATGCCGGGCGGGGATCTCCGCCCGGTTTGAAGGCTGATTACAGACCCAGGTCCTTGATCGCTTTTTCGGCGACTTTGGACGGCAGCGGGATGTAGCCGTCTTTCACGACAACCTGCTGGCCGGTCTTGGACAGCACCATCTTAAGGAACTGGGCTTCCAGCGGGTTCAGCGGCTTGTTCGGCGCCTTGTTGACGTAGACATAGAGGAAGCGCGACAGCGGGTAGGTGCCGTTCAGGGCATTCGCCTCGTTGTCTTCGATGAATTCGCCGCCTTCCTTCTTGGCCAGGGCAACGGTCTTCACGCTAGCGGTCTTGTAACCGATACCGGAGTAGCCAACGCCGTTCAGGGACTGGCTCACCGACTGCACCACGGAAGCCGAACCCGGCTGCTCGTTCACGTTCGGCTTGTAGTCGCCTTTGCACAGGGCCTCTTCCTTGAAGTAGCCGTAGGTGCCGGACACGGAGTTACGACCGAACAGCTGGACGGGCTTGTTGGCCCAGTCGCCGGTCAGGCCCAGGTCGCCCCAGGTCTTCACTTCCGACTTGCTGCCGCACAGGCGGGTGGAGGAGAAGATGGCGTCGACCTGTTGCATGGTCAGGCCCTTGATGGGGTTGTCCTTGTGCACGAAGATCGCCAGGGCGTCCACGGCAACCGGAACAGCGGTCGGCTTGTAGCCGTACTTCTGCTCGAAGGCCTGCAGCTCGACGTCCTTCATCTTGCGGCTCATCGGGCCCAGGTTGGCCGTGCCTTCGGTCAGAGCCGGCGGCGCGGTGGAGGAACCGGCGGCCTGGATCTGCACGTTCACGTTCGGGTACAGGCGCTTGTACTCTTCCGCCCACATGGTCATCAGGTTGGCCAGAGTGTCGGAACCGACGCTCGACAGGTTACCCGACACACCGCTGGCTTTCTGGTAGTCCGGCAGGGCCGGATCGATCGCGGCCACCGCACTGGCGGTGCCTACGCCTGCGGCGACAAAAGTCAGGGCCGCCATCAAACGCTTGAGTTTCATGCCTTGCTCCTTAAGGAGAATGGGGTTGGATGGAACGGGGGCCAGTATCGTGAGGCCGCATGAAGACTCTATGACACGAATGTGACAGTTGGATGAAGTGCCATCAGTGCTGCAGCCGAGGTTTTGTAACAGCAGGAATGGCGCCTTCCGAATGGGGAAAATCGCGCTGAAATGGCTGTTCTAGAGCGCCTTTTGGTGAGTCTACCGCGACAACTCGCAGGCTCGTCGCGGGGCTCATCCGGCCATGAGCATCGCCGCGATGAAGCATCCCATGCACACCAGATACGGCAGCAGGAGCCATTTATAGATGCCGTGCCGGCGTCCGAGAAAGAAGCCGAAGCCCGGGATGATCAATGCAAGCAGCGCAGTTGGTCCCGCTCGCCTGAGCAACAGGAAGAAGGCGAGCAACTGGCCGAGGCTGAGGCTCAGAACGCCCAGCAGAATGAGG
This sequence comes from Pseudomonas sp. GD03903, assembly GCF_029840045.1. NCBI lineage: Bacteria > Pseudomonadati > Pseudomonadota > Gammaproteobacteria > Pseudomonadales > Pseudomonadaceae > Pseudomonas > Pseudomonas sp. GD03903. The sequence continues at coordinate 48 of NZ_JAOCBT010000001.1, read as the reverse complement.
CTTGAAATCAACGTTTCCATGTCGAGCGCCGACCTTTTTCCCGCGCAA